>DATFHN010000060.1:0-16670 GCA_035248365.1 Pseudonocardiaceae bacterium | reverse complement strand
CGGCGGCGAGATCGTCTACCTCACCTTCGAAGTCGGCGACACCGCCCGCTTCCGCGCCTTCTTCACCGCGGTCTTCGGCTGGGAGTTCTCGCAAGGCCGGTCGGGTGGCGACCGGTTCAACATCAACGGCATCCGGCCACTGTCCGGTTTGGCCGGTGGCCACCCGGAGGCCACCATCGTGCCCCAGTACGTCGTCGACGACATCGATGTGGCCGTGGCGCGAGTGCGCGCAGCCGGTGGTTCGGCCAACGAGCCGCAAGCGCAGCCCTACGGCCGTTCCACCGACTGCGTCGATGATCAGGGCACCCGGTTCTACTTGGCGCAGCTGTAAAAAACCGAGCTTTCAGCTGAGGCGTTCGAGAACCATGGCCATGCCCTGGCCGCCGCCGACGCACATGGTTTCCAGGCCGAACTGCTTGTCGTGGAACTGCAACGAGTTGATCAGGGTGGTGGCGATGCGCGCGCCGGTCATGCCGAACGGGTGGCCGACCGCGATCGCGCCGCCGTTGACGTTCAGCTTGTCCAGCGGGATGCCGATTTCCTTGTAGGACGGGATGACCTGGGCGGCGAACGCCTCGTTGATCTCGAAAAGGTCGATGTCGTCGACGGTCTTGCCCGCGTTGGCCAGCGCGCGCCGGGACGCCTCGACCGGGCCGAGGCCCATGATCTCGGGGGACAGGCCGGAAACGCCGGTCGACACGATCCGGGCCAGCGGGGTGAGGCCGAGTTCCTTGGCCTTGGTGTCGGACATGACGACCAGCGCGGCCGCGCCGTCGTTCAGCGGGCAGCAGTTGCCCGCCGTGACCCGGCCGTTCGGGCGGAACACCGGCTTGAGGGTCGCGGTCTTCTCGTAGGTGACCCCGGCCCTCGGGCCGTCGTCGGCGTCGACGACGGTGCCGTCCGGCAACGTCACCGGCACGATCTCGCGGGCCCAGAAACCATCCGCGATGGCCTTCTCGGCCAGGTTCTGCGAGCGCACGCCGAACTCGTCCATCTCCTGCCGGGAGACGTTCTTGGCCAGCGCCAGGTTTTCCGCGGTCTGGCCCATCGCGATGTACACGTCCGGCACGGCGCCGTCCTGGCGCGGGTCGTGCCATTCCTGCTCATCCGCGGTGGCCTGGGCGGTGCCGCGCTCGGCCGCCTCGGCAAAGAGCGGGTTACGGGTGTCCGGCCACGAGTCGGAGCTGCCCTTCTCGAACCGGGACACGGTCTCCACGCCCGCGGAGATGAACACGTCGCCCTCGCCCGCGCGGATCGCGTGCAGCGCCATCCGGGTGGTCTGCAGGCTCGACGCGCAGTACCGGGTGACCGTGCAGCCGGGCACGCTGTCGTAGCCGAGCAGCACCGAAACCACCCGGCCCAGGTTGAAGCCCTGCTCGCCACCGGGCAGACCACAGCCCAGCATCAGGTCGTCGATCTGGCTCGGGTCGAGCTGCGGCACCTTGGCCAGGGCGGCCCGCACCATCTGGACGGCCAGATCGTCGGGTCGAATGCTGACCAGCGAGCCCTTGCCTGCCCGGCCGATCGGGGATCGGGCGGTGGCGACGATCACAGCCTCGGGCATGACGGCACTCCTTCGTGACGATGCGTGTGGTTGCGAACCAGTGTTGCGCAAGTCCGCCGCGAAGGAGTGCCTGAACCAGTGTGATACTGGCCGTAAATTACTTAGCGGTAGCTCAAGACGCCGCCGGTTCGGCCCGGCCCAGCGGCCGTACCGCCGTGTCGGCGACCGCCTCCGCCGCCCGCTCCGCGACGCCCGGTCCGGCGAGGGCCGGTTCCTCGGCCACATCTCCACCGGCGGCCCGCACCAGCGGGGCGAGCAGTGCCTGCTTGGCGATCGAATAGCCGGCCCCGTTCGGGTGGAACCGATCCGGGCTGAACAGCTCCTCCGGCCGCACCAGGAACTCCGGCGACACCAGCTCGCCCAGCGACACGGTCAGCCCGCCGGCCCTGCGCACCGAACGGTCCTGCGCCCTGGCCAGCAACCGGCTCCAGCCGCTGGCGATCCAGCGCAGCGGGATCCGGATCGGCTGGATCGGCAGCAGGTCCGGGCAGGTGCCGACGACGACACCGGCGCCGACCTCGCGCAACCGGCCCACCTCGGTACCCAGCAGCTTCGCCGACGAGCCGATCGACATCTTGGTGGTCACGTCGTTGCCGCCGACGACGATCAGGGCCAGGTCCGGCGGGCTCGCCACGGCGGCGTCGACCTGCTCGATCATGTCCTTGGTGGTCGCTCCGACGATCGCGTACGTCGTCAGGTCGACCGGCTGACTCAGTGCCTCGGCGAGGCCTCTGGCCAGCAGTACACCGGGCAGTCCCTCGGCGGTTTCGGCGCCGAGACCGGCGGCGAGCGAGTCGCCGATCACCGCGAAACGCAGCGCGTCGCCGTCAGCAGGCCCGGTCCAGCCGGGTGGGTTGTAGCGGCCGTCGGCCACCGGTGGCGGGCCTTCCGGCTCGCCGATCAGCCGATGCGCATAGGCACTCTGCCTGGTCAGCAGCCCGTACATGGCGCTGCTGACGCCCCCGATCGTGCCCGCCAGCACCGCGGTGACCCGCACCGTTCGGTTCCAGAACATCCGCCCACCTCCCCAGCCCGTCGCCTGGACACTTGATCCAAACACCGGAAGCAGTACATCCGTTCCCGAAATGGATAGTTCGGATGGTCTGAGATATCGGACGTCCAGGCAAGTGCATTACGCACCCGACCCCCTGCCGTTGGATGAATGGGCGTCCGCCCGCATAGGCTCACGCCCGAACAGGCAGCAGAACAGCGGAAGGAACCCTCCCGTGGAATACGCCGAGCACCTGGTCGACCTGGTGGGAAACACCCCCCTGGTACGGCTCAACGCGCTCACCGAAGGACTCGCGCCCCTGGTGCTGGCCAAGGTCGAGTACCTGAACCCGGGCGGCAGCGTGAAGGACCGCATCGCGCTGCGGATGATCGAGGCCGCCGAGGCGAGCGGCGAGCTGCGGCCCGGCGGCACCATCGTCGAACCGACCTCCGGCAACACCGGCGTCGGCCTGGCCATGGTCGCTCAGCGCAAGGGCTACCACTGCGTGTTCGTCTGCCCGGACAAGGTTTCCGAGGACAAGCGCAACGTGCTGAAGGCCTACGGCGCGCGCGTCGTGGTCTGCCCGACCGCGGTCCCGCCGGAGCACCCTGACTCCTACTACAACGTCTCCGACCGGCTGGTCCGCGAGATTCCCGGCGCCTGGAAACCCAACCAGTACGCCAACCAGGAGAACCCGGCCAGCCACTACCACACCACCGGCCCGGAGATCTGGCGGCAGACCGAGGGCAAGATCACCCACTTCGTCGCGGGCATCGGCACCGGCGGCACGATCACCGGCACCGGCCGCTACCTCAAGGAGATCAGCGGCGGCAAGGTCAAGATCGTCGGCGCGGACCCGGACGGTTCGGTGTACTCCGGCGGCACCGGCCGCCCCTACCTCGTCGAAGGCGTCGGCGAGGACTTCTGGCCGACCACCTACGACCGCGAGATCTGCGACGAGATCATCGCCATCTCCGACGCGGATTCCTTCGACATCACGCGGCGCCTGGCCCGGGAGGAAGCGCTGCTGGTCGGCGGTTCCTGCGGCATGGCCGCGGCCGCCGCGCTGCGCCTGGCCGGCCGCCTCGGCCCGGACGACGTGGTCGTCGTGCTGCTGCCGGATGGCGGTCGCGGCTACCTGTCCAAGGTCTTCAACGACCGCTGGATGGCCTCCTACGGCTTCCTGCCGCCCGACTCCACCGGCGCCACGGTCGGGGATGTGTTGCGGCGCAAGGACGGCACCCTGCCCGACCTGGTGCACACCCATCCCAACGAGACCGTCGCGGACGCGATCGCGATCCTGCGCGAGTTCGGCGTGTCCCAGATGCCGGTCGTCGGCGCGGAGCCACCGGTGATGGCCGCCGAGGTCGCGGGCGCGGTCGTCGAACGCGATCTGCTGGACGCGTTGTTCGCGGGCAAGGCGCAACTCGCCGACCGGGTCGAACAGCACATGTCCGCGCCGCTGCCCACGATCGGCGCCGGCGAGCCGATCGGCACCGCGATGACCGCACTGTCCAGCGCGGACGGTGCGCTCGTGTTGCTGGACGGCAAACCCGCCGGGGTCGTGACCCGGCACGACGTGCTCGGGTATCTCGCCGGGCGGGACATGCGCTGAACCGGCGCGGAAACGCACCGAACCGACTTTCGGTTGGCGCGCAAGAGGATTTCGTAACCTGCGCGCCAACCGTCAGTGGTTATTGACAGCGTCCGTTAACGACGCGTTATACCAAGTTGCGGGGGTTGCCAGCGAGGCACTGCCGGATGGGCTAGCTTTACCACAAGGTCTATCCAGTCAGCATGTCGAGGCACAAGCCAAGGAGTTGGAAACCCGATGAGTGCTCCGCAGCCGCCCGAGAACCAGCCGGGGCAGGGCGGTCAGCCGACCCCGGAGCCGCAGGGCGGTCAGCAGGCCGGCGGCGATCCGGCACTGGCCAGCTCCGGCCCGACGCAGGTGGTGCGACCCGGCCAGCAGCCACCGGCGCAGTCGGCGAACCCCGCGCCCGAGGCGACCCAGGTGGTCCAGCCCGGCCAGCAGCTGCCGAACTACGGCCAGTACACCGGCGGCACGTCCCCGACGCCGCCGCCTCCCGCCGCACCCGCGCCGGGCGCGCAGCCGGGCTGGGGCGCCGCGCCGCAGCAGCCCGCCTCCGACCCGTTCGCCGCGCAGCAGGGGCAGCAGCCCGGTTTCGGCGGTGCCCCGCAGCAGCCTGGTTTCGGCCAGCCGCCCGCCTACGGCGCCCCGCAGCAGCCCGGTTTCGGTGCCCCGGGCGCTCCTGGACAGCCCGCCTACGGCCAGCCGCCGCAGGCCCAGCCCGGCTACGGTCAGCCCGCGTACGGCCAGCAGCCCGGCCAGCCCGCGTTCGGCCAGCCCGCCTACGGTCAGCCCGCGTACGCGCCGGGCGCCGGTGGCAGCTCGGCGCCGACCGCCCAGATCGTCAGCTGGCTGGTGCTCGCCACGCTGGCCATCCTGGCCGTGCTCGCGGCGATCTTCGCGATCATCGACATGAGCGACTTCGGTTCGGCCTCCAGCGCTTCCGGGGATGCGGCGGCCCAGATCCAGCAGTACTGCCAGTCGAGTCCGGACCCGTCCGCCTGCGTGCAGGCGGCCAACCAGGCCGGCGCGCAGGCCGCGAGCAATACCAGTGTCCCGGCGCTGGCCTGGATCACCGTCATCCTGATCCTGCTCGGTGGCCTGGTGACCATCGGCGCGGCCGTGGTGATCTTCCTGAAGAACTCGCTGGCCAACATCTCGCAGCACGCCATCGCGGGCAGCGGCTTCATCATCGCGGTGTTCGCGATCATCTTCGGCGCCACCTACAGCTTCCAGGGTGGCTACATGGTGTACTTCCTGATCGCGGGCATCGTCATCCTGATTGCCGGTCTGCTCGGCTACTTCCCGCAGACCAAGGGCTACCTCGGTCTGCCGAGCACGGCGACGCCCACCATGGGTCAGGCCGGTGCCTTCGGCCAGCAGCCCTACGGCCAGCCCGCTCCCTACGGCGCCCCGCAGCAGCCGCAGCAGCCCTACGGTGCTCCGGGTCAGCCGCAGCAGCCCTACGGCCAGCAGCCCGGTTTCGGTGCACCGCCGCAGCAGCCCGGTTACGGTCAGCCCGGCATGCCGCCCGGCACCGGCGGTTTCCCGCAGAACCCGGCCAGCGGCGGGTTCCCGCAGCAGCCCGGCCAGCCCGGTCAGCCGGGCGGGTACGGCCAGCAGCCGCCGCAGCAGTGGTGACCGGCGCGCTGCCACATCGGTTCGATCACGAAAAGTGAAGTTTCGCCCAACACAGCAGCTCCTGGCCTCGCCGGGAGCTGCTGTGTTGGGTACGGTGCCGTGAACGTCGTGAATGCTGGCTGGAGGGCCGAAATGTCGTACCCAGGGGGACCTATGCCGACCCCGAGTTATCCGTCGGCAGTCAATGATCCGAGCTATCGTCCCAGCGGCGGCACGGCGCTCACCGCGGCCGGACTGGCCATCCCCGGCGGCATCTTCAGCCTCATCGTCGGCATCGGCGCGATCAGCGGCGTGCAGGCGATCAACAACGACGTCCCCGGCCAGGTCGTCACCGGCATCTACCTGGCGCTGATCGGCGGATTCCTCTCCGCCATCGCGCTGCTCGTCGGCGCGGGCCTGATCTTCGGCGGCAAGCCGGCCGGGCGCTGGCTGGTCGTGCTGGGCTGCGTTGTCGTGGTCGCCTGCCTGATCGTGGTCTCGGCCATGATCGGCAGCAAGATCTCCGAGGTCATGTCGAGCCAGTACGCCGACAGCAACGCGGGCGCGGCCGCCACCGGAACCGCGATCGGCGTCGCGTTCATCTACTCGATCCCGGCCATCGCCACCTTCATCCTGGCGATCGTGCCGCTCAGTGGTCGTTACCTCGCTTTCCGCAGCAGCGGTGGCCGCGTGATCACCCCGGTGCAGAACTTCGGATACCAGGCGCCGCAACAGCAAATGTACGGTCAGCAGCCGGGTTACCAGCAGCAGCAAGGCTTTCCGCAGGCCAACTCGGGCGGATTCCCGCAGCAGGGCGGTTTCCAGCAGCCCCCGTCCGGTGGTTTCGCGCAGCCCGGCGGCACCTACCCGCCATCCGATCCGGGTGGTTTCCCGCAGCAGCCGCCGAACAACCCGCCGCAGCAGTGGTGACGTAGTCTGGGTCCATGACGGACAGTGCACGGCCGGCCAAGCCCGGTTTCGCGACCCGAGCTATCCACGCCGGTCAAGATCCTGACCCGGCAACGGGTTCGGTCATCGTGCCGATCTACGCGACGTCCACCTACGCCCAGGACGGCGTCGGTGGAACGCGCGGCGGCTACGAGTACTCCCGCACCGGCAATCCCACCAGGACCGCGCTGGAAGAGTGCCTTGCCTCACTGGAAGGCGGCGCGTACGCGCGCGCCTTCGCCTCCGGCATGGCCGCCAGCGACGTACTGATCCGGGCCACCCTGCGCCCCGGCGACCACCTGATCATCCCGGACGACGCCTACGGCGGCACGTTCCGGTTGGTGGACAAGGTGTTGCCGCACTGGGGAATCGAGCACACCACGGTGCACCTGTCGGATGTCGCGGCGGTGCGGGCCGCGATCCGGCCGAACACCAAGCTCATCTGGTGCGAGACCCCGACCAACCCGCTGCTCAACATCGCCGACATCGCCGCCCTGGCCGGCGTTGCGCACGAGGCGGGCGCGCGACTGGTGGTGGACAACACCTTCGCGTCCCCGTACCTGCAGCAGCCGCTGGAACTCGGCGCGGACGTGGTCGTGCACTCGGCCACCAAGTACCTCGGCGGCCACTCCGACGTCGTCGGCGGCGCCATCGTCACCTCGGAGCAGGAGCTGATCGAGCAGATCGCGTTCCTGCAGAACGGCGCGGGCGCGGTGCCCGGCCCGTTCGACGCGTGGCTGACCCTGCGCGGCATCAAGACGCTCGCGGTGCGGATGGAACGCCACTGCGACAACGCCGAGCGCGTCGTCGAGTTCCTCACCAGTCACGCCAAGGTCACCCGCGTCTACTACCCGGGCCTGGCCGAGCACCCCGGCCACGAGGTCGCGGCCAAGCAGATGTCGCGCTTCGGCGGCATGATCTCGTTCCAGGTCGCCGGTGGCATCGAGGCGGCGCTGGACGTGTGTGCCAAGACGACGGTGTTCACGCTGGCCGAGTCGCTGGGCGGGGTGGAGTCGCTGATCGAGCACCCGGGCCGGATGACCCACGCGAGCACCGAAGGGTCCGCGCTGGAAGTGCCCGCCGACCTGATCCGGCTTTCGGTCGGCATCGAGGACGCCGCTGACCTGGTCGAGGACCTGCGGGTCGCCCTCGGCTGAGATTCCTGGTGGTTCGCTGGCTGCCCGATGGGCAGCCAGCACCGCCTACGGCTGGGTACGCACCCCGTCGGCGTGGCCGGCGAGGTTGTCGGTACCGCTGGTCAGCTCGTCCCGGTCGATGCAGCCGCCAACCAGAGCGACCTGGCCGTTGCTCGTCACGTAGTGCCCAGGCGCCGAGCAGCCGGCCTGGGCGACGGTGAACACCGCGGCGCCCGCGAGTGCGGCGGCGGCGACCACCGAGGCGACAAGGGGAAGCACTCCGGCGGCACGTGCCACGAGTGCCATTCGACCTCCTGAAGAAAACCATGACTGCGACCCGATTGCGCCCTCCGCGAAGGGCTCGACCGGGCACCGTGCCTGCCCGCACCGCACCGGTCGTGTGACCGAGGGTACCCGTTCCCGCCAGGTGGGCGTCGGTCGCGCTGGCCGCCTGGCAGTATCGCGCCATGGAACTGGTCAGTGTGGAGCAGGTACGCGCAGCTAGGGAGCTGTTGCGGGGCGTCGTGCGGGAAACCCCGATGACGTACTCCAGCGTGCTCGCCGCGATTTCGGGCGGTCCGGTCTACCTCAAATGCGAGAACCTGCAACGCACCGGCTCGTTCAAGATCCGCGGCGCCTACGTCCGCATCCACGGCCTGTCCGAGACCGAGCGGGCCGCCGGGGTGGTCGCCGCCAGCGCGGGCAACCACGCCCAGGGCGTTGCCCTCGGCGCGTCCCTGCACGGCACCAAGTCGACCGTGTTCATGCCCAACAAGGCACCGCTGCCCAAGATCGAGGCGACCCGCGCCTACGGCGCCCAGGTGCACCTCTACGGCACCACCTTCGACGAGACCCTGGCCAAGGCGCGGGCGTTCGCCGACGCCACCGGGGCGGTGTTCATCCACCCCTTCGACCATCCGGACATCATCGCCGGCCAGGGCACCGTCGGCCTGGAGATCCTGGAACAGGTCCCCGAGGCCGGCACGGTGCTGCTCGCGGCGGGTGGTGGCGGCCTGGTCGGCGGCGTCGCGGTCGCGATCAAGGCGCTGCGCCCGGAAGTCCGGGTGGTCGCGGTCCAAGCCGAGCAGGCCGCCGCGCTCCCGCCGTCTCTCACCGCCGGAAACCCCGTCAAACTGGACAAAGTCTCGACGATGGCCGACGGTATCGCGGTCGGCGAGCCCGGCCAGGTCACCTACACGCATGTCGAAAGCCTCGTCGACGACGTGGTCACGGTGACCGAGGAATCGTTGTCCCGCGCGGTGCTGATGTGCATCGAGCGGGCCAAGCTGGTGGTCGAACCGGCCGGTGCCGCGACGGTTGCCGCGCTGTTGCAGCACTCCGGCCAGTTCACCCCGCCGGTGGTCGCCGTGCTCTCCGGCGGCAACGTGGACCCGCTGCTGCTGTTGCAGATCATCCAGCACGGCATGAAGGCGGCCGGCCGCTATCTGGTCCTGCGGCTGCGCATCCCCGATCAGCCCGGCTCGCTGGCCGCGCTGCTGGCCAAACTCAGCGAACTGGGGGCCAACGTCGTCGACGTCGAGCACTCCCGCATCTCTGGCACGCTGCGCCTCGGCGAGGCCGAGGTGGCGCTGGACCTGGAGACCAGAGGCGAAGACCACTGCACCCTGGTCATCCAGGCCCTGCAAACCGCCGGCTACACGATCCTGGCCTGATCGGCCCGGGCCTTACAGGTTCCCGCGACGCTCCTGCTCGCGCTCGATCGCCTCGAACAGTGCCTTGAAGTTCCCCTTGCCGAAGCCGAGCGACCCATGCCGCTCGATCAGCTCGTAGAACACGGTCGGCCGGTCGCCGATCGGCTTGGTGAAGATCTGCAGCAGGTAGCCGTCCTCGTCCCGGTCGACCAGGATCTTGCGGGCCTGCAACTGCTCGATCGGCACCCGCACCTCGCCGATCCGGGCCCGCAGCTCCGGGTCCTCGTAGTAGGAGTCCGGCGTGTCCAGGAACTCGACGCCTGCCGCGCGCATCGCGTCGACCGTGGCGATGATGTCGCCGGTGGCCAGCGCGATGTGCTGGCAGCCTGCGCCGTCGTAGAACTCCAGGTACTCGTCGATCTGCGACTTGCGCTTGCTCACGGCCGGCTCGTTGAGCGGGAACTTCACCCGGTGGTTGCCGTTGGACACGACCTTGCTCATCAGCGCCGAGTAGTCGGTGGCGATGTCGTCGCCGATGAACTCCGCCATGTTCACGAAGCCCATCACACGGTTGTAGAAGTCCACCCAGTAGTCCATCTTGCCCAGTTCGACGTTGCCGACGCAGTGGTCGACCGCCTGGAACAGTCGCTTGGGCGCACCCTCCGGCCGCGGCGTCAGGTCCTGGCGCGGCTCGTACCCGGGCAGGTAGGCGCCGGTGTAGTTGCTGCGGTCGATCAGGGTGTGCCGGGTGTCGCCGTAGGCGGCGATCGCCGCGATGCGCACCGTGCCGTACTCGTCGGTCTCGTCGTGCGGCTCGACCAGCACGGTCGCGCCCATCTTCTTCGCGTGCGCGATGCACTTGTCCACGTCCGCGACCTCCATGGCGAGGTCGACGACGCCGTCGCCGTGCTTGCGGTGGTGGTCGGCCAGTTCGCTCTCCGGACGGACCGCGCCCTTGATCACGAACCGGGCCGAGCCGGACTTGAGCACGAAGGACTTGTGGTCGCGGTTGCCGGTCTCGGGGCCCGAATACGCCACCAGGCGCATCCCGAACGCGTGCCGGTAGTACCAGGCGGTCTGGGTGGCGTTGCCGGTCACGAACACCACCGCGTCCATGGCCTTCACCGGGAACGGGTCGGTCGACGCGTCGTAGTCGACCAATCCGACGAGTTGCTTGAGTGCCTCGAAGCTCACGTCGTCCATCGGGGTGTTCAGTGTCTCGGTCATAAGAAAAAGCATCAAACCGTCGTGCAAGCTGTGCAAGTGACACCGATTCGGCTGGACAACCTGCCTAGTCGAACCGCGGATAGGCCTGTCATAGTGGACAGACTGACCAGGAGGAGCCCGATGTCCACGCCAACCGCCGAATCAGGCGATCCGCTCGACGAACTCGACGCCCGCCTGCTGCTGTTGCTCACCGACGAGCCCCGGCTGGGCGTACTGGAGTGCTCGCGCAGGCTCGGCGTCGCCCGCGGCACCGTCCAGGCCAGACTGGACAAGCTGGTGGCGCGGGGCGTGCTCGGCGGTTTTCCGCCCGCGCTGGGCCTGGCCGCGATGGGCTACGGCCTGACCGCGTTCGCGGTGCTGGAGATCGCGCAGGGGCGCAGGCCGCAGGTCATCGCGGGCCTGTCGGCCATCGCGGAGGTATGCGAGGTGCACGCCACCACCGGCCAGGGCGATCTGCTGGTCCGGATGGTCGCGCGGTCCAACGCGGACCTGCAGCGCGTCATCGACGAGGTCGTGGACGTCACCGGGGTACAGCGGCTGAGTACCTCGATCGCACTGTCCACACCGGTCCCGCCCCGGGTCCGTCCACTGCTGGAAAAAGCATTCAACAGGCCCGGCCAATCACCCGGCCGGAACCTGTTGAAATGATAAGAAAAACGCCGCGGACAGCCACGATCGACAAAAGATTTATCGATCGATCATTTTAAGTCGATTAATTGACTTCGGGCGCGGAAACGCGACTCAGCCGTGGTAGGGCACGGCCTTGAGCAACGTCACCTTCATGACATTGCCATTGGGCAACGTGTACTGGCGGGCCTCGCCGTTCTTCGCGCCGAGCAGCGCCTGACCGAGCGGCGAACTCGGCGAGTAGACCTCCATCGCCCCGTGCGCGCCTTCCTCACGGGTCGCCAGCAGGAACTCCTCGGTCTCCTCGTCACCGTCGTACCTGACGGTCAGCACCATGCCCGGCTCGGCAACGCCGCTGCTGGTCGGTGCCTCGCCGACCTTGGCGTCCCGCAACAGTTCCTGCAGCTGCCGGATCCGTGCCTCCTGCTGGCCCTGCTCCTCGCGAGCCGCGTGGTAACCCCCGTTCTCCTTGAGGTCACCCTCCTCGCGGCTGGCGTTGATCTTGGCGGCCATGGATGGGCGATAGGCGATCAGCTCGTCAAGCTCCTGCTTGAGCCGGTCGTAGGCCTCCTGGGTCAGCCAGGTCACCTGGGTTTCGCTCATGGTCACCAACTCCTCGTCCGCATCCAGCCCGAGGGTTACGGGCTAGGTGTTCCCGACCCGTGGGCCCGGAACGGAAAAAACACGGCCCACGCCGGGGCCGTGCTGCCCTTCGAGGGTAACACGGTAAGGGGGTACCAAGCTGGCAGTTTTCCGCTGACCTGCGCCGGAGAACCCGCAGATCACCCGCTTGGCGGCATGGATTTGGCGAGGTAAGCGGGGACCTGGTAGGAGCAACCGTAGAACTCGGCCGTCGTCGCGCGTTTGTCTGTTTGCAATGCCGTGGACAAAGTCCCGACATTCTCACCAGCTGGGACGTACACCTCGCGCCTGCCCACTTCCGAGCCGTCCGCGGCGGGCGCGTCGAGAATGCAGTCGGCGGCCTGATCCGGGTGATCGCGGGTCACCGTGAAGCTCACGTCGACCTCATGATCGCTGACCACGTGATAGCTGGACACCTCGGCGTCGATCGGGTTCGCACCCAGGTTCTCATACCCGACATAAGCGACAACGCCACCGGCGACGATGAAAACGCCCAGCAGCGACCAGTAGACCCACCGTCGCCGGGACCGCTTCATCACCCGGCCGTACCGGTCGGACGGCGTGCCCGGGGCTGCCATCGGGCCTCCTGCGGAAATGTCGGTGTCAAGGGAACAATGAACGACTGAGTCCACGTTCATTATCCCTTGAGGGGTAGGCGTGCCCACGCGTGGGCCCGTGGAGACAGGTAGAGAGGGGACCGCTGGCATGGCGGAGAAGTTGCGGCTGATGACGGTGCACGCGCACCCCGACGACGAGTCGAGCAAGGGCGCCGCGTCGCTGGCCAAGTACGTGGCCGAGGGGCACGAGGTCATGGTGGTCACCTGCACTGGGGGAGAACGCGGCAGCATCCTCAACCCGGGCATGGACCAGCCGGGCGTCGCGGAGAACATGACCGAGATCAGACGCGAGGAGATGGCCGAGGCCGCGAAGATCCTCGGCGTACAGCACCGCTGGCTCGGCTACGTCGACTCAGGCCTGCCCGAGGGCGACCCGAAGCCGCCGCTGCCCGAGGGCTGCTTCGCCCTGGTGCCGCTGGAGGAGTCGACCGGGACGCTGGTGGAGATCATCCGCGAGTTCCGCCCGCACGTGCTGATCACCTACGACGAGAACGGCGGCTACCCGCACCCCGACCACATCCGCTGCCACGAGGTGTCCGTCGCCGCGTTCGACGCGGCAGGCGACCCCGAGCGCTACCCCGACCGAGGCGAGCCCTGGCAGCCGGTCAAGCTCTACTACTCGCACGGATTCTCCCGGGCCAAAATTCTCAAAATTCACGAAGCGCTGCTGGCCCGGGGGCAGGAGTCGCCCTACGACGAGTGGCTGGCAAACTGGAAGGACGACCGGCCCGACCCCGACGACCGCGTCACCACCAGGGTGGAGTGCGGCGAATACTTCGAGGTGCGGAACCGGGCGCTGCTGGCCCACCGGACCCAGATCGACCCGAACAGCCGATGGTTCGCCATCGACCCGGACCTCGAACGCAGCCTGTGGCCGCACGAGGACTACGAACTGGCCCGGTCGCTGGTGGACACGACCCTGCCGGAGGACGATTTGTTCACCGGGATCACGGAGAAGGTGACGGTATGAGCAAGCACGCTCACGGAGCGAACCGGCAGGTCAGGACGACCGCCGGTGGAACGGACAACCCGTGAGCGTGCTGGCGTTCCCCGCACTTCCCGCTCTGACCGGCGCGCCCCTGCTGGCCGCCGGCCAGAGCACCCCGGCTCCCGCGCCCGCCCCCGCGAGCGGCCAGGAGTTCGGCTCCGCGTCCACGCTCGGCTTCGTGGTCCTGGTCCTGTTCTTCATCGCGGTCGCCTTCCTGGCCCGGTCCATGGCCAAGCACCTCAAGCGCGTGCAGAAGCCCTTCGAGGAAGCCGCCGCCAGGGAAGCGGCCGAAGCCGAGGCGGCCGAAGCCGAGGCATCGGATTCGCCCGAGCCACAAGACCCCAAGGATGCGCCGCCCACCTCGGAGCAGCACAAAGCCGACGCCTGAGGGGCTTCAGGGCGTCAGGCAGCGGCGGCGGACCGAGATCAGCCAGCGTTGCACGGCTTCGGTGTTGGGGGTTACCGGCAGCGGCGAGCGGAGCACGGCTTCGGCGCTGCGGTCGCGCAGGGACTGGACCCAGTCCTGGGTGTCGCGCCACGGCAGTTGACCGGCTTGCACGGCCAGCAGTTGGTCGCGGTGCTTGCCGATGTCCTGGTCGAGTTGGCCGGTCCGGAGCAGGCCTTCGCAGATGATCAGCCTGCGGATCACCTCGGCCAGTTGGGGCCAGCGGGGTGTGCCGCCGCTGGTCATGGCGGCGGACGCGCGGGCGAATTCGGTCGCGGTGGCGCGGCGGTAGGAGTCGGCGGCGCGCTGGGACAGGAATGCCTTGGTCAGTTCGCGCAGTTCCGCGCCGATCGACGTCTGCCGCACCACCCTCGGCGCGGCGAGGACGGTCAGCACGTCCGGGTCGGCGGCGAGGCCGAGCGCGCAGAACCGCTCGATTTCCCAGCTCGTCCGGCCGAGTTCCGGTCCGTCGATGGTCGCGGGCGGTTTGGCGAAGTGCCAGAACAGTTCGGTCGGCGGGACGACCACCCCGCGAAGCTCCACAGTGGAATCGGCGGCGGCCGCGCCGGTGTCGGCGTAGTCGGTGCGCGCCGGATCGTCGTCGATGCGGTCGAGCACGACCAGCAGCGCGGTGTGGGCCCGGACCAGTTCGCGACGGTCCGGCTCGTCATCGTTGTCCATCTCCCGTGAGAGGGTAGTGGTATGACGAACAGGCTCGCCGATTCGACCAGTCCGTACCTGCTGCAGCACGCGGAGAACCCGGTCGACTGGTGGCCGTGGTCCGATGCGGCGTTCGCCGAGGCGCGCAGGCGGGACGTGCCGATCCTGCTGTCGGTCGGCTACTCGGCCTGTCACTGGTGCCACGTGATGGCGCACGAGTCGTTCGAAGATCCGGAAACCGCCGCGCTGATGAACAAGCACTTCGTCAGCATCAAGGTCGATCGGGAGGAACGCCCGGACGTCGACGCCGTGTACATGGAGGCGACCCAGGCCATGTCCGGGCAGGGCGGCTGGCCGATGACCTGCGTACTGACCCCGGACGGCAAGCCGTTCCACTGCGGCACCTACTACCCGCCTGCCCCGCGCCAGGGCATGCCGTCCTTCCGGCAGTTGCTGGCCGCGGTCGTCGACGCCTGGCAGACCCGCCGGGACGAGATCATCGAGGCGGGCGCGCAGGTCGTCGATGCGCTCAGCCAGCAACAGCAGCGGCTTCCTGAGTCCACTGTGGACGACGAGCTGCTCGCAGGCGCGGTGGTCTCGCTGCTCGGCGACTATGACCGGCGGCGCGGCGGATTCGGCTCCGCGCCGAAGTTCCCGCCGTCGATGGTGCTGGAATTCCTGCTGCGCAACCACGAACGCACCGGTTCGGCCGACGCGCTGTTCATGGCGACGCACGCGCTGGAGGCGATGGCCCGCGGCGGCATCTACGACCAGCTGGCGGGTGGCTTCGCCCGCTACAGCGTGGACGCCAACTGGGTGGTCCCGCACTTCGAGAAGATGTTGTACGACAACGCTCTGCTGTTGCGCTGCTATGCGCACCTGACCCGGCGCGGTGACTCCGCGCTGGCGCGCCGGATCGCCACCGAGACCGCCGAGTTCCTGCTGACCTCGTTGCGCACGCCGCAGGGCGCGTTCGCGGCCGCACTGGACGCGGACACCGACGGGGTCGAGGGCCTCACCTATGTGTGGACGCCGGCGCAGCTGGTCGACGTGCTCGGCGCGGAGGACGGCTTCTGGGCGGCGGACCTGTTCGACGTCACCGAGGAAGGCACGTTCGAACAGGGTTCGTCGACGCTTCAGCTGCGGGCCGATCCGACGAACACGGTTCGCTGGGCCTCGGTGCGCGAACGGTTGCTCGCGCAACGAGCGGGACGCCCGCAACCGGGCCGCGACGACAAGATCGTCACCGGGTGGAACGGGCTGGCCATCACCGCGCTCGCCGAGGCGGGCGTCGCGCTGGCGGAGCCGGGGTGGATCGATGCCGCCGCGCGGGCGGCCGAGTTTCTGCTGGGCACGCATCTGGTCGACGGCCGGTTGCGGCGTACCTCCCGGGAGGGGGTCGTCGGCACGTCGGCCGGTGTGCTGGAGGACTACGCGGCCCTGGCCGACGGACTGCTCGCCCTGCACCAGGCGACCGCGCTACCGCGCTGGCTCGATGCCGCCGTGTCGTTGCTGGACACCGCGCTGGCCCACTTCGCCGACGACGCCACGCCGGGGGCGTTCCACGACACCGCCGACGACGCCGAACAGCTGATTCGCCGCCCCTCCGATCCGGCCGACAACGCCAGCCCGGGCGGGGCGTCGGGGCTGGCCGGGGCGCTGCTGACCGCATCCGCGCTGGCGGGGGTCGAACGGGCCGACGTCTACCGGAGAGCCGCCGAGCAGGCGGTGGGCCGGGCCGGGCTGCTGATCGACCGGGCGCCTCGCTTCGCCGGGCACTGGTGCACGGTGGCCGAGGCGATGCTGGCCGGGCCGATCCAGGTCGCGGTCGTGGGTGAGCCTGCCGATGCCGGGTTCGCCGCGTTGCGGGCCGCCGCGGTCGCCGAGGCGCCGGGTGGCGCGGTCGTGCTGGCCGGGGCCCCGGACGCGCCGGGAGCGCCGTTGCTGGCGGACCGCCCGCTG
>DATFHN010000059.1:0-38825 GCA_035248365.1 Pseudonocardiaceae bacterium | reverse complement strand
ATCCGTAAATCTACGTAGTAACAAGAAACCCAAGGCGCGCAACGCACTCAGCACGATCAGCCGAGGCAGCCCGATGACGAAGGCCGGTGTTACACAGTTGACAAGCAACGTCCGCATGCCGTGAGCGCGGTCCACCGCGCGCAGTCCCGGCCCCGGCGGGGTGCCGACCGCGTCCAACGGCCGCAACCCGCGCGCGGCGGCCCGTGCATGGCGCAGACGCGCCGCGGGCACGCACAGCACGACCTGCCCGAATCGGTTGACCCGCCAACCGAAATCCAGGTCGTCACGCAGCAGCGGCAGCGCTGGGTCGAACCCATGCAGGCTCTCCCAGGTGCCGCGCCGAATCAGGGCGCCTGCGGAGGAAACCGCCAGCACCTCAGTGCTCTGCTCGAACCCGCTGTCGGAAAACCCAAGCCCGGCAAAGCCCGCGTCGTCTTGATCGATTTCGTCGGCCTGTCCGGGTTTGTCCGGACCTGGCGCGGAATCCCGCCCCTTCGGGAAGGATTCCCAGTCCACTTCGGCCGGTCCGGTGCCGGTCTGCCGATGGCCGGAGGCGTCGGTGGACAGCCCGACCTCGACCACGAGTCGAGGGTCGTCCCAGTCCAGGGCGAGCGGCCCCAGCATGCCGACCGATGGCGACAATTCGGCCGCGTTCAACAGCACACCGAGACAACCCGGTTCCGGTGCGCAATCGTCGTGCAGCAACCACAACCACTGGCCAGGATCGCCCCAGCGCACCAGGGCGACGTCCAGCGCCTGCTGCGCCGCGGCACCGAAGCCGGTGCCGGCATCGACGGTGAGCACGCCGTCGAGCAGCGCATCCGGCCCGCTCGCCGCCTCGGCCAGCAGTTGCGCGGTGCGGTCGGTCGAACCGGTGTCCACCGCGAGCACGTGCCTCGGTCGCGGCGCCAGCGCCCGCAACGCCTCCAGCGCCGGGCCGAGCCACGAATCGCCGTTGTGGCAGACCAGAACGGCGAGCACGGGAACGGTGCGCAGCCGAGCGAGGCGCCGACCGGCCGCTTGGTGGGGCACTAGCGCCCACCGTCCGGACCATGGTCACCGGGGCCGGAAACGTGGCTCAGCCTGCGGAAAAAACCACCCGTCCGAGTTACGCCAAACCGGGCGATCATGAACTCCCACCGGCCATCGCCGGGGATGACGGGAGCCATGCACGACCTCCCGTCGCGGTCACCTCAGCCAACGGTGCTACGCACCCGGACGAACACAGTATGTCGCCCCACACCTGCCATGTCCCCACAACATGGCCGGTGCACCAGGACTGCCAACCGATTGCAGAACCGGCGTGGCCGGTGCCGCATCAGTGGTTCGTCACACCGCGCGCTTCTTGAGTTTCCGCCGCTCACGCTCGGAAAGCCCGCCCCAGATACCGAAGCGCTCGTCGTGTTCGAGCGCGTACTCCAGGCACTCGGAGCGCACTTCGCAGCCAAGGCAGATCCGCTTGGCCTCCCGGGTCGAACCGCCCTTCTCAGGGAAGAACGCCTCCGGGTCGGTCTGTGCGCACAGCGCGCGTTCCTGCCATTCCTGTTCCTCGTCGCTGACCTCGTCGAAGAGGTCAACGAGGACACCCAGTTCCTCGGTTGGCGTGTCGTCCCACTCCACGACCCGCTCTTCTGATACTTCTGACATCCCCGTCCGCCTCCTGCCTTTCCGCACTCCCCGATGGCGGACACCATTCGCCGCCGGACGTTGGCGATGAATGACACCAATGTGATTACACCCGTGTCATGCCAGGCGGTCAAGCGAAGTCAACCCGAGCGGGGGACACCGGGCAGCGGGAAATTGTGGCAGTGAGGGCCAGTGGTGTCCGTTGTGGGCACGCGAAAATTCCGGCCGGTCACGGTAGAAATCCGGTACCGCCGGACGCCGGGATCAACAACGCGGCAGACTGGTGCGGTGAAGCGATCACCGGTCAGCCCGATCTTCCTCGGCCTCGTCGTCGTCGCCATCGGCGGCGCGCTGCTGTGCACGCTCGACTCGTCGACCGCACAGATCGCGGGCACCGTGCTGTTCGTCCTGGGTGGCTGGGGCGTCACTCTGTGCCTGCACGAGTTCGGGCACGCCATCACCGCGTACAAGGGTGGTGACTATTCGGTACGGGCCAAGGGATATCTGAACCTGGACCCGCGCCGCTACACCGATCCGGTGTTCAGCATCGTGCTGCCGGTGCTGTTCCTGATCATCGGCGGCATCCCACTGCCCGGTGGCGCGGTGTGGATCAATCACTACGCGATCCGCTCCAAGAAGATGGACTCGCTCGCCTCGCTGGCCGGACCACTGTCCAACCTGGTCGTGGGCATCCTGCTCGCGGTGGCCGCCGGCCTGATCTGGCCGGGCGAGAACTCCTTCCTCTCCCTGGACCTGGTGACCGTGCCCGTGCACGCACCGGCGTTCGCGGGCGCGTTCGCCTACCTGGCCTACCTCCAGTTCTTCGCCTTCATCATCAACATCCTGCCGATTCCCGGCCTGGACGGCTGGGGCGCGATCGAGCCGTGGCTCTCCCCCGAGGCGAAGCGGCTCGGCGCGCAGGTCCGGCCGTGGGCGCCGCTGGCGCTGTTCGTGCTGTTGTTCGCGATACCCGCGTTCGCCCACCTCGTCTCGACCGGTTCCCAGGACCTGTTCCACGTCTTCGGCGGCAACCGTTACTTCATCAACATCGGCAACAACAACTTCCTGTTCTGGCGACGCTGAGCGATCCACTGAGCGATAGGCCCCCTGGCCACACGGCGGCCGCCGAGCACGTGGGAGGATGCCCCTCTGTGAAGGTGGTCGTAGCAGTCGGTGGAGTTGGCGGAGCGCGGTTCCTGCTCGGGCTGAAGGCAGCGCTCGGGCTCAACCCGGTCGGGCCGACGGACAATGCGGAACACCAGGTCACCGCGGTGGTGAACACCGGGGACGACCTGTGGATGCACGGGTTGCGGATCTGCCCTGACCTGGATACCTGCATGTACACGCTGGGTGGCGGCATCGAGACGTCGCGCGGCTGGGGCCGGGCCAACGAGACCTGGGCGGTCCGCGAGGAACTGGCCGCGTACGGAGCCGACCCGACCTGGTTCGGGCTCGGTGACCGGGACATCGCGACCCACCTGGTCCGGTCCAGGATGATCCGGGCGGGCTATCCGCTCTCGGCGGTGACCGAGGCGCTGTGCGACCGCTGGCAGCCCGGTGTGCGCCTGCTCCCGATGAGCGACGACCGCGTCGAGACCCACGTCGTGGTGGACGTACCCACCGAGGACGGCACGCCCGCCGAACGCAAGGCGGTGCACTTCCAGGAGTGGTGGGTCCGTTACCACGCGGAACTGCCCGCGCACTCGATCGTCCCGGTCGGCGCGGAGGAATCGAAGCCCGCGCCGGGCGTCCTCGACGCGATCACCGAGGCCGACGTGGTGCTGCTGGCCCCGTCAAACCCGGTGGTCAGCATCGGCACCGTGCTGTCGGTGCCCGGCATCAAGCAGGCGCTGCGCGGCGGCAAGGCACCGGTGATCGGCCTGTCCCCGATCATCGGCGACCGGCCGGTCCGCGGCATGGCCGACGCGTGCCTGGCCGCGATCAACGTGCCCACCACCGCCGCTGCGGTCGGCGGTTACCTCGGTTCCCGGCAGGAGTCGGCCGAGGGCATCCTGGACGGCTGGCTGATCCACAAGACCGACACCGCCGAAGTGCCCGGGGTCCAGGTCCGCGCCGTCCCGCTGCTCATGTCCGATGTGGACGCGACCGCCGACATGGCCCGCGCCGCCCTCGAACTGGCCGGAGTCTCACTGTGAGCGGAGCATGCGGAGCGAACCGACAAACACAGGGAGCGTTCACGGTGTGGCCGAGCGCCAGCGAGGTGGCGCCGTGACCGAGCCCATCGGCGACCACGCCGCCCCCGGAGTCGAGATCCTGCCGATCGCCGGCCTGCCCGAGTTCCGCCCAGGCGACGACCTGGCCGCCGCGATCGCAACCGCCGCTCCCTGGCTCCGCGACGGCGACGTCGTCGTCGTGACCAGCAAGGTCTTGTCCAAAGTAGAGGGTCGACTGGTCGCGGTGCCGACCGACCAGGCCGGCCGCGAGGCCGCCCGGCGCGATTTGGTCCGGTCCGAAGCCGTCCGGATCGTCGCCCGCTACGGCGAGAATTACATGATCACCGAGAACAAGCTCGGCATCGTGCAGGCCGCGAGCGGCGTCGACGCGTCGAACGTGGGCTCCGGCGAGGTCGCCCTGCTCCCGGAGAACCCGGACGGATCCGCCTCCGCCCTGCGCGACGCCCTGCGCACGGCCCTGGGCGTGCAGGTCGCCGTGGTCGTCACCGACACCATGGGCCGGGCCTGGCGGATGGGCCAGACCGACGCCGCGATCGGCTCGGCCGGCCTGCGCGTGCTGCACCGCTACGCGGGCACCATCGACGGCCAGGGCAACGAACTCGCCGTGACCGAAGTCGCCGTCGCCGACGAGATCGCCTCAGCCGCCGACCTGGTCAAGGGCAAACTCGGCGGCTTCGCGGCGGCCGTGATCCGCGGACTGTCCGTAGTGGACGACGGCTCGACCGCGCGCGACCTGCTCCGCCCCGGCAACGAGGACCTGTTCTCGATGGGCGTCGCCGAAGCGATGGCCCAGGGCAGGCGGGAAGCGGTGCTGATGCGCCGCTCCATCCGCTCGTTCACCGCCGACCCGGTCGACCCGGACGCGTTGCGCCGAGCCATCGCGGTCGGGCTGACCGCGCCCGCTCCGCACCACACGCACCCGGTCCGGTTCGTCTGGGTGCGCAATCGCCCGCTGCGCGCGAAACTGCTCGACGCGCTGCGCGCGGCCTGGCGCACCGACCTGCGCGGCGACGGCTGGACCGAGGAACGCATCGACCGCAGGGTCGCCCGTGGCGACCTCCTCTACGGCGCCGCCGAACTCGTGCTGCCGTTCCGGGTGCCCGACGGCGCCCACGAATACCCGGACGAACGCCGCACCAACGCCGAAACGGCCATGTTCACCGTCGCCGCAGGCGCCGCCGTGCAAGGCTTCCTGGTCGCGCTGGCCGCCGAAAGCCTCGGTTCCTGCTGGGTGTCGTCCACGCTGTTCGCGCCGGACGTCGTGCGCGGCGTGCTCGACCTGCCCGCCGACTGGCAGCCGCTCGGCGCGGTCGCTGTCGGTCATCCGGTGGACGGCCCGCTCGCGCCCCGCGAACCGCGCGGCGACGGCGAGTTCCTGGTCGAGCTGTGACCGACTTCGGCCCGCGCTCCGACGCGCTCGCCACGCTCGACCGCTGGCGGCCCAACGGGCACGGCCAAGAGCCGCTGCGCCAGGCGTTCCTCGGTTTCCTGGCCGCCCGGCCGGATTCCTGCGCGCGCTCCTGCGCGGCCGGTCACGTCACCGCGTCCGCGGTGGTGCTCGACGCGACCGCCGAACGCATCCTGCTCACGTTGCACCCGCGAGTCGGGCGCTGGCTGCAACTCGGCGGCCACTGCGAAGCCGAGGACGAGACCCTGGCCGGAGCCGCGCTGCGCGAAGCCACCGAGGAGTCCGGCATCCCGAACCTCCGGCTGGAACCGGAACCGCTGCACCTGGACGTGCACCCGGTGACCTGCTCGCTCGGCGTCCCCACCCGGCACTTCGACGTCCGGTTCCTGCTCCGCGCCCCGGTCGGTTCCGAGCCGGTACGCAGCGCCGAGTCGATCGACCTGCAGTGGTGGCCGATCAGCCAACTACCCGGCTCCGAACCCACTGACCTCGACGAGTTGATCACGGCCGCTCTGCACCGCATCAACCTCTGACCAGGCGAAGCTCAGAAGCGGCGGTAGTCGCGGGGGCTGTAGCGGGGGCCGAATCTGGGGCGGCGAAAGCCGGAAGCCTCGATGTAGCGCACCGCCCGCTGCCGTTGCGGCGCGTACGGAGCGAGGATTTCGAGCATGCCAGCATCGTCGACGTCGTGGCCGACGAGGGCGTAGCCGACAGTGCTCGGGACATGCAGGTCGCCGACGCTGACCGCGTCCGGGTCGCCCCAGGCCCGTTGGGCTACTTCGGCGGCGGTCCAGATGCCGATGCCGGGGATGAGCCGGAGCAGGTTGCGGCCTTGGGCCCCGCGTAGTTCGACGGCTCGTTCGAGGCGGTTGGCCACTTGGGCGGCGGAGATCAGGGCGCGGCGGCGGGCGCCGTCCACGCCTGCGCGATGCCATTGCCAGTCGGTGATCGACAGCAACTGGGTCGCGCTGGGCGGGGTGCGCATGCCCGCGGGGGTGGGGCCGGGCGGGGTCGAGCCGAATCGGCGGGCCAGTTCGCGCCAGGATCGGTGCGCTTCGATGCCGGTGACCTTCTGCTCCAGGATCGCGCCGACGAGCACGTCCCAGACCCGGCCGGTCGCGCCAAGGCGCAGGCCGGGGAGCCTGCGACGGGTTTCTTCGATGAGCGGGTGGTGCGCGACGAATCCGGTGTCGTCGTCATCGGCCCCGAGCAGCGCGGGGAATCCGGCGATGACGCGTTCGGCTCCGGCGCCCCACGCGGTCGCGGTGAAGCGGCCCGCGCTGTCGCGCTGGATCGCGAGGGTGGCGGGGCCGTCCGGGGTGTTGCCGGTCAGCCAGCGGATGCCGCCTTCGACCCGGTACGTGGGGTCGCCAGGGCCTCGGGCCAACGGGCCGAGC
Source organism: Pseudonocardiaceae bacterium (assembly GCA_035248365.1). Lineage (GTDB taxonomy): Bacteria > Actinomycetota > Actinomycetes > Mycobacteriales > Pseudonocardiaceae > CAJCJE01. Next base: position 32,199 of record DATFHN010000059.1, on the reverse strand, counting down.
AGCGCGCCGGGGTCGACCGGGAACGACGGCGACCACGAGCACGAGATTGCCTGTGCCGGTGTTGGTCGCGCGTCGAGTTCGGTCATGCTCACGCGTCCGTGGAGAACCGGACGCCGGCTTCGGGGAGTTCGACGCCGGGCCAGACCCTTGCCCCGTGCAACAGTTCGCAGCGGGCGCCGATGATCGCGCCGTCGCCGATCACCGTGTCGCGCAACACAGCTCCGGCGCCGATGCGGGCGCCGACGCCGAGGACGCTGCGTTCGACGGCCGCGCCCGCCTCGATCACGGCGTTGTCGAACACGACGGCACCGTCCAGGCGGGCACCCGCGCCGACGGTGGCGCCCGCGCCGATCGTGGTTCCGCCGGTGAGCACGGCGTCGGCCGCGACGGTCGCGCCCGGGAGGGTGAGGTGATCACCGGGCTGACCGGGGACGGCGGCGGACGGGGCGATGCCTCGGACCAGGTCGGCGGAGCCCTGCACGAACGCTTCGGGGGTGCCGAGGTCGAGCCAGTAGGAGCTGTCGACGTAGCCCTGCACGCGCGCGCCACCGGTGAGCAGGCCGGGGAAGGTTTCGCGTTCGACCGAGACCGGGCGGCCGGTCGGGATGGTGTCGATCACCGAGCGGCGGAAGATGTAGCAGCCCGCGTTGATCTGGTCGGTGGGCGGGTTGTCGGTCTTCTCCAGGAACGCGGTGACCCGGCCCTCGGCATCCGTTGGCACACAACCGAACCGGCGCGGATCGGGCACCTTGACCAGGTGCAGCGTGACGTCGGCATCGCTGGCGCGGTGCACGGCCAGCTGGGCGCGCAGATCGAGGCCGGACAGCACGTCGCCGTTGAAGATGAACACGTCGCGCTCGCGCAGCCGGCCGGCCACGTTGCGGATGCCGCCCGCGGTGTCCAGCGGCTCGGATTCGAACACGTACTCCAGTTCGAGGCCGAGCGCGGCGCCGTCGCCGAAGTGGTCCTCGAAGACGTCGGCCCGGTAGGAAGTGCCGAGCACGACGTGCGTGATACCGACCGCTTTGATCCTGGAGAGCAGGTGGGTCAGGAAGGGAACGCCGGCCGTTGGCAGCATCGGCTTGGGCGCGGAGAGCGTCAACGGCCGCAGCCTGGTGCCTTTTCCGCCGACCAGGACGACCGCCTCAGCGCCCGCTACCTGCTCGGTTGGCGACTGGTCGGGCAACGTGGTGCTCGACGACATGCCGTTTTCCCTCCTGAACTGACGGCGACCCCGAGTAGGGAATAGTCTTGCAGGGCGTCGCCGAAAGGTCGGCGTCGGTCCCGGCCGGGGCCGGGTAGTACCGATGGGGGACGGGAAACCTCTGTCGGCAGTGGACCTCCACCGGGAGGTCGACGAAGATAGGGTGCTACCGGACATGCACCTGCACGCAGGGAGGTCGAGGCATGGACCCCCGTGATCGGGCGGATGCAGCGCTGGCCCGTGCTCGGGCCCGGGGCGCCTTTGTGGTGACGCCCGATGACGCCGTCTCTCCGATGGACGCGAAGAACACCCAGCAGATCCCCAGAGCTGTGGTGAACGCGTTGGACACCTCCCGGCAGGACAGCGACACCACCATGGTGATCTCCGCCGGAGCCGCCCGAGGGCTTGCCCAGCAGCAACAGCCGCCTGAGCAGCCGATCAGCCCGGCCTTGCTGGAAGAGACCCGTACGCAGCCGGTGCAGTTGCCGACCCAGCAGCAGAACTACCGGCAAGAGCCGCAGCAGCCACCCGCACCGGAGCAGCCGCCCGCTCCCCGGACGCTGGATGGGCTGGTCCCGACGGTGCAACAGCCGGCGAATCCGCGCAGCTCGCTCTCGCGCCGGTTGGACGGCGGCGACTAACGGAGGAAAGCATTCTCCACGTCGGTCACACCCGCGGACAGACCTTCTACGACCGCGACCCACAGGCCGTCTTCTCGGGACACAACGACGGAGTACACAGGCAACTGACCAGTCACTTGTCCTGCCGGTGGCTGGCTACTCGCCTCGGGTCTCCAGTTTGAGGCGCAGTTCGAGGCCGGTTTTGACTGCGGCCAGGACCGGAGCCCACTGGGGGCCCTTGTACCGGTCAGCGAGGTATTGGTAGGCGCTGTGGTGGTGCGCGGCGAGCATCTTGGCCGACACCTTCTCGGTGGCCTTCCCGCCTTCGTGCACGACCTCGGCCTCCGGCACGTACACGTTGCGCCAGCCGGCTTTGCCGAGGCGATCGCCGAGGTCGACGTCCTCGAAGTACATGAAATAGCGCTGGTCGAAGCCTTTGACCGCGTCGAAAGCCGCGCGCCGGACGAGCTGGCAGGAGCCGGAGAGCCAGCCGGCCGGGCGTTCGCTGACCTCGGTGTCGGACTGGCGGTAGGCGCGGGTCCACGGGTTGCCGGGCCAGACCTTGCCGAGCGTGCCGTGGCCGATGCCCCGGCCGAGGGACGGGAGCAGCCGCGCGGAGGGGTAGATCTTGCCCTCGGGGTCGCGGATCAACGGCCCGAAAGCGCCGCCGTCGGGCCAGCGTTCGCCGGCCGCGAGGAGTTTGTCGAGGCTGCCGGGTTTGAACTCCAGGTCGGGGTTGGCGATGACGACCCAGTCGATCTCCGGTGGGAGGGCGTTGACGCCGAGGTTGGCGGCGGTGCCGTAGCCGAGGTTGCCGCCGGTGCGGAGCAGTTCCACGCCGTCGCGTTGCGCTCCTCGTTCCGGGGCGCCGTCGGTGGACCCGTTGTCCGCGATCACCACCCGGACGTCCCTGGTGGTGGCCTTTTCCAGGCTGTCGAGGAACGCCTCCAGGGTGTCTCCGGGGAAGTAGGTCACCACGACGACGCCGAGAGGCGGGACAGATTGCGGTTGGGTCACGGCGGACCATTGTGCACCGGTCCGGCAACGCACCCGTCAGCGGCCGCGCCGGTGCACGAGGTGGGCACGCTGGTAGGCCTCGCGGTGGGCTTCGGCGCTGCTCGCCCAGGTGAACTCCTTGGACCTGGCGTGCGCGGCGGCGGCGAGTTCGGCGCGGCGGGACGGGTTGTCGAGCAGGTCGGTGAGGGCGGCGGCGATGTCGCCCGCACCGACGCCGCAGTAGCTGACCGCGTCGCCGCCGACTTCGGGGATGGACAGCCGCCTTGTGGTGAGCACGCAGGTCGCGCAGGCCATGGCTTCCAGCACGGGCAGGCCGAAACCTTCGCCGAGGCTCGGATACGCGACGAGTTCGGCCCCGCCGAGGAAACCGGCCAGCCAGTCGAACGGAAGGTAGCCAGCGCGGATGACCCGCAACCGGTGCGGGACGGCGTCGAGGGCCCGTTCGACCTGGGAGTCCCAGCCGGGCTGGCCGGCCAGCACCAGCGCGGGCGGGCCGGAGCGGCCGCGCATGGCCTGGGCGAAGCCGCGGATCAGCGCGGGCACGTTCTTGCGTGGTTCGAGCGCGCCGAGGAACGCGACGTACGGGGTGTCGCCGAGGCCGAGGCCATCGCGGACGTCGTAGATCTCGTCGGGGGTCGGCGGGTGGAACCGGTCGGTGTCCACGCCGTGCGCGACGATCTGCATCCGGCGCGGGTTGGCGCCCGCTACGCGGGTGAGTTCGGTCGCGGTGGCGACGCTGGGCACGATGCACAGATCAGCTCGGCGCAGCGAGGATCGGGTCCAGCCCCGGAAGAACCGGGCTTTGACCGACGAGTGCAGCACGGCGTCGGTGAAGAAGGTCGCGTCGTGCAGGGTGACGACGGACGCGGCCGGGTTGGCCAGCGGCGCGGTGTAGTGCGGGGAGTGCACGACGTCGACGCCGAGCCTGCGGATCAGCCACGGCAGCGTGGTCTGCTCCCAGGTGAGGCGCGCGGTGCGGGTGGCGACCGATTCGGTCGCGGCGATCACGTCGGAGTGCGGTGCGAGCTCGCCGTAGAGGTCGAGATCGCGCGGCTGGCAGGCCACGGAGAGCCGGACGCCCTGCAGGTCGAGGGCCGTGACCAGCGAATCCACGTAGCGGCCGACGCCACCGCGGTCAGCGGGGACCGCGGTGGCGTCGATGAGCACGCTGGGCTCGGCACCAAACACGACTAGCAGCGTATTACCGACCGCATTCGCGTTCCCGTGGAACGGTCCAATTCGGGCCTGTTACAACATGCTGACCCGGCTGGCCTGGTACAGCTCCAGGTGGATGTTCCACACCGATCGAGCGGTGCCGGCCCAGCTGAACTTGGCCGCGCGCGCCGCCGCGGCGGCGACCCGGACCTCGGTGCGGGCCGGGTCGGCGAAGACGTTGCGCAGCGCGTTGGCGAGCTGGGCCGAGTCGTTGCGGCGCACCATGACCCCGGTGCCACCGGCGACTTCGATCAACGCGGGCGCGTCGGAGTAGACGACCGGGACGCCGACGGCCATGCCTTCCAGCAGTGGCAGGCCGAATCCCTCGGCGAGGCTGGGCACGACGAGCACGGACGCGGCGCGCAGCACGACGGCGAGTTCGGCGTCGGTGACCTTGCCGAGCACGAGCAGACGGTCGGCGGGCAGGCCTCGGTTGGCGGCCAGCGAGCTGAGGTTCACGCCGCCCCAGCCGGGCTGGCCGACGACGACCAGCGGCAGTTCGGGCGCGGTGGGGCGGGCCATGGCTTCGATGAGCACGTCGAGACCTTTGCGCGGCTCGACGGTGCCGATGGCGAGCACGAACTGAGCGGGCAGACCGAGCCTGCGGCGGATGCGGCCCGCGCCTTCCTCGTCGAACGGTTCGGTGAGCGCCTTGGGCACGCCGTGCCCGATCACGTGCACGCGGGCGGTGCCCGGGGCGTGCTGGGTGAGTTCGGCGGCGACCGCGTTGGTGGGCACCACGATGGCGCTGGCCCGTTCGGCGGCGCGCGAGATCATGGCGCGGTGCCAGGCGACCCCGTGCTTGGTCAGCGTTTCCGGGTGTGTCCAGGGCACCGTGTCGTGCACGGTGACGACCAGGCTGCGGCCGCGTTTGGGGCCGGGCGGGGCGAGCGGGGTGGTGGCGTGCACGGCGTCGCCGCCGGGCCAGAAGGAGAACCCGCGCTGCCAGGCCGCGGCGAGTATTTTCGGGCCGAGCTTGAGCACCCTGGGTCCGTCGACGCCGGGCAGCACCGCGGGCGATGGGTCGGAGTGTTTGGCGACGGCGCTGGAGACCGTCCAGCCCTCCGGGGCGTGGGCGGCGAGCGCGGTGAGCAGCTCGCGGGTGTACCGGCCGGTGCCGCCGGGCACCGGCGCCAGCAACTGCTCGGCGAGCACGACAAGCTGGGGCACGTGAGCAAGCCTCGCATGAACTCACCGGTACCGTCAGCATGTGCCAACGGCTCGGGGTGTTCGCAGCACGATCGTGGTGGTCACCTGGCGGGGCCGCGACCACATCGGCGCGTGTCTCGCCGCGCTGACCGCGCAGACCCGGGGGCACGAGGTGCTGGTGCTGGACAACGCGTCCGATGACGGCACGGCCGAGCTGATCAAGGATCTGCACGTGCTGCGGTTGTCCCGCAATCGCGGCTACGCGGGCGGGCTGGCGGCGGCGTTGCCACTGGTGAAGACGCCGTTCGTGGCCTGGCTGAATGACGATGCCGCGCCGGAGCCCGGCTGGCTGGCCGCGCTGGAGGACGCGCTGGACGCGGATCCGAGGGCGGCGGCCGCGGGCGGGGTGCTGGCCGACGCGGACGGGACGATCTCCTCCGCCGGCGTCGCGCTGACCGCCGATGGGTACGGGATGGATCTGCGCGAGCCCGGGGAGACCACGTTCGGGTTCTGCGGTGGGAGCGTGTTGTTGCGGCGCAAGGCGCTGATGGCCGCCGGCGGGGTACCGGCCGGATTTTTCTGTTATTACGAGGACACCGACACGGCGTGGCGGCTGCGGCTGGCCGGCTGGAGCGTGTTGCTGGCGCCGGGGGCGCGGGCGGCGCACCGGCTGGGCGCGAGCACGAAGCCGGGATCCTGGCGGTTTCACCGCTGGAACGAGCGGAACCGGCTACTGACCTTGCTGCGGTGCGCGCCGCTGCCGGTGGCGCTGGGGCAGCTGGGGCGGTTCCTGGCGATCACGCTGGTGTTGCCCGTGCGCAGGCTGCGCGGGGCCGAGGTGCCGGACGCGCTGAACTACACGATCGGGCTGCGACTGTTCGTGTTCGCCGAGGTGATCGGGCGGTTGCCCGCGACAATGGCGGCGCGGTTCGCGATCGGGCGGCGCGGCGCGGTGGCGCGGTCAGTGGTGTGGCGGACCTGGGCGGGCCGGGTCGTGCAATCGATTGACCACCCTGCGTGAAAACCTGACCACGACGCGAACGACTGAGCCGAATAGGGCAGGCTTAGCCAGCATTACGACGAGCCAGGACTGGGGAGGGGTGCGTAGTGCCCGAGGTGGCGACTGGGACGCCAACCGTGTCGGTGGTGATCGTGAACTACCGGGGCGCCGAGCACACCATCACCTGTCTGCGCGCGCTGCGCGACGAACTGGACTATCCGGCCGGCAAGCTGGAGTTGATCTGCGTCGACAACGCCTCCGGTGACGAGAGCGTGGCCAAGATCCGCGCGGCCGTGCCGGGCGCGAAGGTGATCGAGGCGGGCGCGAACCTGGGCTTCGCGGGAGGCTGCAACCTGGGGGCGAAGGCGGCCACCGGTGAGGTGCTCGCGCTGATCAACAACGACGCGCGGCCGGACCGGAACTGGGTGCGGGCCGCGGTCGCGGTACTGCGGGCCGAGCCGACCGTGGCCTGCGTGGCCAGCAAGGTGCTGGACTGGGAGGGCGGCACCGTCGACTTCGTGGACGGCGGCCTGACCTGGTTCGGCATGGGCTACAAGCGTCTGGCCGGGAAGCCGGTCGACGAGCTGCGCCCGGAGGATCACCTGGCCCCGCGCGACGTGTTGTTCGCCACCGGGTCGGCGATGTTCGTCCGGGCCGAGGTGTTCGCCGAACTGGGCGGGTTCGACGAGCGGTTCTTCATGTTCTACGAGGATGTGGACCTTGGCTGGCGGCTGAACCTGCGCGGCTGGCGGGTGCGCTACGAACCGTCCTCGATCGCCTATCACCGCCACCACGCCTCGATGTCCGAAGTGGACGGCGAGGACCAGGCCCGCGAGCTGTTCCTGTTGGAACGCAACGCCTTGGCCTCCCTCTACAAGAACCTCTCCGACGAGACCCTGGCCAGGGTCCTTCCCGCTGCGATGGCGTTGTCGGTCCGGCGCGCGACCGCACGCGGCGACGTGGACCCGACCCAGTTGGAGATCACCAGGCGCACCGGCGGCCCGGAGCCGACGGACGTGAGCATCCCGCGGACCACGCTGGCCGGAGTGCTGGCCATCGACCAGTTCGTGGAGCTGTTGCCCGAACTGGCCAAGGCGCGCGCGGTCGAGCAGGCGGCGCGGGTGCGCACCGACGCGGACCTGGTTTCGCTGATGCGCAAGGCGATCGAGCCCGCCTATCCGCTGCCGCGGTACCTGGCCGCGCACGAGATCCTGCTGGACGCCTTCGGCATCGAGGACGTGTTCGGCCGGCCGCGCAAGGTGCTGGTGATCACCGGCGACGCGATCGCGGAACGCATGGCGGGCCCGGCGATCAGGGCCTGGCACATCGCGGACGTGCTGGCCGCCGAGCATCAGGTGCGACTGGTCACGATCAACCCGCACTGGCAGCAACTGGACGCACCGTTCGAGCTCATCGGCTGCACCCGCCGCGAACTGAGCCCGCACGTGGCCTGGGCGGACATCATCGTGTTGCAGGGGCACGCGCTGGAGATGGTGCCGGAGCTGAAAGCGCCGGATTCCGGCAAGCTGGTCGTCTGCGACATCTACGACCCGATGCACCTGGAACTGCTGGAGCAGAGCAAGGACAGCGCGGACAGCACCGACGACGAGCGGGCCGACGATCTCAAGGCGATCACCAGGGTGATCAACGAGCAGCTCAAGCGCGGCGACTTCTTCCTGTGCGCGTCCGACCGGCAACGCTACTTCTGGCTTGGCCACCTGGCCGGGCTGGGCCGGTTGACGCCGACCGTCTACGACGCCGACCCGACCTCGCGCTCGCTGCTCTCGGTGGTGCCGTTCGGGCTGTCCAGCAAGCCACCGGAGCGGACCGGGCCGGGGATCAGAGGCCGGATCGATGGCATCGACGGGCACGACCGGATCGTGCTGTGGGCGGGCGGCGTCTACAGCTGGTTCGACCCGTTGACGCTGGTCAGGGCCATGACCGAACTTCGGCAGAACCGTCCGGGCGCGAAACTCGTGTTTCTGGGTATGCGTCATCCGAACCCGGAAGTGCCCGAGATGGACATCGGCACGCGCACCCGCGCGCTGTCCGATTCGCTCGGCCTGACCGGCAGCACGGTGTTCTTCAACGAGGACTGGGTGCCCTACCAGCAGCGGCAGAACTGGCTGCTGGACGCCGACTGCGGCGTGACGACGCACTTCGAGCACGTCGAGACCACGTTCGCGTTCCGCACCCGGGTGCTGGACTACCTGTGGGCGGGCCTGCCGATCGTCACCACCGACGGCGACTCCTTCGCCGATCTGGTGCGGCGGGAGGGCCTCGGGGTGGTCGTGCCGCCGGAGAACCCGGACGCCCTGGCCTACGCGCTGGATCGCGTCCTGTACGACCAGGACTTCGCGGCGAGCTGCCGGGAGCGGATCGCCCGGGTGCGCGAGGAGTTCACCTGGGAGCGGGCGCTCGGGCCGCTGGTCGAGTACTGCCGCAACCCGCATCCGGCGGCGGATCGGTTGCCGGGCAACGGTCCGCTGACCCGCAAGGCCCCGGTCCGGGGTGGACAGTTGCTTCGCCGCGACCTGGACCTGATCCGCTCCTACCTCTCCGATGGCGGTCCGACCGAGGTAGCGCGGCGCGCCCTCGGCCGCGTTCGCCGGCTTGCCGCAGGGCGAGGCGATGGCGAGTAAGAAACGCCTGCGGGTCCTGCTCGACGGCACTCCCCTGCTCGGCCAGCGCACCGGAGTCGGCCGCTACACCGCCGCCCTGGCCGAAGAACTCGCCTCAACGTCCGAAGTGGACATCCGGGCGGTCGCGTTCACGCTGCGCGGCTGGCACGCGCTGCGTTCCGTGCTGCCGCACGGGGTGTGGGCGCGCGGCTTGCCGTGTTCGGCGCGGGCGCTGCGGAAGATGTGGGTTCGCACATCGTTCCCGCCGGTCGAGTTGATCGCCGGGTTCTCGGATGTGGTGCACGGCACCAACTTCGTCCTTCCGGTGGCGGCCCGTGCCGGTGGCGTGCTGACCATTCACGATCTCGCCTTCTTCGACGCGCCGAACGAACTGGCACCGAGCGACTACGAACTGCCGCTGCTGGTGCGGCGTTCGGTCGAGCGGGCGCGGGTGATCTGCACGCCGACCGAGGCCGTGGCCCAGAAGGTGCGGGAACGGTTCGACGTCCCCGAGGACAAGACCGTGGTGACCCCGCTCGGCGTCGACCCGGCCTGGTTCGCCGCGCACAGCCCGACCGACGAGCTGCGTGGCCGGCTCGGCCTGCCGAGCGAGTACATCCTGTTCGTGGGGGCGGACGGGCCGCGCAAGGGCCTTGAGGTGCTGCGCAGGGCGCACGCGAGCGCGCCGGGCCTGCCGCCGCTGGTGCTGACCGGGCCCGGCCCGGTCGGCACCGCGGGACGCGTCGTGCGCACCGGCTACCTGCCCGAGGTCGAGCTGCGCAGCGTGGTCGCGGGCGCCGGCGCGGTGGTGTTGCCGTCCCGGGACGAGGGGTTCGGCCTGCCGGTGCTGGAGGCGCTGGCCTGCAACGTGCCGGTGGTCTGCTCCGATCTGCCCGCGTTGCGCGAGGTCGCCGGGGGCCAGGCCACGCTGGTGCCCTACGGCGACGTGGACGCGCTGGCCGCCGCGCTGGTGGCCGCGCTGGCCGATCCGCCCGCGCCGAGCGTGCTGGCCGCGCGGCGCACCCACGCGGCCGAGTTCACCTGGCGGCGCTGCGCCGAACGCACCGTGCACGCCTACCGCATCGCCGCTAACCGCTGATCAGTACGTCTTTGTTGTCGGTGACGAACGTGCTCAGCGCGTCGCGCCAGTCCGGCATCGGCGTGAGCCCGGCATCAAGCCAGGCGGCGTGGGAGAGCACCGAGTAGGCGGGCCGGGGAGCGGGCACCCGGTAGTCGGCCGTGGTGCAGGGCGTGACCCGGTCCGGGTCGGCGCCGAGTTCGGTGAACACCGCCTTGGCCAGGCCGCACCAGGTGGTCTCGCCGCTGCCGGTGCAGTGCAGGACCCGTTGCGCCGGGCCCTGTCCGCGCGCGGCCCGTTCGGCCAGTTCGAGCAGTCCGGCGGCGAGGTGCGCGGACCAGGTCGGCGCACCGTGCTGATCATCCACAACGGACAGTGTGTCGCGCTGCTTTTCCAGCCGCGCCATGGTTTTCACGAAGTTCTTACCGGTCGCGCCATAGACCCAGGACGTACGCACGATCCAGGCGTTCGCGCCGGAAGCGAGCACAGCTTGCTCACCGGCCAGCTTGGTGCGCCCGTAGACCGAACGCGGGCCGGTCGGCGCGTCCGGCTCATAGGGCGTGCTCGCGTCGCCGGGGAAGACGTAGTCGGTGGACACGTGCAGCAGCGGCACATCGTGCCGGGCACAGGCCTCCGCGAGCAGGCCGGGCGCCAGGGAGTTCACCGCGGTCGCGCCATCCACATCGGACTCGGCGGCGTCGACGGCGGTGTAGGCGGCCGCGTTGACCACGACCGGTCGCGCACCGTCGGCCCCCGCCGTGTCCGCCAACCGGGCGACGGCCGCCCGAACGGCTGCGACGTCGGTCACATCGAGTTCGGCCGATCGCGGAGCGCGCACCGTGCCGAACCGGCTACCCAGCGCGGCCAGGTCACTGCCCAACTGGCCGTGACCACCGGGAATCAGCAGTGCCAACGGGGTCCGGCCAGGCACTCCGGGGTCCTGCGCGGCCTCTATGATCACGATCTACCTTCCACCGTTCGGGCAAATTCCGCAGAATTTTCGCACGCTCGTGCAACGAACCTCGGCGGTTAGACGTATTAGTGACGGGGCTAGGCGCGAGTGGGAGGTACGCCGGTGAACGGGGACAGCGAAGCAGGCAACGGAAGAGAACCCGTTGACCAGCACGTTTCCCCTGAATCCGGCGATCCCGAACAGCCCACTCCGGCCGCTGGTCTGCCCCAGCTCGCCTCGGCCATGACCCAGGTCAGCCAGGAACAGTTCGCAGCGCCCCGGCGGTCGCTGGGCACGCGGCTGTTCTTCGGCACCGGCCGCACCATCATCGCGCTCGCGTCGGTCGCCGCGTTGCTGGTCACCTGGTACGCGTGGGCCAACTGGACCAACCTCAACGACAACATCGCGCGCACCGACGTGCTCGGCAACAGCACCCCCGGCGCGGTCGCGCCGCAGGCCGAGGGATCGTCGGTGGCGCCGCTGGACAGCGCGGTGAACATCCTGGTCGTCGGCATGGACAGCCGCACCGATCCGCAGGGCAACCCGTTGCCCGCCAACGAGTTGGCCATGCTCAGCGCAGGCCCGGACACCGGCGAACTGAACACCGACACGATGATCCTGATCCACATCCCGGCCGGCGGGCAGCGCGCGGTCGCGATCTCCTTCCCGCGTGACTCCTACGTTGCGCTCGCGGGCGGTTACGGACAGAACCGGCTCAACTCCGCGTTCGCGTTCGCGCACAACGCCAAGGCGAGCCAGCTGCGCGCGCAGGGTGAGACCGATCAGGCCTCGATCGAGCGCCAGGCCGACGACGCGGGCCGGGCCAACCTGATCGCCACCATCGAGCAGTTGATCGGCAACACCGTGCGGATCAACGAGTACGCCGAGATCAACCTGGTCGGCTTCTACAATCTCTCCCAGGCCGTCGGTGGCGTGCAGGTGTGCCTGAAGGCGCCGACCTACGACGACGAGACGCACGCGCACTTCCCGGCCGGCGTGCAGACCATCTCCGGCGTGCAGGCCCTGGACTTCGTGCGCGAACGGCACGGGCTGCCCCGCGGCGACCTGGACCGGATCGTCCGGCAGCAGGCGTTCCTCGGCGCGCTGTCCAACAAGATCCTCAACGCCAACACGCTGGCCAGCCCGAGCAAGCTGGCCTCGCTGATCCAGGCCGTGCAGAGTTCGGTGGTGCTCAGCAGCGGCTGGGACGTCACCACCTTCGCCCAGCAGATGTCCGGCCTGAGCAGCGGCAACATCCAGTTCACCACCATCCCGACCGGGAGCAACTTCACTACATCGGGTGGCGCCGACGTCACCCATGTGAGCCAGTCGCAGGTGCAGCAGTTCGTGTCGTCGGTGGTCGGATCGGCCGACAGCGGCACCCCGATCACGGACACGCCGACCAGCCCGTCAACCGAAACGGTGACGCCGTCCACCCCGGCCGTTCCCGGCGGAAAGTCCGTCGCGCCAACGACTTCCACGTCGTCGAACCCGTCGACCAGCGCGAATGTGATCACCGCCAACGGCACTCCCTGCGTGAACTAGCCGTTGTTGGCCTCGGCGCCGCTCCGGCTTCGATAACCTTGTCGGTACCGGGCGAACAACGCGCGGGTGCGGGGCAAGGGAGGGTTACGTGGACGAGTCGACGTCCGAAGGCGTTGCGGGGAACGCCGAACAGGACGCCGAGCAGCAGGCCGTGACGTCTCCGCCGGCCGAGCCCGCTGCCACCGACGAACCCGAACCGATCGCCGCCCCGGTGGTCATTCCCGCGCGGCACCGGCGCAAGCGCAGGCCGTGGCTGATCACCGGCCGGGCCGCGATCGGCGTCGTGTCCGCCGCCGCGCTCGTCGCGAGTGGGATCGCCTGGTACGGCGTGCAGACGTTGCGGCACAACACGAACACCACGCCGGTACTGTCCGAATTGAACAATCAGCCGAACCAGCCGCCGCCCGACGACGGCGCCACCGACATCCTGCTGGTCGGCGACGACGCACGCACCGACGCGCAGGGGCACGCGCTGCCGGCCAGCGCGCTGCGCCAGCTGCGCACGACTTTCGACGCCGGAACCAACACCGACACGATCATCGTCTTGCGCATCCCCAAGAACGGCGGCAAGGCCTACGCGGTGTCCATTCCGCGTGACACGTACGTGTCGATTCCGGGCTGGCACCAGGACAAGATCAACGCCGCGTACGGGGTCATCCAGGCGCTCACCGCGCAGCAGCTGCAGGACTCCGGCGACTCGGACCGCGCCGACATCCAGCAGAAGTCGCGGCAGGCCGGGCAGCTGGCGCTGATCGAGTCGGTGCAGGGCCTCACCGGCATTCACATCGACCACTACGCCGAGGTCAATCTGTACGGGTTCTACCTGCTCAGCCAGGCCATCGGCGGCGTGCCGGTGTGCCTGAAGCACGCGACGTCGGACAAGAACTCCGGCGCCGACTTCAAGGCGGGTGTGCAGACCGTGTCCGGCTCGGACGCGCTGTCGTTCGTGCGACAGCGCGACAACCTGCCCAACGGCGACCTCGACCGGATCGTGCGCCAGCAGGTGTTCCTGGCTTCGGCCGCCAAGAAGCTGCTCTCGGCCGGCACGCTGACCAACCCAGGTGCGCTGGGCGCGCTGGCCGGAGTGGTGCGGCAGTCGCTGACCACCGACCCGGGCCTGGACATCATCACGTTCGCGCAGCAGGCGCAGAGCCTGGCCAGCGGCAACGTCGAGTTCGTGACCATCCCGGTGGTCAACGACAACGCGCGCAGCGCGAGTGGGCAGAGCATCGTCCAGGTGGACGTGAACGCGGTGCACCAGTTCGTGACCAACCTGATCGCCAGCTCCCCACCCCCGCCGACCACCACCCAGCCGACCGCTGTTTCGGTCCCTCCCGCAAAGTCGACCATCCCTCCCCCGCCGCCCACGACGACCACCCCCACGACGACAACGCCCCCGCCACCCCCGCCGACCAACGAGCCGACCTCACCGGTCAGCATCGACGGCGTCCCCTGCGTCGACTGACCCCTGGAGCTGTCATGAGCGAGCTTGCGAGCGAATCATTGAACACAGAGCCCGCGGATGCGCCCGCCTCGCGACACCGCCAACCGGCGGCCGAGGGCGAGACCGCAGCGAGCGAGGCGGTGGCATGAGCGTCACCGAGAGGTTGTTCGTCCCGCTGCTGCGCGCGGCCCCGGCCACGCCGCTGATCACGTACTACGACGACGCGACCGGCACCCGCGTGGAGCTGTCCAGGGCGACGGCGGCGAACTGGGCGGCGAAGACGGCGAACTGGCTCCGCGACGAATGGGACATCGAACCGGGCGCGGAGATCGGCGTCGCGCTACCCGCACACTGGCAGACCGTCGGCGTGCTGCTCGGCGCCTGGTGGGTCGGCGCACACATCACCGATCGGTTCGACGGCAGCGAGCTGGCGTTCGTCGGCCCCGACTTCGACGGCGACACCGGCAACACCCAGGTCGCCGTCGTCGCGCTCGACGCCCTCGGCATGGGCCTGCGCGACAAGCCCGAGGGCAAGCTGGACTACCTCTCCGACAGCCGCATCCACGGCGATTCGTTCGACCCGTGGCAGACCATCCCCGGCACCAGCCCCGCCCTCGCCGACTCCACAGTGGACGAACTCGTCGCGGCAGCGTCGGACCGAGCCAAGTCCCTCGGTATCGCGACCGGCGCCCGCGTCTTGTCCACTCTGGACTGGACAGTCCCCGATGGTGTCATCGACGGTCTGCTCACGGTGTTGTCGGCAGGCGGCTCGCTCGTGCAATGCGCCAACACCGACCCGGCCCGCCTCGTCGACCGGCAGGCCACCGAGCGCACCACGATCACCATCGGCTGACGCATTGACGTAATCATTGCGTCAATCTATCATTGCCCTATGCTTTACCCGACACCTGCCCTCACGCCTGCTGACCAGCGGGTCCTTGGCGAGATCGAGCACATGCGCGAGGCTTTGCGCCATCAGGTTGCCAACACCCCGCGCAAGTGGACGGCCGATCTGCGGAAGTTTCTCACCGCGGACGCGGTCGCCGCGTCGAACTCGATCGAGGGTTTCACAGTGTCCACGGTCGATGTCGAGGATCTGATCGCGGGCGAGAGCGACGTGGACGTCTCCGAGGAGAACCGCCAGGAGACGCTCGCCTATCAGCGCATGATGACCTACCTCCAGACTCTGCACGACGTAACGGATTTCTGTTACGGCAAGGGTTTGCTCAATGCCCTGCACTGGATGCTGCAAGGCCACCGGCACACCGGCCGCAAACCGGCCGGACAATGGCGACGCGGGCCCGTCTACGTCACCGACGCGCGCGATCCGAGCGTCGCCGCCTACACCGCGCCCGGCGCGGACGAGGTGCCCGGCCTGATGACCGAACTGGTCGACTGGCTCAACACCAAGGACGACACTCACCCGCTGGTCCGTGCGGCCATGGCCCATCTGCACCTGGTGTCGATCCATCCCTGGGCCGACGGCAACGGCCGGATGTCCCGATCGCTGCAAACCCTGTTGATCGCCAGGGAAGGCGTGCTCGCACCGGAGTTCTCCTCGATCGAGGCGTGGCTTGGCCTGTCACTCAACACCTGGGAGTACTACCGCGAACTCGCCAGCCGTGGACCGACCTATCAACCCGACCAGGACGTGTCGAGCTGGGTTCGGTTCAACCTCACCGCATATCATCAGCAGGCGCAGAGCGTCCAAAAGCGACTCGACAAGTCCAGCGAGGTGTGGCGGATTCTGGTCGAGTTCGCCGAGCACAACGATCTCGACGAGCGAGTGGTGTCGGCGCTGCACGATGTGGCGATGTCGGGCCGGGTCCGGCGCTCGCGTTACGAGCAGGGGGAAGGGTTGAGCGTGCAACAGGCTCAGCGTGATCTGCGCGACCTGGTCGCCGCGCGGATTCTCGAACCGGTCGGCCGCACCCGCGCCCGGTACTACCTGGCCGGTGACCGCTTTCCCGAGCAGGCCACTGACATCGCGACGACACCGATGACGCTGGCCGAGCCGTACCGCGGCTAAATCGGTTGCCGCTGCTGGCACCGCTCGTATGCTGCGGCTATGTCCACCAGGTTGATCGTGCTCAACGGCGCGTCGAGCAGCGGGAAGTCGGGGCTGGCCCGGTGTTTGCAGGCGGTGTTGCCGCAGCCGTGGCTCACCTTAGGGGTCGACAGCCTGATCGCGGCCATGCCGACCGCGTTGACGATCTCGTCGGAAGGGCTGAAGGTCGGGGCGGATGGGACGGTGATCGTCGGCCCGGAGTTTCGCGAACTGGAGCGGGTCTGGATGGCAGGCGTGGCCGCGATGGTGCGGGCCGGGGCGCGGATCATCATCGACGAGGTGTTTCTCGGCGGCGCGGCGTCGCAGCAGCGGTGGCTGGACGCGTTGGGCGAGATCCCCACGCTGTGGGTCGGCGTGCGCTGCGATCCAGAGGTGGCGACCGGGCGGGAGATCGCGCGCGGCGATCGGGTGCCGGGGATGGCGGCGGCGCAGGCGGAGATCGTGCACGAGGGCATCCGCTACGACGTCGAGGTGGACACCAGCCACACGGAATCCATGGCCTGCGCCCGGATCGTCGCGGGCGCGTTGGGCTAACCGACTGAAACGTAGCTCACAGCGGCAGCGGCCGTGCGCGGCTAACCGTGGATTCGGCATTATCGATGTCACGGTTGACAGCACTGGAGGCCGTCGTGGGGCATCGCAATTCGCACCGACTGCCGGCGCAAGCGCGCAAGGGCCGCGCCCGAACCGACATCTGCTACCCGAACTTTGCCGGGAAAACGAAGCCGTACGGGCGCGGTTCGTTCGTCGACGGGCGAGCGCCGATGCGGGAGTTGCCAATTCTCATGTCGAAGCCGCGGCCACCGGTGGTGGTCGAGGCGCGCGCGGGGAACTGGTTCACCAACGGCGGTTGGTATCCGCTGGTCAGCCTGCTCACGTTCGGGCTGGGCAGTTTCGTGCCGTTCACGGTCGCGGCGAAGCGGCTGCAACGGCCGGGGCTGCGGTCGGTCGGGATCGGGTACAGCCTGGTGCCGTTCGTCGCGTTCATGGTGATCGGCGGCTCGCCGGACGACGCTGTGGTGGTGCCGTCGGTCGCGTTGACTTCGGTGTTCGCGGCGATGATCGCGGCGGCCAGTCAGCTGATCGTGCTGAGTAGGCGGCCGGGGGCCGGACGATCGCCGCAGCTGGATCCTGCGCTGGCGAGGGCGCTGGGTGCGCGGGCCCGGCGGGAGGAGACGCGGGCGCTGGCGTTCGCCGATCCGCTGCTCGCGCAGGATCTGCGGGTCGGCCGGCCGGATCTGGAGCCGGAGTACGACGACGGCGGCCTTGTCGATCTGAACAACGCGCCTGCGGCGACGATCGCATCGGTGTGCGGGATCAAACGCGCGCTGGCCACCGCCATCGTCGAGCTGCGCGAGCAGCACGGGGCGTTCGCGAGCGTGGACGAGATGCTGGTGCTGGGGGATTTGCCGGTATCAGTGTGGGATCGGATCCGGGACCGCGCCGTGTTACTGAATTGAGCTGTTTTTGCAGGTAACCCGGATTCGCGCCGGACAAGACCGGCCGCGCTTACCGTCGATGACGTGGCGTACAACCAGTTTCCGCCGCCGAGTTACGGCGGCCTTCCGCAGCAAAGGCCCACCAGCGGCGAGTGCGTTGCCGGGATGGTCGTGGGCATCGTCAGCCTGGTGCTGTCGTGGGTCCCGTTCGTCGGCTTGGCCGCGATTCTGGGGCTGATCCTGTCCGGGCGGGGCATGAAGCAGTCGCGCGAACAGGGCCTCAATGGTTACGGCATGGCGGTGGCCGGGTTGGTCTGCTCGATCGTCGCGCTGATTCCGGCGATCATCGAGCTGGTCATCTTCTTCACCGCGGCCGCGACGTGCGCGGCGTACTGCCCGTAGCTCAGCCCTTGAGCAGGTTGCGGGCCATCACCATGCGCTGGATCTGGTTGGTGCCTTCGTAGATCTGGGTGATCTTGGCGTCGCGCATCATCCGCTCGACCGGGAAGTCGCGCGTGTAGCCGGCGCCGCCGAAGAGCTGGACGGCGTCGGTGGTGACTTCCATGGCGACATCCGACGCGAAGCACTTGGCGGCGCTGGAGATGAAGCCGAGGTTCGGCTCGCCGCGTTCGGCCTTGGCCGCCGCCACGTAGACCATGTGGCGCGCGGCTTCGACCTTCATGGCCATGTCGGCGAGCATGAACTGGACGCCCTGGAACTCGCCGATGTTCTTGCCGAACTGCTTGCGCTCTTTGACGTACGCCACTGCCGCGTCGACCGCGCCCTGGGCGATGCCGACGGCCTGGGCACCGATGGTGGGCCGGGTGTGGTCGAGGGTGCGCAGCGCGGTCTTGAGGCCGGTGCCGGCCTCGCCGATGATGCGGTCGGCCGGGATGGTGCAGTCGGTGAAGTAGATCTCCCTGGTCGGGGACCCCTTGATGCCGAGCTTGCGCTCTTTGGGGCCGACTTCGAAACCGGGGTCGTCGGCGTGCACGACGAACGCCGAGATGCCGTTGGCCGGTTTGGCCGCGTCGGGGTCGGTGACGGCCATCACCGTGTACCAGGTGGATTCGCCGGCGTTGGTGATCCACGCCTTGGTGCCGTTGAGCACCCAGTGGTCGCCGTCGAGCCGGGCCCTGGTGCGCATGGACGCGGTGTCCGAACCGGCTTCCCGCTCCGACAGCGCGTAGGAGGCCATCTCACCTTCGGCGATCTTGGGCAGCACCTGGCGCTTCAGCTCGTCCGAGGCGGACAGGATGATCGGCATGGTGCCGAGCTTGTTCACGGCCGGGATCAGCGAGGACGACGCGCAGACCCGGGCGACTTCCTCGATGAGGATGCAGGTGGCGACCGAGTCGGCGCCTTCACCGCCGAACTCGTCCGGGATGTGCACGGCGTGGAACCCGGAGCGGACCAGCGCGTCCCGGGCTTCCACCGGGTAGCGCTCCTGCTCGTCGACCTCGGCGGCGTGCGGCGCGATCTCCTTCTCCGCCATGGCGCGCACTGCTTCGCGCAACGCCTCGTGCTCGTCGGCGAGCTGGTAGGTGCCGAAGCTGGCGTCCATGGCGGTTACCTTTCAGTAGCTTGTCCCGAGCATGATGTTAGCGCTTGTTCACCTCGCCCTGTAGTTCACGCTGTAGTGACGCATCTTTCTCCAGGACGAGTTGCTCAAGGCCGTGCTGGAAATTGGCCATCCGCTGCTGCAGCGCCTGGTCGGTCGCGCCGAGGATCCGCACGGCGAGCAGGCCCGCATTGCGCGCGCCGCCGATGGACACGGTGGCCACCGGGATGCCCGCGGGCATCTGCACGATGGACAGCAGCGAGTCCATGCCGTCCAGGTACTTCAACGGCACCGGCACGCCGATCACCGGCAATACCGTGGCCGAGGCGACCATGCCGGGCAGGTGGGCGGCGCCGCCCGCGCCCGCGATGATCACCTGGAGACCGCGCTCGGCGGCCGAACCGGCGTAGTCGAGCATGCGCTTCGGGGTGCGGTGGGCCGAGATGACCGCGACCTCGTGGCTGACCTCGAACTCCGCCAGGATCTGCGCGGCGGCCTGCATGGTCGGCCAGTCGGAGTCGCTGCCCATGATCACGCCGACTTTGGGGGCCTGTTCAGCCACTGGGGTTCCTTCCAAGATTGCACGATCTCGGATTATCCGAAAGTGGAATATCCGGGATCGTAATATCCAATATCGTAGGGTTAGCCGTGGATGTCGTAGCCGTCGGCCCAGCGGGCGGTGGCCAGCCAGTTCGCGGCCAGGGTCGCGGTGCGGCGGGCCAGGGCCAGGTCGTCGCCCAGGACGTTGACGTGTCCTACTTTGCGGCCGGGCCGCTCGGCTTTGCCGTAGAGGTGCACGCGGGCCGCCGGGAAGCGGGCGAACAGGTGGTGCAGGCGCTCGTCGACGCCCATCTTGGGGCTGACCTCGGCGCCGAGCACGTTGGCCATGACGGTGACCGGGGCGAGCGCCTCGGTCGACCCGAGCGGGTAGTCGAGCACGGCGCGCAGGTGCTGCTCGAACTGGGAGGTGCGGGCGCCGTCGATGCTCCAGTGGCCCGAGTTGTGCGGGCGCATGGCCAGTTCGTTGACGATCAGGCCGGTGTCGGTTTCGAAGAGTTCGACGGCGAGCACGCCGACCACGTTCAGTTCGTCGGCGACCCGCAGCGCGAGTTGCTGGGCCTGGTCGGCGAGGTCGGCGGAGAGGCCGGGGGCAGGGGCGAGGACTTCGACACAGATGCCGTTTGCTTGAACGGTTTCCACGATCGGCCAGGCAGCGCCCTGGCCGAAGGGCGAGCGGGCGATCAGCGCGGCGAGTTCGCGGCGCATGTTGACCCGCTCCTCGACCAGCAGCGGGGTGCCCGCGTCGAGCAGTTCGGCGACCTGGGCGCGGGCCTGGTCGGGGTTGTCGAGCATCCAGACGCCGCGGCCGTCGTAGCCGCCGCGCGCGGCCTTGAGCACGCACGGCCAGCCGTGTTCGGTGCCGAACGCGACGATCGCGTCGACCGATTCGATCCGCGCGAACGCGGGGATCGGGACGCCCATCTCGGCGAGCTTGTGGCGCATGACGAGTTTGTCCTGGGCGTGCACCAGGGCGTCCGGGCCCGGGTGGACGCGGTGGCCCTCGGCGATCAGCGCGCGCAGGTGTTCGGTCGGCACGTGTTCGTGGTCGAAGGTGAGCACGTCGACGTCGGCGGCGAAGGCGCGCAGGGCGTCCAGGTCGGTGTGCTTGCCGATGCTGATCTCCGGGGTGACCAGCGGTGCGGGCTCGTCGGCCGAGAGGGCGAGCACGCGCAGGGACTGGCCGAGGGCGATGGCGGCCTGATGGGTCATCCGGGCGAGTTGGCCGCCGCCCACCATGCCGACGACGGGAAGGCCGGTTCGAGGGTCCACAATCCCGGGACCCTAAACGGCCGATGAACTGCGGATTTCACCGGGGAGCGGGCCGGGCCAGCCGAGTGGCCCGGCCCACAGTTTCCCCGGGGCAGGTCGTGTGTCCTGATCGGTCGCTCGTCAAAACTGGCAGTTAGCGCCATGCATACACAAGGTCCGTTCGTGGTCAGTTCTTGGCCAGATCGGCCAGCAGCCGGCAGGCGGCCTCGTGCGTGGGTGGCAGTTGTTCCAGCCAGACCGGGGGCGGGCCGATCGCGGCGAGCTGTGGGTCGACGGACAGCCGGGCCGCGGCTGACCAGCGCAGTTCCGCCAGCCGGGCGGCGCAGCGACCGTCGCGTTCGGCCAGCACGCCGAGAGTGGCCGGGCCGATCGCGGCCAGGGTTTGACCACCGTCGTAGACGGCGCGCAGCGAGTCGGCCAGCAGGACCAGCGCGGCCAGCCGGGACCAGCCCGAGGTGCGCGACACGTCCGGGGAGAGCAGCACGAGTACGTACTTGTCCGACGCGGCCACGCCTTCGGCGGCGGTCTCCCGGTAGATCTCGCGCAGCCGGGCGCGCAGGTAGGCGGGGCTGGACAGGCCGGTGAGGCCGTCGGAGACCTCGGTGTGCGCGAGTTGTTCGAGCACGACGTCGGCCCAGGCCAGCGCGGTGACCCTGATCAGCGGGGCCGGGGTGGCGTCCGGGTCGGGCGAGACGATGCCGTCGGCGCCGCCGGGTCCGTTGACGACGGCGTGCAGCGCGGCCAGGTCGCAGAGGGTCTCGCCGAGTCCGGCGCCTGCTTCGGCTCTGGCCCGGCCGAGCCGGCTGAGCACGGGGGCGAGTTCGTCGCCGTCCAGCACGGCGCGGCAGACGACGTCGATCTCGGCCAGCGGCCAGTCGTTCGGAAACGGCCATCCCGCCGCGAGGCTGGCCGTGCGCCATCGTGTCCGCAGCGCACGAAGCGTCTCGCCACGGTGGTCGTGCCATCGACGTGGCGAGACTTCACGCGTTCCCACCGGCGCATGCCCTCCGTAATCTCGAAACTAATCAGTTCAGTAAAAGCGGTCCAACGTGGAGTTGCGCTGAACGAGTGATGTTCCCGCGCTTCGACCACGAGACGTCACCGGAACCCCTGCGTGACGGCACTTCGCCGGATTCGCTGAGGATTACTTTCCGGAGGTAGCGTGGCGAGCCGAATTCATGTCCGTCACACTGACCTCGTCAGTTGACTGCTCAGCGTTTACGGGAGGGGACTAGTGGCAACCGTCCCGGCGGAAGTCCCAGGTCCGAGCGACGCCGAGCTGATCGACGAGGTGCGCGGCGGCAAGATCTCCTCCTACGGCACCCTCTACGAGCGGCACGTGGGCGCCGCGTACAACCTGGCGCGGCAACTGTCCAGGTCAACGGCGGAATCCGACGACCTGGTCTCCGAGGCGTTCGCCCGCGTGCTGGACACCTTGCGAGCCGGTCGCGGCCCCGATTCCGCGTTCCGCGCCTACCTGCTGACCTCGCTGCGGCACGTCGCCTACGACAAGACGCGGCGCGACCGGAAGCTGGAACTGGCCGAGGACGTCACCGAAGTCCACGGGATCGACACCGAGAAGATCAGCGAGCAGTTCAAGGACACCGCGGTCGCCGGACTGGAACGGTCGATGGCCGCGCGCGCGTTCGCCAAGCTGCCGGAACGCTGGCAGGCGGTGCTCTGGCACACCGAGATCGAGGGCCAGTCCCCCGCCGAGGTCGCGCCGATCCTGGGCCTGACCGCCAACGGCGTGTCCGCCCTCGCCTACCGCGCCCGTGAGGGCCTGCGCCAGGCCTATCTCCAGGTGCACCTGGCCGAGACCACCGCGGAACGCTGCCAGGCCACCGTGGAGAAACTCGGTGCCTGGACCCGGGGCGGCCTGTCCAAGCGGGAAACCGCCCAGGTCGAGACCCACCTGGACGAGTGCGGGCGCTGCCGGGCGCTGGCCGCGGAACTGGCCGACGTCAATGGCGCGCTGCGGCTGCTCATCGCCCCGCTGGTGCTCGGCGCGGGCACCGTCGGCTATCTCGCGCTGGCCGGGAAAGCGGCCGCCGCGACCACGGCCGCGGTCGGCGCCGGTGCGGCCGGTGGCGCGGCAGCGGGTGCGGCCGGCGGGAAAGCCGCTGCCGGAGCGGCGGCCGGTCTGCCTCGACAACTGCTCGGGGTGGGCGGGGCTGCCGCTGCGGTGGCCGCGGCCCTGGTCATCGCACTGGCCGGCGCGACCACCCAGCACATCCCGACCGCGGCAGCCGTGCCCCCGCCGCCGGTGATCAAGACGACCCCGAAACCGCCGCCCCCGCAGAAACCGGTCCCTCCGCCACCGGCCGCACCGCCGTCGAACAAGACCCAGCCGCCGAGTTCGTCCAAGCCCGCGCCGCCGCCCGCGCCGGGCACGCCGACGCTGCACGCGTCCGGGCCTGGACAGACGATCACGCTGACGCCCGGCGGGGGCCCGATCGATGTGCCGATCTCGGCGAGCAACACCGGCAACGCGCCGTCCGGCCCGGTCAGCGCGACGCTGAACCTGCCCGCCGGGGTGAGCGCGCTCGGGCCGGGTCAGACCGCCGGAACGGGCGCCCATCCGGCCGCGAACACCTTCACCTTGCCGACCCTCCAGCAGCTGCGTTTGCAGGCCGCGACCGGGCAGCTGCCCCAGGTCGACTGCCCGGGCGGCACCGGAACCGTGGCCTGTTCCGGGCCGAGCAGCCTGCAACCGGGCCAGTCGGTGGTGCTGATGTTCCGGCTCGCCGCGGCCAAGGGCACCCAGGGCGGGACGATCACCGGCACAGTAACTGCGGGCGGTTCGATGAGCGTGCAGATCACGGTGGACGTGGCCGTGCCGCCGCCACCCCCTCCGCCGCCGACCAACGACGAGCTGAGCCTGACCGCGCACGAGATCCCGGGCTGGCAGGCGCCACCGTGGCTGCCGCCGTGGATCCTGCCCTTCGACAAGTACCCGAGCATCGACATCGCGGTGCGCAACACCGGGACCAGCACCAAGACCATCTCGGTCGGCGTGGACCGGACCGTGACGCTGGTGTCCAGGGACGGCGAGGCGGTCTGCTCGGGCGCGGGCCTGGGCACCGAATGCCAGAGCACGGCCGCGATCGCGCCGGACAAGCAGCTGTATCTGCGGGTTCGCCTCTACGGCGGGCACGACGCCGACTCGGTGACGATCACCGCGACGCTGGGCAGCGCTTCGCGCTCGGTCACGCTGGACTGTGACGGCTGGCCGCTTCCACCGTTCCCGGAACCGCCATCGCCGAACGCGCCGCCGTGGACGTCGCCGACCTGGACCCCACCGTCCGGAACGGATCCGCACCAGCGGCCGACCACCACGACGAAACAGCCACCCACCACGACGACGGCCCCATCGAACGGCCACAACCAGCCGGGTCCGCCACCGGTGATCGTGGGTCCGCCCGTGACCACGAAGCCGACCACGACCACCCCGGCCCCGACCGATCCACCGACGCCGACCCCGAGTTGCACCAACCAGAACGGGCCGGGCGCGGGACACGTTCAGCCGGGCGGGCTGCTCGGCCCGTGCGGGCCGCTGTCCTGGTTACTGGGCCCGCTCTGAACGGCGACCGGTTCTGGTTCGACCGGAACGGGGCGCCGGGGCAGTAGCAGCGGCGTGGCCAGGATCAGCACGCCGGCCACGCCGATGGCGACGCGCGGACTGGTGAGCGTGGCCAGGCCGCCCCACAACGCGGTCAGCGCGGCAATGCTGGCGCTGGTCGAGATCGACCAGGCCGACAGCACCCGCGACACCCGGTCCTGGCCCGCGTGTTCGAGCCGGTAGGTGGCCAGCACCGGGTTGAAGATGCCGCAGAAGGTGACCAGGCCGAACTGCACCAGCATGACCAGCACCAGCCCGCCGATGCCGGGCTGAACGAACACCAGGCCCAGCGGCCAGCAGGCGCGCAGCAGCCCGGACCAGAACAGCACCCGGTGCTGGCCGAACCGAGGCACCAGCCGACGCGCCAGCCACGCGCCGATCAGCCCGCCGACGCAGGGCAGCGCGAACGCGAGACCGAACTGCCAGGGCGGGAAGCCGAGCGTGCCGACCATCAGCACCGACATCAGCGGCACGCCGACCATGATCAGTGCGTTGACCAGCAACGCGTTCAGGAACAGCGGGCGCAGCGCCGGACTGGTCAGGATGTGCCGCCAGCCTTCGCCGAGATCGGCGCGGCGGGAGCGGGTGGTTGTCTTGGGCGCCGGAGGCGGTTCGGGCCAGGTGATGGCGCGGATGCCGAGCGCGGAGAGCAGGTAGCTGACGCCGTCGGCGATCATCGTGGTGACCGGGCCGAGCACGCCGATGGCCAGGCCGCCCAGCGGCGGCCCGATGATGGTCGTGGTCCAGGTGGTCGACTCGAAGCGCGCGTTGGCGGCGAGCAGATCTTCCGCTGGGACAAGGGATTTCAGGTGCGCGCCGCTGGCCGCGTTGAACGCGATCTTGGCGGCGGCCACCATGATCGACACGATCAGCAGCTGCGCGAAGGTGAGCGCGTGCAGCCAGTACGCGGCCGGGATGCTGAGCAGCGCGGCGAACCGGATCAGGTCCATCGCGATCATCACCGGCCGCTTGCGCCGGAACTCTACCCACGGCCCGAGCGGGATGGCCAGGATCGCGCCGACCGCGAGACCGGCGGCGGACAGCCCGGACACCTCGGCCGGACCGGCGTGCAGCGCGAGGATCGCGACGAGCGGGAACGCGCCGAATCCGAGACCGGTGCCGTACGCGCTGATCGCGTAGGCCGCCCACAGCCAGCCGAACTGCCGCCCCAGCGACCGCCGCGCCATGACCCCTCCAACAACCCGATGTTGACCGGTGCGATCCAAACCCGAGCGGGTCCTGGGCGCAAACAACCGGACGCTCGGCGTGCCACAACCTCTGGTTGTATTGCCCGGTGGATCTCGACGCGGTGCGCACGTTCGTGGTCGCGGCCGACACCGGCCAGTTCCTCCAGGCCGCCGCCGAACTGGCCATCACCCAGCAGGCCGTGTCCAAACGCGTTGCCGCGCTGGAGAAAGAGCTGGGCGTGCGGTTGTTCGTGCGGACCGCGCGTGGCGCCCAGCTGACCATCGACGGCCGTGCGTTCCTCCCGCACGCCCGGGAACTGCTGCGGGCGCAGGAGCGGGCGGCGGCCTCGGTGCGGCCGGACCGGCGCGCGCTGCGGGTGGACATCATCGGCAGGCGGCTGGCGCCATCGGCGTTGCTGCAAGGCTTCCACGACGCCCATCCCGACGTCGAGCTGGACGTGGTGCGGCTGTTCGACGCGGACAGTGCCATCGCCGCCGTCCGTTCGGGCACGATCGACGCGACGTTCCGGGCGGTGCTGGTGCCGCCCCGCCAACTGCCCGACGGCGTGCGCTCCGCGCGGGTGCTGGACGAGCCGTTGCACCTGATGGTCGGGGCCACGCACGAGTTCGCGGACGCTCGCGAGCTGCGGCCCGCGCAGCTGGTCGGTCGGCGGATCTGGATGCCCGCGATCGTGGCAGGCACCGAATGGGCCGCGTTCTACGCCGATCTGGCCGGCGCGTTCGGGCTGACCATCGACACGATCGGCCCGAATTTCGGCATCGAACCGTTGCTGGACGCGATCGCCGATTCTCCGTCGCTGGCCACGTTCGTCGGCGCGCAGACCCGGGTGGTCTGGCCCGCGGGCCACGATCTACGCCGGATCCCGGTCCGCGACCCGGTGCCGGTCTACCCGCATTCGCTGCTCTGGCACGCGGAGAACCAGCATCCCGCGCTCGCCCTGCTCCGCGCGCACTTCCGCGCACCAGCAGTCGCCGGTCCGGAGCTCTGGCGGCCGGTCTGGGCGCGGGGCTAACCGTTGGTCAGCGGGCCGATGCAGGCGACCTGCGCG
This sequence comes from Pseudonocardiaceae bacterium, assembly GCA_035248365.1. GTDB lineage: Bacteria > Actinomycetota > Actinomycetes > Mycobacteriales > Pseudonocardiaceae > CAJCJE01. The sequence goes on along the minus strand of DATFHN010000059.1, from coordinate 5,577 downwards.
GGATAGCCGGCGGGCACCCAGCGCTGTACGCCGACCACGTTGCGGCAGGAGTTGTTGCTGCCCGGCCCCGCCTCTTCCTTGAGCACGCTGTACGTCGCGCCTGGCCCGCAGCTCACCTTGAGGTAGTTGCCGTCGACGCAGTCGCCCGCCTTGATGTCGATGGTGAAGCAGTAGACCGAGCCCTTCGGTCCGGTGATCACCACGTACTGCTGGGCGGCGCAGCCACTGATCTGGCTGACGGTCTTGTTCAGCACGAAGTCCGAGGCCGCCGCGCCGCACTGCTCGGTCTTGCTGACCACATAGGCGCTGCTGCCGTTGGTGGTCTTCGCCGAAACGCACTGGCCGGTCGACACGGCGAGCGTGGTGCTACCGCTGGCGTTGCTCGCCCCTTGCTGGCCGGTGTCCTGCTGGCCGGTGGGCTGGTTCTGCTGGGTCGTCGGCTGCGTCGTGGTGGTCTGGTCGGCCTGCTGCTGCGCCTTGTGGTTGTTGTTGAGCAGCACCACGCCCGCCACGACGCCACCGACGATGACCAGCGACGCGATGATCACGGTGATGATCTGGCCGGTGTTGCGCTTGCGTGGCGGCGGAGTCGGCTCGGGCGGCGGGGCCTGGTTCCAGCCGGGTTGCTCCCGCTGAGGTTGCTGCTGAGGTTGCTGCTGGGGTTGCTGCTGCCAGCCGCCGGGGTAGCTCGACGGGCCGTAGGGGCCGCTCGGGCCGCCACCGACCTGACCGCCCCATCCGCCCTGGGCGGGCTGCTGCGGGTAGCCCCCCTGCTGCGGGTACGGACCCGACATCAGCAACGTCTCCTTCCCGGCCAGTCCTGCACGCGGCCGCCATCCGAACACATCATGGCCGAGCCTGCCCCGAGGTCGGCATCGGCTGTGGCCCAATCGTGCTCATCGGCGAACACGCAGGCCCGGGCCGGACCCGAGTCCCCTTTCGGGGGCGTTGCGCCGCCCTGACAGGCAGCTTTCAGGATCACCTCGGTACCCTCGAATTGTGTCCATTGTCGAAGCAACGCTGGCGCGCGTACCCCAGCCGCTGCGCTCGTTGCTGATCAAGCACCGTGAGCTGCTGAAATTCGCCATTGTCGGCGCATTCTGCTTCGTCGTCACCAACGTCATCTGGTACGGCCTGAAGCTCACCATTCTGAGCGAGAAGCCGATCACCGCGCAGGCGATCGCCATCATCGTGGCCACCATCGTGTCCTACGTCCTGTCCCGCGAGTGGTCGTTCAGCACTCGCGGCGGGCGTGAGCGCCACCACGAAGCCGCACTGTTCTTCGTGGTCAGCGGTGTTGCCGTCGGCCTGAACCTGGTGCCGACCGCGGTTTCCCGCTACCTGCTGCACCTTGAGGTGCCCTACGTCTCCATGCTCGCGCAGGAAGTCTCCGACTTCGTCTTCGGTTCGATCATCGGCACCCTGGTGGCGATGGTGTTCCGGTGGTGGGCCTTCAAGAAGTGGGTTTTCCCCGCTGAGAACGCGCGCCCCGGCCGCAGCGGCGGAGTGCGCAGGCTGCACGCGGTCGACGACGATTCCGACGAGCGCGTCGCCTGACCGTCCACAGCGGATTGAGTTTTTAACCGATTCACAGGCGTCTCAACGAGGACCGGGCTCGGTGCGCCACGGCGTCGCGACCAGATCGCCCGCCTTGGCCACCGGCAGGAACAGCGTGAACGTGGCCGGGCGCGACATGGACAGCTCCAGCCTCCCGCCGTCCGCGTCGACCAGCGCCCTGGCCAGCGCGAGACCGACCCCGGTCGAACCACCGCCGGACACGCCGCGCTCGAACACGTGCGCGGCCAGTTCCTCCGGCACCCCCGGCCCGGCATCGCTGACCTCGATCACCGCTGTCGCATCGCCTCTGCGCGCGGTGATGTTGACCGCGCCGGTGCCGTGCCGCAGCGAGTTGTCCAGCAGCACGCCGATGGCCTCACGCAATCGGCCCGGCGTCGCCCTGGCCAGTAACCCGTCCGGTACCCGCACGCGCAGGGCGCGGCCGTCGGCGCGGAGCAGTTCGCGCCAGTCCGCCGCGATCGCGGGCAGTTCGGTGGCAAGGTCGATCGGCTCGGCCTGCACCGCGCGGGCCGCACCGGCGGCGGCCAGCAGTTCCTCCAGCACCTTGGCCAGCCGCTCGGACTGTTCCAGGGCCGCCGCCGCGTCCTCGGCGATCTCCGGAGTGGACGCGCCCGCCATCGTCTCCAGCCGCAGTTGCAGCGCGGTCAGCCTGCTGCGCAACTGGTGCGAGACGTCGCCGACCAGGTCGCGTTCGCGCTGCACCAGGTCGGCCAGGGCCGAACCGGAGGTGTCCAGGGCGTTCGCGACCATGTCGAGTTCCTCGACGCCGTAGCGGTTCGGGTCGGCCCGGAAGTCACCGGCACCGAGCCGCGCTGCCCGATCCGCGACGTGCCGCATGGGTTCCGCGAGCCTGCGCGCGGTCACCGTCGCGACCACGGTCCCGGTACCGACCGAGAGCACCACCAGCAGCGCGACCAGCAGGGTCAGCTCGGCCTGCAACTGGCGCAACTGGCGAGCGCTCAGGTTGAGCACCAGCTTGCCGCCACCACCCTGCAACGGCGTGGTGAAGGTGAGCACGTCCGTGCCCTGGGGCGGCCCGACGGTGATGGTCCTCTGGCGCCCGGGAGGGCCGTAGGTGATGACGGCCTGGCCGCCGGCCAGCGGCTTCTTCAGCCTGGCCTGGTCGATCTGGTTGGTCTCGTCGAGCTGGTTGTCCACCTCGGCCGCTACGTTCTGCGCGGTCACCTGGACGTTGTCGTTCTGCGTGCTCTGCACGTAGATGATCGCCGAATAGCCGAGCGGAATACCGAGCGCGCAGGCGGTCACGGCCACCGCGAGCAGGATGGCGCGCAGGATCCGCCGCCGCACGAGCCTGCCCCGCTATTCGGCGTTGAACCGGAACCCGACGCCGCGGACGGTGGCGATCCGCCGTTCCGCGGAACGCGGGTTGCCGTCGCCGAGTTTGCGCCGCAACCAGGACATGTGCATGTCCAGGGTCTTGCTGTTCTTGAGTTCAGGACCGCTCCACACCTCGGAGAGGATCTCGTCGCGGCTGACCACCTGCCCGGCATGCTGCATCAGCACCCGCAGCAGCTCGAACTCCTTGTTGGCCAGCTGGATCTCCTGGCCGTCCACGGTGACCATGCGCGCGCCGAGGTCCATCCGCACGCCGTTGGCCTCGACCGTGTCCGGGGCGCGGCGGCGCAGTAGTGCGCGGATCCGCGCCATCAGCTCGGCCAGCCGGAACGGCTTGGCCACGTAGTCGTCGGCCCCCGCGTCCAGACCGACCACGAAGTCGACCTCGTCGGCCCGCGCGGTGAGCATCAGCACAGGCAGCTCACGGCCCGCCGAACGCAGCCGCCTGCACACTTCCAGCCCGTCCATGCCGGGCAGACCGAGGTCGAGCACGAGCAGATCGACCCCGCCATTGCTGGCCGACTCGAGCGCTCCAGGGCCGTCGGCGACCACATGCACGGCGTATCCCTCGCGATGCAAGGCCCGCGACAACGGGTCGGCAATGGCAGGATCGTCCTCGGCCAGCAACACCACGCTCATCGGACGCTCCTCGCCAGCTCCCATCGGTGCCTTTGCACAGTCATAGCGTATTCGTGACAGCATCCAAACCGTGTCAATCTCCCATTCTGATGTCGACTTGGCGCTGCGGCTCGCCGACGCCGCCGACGCCATCACCACGAGCCGCTTCCGAGCCGCTGACCTGCGGGTCGAGCGCAAGCCCGACCGCACCCCGGTCACCGACGCCGACCTCGCCGTCGAGGACGCGATCCGCGCCGCCCTCGCCCAAGATCAGCCATCCGACACCGTGGTCGGGGAGGAACGCGGCGGCGTGGTCGGGGCGGGCCGGGCCTGGCTGATCGACCCGATCGACGGCACCAAGAACTTCCTCCGTGGCGTCCCGGCCTGGGCATCACTGATCGCGCTGATCGTCGATGGCACGCCGGTGGTCGGCGTGGCCAGCGCGCCCGCGCTCGGTCGGCGCTGGTGGGCCGGGGCCGGGCTGGGCGCGTGGTCGTCCGTGAACGGCGGCGAACCGAAAAGGATTTCAGTGAGTTCGGTCACTGACCTCGCCGACGCCTACGTGTCCACCACCGATCTCGGGTCCTGGACCAAGTACCACTCGCGCGAGTCGTACCTGCGGTTCGTCGACGCCTGCTGGGAGAGCCGGGCGTTCGGCGACTTCTGGCAGCACTGCCTGGTCGCCGAAGGCGCCATGGACGTCGCCGCCGAAGCGATCGTGAACGACTGGGACGTCGCCGCGTTGCAGGTGATCGTCGAGGAGGCAGGCGGCCGGTTCACCGACCTGAGCGGCGTGGCCCGCTACACCGGCCAGTCCGCGCTGTCCAGCAACGGCGCCCTGCACGACGCCGCGCTGAACCTGCTCAGCTGACCTCCTGAGGCAGGATGATCGGTCCGGTCTTGGGCGCGTCGTCGTCATCCGGCTCGGCCGGTTTCTCGACGGGTTTCGCCTCGGTCGCGGTCGGCAGCACGCCGACCGCGCCCCGGCTGACCTGCGCCCAGGTCAGCCTGCCGAACAGGTAGTGGCAGGCGACCTGCTCGTTGCTGAAGCTGGCCCAGTCGTAGCGGTTGCCCTGCTCGCGCCAGAACACTTCCCAGGTGACGACGCTGCCCTCCTCGGCGGGATGCTCCGCGCGCAGCAGACACCAGGTGTTGTCCGCTTCCGCGCCGATCGACACCACGTCGTCGGGCACGCCGACCGCGCGCAGCCAGGTCGTCATCGATTCCGCGTTCATTTCTCTTCCCCCGTGATCTCCTGCAAAAACCCGAGCGCCACCAGATCGGCCGCCGAATACACGCCGCGATACCGCACCCCGCCGCCGGCCTGGCCGAACCAGGCAGCGGACAACGCCCACCACATCGGCAGTTCCAGCACGACCTCGTACCGGTGATAACCGGCGGTCAACGCCTCCGGCGGGAGCGACCGGGCCGCGAACGACGTGTCCGGCACCGAGAACACCCGGCCCTCGTTGCTACCGAAGCGATCCAGGATCGTGCCCGGCGCGAGCCGCACCGCTTCGCCGTGATCGCAGCCGCCCTCCATCGGCGGCCACGCGTACTCGGCCGGTTCGTCCTCCGACGCAGGCCGGACCACGAAGCGCCGATCCCAGTCAGCCTCGTTGCCGCCGCCGAGCGGGTCGTAGTCGGCGGTGAGCGTTTCCGGCGCCGGGCTGTCTTCGGTGAGACTGGACGTGTCGCCCGAGGCGATGACCGAATCGAAGATCGCCGAGTCCGGATGGTCGTGCGGCTCGAACCGCGCGGCGAGGTCGGTTTCCCGGTCCGGCAACGGCAACTGGCGGGCCGGGCGGCTCGACGCGACCGGCAGATGACCGATCGGGAACATGTGCACCAGGAAGATCGCGACCTCGGGATCGCGCGGCCCGCTCGACTTGCGCATCGCCGGGCGCGACATCGCGGGCGAGGACCCCATCCCCGGCTGATCCATCGCCGCGCCACTCGCATACTGCGAGGACGCGCCCGACCGCCCGGCCATCCCGCCCGCGCCCACCGGCCCACCCGAGCCGA
>DATFHN010000058.1:0-72771 GCA_035248365.1 Pseudonocardiaceae bacterium | reverse complement strand
GAGCCGGTTGCGCAAGGTCACCGCCATCGACGAGTCGAAACCGAGATCCTTGAAGCTTTCCGCCGAGCGCGCCAACAGGTCGATCGCGGTCATGCTCTCCTTGTGCCGCAGCACAGCGGCGGTCTCGGCGCAGACCAGATCAAGCACGGCCGACTCAGAACTCAGATCCGCCAACGGTGTCGCTTCGCCCGGTAGCTCGGCGGTTTCCTCGGTCGCGGTCAGCCAGTAACGCCGCCGCTGGAACGCGTAGGTGGGCAGACCGACCCCGCGACCCTCCCGGCCAGGGAACAAATCCCCCCACGACACCTCAGTGCCCGCGACGAACACCTCGGCCACCGACCGGTACAGCTGCGCGAGACCGCCCTCGTCGCGGCGCAGTGAACCGACCGCGACCCGGCCCGGCGCGGGCGTCGCGGTCTCGGCCAGTTCCTGGATGCTCATCACCAGCAACGGATGCGGGCTCACCTCGACCACCGCGCCCGGCACCTGATCGAGCACCAGCCGCATGGTCGGTTCGAACTGGACGGTCTCCCGCATGTTGCGGAACCAGTAGGCGGTGTCCAGCGCGGCGGCGTCGAGCCGCCCCGCGGTCACCGTCGAGTAGAACGCCACCGACGTCGGCCGGGGCACGATCGGACCCAGTTCGTCGCGCAGCTCGTCCTCGAACTGATCGACCAGCGGCGAATGGCCGGCCACGCTGGCCGGAATCCACTTGGCTCGCACGCCATCGGCGACGCACGCCGCGATCAACTCCTCCAGCGCCTGCGTCTCACCGGCGACCGTCGTCGAGTTCGGTCCGTTGATGCCGGAGATCGCCAGCTTGTTCTCCCAGCGCGGCAACAGTTCCCGCACTCGATCAGCGGGCAGCAGGACCCCGGCCAGGCCGCCCTGCCCGACGATCCGAGCCAGCAGCCGCGACCGCACCGCCACGATCTTGGCCGCGTCCTCCAGCGACAGCGCACCCGCGACGCAGGCGGCGGCGATCTCGCCCTGGGAGGCGCCGACCACCGCGTCCGGGACCACCCCGAGCGAACGCCACACCTCCGCCAGCGCGACCATCACCGCGAACAACGCGGGCTGCACCACCTCGATCCGGGCCAGATCGGCGGCATCCGGCGCGCCGGTCACCACATCGAGCACCGACCAGTCGGTCCACTTCTCCAGCGCCTGGGCGCATTCGCGGATCCTGGCCGCGAACACCTCGGACTCGACATACAGCTGCCTGCCCATCGCCACCCATTGCGATCCCTGACCCGGGAAGACGAAAACAACGGGACTCGCAGGCCCCGTTGTTACCCCGCGCACCACCCTGACCGAATCACCTTCGGCGGCCAGCGCCTCGACACCGGCCTGCAACTCGCCCCGGTCGGCGCCGAGCACCACCGCCCGGTGCCCCAACAACGACCGGTTCGCGAGCAGCGAATAGCCCACCTCGGACGCCGACAACGCGGCATCCTCGGCCAGCAGCTCCGCCAACCGGGCCGCCTGGTCTCGCACCGCCTGCTCGGACCGCCCGGACAACACCCACGGCAGCACCCCGGAAACCTCGACCGGCGCCTCGGCGGCCTTGGCCTGTACTTGCTCGAGGATCACGTGGGCGACCGTGCCGCCCATGCCGAACGAGGACACGCCCGCTCGCCTGGGCACCCCGGTCCAGGGCCGGGGGGCTTGCAGGACTTCGAAGTCGGCGTCGAAATCCGGGATGGCCGGGTTCGGCGTCCGGAAGTTCACGTTGGGCACCAGCAGCCCGCGATCCACGCACAGTGCGGTCTTCACGAACCCGGTGATCCCGGCCGCGGGCTCAAGGTGGCCGACGTTGGCCTTCACCGAGCCGATCACCAGCGGCCGCGTGCGGCTACCGCCCTCCAGCACGCCGCGCACGCCGGCGATTTCCGCCGGGTCCCCAAGGCGCGTTCCGGTGCCGTGGGTTTCCAGGTAGTCGATGCTGTCGAACGGGACGTCGGCCCGTTCCAGCGCGGAGAGGATCGTCGCGGTCTGACCGGTCGGGCTGGGGTCCGGGATCTTCACGGTCGCGCCGCCACTGGTGATGCCCCAGCCACGGATCACCGTATAGATGTGATCGCCGTCGGCCACCGCCTGGTCGAACTGCTTGAGCAGCACGAACGCGCCACCCTCGCCGCGCACGAACCCGTTGGCGCGCGCGTCGAACGGGTAGCAGCGGGCATCGGGCGAGAGCGCACCGAGGTTGACCAGCGCGACGCCGTCTTCCGGGTCGACCACCAGGTGCACGCCGCCGACCAGCGCGAGATCGACCGCGCCGGCGCGAATCCGGTCGCAGGCCAGCGCGAGCGAGACCAGCGACGAGGACTGGCCGGAATCAGTGCACAGGCTCATGCCGCGAACGTCGAACAGGCTGGAGATCCGGTTGGCGATCAACGCGCCGCCCGAACCGAGCGCGGCGTAGTGGTCGTCCCGATCGCTGCCGGTGCGGCGGCGCAGCGCGTCGTAGCCGGAGGCTCCCGCGCCGACCAGGACGTCGATCTCACGACCGGCCAGCGCGGCGGCCGGAATGCCCGCGTCTTCGACAGCTTCCCAGGCCAGCTCAAGACCGAGCCGCTGCACCGGGTCCATGGCGGCGGCCTCGGCCGGGCCGGTACCGAAGAATTCCGCGTCGAACTGATCGATCTCGGCAAAAAACGACCCGGAAGTCAAGGTGTCGGCATCCGGGTTGGCAAAAAGGTTCGAGCCGGTTTCCCGGTCCTTCGGAAATCTTCCGACGGTTGATTCACCGGCCAGCAGCAAGCGCCAGAATTCGCTCAGGTTGTCCACGCCGGGAAACCGGCAGGACATCCCGATAACGGCAATATCGTTGGCCTTGCTGCTCATGCGAACACCCTCCAGTTTTTATGACGTGTTCGGCGTTGCCGAAATAGTCCCAGCCGGGCCGTCTCGCTGGCGAGACACTTCCCGCAGCCGGGCATCACCGCACGGGCAGGCATGACACCTGCCCGTGCGGCGGTCCAACCGACGTACTTATACCCAGCTCTGCAACAACTTCGTCAGCTCTTCTGGAGCGTCCATGAAGTCGTGGTGCCCGCCTTCGACGACCCGGATTTCCACCGAATCCGAGTACTGGCGCCAGCCTTCGAGTTCTTCGAGGCTGATTTCGGGGTCGCTGCGCCAATGCAGCACGACGATCGGACAGTTCAGCGTGACCGGTTCGGGCCGCCGATACTTCTCGGCGGCTTCGAGGTCGCGCAGCAGCACGGAAAGGCCGACGTCGATCATGTCCGGCCGGGGCTCGATGCCCCGGCCGCGCACGACCGACTCGATCTCGGCGCGCAGTTCCGCGTCGGTCATGGTCAGCATCCGGTCGCGGGAGAACTCGTGCGGGGCGGCCTGCCCGGACACGAACAGGCAGTCCGGTTCGGGCAGCCCCAGTTCGGCGAGCAGCACCGCGGTCTCGAACGCCGGCAGCGCACCGGCGCAGTGGCCGAAGAACGCGAACGGGCGATCGAGGCGGGGCAGCATCGGTTCGATCAGGCTCGCGGCCAGGTTCTCGTAGGTGCCGTAGTGCGGTTCGGCCAGCCTGCTCTCCCGGCCCGGGAACTGCACCGGGCAGACCTCGATGTCCTCGATCGCGGCGGGCCAGAAGTGGAAGGCCGACGCGCCGGTCCCGGAGTAGGGAAAGCAGAACAGCCGCGACGAACGCTCGGCCAGCTTGGGCCGGATGAACCAGGGCGACCGCGCGGCAGCGGGAACAGCAGTCATGGCATCGATCTTTTCTTCGCGACGATGGGTAGATGGGTCATGCCCGCGATGAAGTAGGACCGCAGGTGCTCCGGTTCGCCGGCCAGCTCGATCGCGTCGAAGCGGGCGAACAGCTCCTCGAAGAAGATGCGCGTGGTCTGCCGGGCCAGTGGCGCGCCGATGCAGTAGTGCGGCCCGAATCCGAACGCGACATGACGATTGTCGGTTCGGGTGATGTCGAATTCGTGCGGGTTGCTGAAGTGTGACTCGTCGCGGTTGGCCGACGCGATCCAGGCGACCACCCCGTCGCCCGCAGGAATCGTGACCCCGCCCAATTCCACGTCGACGGCCGCGTAGCGCATGAAGTTGGCCGCGGCCGACGTCCACCGCAGGCCTTCCTCGGCCAGGCCCGGGATCAGGCTCGGGTCGTCCTTGGCCAGCTTGAACTGCTCCGGCTGCTCGATGAGGGTGAGCACGGTGCCGGAGACGGTGTGCGGCGTGGTCACGTTGGCGCCGAGCAGCAGACTGTAGCCGTCGTAGGCGATTTCCTCGTCGGTCAGCGGCTCGCCGCCCGCCTGCAGATCCATCAGGTGGTCGAGCAGGCTGCCGTCCGCGCCGCTGCCGGTGGAGCGCCGCTGCTTCACCCACTGGGTCACGTACTGGACGATCTCGTGGTGCGCGATGGCCAGCGTCGCGGCCTGACTGCCGTGCTGGAACACCGGATCCGACGGCGCCGTCACCATTCCGCTCAACTGGACCAGTTCGGCCCAGTCCTGTTCCGGGATGCCGATCAGCGGTCCGGCGACGATCATCGGGAGCAGCCGCGCGTGCTCGGCGAGATCCCAGGGTTCACCGCTGAGCAACGGTTCCAGGAAACGCCCGATCGATTCGCGGATCTTCTCCTGCCACGGCGCGACCGCGCGGGCGGTCAGCTTGGCTCCGATCGCGCGGCGAACCTGGGTGTGCCGGGGCGGGTCGGTCGAGGTCATCAGCTTGCCCGCGGCGATGTCGTCCTCGCCAAGGTGCGTGCACACGGTGCCGCGCTCGGAGGTGAACAACCGGTGGTCGCCGAGTACCTTGCAGACGTCCTCGTAGCGCGTCACCGACCAGAAATCCCGGCCGTCGGGCAGGAACTGGTGGTGCACGGGCGCCTTGGCCCGGAGCACGTTCCAGATCGCGTGCGGGTCGCCCGAGGTGTAGAGATCCAGGTCGAACAGGTTGACGGTGTCGAGGTCGACGGTGTGTTCCTCACCTGGCGTCAGCCTCACCGGGATGTCCTTTCCCGCTCGATCAGCTCGGCGACCTTGGCAGGCGTCGATGCGAGGTAGAAGGCACGCACGGACAGCACGACGCCGTAGTCCTCGGTGATCCGGTCGATGATCTTGATTCCGAGCAGCGAATTCCCGCCGAGTTCGAAGAAGTCGTCGTCGACACCGACCTCGCGACCGTCGAGGTGCTCCCGCCACAACGCCGCGATCTCCAGCACCAGTGACTCGGGCACCTTGACAGCCGACGCCTCTTCCTGATTTTCCTGTAGCGACGATCCCATCTTCAGTGATTCCTTCCTCACCGAGCGTCCTCGCATAAATACGAAACGAGCACGATAATCATAATCGCCAATTACCGGTTGGATACCTGCTCGCGCTGCTGTCCCGCCGGCGAGACTGGTCCCGCATCAAGTGTGGACCTTGCCGATTGTGTTGTGACAGAGCCAAGAACTGCTGACAATCAATCGCGAGACACCGTTTGCAGTGGAGGAAATGCGAATGACCGAGCAGTTGGTCGAGATGATGCTGCAGCCCTCGACCCGCACCCAGGAATGCCCTATCGACCCGTCCCCGGCGTGGCGGCAACTGCAGGAGTCCGCGCCTATCCACCGCGTTGAACTGCCCGACGGCCACTACGCCTGGATTCTCACCGACTACAAGCTGATGCGCGGCGTACTGGCCGACCACAAGCGATTCAGCTCGCGCTACGAACTGTGGCATCTGCCTTTCCCGTTCCTTGACGAGGGCGGTACGCCGCCGAAGGCGCCCGCAGGCGACCCGTCGGGCATCGACCCGCCGGAGCACACCCGGATCCGTTCGGCCGTCGCGGGCAAGTTCACCGTGCGGCGCATGCGTCAGCTGACCGAGCGCATCCAGAAGATGACCAACGAACACCTGGACCGGATGCAGGCCTTGACGCCGCCGGTCAACCTGATCGAGGTCTACGCGGAAGCCATTCCGTCGCTGACGATCTGCGAACTGCTCGACATTCCCGAAGACCACCGGGACGAGTTCCTCGGGCAGGCCCGCACCGTGATGAGCTGGGACACCCCGCTCGAAGAGAAGGTCGCCTGCCACACCGCGGTGCACGAGTACCTGATCGAGCGGGTCGTGGCCAAGCGGGCCAACCCGACCGACGACATGATCAGCGACCTGGCCGCGACCGACCTGACCATCGACGAGGTGGCCGGGTTCTGCTCGTTCCTGTTGGGCGCGGGCATGGACACCACGTCCAACATGATCGCCACCGGCACGTTCGCGTTGCTGTCCCGTCCCGATCAGCTGGCCGCGCTGATCGCCGACCCGTCGCTGATCGACGACACCGTCGAGGAACTGTTGCGCTACCTCTCGGTCGCGGACATGTCCTTCCGCACCGCGCTGGAAGACGTCGAACTGGCCGGGGAAACCATCAAGGCCGGCGAGACGCTGGTGTTCTCGCTGGCGGTCGGCAACCGCGACCCGCAGAAGTTCCCGAACCCGGACGAGCTGGACGTGCACCGCAAGGCCACCGGGCACCTGGCTTTCTCGCACGGCGTGCACCAGTGCCTCGGGCAGCAACTGGCCCGGGTCGAGATGCGGGTGACCATTCCGGCCCTGCTGGAGCGGTTCCCGACCCTGAAGCTGGCGATCCCGGAAGAGGAAATCACCTGGCGCACCCGCGAGAACATCTACGGCGTCTGGAAGCTGCCGGTCACCTGGGAGGTGTAGCGCCGTGAAACTCGTCGTCGACCCAAGCCGCTGCGTCGGTGCGGGCATGTGCGCCCTCACCGCACCCGAGTACTTCGACCAGGACGATGATGGGCGGATCCGTTCGCTCAAGCCGGTCGATGAGATCGACGATGCCCTCAGCCGGGCCGCGGACTTCTGTCCGTCCGGCGCGGTGCGCCTCGTTGCCTCGACCGACACCGCGCCCACGCCAAGCTGATCCGCTTCCTGCCAACGAGAACCTCCGGGTGGCGAGTCCACCCGGAGGTTTTTGGCGCTGGAGAAGGCCCTGCGCGCGAATCGCACGCAGGGCCTTCTCGTTTTCGCGGGAGGTCAGCGTTTGCGGGCCGGACCGAACCAGGTGGTGAGGGCGTTGCGCAGGGCCGAGCGGTTGGGCGCGCCGTCGGTGGCCCAGGCGACGTGGCCGTCGGGGCGGATCAGGACCGCGGCGGGCGCGTCGAACTCGCCGAGGTCCGGGGCGGCCCAGGTGTCTCCGGCGCTGTGCGCCTCGACGATGTCCACGCGATCCGACCAGGCCGAGGCCACCGCGGTGAGCGCCTCGCCGCCGGTCATGTCGAGCAGGACCGGGCGGGCGCGGTTGAGCAGTTCGAAGACGCGGGTGGCGCCGTTGGCCGCCTTGATGTCGGCGTCCGGGACGCGGCGGCCGGCCAGCGGGTGGTCGACGTCGACCGGGTACCTGATGTCCAAACCGGTCAGCATCCCGCCGAGATAGCGGTTGACGTCGTCGAAGACCAGCAGCGACGCGAACACGTCGCGCAGCGCGTCGGTCTGGGCGCCGGGGCGGGCCAGCGCGGTCTGTGCCCTGGTGTTGTGCAGCACGCGCTCGCCAACGGCGTGGCGCTCGGAGTGATACGTGTCCAGCAGGCTTGCCGGGGCGGTGCCGTGCACGACCGAGGCGAGCTTCCAGCCGAGGTTGACCGCGTCCTGCACGCCCATGTTCAGTCCCTGGCCACCGGCGGGGAAGTGGATGTGCGCCGCGTCGCCGGCCAGCAGCACGCGTCCTTCGCGGTACTTCTCGGCCTGCCGGGCCGCGTCGCCGAAGCGGGAGACCCACTTCGGGTTGCGCATGCCCCAGTCGGTGCCCGCGAGCTTTTCCAGTGCCGCGCGGAGGTGTTCGAACGTCGTGGGTTCGTCGCGGTCGGCCACGTGGTCGTACTCGGAGGTGATCACCCGGTACCAGCCCGGCTCGAACGCGATCACCGAGAAGTCGCCCGCGGCGCGGCGCCGCACCCAGATGTAGTCCTCGGGCAGATCCGGCAGCTCGACGTCGCCGATCAGCGCGGTCATCGTGGCCGGAGTGCCGGGGAAGTCGATGCCGGCCAGCTTGCGCACCGTGCTGCGGCCGCCGTCGCAGCCCACCAGGTAGCGGGCGCGCAGCGTGGCGGGCTCGTCGTCGGTGTTCAGCGTGACGGTGACGCCGCTGGAATCCTGCTCGATCCCGCTCACCTCGGCCGACCAGCGCACCTGTCCACCGAGTTCGCCCAACCACTCCCCCAGCAGCCGCTCGATCGCGGTCTGCAGGATCATCAGCGGCCACGGGTGGCGGGATTCGAAGCCGCCGAGTTCCAGCCACAGCCCGGAGAAGTGGCCGACCGGTTGCAGTTCGCCCTCGGCCAGAAAGCGGTCCAGGATGCCGCGCTGGTCCAGCACCTCCAGCGTGCGGGAGTGCAGGCCACCCGCGCGGGACTCGTTGGTCCGCTCGGCCAGCCGATCGACCACGACCACGTCGACGCCTGCCAGCCGCAGCTCGCAGGCGAGCATCAGGCCGGTCGGCCCGGCGCCCGCGATCACCACGTCCGTGTCCATGCCGGTGTCTCCCATGAATTCCATGGTCAGGCAGGGGCAAGGGCCGAACAAGACAACCCGGTACCGCCGCGGGAATACCGCGACCGAGCTTGACATGTCCCGCCGACGGGACTGGCGTGTTATCGCGCATGGCAAAATCAATCCGTGCAGATCGCGATGCTCGGCTCCTTCGAAGTTCGCACGGACGACGGCTCGCTGGCCGACGTTCCGGGCGCGCGGCTGCGCGGGCTGTTGATCGCCCTTGCCCTCAATCCCGGTCAGCTGGTTCCGAAAGGGACCCTGATCGACTGGATCTGGGGCGAGCAGCCACCCTCTGATTCGTCGAATGCCTTGCAGCGCCTGGTTTCCCGGCTGCGCAAGGTCCTGCCGGACGGGTCGATCGAGGGCCTCACCGACGGCTACCGGCTGCGGATCGAGCCCGAGGACGTCGACGCGGTGCGGTTCGAACGCCTCGTCAGCGCCAGTCAGGTCCGCGACGACGACGATCCGCGCCGGGCCAACCTGCTGCGCGAAGCGCTCGGCCTGTGGCGCGGCGCGGCCATGCAGGACGTCGGCCTTTCCGACAGTTCCGCCTTCGACGCGGTGATCACCCGGTTGGACGGGCTGCGGCTCAGCGCGCAGGAAGACCGGTTCGACGCCGAGGTCGGCCTGGGCAACGGGGCGCAGCTGATCACCGAGCTGACCGATCTGGTCGCCGCGCACCCGTTGCGCGAACGGCTGGCCGCCGCACTGATGCGCGCGCTGGTCGCGGCCGGCCGGGACAACGAGGCGTTGCAGGTCTACCAGCGCACCAGGGAGTCCCTGGCCGACGAGCTGGGCGTGGACCCGTCCGCCGACCTGGCCGCGTTGCACGTCGCACTGCTGCGCGGCGAACTGGCCAAACCGGAGAAAAAGGAAAACCGGAAGACCAACCTTCGGGCCGAGCTGACCAGTTTCGTCGGCAAGGACGCCGACGTCGCCGCGGTCCGCGACCTGATCGCCGAACACCGGCTCACCACCCTGATCGGACCGGGCGGCTCCGGCAAGACCCGGCTGGCCACCGAAACCGCGCGCACGCTGCTCGGCGGCCTGCCGGACGGCGCGTGGCTGGTCGAGCTGGCCTCGATCGGCCCGGACGGCGACGTCGCCCAGGCGACGCTGGCCGGTCTCGGCCTGCGCGACACCCTGCTCGGTGATGTGCCGAACGCGGAGCTGACCGACCGGCTGATCGCCGCGATCCGCGACCGGGACGCGCTGCTGATCCTGGACAACTGCGAGCACGTGATCGAGTCGGCGGCCACGTTCGCCCATCGCGTGCTCGGCGAGTGCCAGCGGCTGCGGATCCTGGCGACGAGCCGGGAGCCGCTGGGCATCACCGGTGAGGCGCTGTGGCAGGTCGAACCGCTGGAACTGCCGCAGCGCTACGCCAGCCGGGCCGAAATGGAGTCCTCCCCCGCCGTGCAACTGCTGCGCGACCGCGCGGGCGCCGTGCGCAAGGACATCGTCATCGACACCGCGGTGGATACCCGCACGCTGGGCACGATGGTGCGGGTCTGCCGGGCGCTGGACGGCATGCCGCTGGCGATCGAACTGGCCGCCGCCCGGTTGCGCACCATGTCCATCGACCAGCTCGCCAACCGGCTCGACGACGTGTTCCGGCTGCTGACCGGCGGCAGCCGCACCGCGCTGCCCCGGCACAAGACGCTGCGCGCGGTGGTCGACTGGAGCTGGGAGCTGCTCACTGACGCCGAGCGGATGGTGCTGCGCCGGTTCGCGGTGTTCCTGGGCGGGGCGAGCCTGGAAGCGGCTGAGCGGGTGTGCGCGGGCGATGCCGTCGAACAGGACGAAGTGCTCGAACTGCTCACCTCGCTGGCCGAGAAGTCGCTGCTGCTCACCGAAGGCGAAGGCCTGCCGCGGTTCCGGATGCTCGGCACGATCCGGGAGTACGCCGGGCAGAAGCTCGACGAGGCGGGCGAAGCCGATCTGGCGCGCCAGGCGCACCTTGGCTATTTCGCCGAACTCGCCGAGACCGCCGAACCGCACCTGCGCCGCGGCGAGCAGCTGACCTGGCTGGAAAAACTGGACGCCGAGCAGGACAACCTCGCATCGGCCATGCGGGCCGCGCTCGCCGCCCGGGACGCGGCCGGGGCGATGCGGCTCGCGGCCGGGGTCGGCTGGTACTGGTGGCTCAGCGGGCACAAGGCCGAAGGCATGGAGCTGATGACCGCGGCGACCGAACTGCCCGGCGAGGTCAGCGACGACATCCAAGCCACGGTTTCCGCGCTGATGGTCATGTACCTCAACTCCGGCCGGGCCGACGAACACCAGTCCGCGCACTGGATCAACCGGGCCTACGAGTTCATCCAGCGTGGGCAGACCAGCTACCCGTTGCTGAGCCTGGTCATCCCGATGCAACGGATGCTGACCGCGCCGGACGCGTTCCTGCCCGCGTTCGAGTCCCTTTTGGACGACGCAGATCCCTGGGTCCGCGCGCTGTCCCGGCTGCAACTGGGCAAGTTGCGGATCATCCTGGGCCAGGACGAGCGGGACGCGGCCGGGTATCTGGCCCAGTCGCTGGCCGAGTTCCGCGATCTCGGCGAACGGTTCGGGATGTCCTTCGCGCTCAACGAACTGGCCCAGCTGGACACCGTCCGCGGCGATTTCGCCGGCGCGTGCGAGTACTACGAGCAGGCGATCGTGGCCGTCATCGAACTCGGTGGCATGGAGGACGCGATCCGGATCCGCTCGGCCCAGGCGAAGCTGTACTGGCTGCTCGGCGACAAGGACGCCAGCGCCGCCGCGATCGCCGACGCGCAACGCTATTCCGAGCGCGTCACCTGGCCCGCTGACCTGGCCGAGCTGGCGCTGGCCAAGGCGGAACTGGCGCGCTGGGACGGCGACCACGAATCGTCCTACCGGCAGCTGCAACTGGCCCGCACCATGTTCGGCGAGACGGCCGAATTGCTGAACGTGCGTGCGACCATCCACGACCTGCTCGGCTACCTCGCCGAGGACCTCGACGACGCGCGCGGCCACCGGGTCCAGGCGTGCGAGGCAGCGGCAGGGGCCGGTTATGCGCCGCTGATCGCACAGGTTCTGGTCGGGGTGGCGGATCTGGCGCTGCGCCGGGGCCAGAACGAGCAGGCGGCCCGGCTGCTGGCCGCCAGTACGGCGGTGCGCGGGCTACCGGATCGGTCCCAGCCGGACGCTGCCCGCATCGAGGACGCCGCGCGCGGCCGCATCGGTGACGACGCGTTCAACGAAGCGGCCGAGGAAGGGGCGCACGCCGCCTGGTCCGAACTGGTCGAACCGACGCTGGCGCCCTGAAAACAGCGCGATGCCGCCCCGGCGAGTCATTCTCGCCGGGGCGGCACCTGAGGGGAACGCAATCAGGCACGCTTCTTGAAGGTCGAGATCGCCCACAGGTAGCCGACGACACCGATACCGACGGTCCAGGCCAGCGCGACGATCGCGGTGCTACCCACCACCTGGCCATCCAGCAGCCCGCGCACGGTTTCGATGATCGGCGTGAACGGCTGGTACTCCGCGAACTGCTTGATGCCAGGAGCCATCTTGTCGGCAGGCGCGAACGCGCTGGACAGGAAGGGCAGCATGATCATCGGCACGGCGGACATACCCGCGGTCTCCGCGGACTTGGACGCCAGTCCCAGTGCGACGGTCATCCAGGCCGCCGCGAGACCGACCAGGATCACCAGGCCGACCGCGCCCAGCCAGTCGAGCAGGCTGGCGTGCGGGCGGAAACCGATGGCGAAGGCTACACCGATGACGGCCGCGTCCGCGATCAGGCTGCGGACCGTTGTGGACACCACGTGGCCGGTGAGCACCGCGCCGCGCGAGACGTCCATCACCTTGAACCGGTTGATGATGCCCTTGGCCATGTCCGAGTTCACCGCGACCGCGGTGGGGCCGAGACCGTAGGACACCGCCATGAGTATCAGACCGGGCGTCGCGTAGTCGATGTAGCTCTCGCCGACGCTGAACGCGCCACCGAAGACGTAGACGAACATCAGCATGATGATGAGCGGGAAAAGGACCGCCTGGAACACGGCGGCCGGATTCCGGACCGTGTGCTTGAAGTTGCGACGCAGCATGATCGCCGAGTCGCCGAACGGCGAGGACGCCGCAGGCTTGGAAACAGCCAGGGTGGTCATTTTGCTACCGCCTCCACAGCGTCCGCCTCGACCGGGCGGGCGCGACCAGTCAGGGCAAAGAAAACATCGTCGAGATCCGGCGTGTGCACCGAGAACTCTTCTGCGTTGATCATGTGCTCGTCGAGCCGGTCCAGCAGCGAGCGCAGCGACTTCACGCCGCCGTCGCTGGGCACCTTGAGCGCCAGCTCCTGATCGTCGCGGGACGAGCCGGGCAGGGCCCGCGCGGCCGCGTCGAGTTCGAAGACGTCGCTGAAGCGCAGGCGGACGTGGCTGCCCGGGATCTGCCGCTTCAGTTCCTCCGGCGTGCCCTGCGCCACCAGCCTGCCGCCGTCGAGGACGGCGATCTGGTCGGCGAGCTGGTCGGCCTCTTCGAGGTACTGGGTGGTGAGGAAGATGGTGACACCATCGGCGACCAGTTCGCGGATGATCTCCCACATGGTGCGCCTGCTGCGCGGGTCGAGACCCGTGGTCGGCTCGTCGAGGAAGATCAGCTGGGGGTTGCCGACCAGCGTCATCGCCAGGTCGAGCTTGCGGCGCATACCGCCGGAGTAGCTCGACGCCAGCTTCTGGCCGGATTCCACCAGGTCGAACCGCTCAAGCAGCCGCGTAACCAGCTTGTCGCTGTTGCGCACCCGCTTGATGTCCGCCATCAACTGGAGGTTTTCCTCTCCAGTCAGGAGCTCGTCCACGGCGGCGAACTGACCGGTGACACCAATGGCCGCACGGACCTCTCTGGTTTGCGTCACTACGTCATATCCGGCAACCCGTGCCTGGCCGCTGTCCTGCTTGGTCAGCGTGGAAAGCACGTTCACCGTCGTCGTCTTGCCCGCCCCGTTCGGGCCGAGCATGGAAAAAATCGAGCCCGCACGGACATCGAAATCGACGCCGTCCAGGACGACTTTCTCCCCGTAAGCCTTTCGCAGTCCTGTGACCGCAATCGCCGAATTTGTCATGGCTCCACTGTCTCCACTCGTCCTGACATCTGCCTGACACGCCGCTGACACGACCACTGACACAGGTCTTGACAACGCGTTCTTCGGGGTAGCGCCTGGCCAGGACGCTGGGCAGCTACCGGCGGCCGCCCATTCGGCCGCGGCCGCCGGTCATCGCTGCCACCTGCTCACCTACTGCTTGACTCGGCCTCGATCAGGTCGAGGACCTCCCGTGCGCGGTCGACCAGGTACATGTGGTCGCCAGGGAACTCGACATAGCTGAACGAGCCGGTGGTGGCGTCGCGCCACTCGTGGGCCTGTTCGGCGTCGACAAGACCGTCATCCGCGCCCCGCATCGAACAGATCGGCACGGTCACCAGATCGTCGGTGCTCGGGACGTAGTTCTCGTGCATCTCACAGTCGGCCTTGAGCGTGGGCAGGATCAGCTCACGCATCTCCGGGTGGTCCAGCGCCTCGTGCCGGAACCCGGCGAACTCCTCGACGCGGAGCAGGAACTCCTCGTCTTCCAGCCCGGTCGCCCGCCGCTCCCGCTGGGTCCACGGACCCGGCGAGCCGCTCACGAACAGCCGCTCGACCTGCACGTCCTCGCGTTTGCCGAGCAGGTGGACCAGCTCGTAGGCCAGCACCGCGCCCAGGCTGTGCCCGAACAGCACGATGCGGGCTCCTGCTCCGGCAGCGGCGACGACGGCCTCGACCGACCCCTTGGCTGCCTCGTAGACGTCGAGGTAGGGCGTTTCGAGGATGCGCCGTTCGCGGCCCGGCAGGTCCACCGGGACCAGCTTGCTCCACCGGTCGCCGGCCACGCCCCGCCACGGATGGAAGAACGACGGCCCGGCTCCCGCGAACGGCACGCACACCAGGGTCGCGGTCGCGGCCCGGTGTGCCAGCGCTGTGTCTGTCATCCTCGACCAACCTTCATCAGTTCCCTCGTCACCGCGTAGAACCGGTTCTCGGAAATCGACTGGGCGATCTCGCCGCTGCGCGTGGCCATGTTGGACAGCAGCGACGAGGACAGCCCGTGGCTGTGCTCGGTTCCACCTTGCAGATAGACGCCTGCCTGCACGGTCTCCGACGTGATCAGCCGATAGTCCCGCTCAAGGCGGTACCGATCCTGGCTGTCCCGCTTGAAATAGCCATCGATGTCGCCGAACATCGCGCCGATGTTCATGGACTCGTATCCGGTCGCGCACACGATGGCGTCGACGTCGAGCTCACGGTATTGGTCGCTGGCCAGCGAGTAAACCGTGATCCGGGTGTCGTCGCCGCTGCGTTTCACACCCGTTACGCGGGACAGTTCGATGAATTGCAGCCGCTCTACGCCGCGCACTTCGTCGTCGTACTTGCGCTGGTAGAGACTGCGAATCACCTCGTCGTCGACAACGCCGTAGTTGGTGTTCTTGTGGTATTTCCAGATGTCGTTCTTGGCCTGCTGCTCGCCGTAGTAGTAGGCGTCGACGGCCTCCGGATCGAAGACCTGGTTCGCGAACGGCGTGCTGTCCGCGATGCTGTAGCCGTAGGACGGGATGATCACCGAGACCGTCGCGTTCGGCGCGTAGTCGTAGCAGTGCCGGGCGATCTCGGCCGCGCTCTGGCCGGCACCGACGACGGCGATATGGCTGAGTTTCGAAGCGTCGCACCGCTGAAACTTGCCCAGGAACTCCGAGCTGTGCCAGACGTGGTCGTCGCGGACGAAGTTCTCCGGCATCTTCGGCACCAGTCCCGTCGCCAGGACAAGGTTGCGCGCGTCCACGTAGTAGGAGTCGGCCGGATTGTCCACCGAGGACACGTGCACCCGCCACCCGTCGATCGGCTCGCCGGGATACTCGCCCTGCAACGGGGTGATGGCCGTGACCTCGGTGCCGTAGGACACCTTGTCGGTGAAGTAGGAAGCCACCCACTCCAGGTACTTGTGAAACTCCTGCCGGGTCGGGAAGAAGTCACAGTTGTTGACGAACTGGGTCAGCCGGTCCACCGAGTGCAGGTAGGACACGAAGCTGTACCGCGAATAGGGGTTGCGGAACGTCACCAGATCTTTCAGGAACGAGACCTGCATCTTGGCTGACGGCAACAGCATGTTCTTGTGCCAGCCGAACTCCGACTGGCGCTCGAAGAACTTCGCGGTCACCGGACCGGCCCCGACGAAACCGCCGAGGTCCTCCAGCGCGATGGCGAGCGACAGGTTCGATGGCCCGAAACCTATGCCCACCACGTCATATACGGATGGCTCGTGAGTAACCATGCGCGTACCCTCTCCCCAGCTGGCTTGTGGCCAGCTTGCGCTCCCCAAGCCGGCCTACCTGGCCAGCTTGCGATTTATCACTTCGAATATCTCGGCCACGGGCGCGGGCATGTACATGTCATAGTGGGTGGCTTGCACGTCGTACACTTCGATCGCACCGACGACGTGCGGCCGCCACATGTAGGCCCACGATCCCTCGTCCTTGAGCGCCGCGTTGAAATAGAGCACATCACCGCGGTAAACCGGCGACTCGTAGTTCGCCATGACATTCATGTTGTTGGCCAGTACTCGCGACATGATGTCCAGGAACTTGTCCTGGTTCTCGGTGTTCAGATATTGCCCGAAGAAGTCCTCCAACTCTAGCCGGAACTGCGACCTTTTCCTACCGGCCAGCATCTTGAATTCACTGGCCGGCTCGGAATCCAGAATCGCCAGGAAGGCGATTTCGTGTCCGCGCCGGTCGAGCGCGTCGGCAACCGCGTGCGCGACGGTCCCGCCGTAGGACCAGCCCAGGAGGTAGAACGGGCCCTCCGGCTGGATTTCGAGCATCTGGTTGACGTAACCCTCGACCATTTCCTCCACGGAGCCGGGCAACGCCTCTTCCCCGTCGAAACCACGGGCTTGCAGCGCGTAGACCGACCAATCCTGCAGATACGGCAGGAAGCTGAAATAGGCCCAGCCCAATCCGCCACCGGTGTGCATGCACCACATCGGGTGCTTGTCCGTACCGTTGAGCGGCAGCACGCCGCCGAAGGGATCGGCGTGGTTCTCCGGGATGCTGTTGGCCAGCATCAGCGCGGCGATCTGTTCGACCGTCGGGTACTGGATGATCGTCCGCAGCGGCACGTCGACGTCGAAGTGCTCGCGGATCCGCGCGCTGAGCCGGGTGGCCAGCAGCGAGTGCCCGCCGAGCGTGAAGAAGTCGTCGTCGATACCGACCCGCTCGATGCCCAGCAGCTCGCTGAAGATCGAGCACAGGGTGGCTTCGTGTGAGTTGCGCGGCTCCCGGCTGCTCAGCGTGTTGAGGTGCTCCGAGGGCAGCGCGCGGCGGTTGAGCTTCCCGTTGGGTGTCAACGGGATCTCCGAGAGCGGGACGATGGCGGCCGGGACCATGTAGTCCGGCAGCTTCCCGCGCAGGTAGTCCGGCAGCTCGGCGAGCAGCGGACCGATCGACTTGGCCAGCGCCGGGTTGTTCGCCCGGGTTCGCCGTACCGTGCTGGGCCGGTAGGCCGCGACGGTCTTTTGTTCGGTCAGCAGGACAACCTCGAAGGCGTGCGCGGCCTCGCCCGAGAGCGTGATGACCGCGTGCCTGCCATTCTGACGGGCCCAGTCGGCGAAGTCGTCCGGCTCGACCGGCTGGCCGGGCAGCGACGGCGCGTCCAGCACGCTCGCCGCGACCGCGGCCGCGGTCTCCTCGGTCAGCCTCGCGTTCGGCACCCCCGTCACCCGCACCGGGCCCTCACCCGCCCGGTCCAGCTGGCGGCGGAGCCCGGCGAGGTCCGCGACCTGCCGCCCCCATGCCACCGTCGGCACGTCTCCCAGTTCGAGGACATCCGCGGGCTGCTTGTGCAGGATGGCCTCGTAACGGTGCCTGGTCAGTTCGTTGTGGGCCGAGCCGGGTTTCACCCGGACATCGACCGCCACATCAGCGCGATCGCGGGCCCAGTCGGTGAACCACTCCGGGCCGACCGCGAGTTCGCGCTCGGCCAGCAGGGCCTTCTCCACCAACGTCCGCAGTTCCTCGGGCGACGCGGTCGGGTTGGCGACGCGTTGCACGGCGGTCTGCAGGATGCGCAGGGTGGTGACGTTGCGGACGTCACCGACGATCACCCGGCCGCCCGGCGCCACCAGGTCCAGCGCCTGGCGCAGCACCAGATCCAGGTACTCGCTGTCTGGGAAGTACTGCACCACCGAGTTCAGCAGGATGGTGTCGAAGTGATCGCGCGGCAGACCGGACAGATCATCGGCCGGCGCGGCGCTCAGGTGCACGCGATCACCGAAACCAGCCTGCTCGGCCTGGGCGCGGACGCGGTCCACGACCGGACCGGAGATGTCCGTGCCCCAGAACTCCTCGACCTCGCCGACGATCTTGGCCAGCAGCAGACCGGACCCGACACCGAGTTCCAGCACCCGTTTCGGCGCGAAGTCCAGCACCTGCGCGACCGCGGTATCCCGCCAGGCCCGCATCTGTTCGAGCGGGATCGGCTCACCGTCGTACGTGGACAGCCAGAGCTGGAAGTCCTCGCCCCAGGCCTGGTCTTCCGAGGCGAGGTAGCTGTTGTCGTAGACCTGGCGCCACTCGTCCACCTGCACCTCGGCCTCGGCCGCCGCGGCGTTCGGCTCCGGCACGACGTAGCCGACCAGCCGCTTGTCGTCCTGCGTTTCCCCGCGCACCACGACGACCGCCTGGGCGACGCCGGCATGATCGGCGAGCACGTGCTCGATCTCGCCGAGTTCGATGCGGAAACCGCGGATCTTCACCTGGAAGTCGGTCCGCCCGACGTACTCCAGCTGACCGTTCTTCCCCCACCGCACCAGGTCACCGGTGCGGTACATGCGGGACCCGCCCGGCCCGAACGGGCAGGCGACGAACCGCCCCGAGGTCAGCTCCGGCCGCCCCTGGTAGCCACGGGCCAGGCCGTCACCGGCGATGTACAGCTCACCCTGCACCCCGCGCGGTGCCGGGCGCAGCCGCGCGTCCAGCACGTAGACCTGGGTGTTGCCGATCGGAGTGCCGATCGGCGGCACGCCGACCCCGACCTCGACCGGTGCGATCGTCGACCAGATCGTCGTCTCGGTCGGGCCGTAGACGTTGTGCACCGTCTCGCCCTGGTCGGCCAGGGTTTCGGCCAGCCGGGCGGGCAACGCCTCGCCACCGACCAGCACCCGCAGGCCCTTCGCGGCGGTCGGCTCGTGCATCAGCAGCATCTGCCAGAAGGCAGGCGTCGCCTGCACCGCCGTGACACCGTGCGCCTTGATCGTCGCGACCGCCGCCGACGGCTCGGCGACCACCTCACGCCCAGCGACGACAACGGCGGCGCCGGAGATCAACGGGAGGTACAGCTCAAGCCCGGCGATGTCGAAGGACACCGTGGTGACCGCCAGCAGCCGGTCCTCCGGCGTCAGCGGGAAGCGCCTGCTCATGGTGGCCAGGAAGTTCGCCAGCGCGCCACGCGGCACCGCGACGCCCTTCGGGTTGCCGGTCGAACCCGAGGTGTAGATGACATACGCGGTGTTGTCCGGCCGGGAGCGGTCTGCTGGCGCGGTGTCCGGGAGAGTGGCACAGTCCGGCAGCGCATCAAGCACCAGCGCGGGCTTGGAACTCTCCAGGATGTAGTCGATACGCGAACGCGGATGATCCGGATCGATCGGAATGTAGGCCCCACCGGTCTTCAACACCGCCAGCAACGCGACAACAAGATCAGGCGACCGAGGCAACGCGACCGCGACCAGCGACTCCGGCCCCACCCCCCGATCCACCAGCCAATTCGCCAGCTGATTCGAGCGCGAGTTCAGCTCCTGGTAGGTCAGCGACTCGTTCGCGCCGATCACCGCCGTCGCGGTCGGGTCCTGGCGGGCGACGATCTCGACCAGGCTCTGCGCCAGGCTCGGCTCGACGGTCTCGTTCGCGGTGCTGAGCAGCCACTTCTGCTCGGCGTCGTCGAGCACTTCGAGTTCGCTGATGGGCAGGCTCGGGTTGGACGCGACCTGGTCCAGAATGTGCACGAACCGGCTCGCGATGGCCTCGGCGGTGGACCGGTCGAACAGCTGGGTCGCGTACTGGATGTCGCCGTGCAGGTTCCGCGCGTCGTCCACGGTCAGGCTGAAGAACAGGTCGAACTTGACCGTCGAGGTGATGGCCTGCTCGAAGGCCACGTCGAGGCCGGGCAGGACCAGATCGCGCTTCTCGTAGTTCTGCCAGGCGAACATCACCTGGAAGAACGGCTGATAGGCGGCGGAGCGGTCCGGGTTGATCAGCTCGACCAGCAGGTCGA
Organism: Pseudonocardiaceae bacterium; assembly: GCA_035248365.1. Lineage (GTDB taxonomy): Bacteria > Actinomycetota > Actinomycetes > Mycobacteriales > Pseudonocardiaceae > CAJCJE01. The sequence continues at coordinate 52,923 of DATFHN010000058.1, read as the reverse complement.
ACGGCACGTCCTGGTTTTCGTAGGCGGTCAGCGCCTTGTTGCGGGCCTGGGCGAGCAGATCGACGAAGGTCGGGTTGCCGGACAGGTCGGTGCGCATCACCAAGGTGTTGACGAAGAAGCCGACCATATCGGCGAGGGCTTCGTCAGTCCGGCCCGCGATCGGGCTGCCGATGGTCAGGTCGTCGCCGCCGCCGAGCTTGTTCAGCAGCACCGCGATCGCCGCCTGCACGACCATGGACATCGTCGTGCCGCGGTCGGCGGCCAGCTTCTCCAGCCTGCCAACGACTTCCGGGCCGACGACCAGATCGACCGTCTCGCCGTGGCCGCTCGGTTCCACCGGCCTGGGTCGGTCCAGCGGCAGGTTCAGCGGCTGCGGCACGCCGGCCAGCTCGTTGCGCCAGTACGCGACCTGGGCGGCGGCCAGGCCGCCCGGGTCCTCGACCTCGCCGAGCACCTCGCGCTGCCACATCGTGTAGTCCTTGTACTGCACCGGCAACGGCTCGAACGTCGGTGCGTTGCCCGCGCGGCGGGCGGTGTAGGCGTCGGCGAGGTCGCGGGCCAGCGGCGCGCCCGAGCTGCCGTCCATCGCGATGTGGTGGATCACCAGCACCAGTACGTGCTCCTCGGGCGCGCAACGGAAGATCGTCGCCCGCACTGGGAGTTCGGCGGCCAGATCGAACCGGTGGGCCACCGCCTCGTCGATCGCGGCGGTCACCTCGGCCGCAGGCACCTCGATGGTCGGCAGCTCCGGCGCCGCCTCCGCCATCGACAGGATCTTCTGGAACGGCTCGCCCTCTGGCGTGGTCCGGTAGACGGTGCGCAGGATTTCGTGCCGTTCGATCACGTCGCGGAACGCCGCGACCAGCGCGGCGTTGTCCAGGGACCCGTTGAGCCGGAACGCGGCCGACATGTTGTAGGTCTCGGCGGCGCCCTCGATCTGGTGCAGGAGCCACATACGACGTTGCGCAAATGACAGCGGAATCATGGTTTCTCAGTCCTCAACAATCATCTTGCGCAAACTGGGCCGGCGGGCTGTTGCTGATTCCTCCGACCACGCTGCGAGCGCGGACACAGTGGGGAAGTCGAAGATCTTGCGGATGGGAATCTCGATGCCGATTTCCGCGCGGGCACGACTGATCAACCGGGTGGCCAGCAGCGAGTGTCCGCCGAACTCGAAGAAGTCGTCGTCGATGCCGACCCTGGGCAGGCCGAGCACTTCGGCGAACAGCGAGCACAGCGTCTCCTCGCGCTGGTTGCGCGGTGCCCGCCCGGTCGAGGCCTGGCCGTAGTCCGGTGGCGGCAGCGCGCGCCGGTTGAGCTTTCCGTTGGGCGTCAACGGGATTTCCGAGATCGGCACGACCGTGGCCGGAACCATGTATTCGGGCAGCTTCCCGCGCAGGTGTTCGGGCAGCGCGGCCAGCAGCGGGCCGATCACCCTGGACAGGCCGGGGTTGTTCGACCGGGTCCGCCCGGCCAGGCCGCTCGGCACGAACGCGCCCGAAACGGTCTGTTGTTGCGCCGCCTGCTCGGTGACCAGCACCGCGTCGAACCAGCGCACGTCCTCGCCGGACAACGTGAGCACCGCGTGCCAGCCGTGCTCGCGCGCCCAGCTGAGCAGGTGCTGCGGATCGACCGGCTTGCCGGACGTCGCCCCCTGGCTGAGTACCCCGGCCGCGGTCGCGGCGGCGGCCTCGTCGACCAGTCGCGCGTTCGGGATCGCGGTGACCCGCAACGGGCCGTCGCCGAGTCGCTGCTTCAGCTCAGCCAGGTCGCTGACTTCGCGGCCCCACAGCAGCTTCTGGGCGCCGGCCAGGTCGAGTACGTCGGCCGGTTCCTTGGTCAGGATGACCTCGTAGCGGTGCCTGCTCAGTTCGTTGTGCGCGCTGCCCGGCTTCACCCGGATATCCACCGTGACGGGATGGTTCTTGGCCCAGTCGGTGAACCAGTCCGGCCCGACCACCAGCTCCCGCTCAGCCAACAATGCCTTCTCCACCAGCGTGCGCAGCTCGTCGTGCGACGCGTGCGGATGCGCGGTGCGCTGGATCGCCGTGTGCAGGATCCGCAGCGTGGTCGCGTTGCGGACGTCACCGACGATCACCCGGCCGCCCGGCGCAGCCAGCTCAAGCGCTTGCGTGAGCACCCGGTCCAGGTAGTCGATGCCCGGGAAGTACTGGGCCACCGAGTTGAGCACGACCACATCGAAGGCAGCGCGCGGCAACCCGGAGATGTCGTCGGCCGCCTGCGCGCTCAGGTGCACCTTGCCGCCGAAACCGGCCTGCTCGGCCTGTCGACGAACGCGGTCGACGACCGGGGCGGAAATGTCCGTACCCCAGAACTCGCCGACCTCGCCGACGATCTTGGCCAGCAGCAGACCGGAACCGACGCCGATCTCCAGCACCCGCCTCGGCCCGAAGCGCAGCACCTGCGCGACCGCCGTATCCCGCCATTCCTGCATCTGCGCGAGCGGAATCGGCTCGCCGTCGTAGGAAGAGCGCCACAGCTGGAAGTCCTCGCCCCAGGCCTGGTCGGCCGAGGCGTTGTAACTGTCGTCGTAGACCTGCGTCCACTCGTCGACCTGCGCGTCGGCCTCGGCCAGCGCGGCATCCGGCTGCGGCACCACATACCCGACCAGCCGCTTGTCGTCCGGCGTCTCCTCACGCACCACGACAACGGCCTGGGCCACACCCGCGTGATCGGCCAGCACGTGTTCGATCTCGCCCAGTTCGATGCGGAAACCTCGGATCTTGACCTGGAAGTCGGTGCGCCCGATGTACTCCAGCCGACCGTCGCCGCCCCACCGCACCAGGTCACCTGTGCGATACATCCGGTCCGGCCCGAACGGGCAGGCGACGAACCGTCCGGAGGTCAGGTCCGGCCGACCCTGATAACCGCGGGCCAGGCCGTCGCCTGCGATGTACAGCTCGCCGCTCACCCCGCGCGGCACCGGACGCAGTCGCGCGTCCAGCACGTAGACCTGGGTGTTGCCGATCGGCGCGCCGATCGCCGGGATACCGCCGCCGATTTCGACCGGTGCGGTCGTCGACCAGATCGTCGTCTCGGTCGGGCCGTACACGTTGGCCAATTCGCTCGCCTGCGCGGCCAGGGTTTCGGCCAGTTGCGCGGGCAGGGCTTCGCCGCCGACCAGGATCCGCAGGCCCTTGGCGCCATCCGGCTCGTCCATCAGCAGCATCTGCCAGAAGGCTGGCGTGGCCTGCACGAAGCTGACGTCGTGCCGCCGGATCTTGGCCACCACCGCGGACGGCTGGGCGATCGTCTCCTTACCGGCCAGCACGATCGCCGCACCGGAAATCAGCGGCAGGTACAGCTCAAGACCGGCGATGTCGAAGGACACCGTGGTCACGGCCAACAGCCGATCCGTTGGCGCCAGCGGGAATCGCCTGCTCATGGTGGCCAGGAAGTTGTCCAGCGCGCCGCGCGGGATCGCGACGCCCTTCGGCGTTCCGGTCGAACCCGAGGTGTAGATGACGTAGGCGGTGTTGTCCGGCTTGGCGAAGTCGTCTGGCGCGGTGTCCGGCAGAGTGGCACAGTCCGGGAGCGCATCAAGCACCAGCGCGGGCTTCGACGATTCCAGGATGTAGTCGATGCGCGAACGCGGGTGATCCGGATCGATCGGAATATAGGCCCCACCGGTCTTCAACACCGCCAGCAACGCGACAACAAGATCAGGCGAGCGCGGCAGCGCCACCGCGACCAACGACTCCGCGCCAACACCCTGCCCGATCAGCCAGTTCGCCAGCCGGTTCGACCGCGAATCCAGCTCCTGGTAGGTCAGCGACTCGGACTCGCCGATCACCGCGAGCGCCGTCGGCGCGGCCTTGGTCTGCTGACGAAACGTCTCGACCAGGCCCTGCTCAAGAGTTGGTTCGCCGGTGTTGTTCGCGGTGCCCAGCAACCATTCCCGCTCGGAGCGGCCCAGCACCTCGATGTCGCCGACGAGCACGTTCGGGTCGGCGACGATCTGCTCGACGATGCGCACGAACTTCTCCACCAGATCGGTCGCCGCTGCCGCGTCGAGCAGATCCTGCTGGTACTGCAAGGACAGTTGAAGTTCCGGCTCGGACGCCGCGGTCAGCGTGACCGGGTAGTGCGAGCCCGCGAACGGCCGCAACCCGGTGATCGCGATCCCGGCCGTGGTGTTGGCCTCGCCCAGCGCTTCCCGGTCGACCGGGTAGGACTCGAACAGGACCAGCGTGTCGAACAGCGTGCTCAGCCCGTTGGCCTGCTGGATCTCCGCGAGGCTGTGGTGGTGGTGATCCAGCAGCGCGACCTGCCGGTCCTGCAAGCCGGTGAGCAGGTCGGCGAAGCTGGCCTGCCAGTCGCAGTTGACCCGGATCGGGATGGTGTTGATCAGCAGACCGACCATCTCGTCCTCCAGGAACGCGGCCGGGCGACCGGCCACCGTCGCGCCGAACACGACATCGGAGCGTCCGGTCAGCTTGGCCAGCAGCACAGCCCAGGCGCCCTGCACGACCGTGTTGATCGTGACGCCGAGTTCCACCGCACGCTGCGGCAGGCTGGGCAGCTCGTCGAACTGGACATCGATCGTGCCGATGCCGCCTGCCTCGTCGTGCTCGCCGGCCGCGCGCGGCGGCATGAGCAGCGTCGGCTCGGTGACGCCGTCCAGCTCCTCGGCCCAGACCCGCGCCGAGTCGGCGCGGTCCCGGCCTACCATCCAGGCCAGGAAGTCGCCGTAGCTGCGGGTCACCGGCAGATCGGTCGGGTCGCCGCCGGACGCGTAGAGCAGCAGCAGGTCGCGCATGAGCAGCGGCGTCGACCAGCCGTCGAACAGCACGTGGTGCGAGGTCAGCACCAGTTCGAAGTGGCCCGGTTCGAGCGCGACCAGCGCCAGCCGGATCAACGGCGGCGCGTCCACGTCGAAGTAGGTGGACCGGTCTTCGACCAGGAAGTTCTCGAAGGTCTCGGTGCGGTTCGGGTCGTCGGTGAGGTCGAGGTAGCGCCAGGGCAGCGTGACCGATTCCGGGACGACCTGCACCAGATCACCGTCCGCGTTGGCGACGAACGCGGTGCGCAGGTTGGCATAGCGGCCGAGCAGTTCCTGGCCTGCCACCCGCATCCGCTCCGGGTCGACCTCGCCGGAGAGCTGGAAGACGAGCTGGACGTGGTAGACGTCGAACGCGGCGCCGGCCAGCATCGTGTGGAACAGCAGTCCGGACTGGACTGGCGTCACCGGCCACACCTCGCTCAGGCGGCCGTAACGCTTCTCCCAGCCATCGATGTCGGCCTGGCCGACGTGCACCAGCGGCGCGTCGCTCGGCGTCAGCCCGCCCGCTTCCGGCGTGCTCGCGTGCCGCGCCAGTCCGGTCAGCGCCTCGACCCACAGCCCGGCCAGCTCGTTCACTTCCCCGCGCGAGAGCACGCCGGTCGGGAAGCCGAAGTAGGCGATCAGCTCGGTGTCGGTCGCCACCGCGTTGATCTCCACGGCGGACAGCACCGGCATGTCGTCATTGGGCGCGGCGAGCAGGTCCTGATGCTCGGCATCCAGTGCCCAGCCCAGGTCACGCAGATCCTTGGGGAGATCGGCGCCGGAGGCCTTGCCGAGGTAGTTGAAGCCGATCTGCGGCTGCCGGTGTCCGGTGAGCCGCTCACGTAGCAGGCCGTAGCCGATGCCCTTGTCCGGCACCGCCCGCACCTGCTCCTTGACCGCCTTGATCGCCCGGCCCGCCGCCGCTCCGCCCGCGAACGCGTCGGCGACGTCGATCCCGGCCAGGTCCAGCCGGACCGGGTACATCGTGGTGAACCAGCCGACCGTGTTCGACAGGTCCGCGCCGGGTACCACCTGCTCCTCGCGGCCGTGTCCTTCCAGCCGAACCAGCGTCGAAGCACCACCCCAACGCGCGAGCGCCAGCGCCAATCCGGCCAGCAGCCCCTCGTCCGCGCCGCCCCGGAACACCGAGGGCACCCGGTTCAGCAGGACGTCCGCGACCTCGGCAGGCACCGTCACCCGCACTGTGTCCACAGTGGACGATACGTCCCGGGCCGGGTCCAGCTCGCGCGTGCCGAGCACCGGTTCGTCCTGGCCCAGGATGTCCTGCCACAGCGGCAGTTCGGCGCCACGGTCGACCTCGGCGAGGCCGTGCGCCCAGCGGCGGAACGATGTACCGGTCGCGGCCAGTTCGGGGGTCTTGCCCTCGTGGACCTGCCGCCAGGCCGACACCAGGTCCGGCACCAGGATCCGCCAGGACACACCGTCGGTGGCGAAGTGGTGCAATACGATCAGTAGACGGTCGGCTTCGGTGTCCGAGGTGAAGTAGACGAACTGGGCCAGCACGCCCGCTTCCGGGTCCAGCCGGTCCGCAGCCGCGTCGAGCTCGGCCTGCACGTCCGCACCGTCGTAAGCGACCTCGCGCAGCAGCCCATCGGCGCCCACGCTGCCGGGTTCCCCGATCCACAAACCGGACTGGTCCCGGTCGAGCCTTCCGCGCAGCACGTCGTGCCGGTCCAGCAGGGCCTGCACCGCGCCGGTCAGCTCCGGCCGGGTGACGCCGTCGGGCAGGGTGAGGATCGCTGACATGCAGAACCGCCCGATCCCGCCGCCCAGGGAAAGAATCTGCGATGCGGTCGGGGTCAGCGGCACCCAGCCGACCCCGCCGCCCGCCAGTTCGGCCAGGGCGCTCTGTTCCTCGTCCCGGCCTTCGACCAGTTCCGCGAGCCTGGCGACCGTGCGGTGTTCGAAGATCTCCCGCACGGTCACCGACGTGCCACGCGTCTTGGCTCGCGCGACAACCTGAATGGAGCGAATGCTGTCTCCGCCGAGGGCGAAGTAGTCGTCGTCGATGCCGACCCGCTCCAGGCCGAGCACCTCGGCGAACAACGCGCAGAAGGTCTCCTCGCGCGTGTTGCGCGGCGCCCGTCCGGTCGACACCTGACCGTAGTCGGGTTGCGGCAGCGCGCGCCGGTTGAGTTTCCCGTTGGGCGTCAACGGGATCTCGGAGAGCGGCACGACCGTCGCGGGCACCATGTAGTCGGGCAGGCGCTGCCGCAGGTAGTCGGGCAGCGCGGCCAGCAGCGGGCCGATCGCCTTGGCCAGCGCAGGGTTGTTCGCCCGGATCCGCCCGCTGCCCGGCACGAACCCACCGGATACGACGAGCTGGTTGCCCCGCGGCAGGATGACCACGTCGAACCAGCGCGAGTCCGCCCCGGACCAGGTGACGATCACCTCGCGGTCGCGCTCCTTGGCCCACTGGTAGACGTCCTCGGGGTCGACCGGCGTGAGCGAGAGCGCCGTCGCGCCCAGCACCCCCGCCGCGACCGCGACCGCCGCTTCCTCGGCCAGCCGCGCGTTGGGCAGACCCGTGACGCGGATCGCGGCGGCGCCGAGATCGTCCAGTTCGGACAGTTCTGCGACCTGACCGCCCCAGGCCAGCGCGGGCACATTGGCGATGTCCAGCACGCCGGCGGCCGAGCGCTGCAGGATCACTTCGTAGCGGTGCCGGGTCAGTTCGTTGTGCGCGGCACCGGTCTTGATCCGGATGTCGACGACGAACCCGCGCGCCCGCGCCCAGTCGGTGAACCACTCCGGCGCCACCACCAGCTCGCGCTCGGCCAGCACCGCCTTCTCCACCGAGGAACGCAACTCGTCGTGCGCGGCGTGCGGGTGCGCGGTGCGCTGCACGCCGGTCAGCAGCATCCGGTGCGTCGCCGCGTTGCGGACGTCGCCGACGATCAGCCGCCCACCCGGCGCGATCAGCTCGAAGACGTCGTCAAGCACCCGGTCCAGGTAGTCAGCACCGGGGAAGTACTGGATCACCGAGTTGAGCATGACCGTATCGAAATGGCCACGCGGCAACCCGGACAGGTCGTCGGCCGAACCCGCGCTCAGATGCACCCGGTCGCCATAACCGGCCTGCTCGGCCTGCGCCCGGATCCGGTCGACGACCGTTGCCGAAATGTCCGTGCCCCAGAATTCCTCTACTTCACCAACGATCTTCGCCATCAGCAGACCGGAACCGACGCCGATCTCCAGCACCCGTTTCGGCGCGAACTTCAACACCTGCGCCACCGCGGCATCCCGCCAGTCCAGCATCTGCTCGCGCGGAATCGGCTCACCGTCGTAAGTGGACTTCCACAGTTCGAAGTCCTCGCCGAGCGCCTGTTCCGAGGAGTCGACGTAACTGTGTTCGTAGACCTGAGTCCACTCGTCGACCTGGGCGTCCTGCGCGCCGGCATCGACGATGGCGGCGCCCGGCTCGGGCACCACGTAACCGACGATGCGCTTGTCATTGCTCTCGTCCTCGCGCACCACCACAACGGCCTGGGCCACCCCGGGGTGGTCGGCCAGCACGTGCTCGATCTCACCCAACTCGATCCGGAACCCCCGGACCTTCACCTGGAAGTCGGTCCGTCCGATGTACTCCAGCCCACCACTCTTGTTCCACCGCACCAGGTCGCCCGTGCGATACATCCGCGCACCGGGCAGGTCACCGAACGGACATGCCACGAACCGGCCCGAGGTCAGATCGGAGCGACCGAAGTAACCGCGCGCCAAACCATCCCCAGCGATGTACAGCTCACCCGCGACCCCGCGCGGCACCGGACTCAACCCGGAGTCCAGCACATACACCTGGGTGTTCCCGATCGGCGTCCCGATCGACACAACACCCGCCCCAGCCTCGACCGGCGCGGTGGTCGACCAGATCGTCGTCTCGGTCGGCCCGTACACGTTGGTCACGTCGCTCGCCTGTCCGGCCAGGGCATCGGCCAGCTGAACGGGCAGGGCTTCGCCACCGACCAGAACCCGCAACCCCTTCGCGGCCTCTGGTTCGTGCATCAACAGCATCTGCCAGAAGGCAGGGGTCGCCTGCACGAACGTCACGTCGTGCCTGCGCGCCAGCGCCACCAGCCCGGCCGGGTCGGACACCGTGTCCTTACCCGCCAGCACCACGGCGGCACCGGAAATCAGTGGGAGGTACAGCTCAAGGCCCGCGATGTCGAAGGCGATCGTGGTGACCGCGAGCAGACGGTCCTCGCGGGTCAGCGGGTGCTTGCGCGCCATGGTGGCCAGGAAGTTGGCCAGCGCGCCGTGGGTGACCGCGACGCCCTTCGGGGTCCCGGTCGAACCCGACGTGTAGATCACGTACGCGTTGTTGTCCGGCCGGATCACGATCCTCGGCGCGGAATCCGGGTAGCTTTCGCAGTCCACTCCCGCGAGCACGTCCGCGTCCAGTACGAACGCGGGCTTGGCGTCGGCCAGGATGTAGTCCAGCCGCGAGCTCGGGTGGTCCGGGTCGAGCGGGATGTAGGCGGCGCCGGTCTTCAGCACGGCCAGCAACGCGACCACGAGGTCCTCCGAGCGCGGCAGGCGCACCGCAACCAGCGACTCGGTCACCACCCCGCGCTCGATCAGCCAGTGCGCCAGCCGGTTCGCGCGAGTGTCCAGCTCCTGATAGCTCAGCGTCTCGGTTTCGCCGATGACCGCGGGCGCCTCCGGCGTCATCACGACCTGGCCGCGCACCGTGTCGATCAGGCCCGCCGCGAGGGTCGGCTCGGCGGTGTCGTTCACCGTGTCGAGCAGCCATTCCCGCTCGGTCGAACCGACCACCTCGACCTCGCCGAGGCGCCGGTTCGGATCGCCGACCACCTGTTCCAGCACACGCACGAACCGCTGCACGATCTCGGTCGCGGTCGCGTCGTCGAACAGTTCGGTCGCGTACTCAAGGCCGCCGTAGGCGCCGCCGGCCGGGTCCGGGATGAAGTTGAAGAACAGGTCGAACTTGGCGGTGCCGGTGTCGGTCGCGACCGGTGTCACCGACAGCCCCGGCATCTCGATCTCGCCCCAGACGAACTGCCAGGCCAGCATCACCTGGAACAGCGGCTGGTAGGAGGTGGAGCGGTCCGGGTTGAGCAGCTCGACCAGCCGCTCGAACGGCACGTCCTGGTTGTCGTAGGCGGTCAGGGCCTTGTCCCGCACCTGGTCCAGCAGGTCGCCGAAGGTCGGGTTGCGGGTCAGGTCGACCCGCAGCACCCAGGTGTTCGCGAAGAAGCCGATCAGCTCACCGAGCTGCTCGTCGGCGCGGCCCTCGATCGGGCTGCCGATGGTCAGGTCCTCGCCGCCGCCGAGCTTGTTCAACAGCACCGCGAGCGCGGCCTGGGCCACCATCGGCGCGGTCGCGCCGTGCTCGACGGCCAGTTTCGACAGCTTGCCCAGCAGGTCCTGGTCGAGCCGGAACGGGATCCGGCCACCTCGGTGGCTGGACACGGTCGGGCGCGGCCGGTCCAGCGGCAACTGCACCGGTTGCGGCACTTCGGCCAGTTCGTTGCGCCAGTAGGCGACCTGCGCCGCCGCCACGCTCTCCGGGTCCGCTTCGTCGCCGAGCACCTGCCGCTGCCACAGCGTGTAGTCCTTGTACTGGACCGGAAGCGGCTCCCAGTCCGGCGCGGAGCCCTGGTGCCGCGCGGTGTACGCGGACACCAGGTCCCGGATGAACGGCCCCACCGAGGCGCCGTCCGCCGCGATGTGGTGGAACACGAACGCGACGAGGTGTTCCTGCGGCGCGACCCGGAACACCGTTGCCCGCACGGGCAGTTCGGTGTCCAGCTCGAACCCTTCACACAGCGCCACGCGCAAGGCATCGCCCACCGTGTCCGGCGCGACGTCGACGACCCGGAACTCGAAGACCGCTTCCTCCGGCGGCACCACCCGCTGTTCCGGGGTGCCGTCGGCGTTCTCGAAGACCAGGGTGCGCAGGGTTTCGTGCCGGTTGACGACATCCGTCATCGCCGCGGCCAGAGCCGCCGTGTCCAGGGCTCCGTCGACGCGCAGCACGAAGGGAATGTTGTAGGTCGCGGATGGGCCTTCAAGCCGGTGAATGAACCACAGTCGGCGTTGGGCGAAAGACAACGGAATCATCGACGCTTACTCCTACACAGTCATCTTGCGCAGCTGGGGGCGGTTCGTCTTCGTGGTCAGTTCCTCGACGCGACCCGCCAATTGGGCAACGGTTGGATTGCGGAACACCATCGTGACCTTGACGTCGACCTTGAGTTCGTTGCGGATTCGGCCGATCAGCCGGGTCGCCAGCAGCGAATGCCCACCGTTGGCGAAGAAGTCCATGTCGATGCCGATCGTCTCCAGATCGAGCAGTTCGGCATACAGTCCACAGAGGACTTCCTCAGTGCGGTTGCGTGGCCCGCGCCCGACCGGCACCTCGGTGCGTTCCGGGGCGGGCAGTGCCTTGCGGTCGAGCTTGCCGCTGGCGTTCGTCGGCAGTTCAGGCAACGCCATGATCGCCGAGGGCACCATGTATTCCGGCAGCCGTTCCTTGGCCAGGTCGGTCAGGGCCGCGATGTTCAGCTCGGCCGTCTCGCCCTTGCCCGGCACCACGTAGGCGACCAGTCGCTGATCGCCGGGCCGGTCCTCGCGCACGACCACCACCGCGGTCTCCACGTTCGGGTGCGACTTGAGCGTCGACTCGATCTCGCCGAGTTCGATGCGGAAACCGCGCACCTTGACCTGGAAGTCGGACCGGCCCAGGTACTCGACCTGACCGTCCTCGGTCCACCGCACCACGTCGCCGGTGCGGTACATCCGGGAACCGGGCGCGCCGTGCGGGCTGGCCACGAACCGGTTGGCGGTCAACCCGGGCTGACCGAGGTAGCCGCGGGCCAGTCCGGTGCCGGCCAGGTACAGCTCGCCGCTGACCCCGGGCGGGACCGGTCGCAGTGCCGAGTCCAGCACGTAGACCTGGGTGTTCCAGACCGGCGCGCCGATCGGCACGGTGTCCTTGCCGGGCACGTGCTGCCAGCCGGTGACCTCGACCGCCGCTTCGGTTGGGCCATAAAGGTTGTGCGCGCCGCAGCCGGGCAGCAGGTCGACGAACTTGTTGGCCAGCTCGGCCGGGAACGCCTCACCGGCGACCTCGATCCAGCGCAGGCTGGTGCACTCCTTCGCCGCCGGTTCGGCGACGAACACCTCGAGCAGCGATGGCACGAAGTCCGCGCCGGTCACGCCTTCCCGCCGGATCAGCTCGGCCAGGTAGGCCGGGTCGCGGCGACCGTCCGGGCGGGCGATCACGATCGCGGCGCCGACGTGCAGCGGCGCGAACAACTCCGGCACCGACACGTCGAAGCTGGTCGAAGTGCTCAGCAGCACCCGGTCTTCCGGACCGACGTTGAAGTGCGACAGGCCCCACTTGAGCCGGTTCATGATCGACCGGTGCGAGACCAGCACGCCCTTGGGTCCGCCGGTCGAGCCGGAGGTGTAGATGACGTAGGCGGCGTTGTCCGGCGTGATCGTCCGCTCCGGGTTGGTGACCGGGTAGCCGGACACGTCGGGCAGTGGGCCGGCGAGCGTCAGCAACGGCTTGGCGCTGTCCAGCACGTGCCGGACGCGGTCCTCGGGCAGGTCCGGGTCGATCGGCACGTAGGCCGCGCCGGCCTTCACCACGCCGTAGATCGCCACCATCAGATCGATCGAGCGCGGAATGCGCACGCCGACCAGCTGCTCAGGACCGGCGCCCTGCTCGATCAGCCAGTGCGCCAACTGGTTCGAACGCTCGTTGAACTCCTGGTAGGTCAGGTTGCCCTGTTCGCTGATCAACGCGGTCAACTCGGGCGTGCGCGCCGCCTGGGCCTCGAATTCTTCGGGCAGGGTGCGCGCGGTGATCGGCTGAGCGGTGTCGTTGACCTGCCGCACCAGCCAGTCCCGCTCGTCCGCGTCCAGGATCTCGACCGCCGCCACTGGCACGTTCGGGTCGACGATGATCTGCTCCAGCACCCTGGCCAGCCGATCGGCGATCACCTGGACCTCGCCGCGCTGATACAGGTTGTCCTGGAAGTCGATGGACAGCCGCAGGTACGGGTCACCGGAGTTGAGGGTCAGCGCGTAGTGCGAGCCGGCCACCGGCTTGATCGAGTCGATCGAGAAACCGGCCGACTCCTTGGCTTCGGCCAGGCCCTCGCGGTCGATCGGGTAGGACTCGAACACGACGATCGTGTCGAACAACGCGGGCAGCCCGACGTTGCGCTGGATGTCGGCCAGGCCGTAGTAGTGGTGATCGAGCAGCGCGGTCTGCCGCCCCTGCAGGTCGGTCATCACCTTGGCCAGGCTGTCCCGCGGCGGGCAGAACACCCGGATCGGCAGGGTGTTGATGAACAGGCCGACCATCTCGTCCGACCCGAGCAGCCCGGCCGGGCGGCCGTTGACCGCCGCGCCCATCACCACGTCCTGCTGCCCGGTGAACTTCGAGATCAGGATTCCCCACGCGCTCTGCAACAGCGTGTTCTGCGTGACGCCCAGTTCGGCCGCGCGCTTGGCCAGTTCCCGGCCCTGGTCGACCGATATCGGGACCTCGATCCGGCCCAGGTGTGACGAGGATTCCTTGACCTGCACCGGCTTCTTGGGTGCGACGAGGGTCGGCTGGTCGAAGCCTTCCAGTTCGGCCGCCCAGCGCTCCGCCGACGCGTCCTTGTCCTGATCGCACAGCCAGGCCAGGTAGTCGCCGTAGCTGCGCACCGAGCGCAGCTCGCGCGAACCGGCGTAGAGCCGGGTCAGGTCGGTGATCACCAGCGGCGAAGACCAGCCGTCGAACAGGGTGTGGTGCGCGGTGATGATGAGATCGGCTTTGTCCGGCCCCAGTGTGATCAGCGCGAGGCGCATCAGCGGCGGCCGGGTCGGGTCGAGGTGGTTGTTGCGGTCGTCGGCCAGCACCTTCTCGACCGCGGTCTTCTGCTCGGCGTCGCTGTAGCCGGTCAGATCGACATGCTGCCAGGGCATGTCGACGTGTTCGGCGACGACCTGGACCGGGTCACCGTTGGCGGCGGCGAGGAACGCCGAGCGCAGGTTGGGGTAGCGCGCCAGCAGTGCCTGACCGGCGGCTCGCATCCGGACCGGGTCGACGGATCCGGTCAGGTGCAGGACAAACTGCATGTGGTAGACGTCGAAGGACTCGTCGGCCAGCGCGGCCTGGAACTGGATGCCGGACTGGGCAGGCGGCAGCGGCCACACCTGGGACAGTCGCCCGTAGCGGTTCTCCCAGGCCTCGATCTCGTCCTGGCCGACCTTGACCAGCGGCGCGTCCGACGGCGTCAGGCCACCGATCTGCGGCCGGGCGGCGTAGGCGGCCATGCCGCGCAGCACGTCGACCCACAAATCGGCCAGTTCGGTGGTGTCCTGACGGGAGAGCACGCCGGTCGGGAACATGAACATCGCCTGCAACTGGAGGCCGTCGGCGGATTCCGTTGCCACCGCGCTGACTTCCAGCGAGGACAGCGCGGGCATGTCGCCATCCGGCATCGCGACCAACTCGGCAGACCAGGACGACGGGCCCCAGCCGGCCGCGCGCAGCTCCTCCGGCACATCCGCGCCGGAGATCCGGCCCAGGTAGTTGAAGCCGAGCTGTGGCACCGGGTATTCGGCCAGTTCGTCGGCGGTCTCGTAGTTCAGGTAACGCAGCAGGCCATAGCCGACGCCCTTGTCCGGAATCGCCCGGAGCTGCTCCTTGACCAGCTTGATCGCCTTACCGGTCGCCGCTCCGCCGGCCAGCACGTCGGCGACGTCCACCCCGGTCACGTCGACCCGGGCCGGGTACATCGCGGTGAACCAGCCGACCGTGCGGGACAGGTCGGCGCCGGGCACGACCTGCTCTTCCCGGCCGTGGCCTTCCATCCGCACCAGGGTCGAGTCGTCCGCGCCGCGCCACTTGTTGATGGCCAGCGCCAGCGCGGCCAGCAGCACGTCGGTACCGGTGCCCTTGAACGCCACCGGCAACGCGGTCAGCACCGCCTCGGTGACCCCGGCGGGCAGCTGCACCCGCACGCTGTCCACAGTGGACATCGTGTCCACCGAGGGATCGAAGGCCCGCTTGCCGATCATCCGGTCGGAGCCGTTGAGCAGGTCCCGCCAGAACGCCAGCTCCTCGACCCGCTTGGGTTCGATCGCGGCGTCTTCCAGCTCCAAAGCCCAGCGCCGCGCCGAAGTGCCGACCGGCGGTAGCTGCGGCGTGCGGCCCTCGCGCACCTGCTGCCACGCCTCGGCGAAGTCCGACATCAGGATGCGCCACGAGACGCCGTCGACGACCAGGTGGTGCAGCACCACGATCAGCCTGCTCACGCCGGAACCGGCGACGAACCAGACGAACTGCGCCATCACGCCGGCTTCCGGATCGAGCCGCCCGGTCGCCTCGTGGAGTTCCTGCTTGGCCGCGTCCAGCAGCGCGGGCTCGTCCCACGCGCCGCCGCACTCCACCCGGCGGATCAGCTCGGCGGCCCGCACCGCGCCCCGCTCCCGCGCGACCAGCGTCGGCTCGTCGCCTCGTTCCAGCTGGGAGCGCAGCAGGTCGTGCCGATCCAGCACCGCGTCCAGGGTCGCGGCCAGGCCCGTCGCGTCGATGCCCTTGGGCAGTTCCAGCGCGATCGACATGGCGAAGCGGTTCGTGCCGCCGCCCGCCGCGAAGATCTGCCGCGCCACCGCGGGCAACGGCATCGGGCCGATGCCGCCGCCTTCCTCCTCGGCCAGCGTCGGCACTTGATCCCCGCGCGCGGCAACGGCTTCGGCCAGCCGCGCGACCGAACGGTGCTCGAAGATCTCCCGCGTGGTCACTTCCAGACCACGAGCCCTGGCCCGGGCCACCACCTGGATCGAGCGCAGGCTGTCGCCGCCCGCCGCGAAGAAGTCGTCGTCGATGCCGACCCGCTCCACACCGAGCACGTCGGCGTAGGCGGCGGCGATGGTCGCCTCGGTCTCGTTGCGCGGCTCGCGGTACGCCTCACCGAGGAACTCCGGTTCGGGCAGCGCGGCCCGGTCCAGCTTGCCGGTCGGCCCCAGCGGCAACCGGCCGAGCGCGACGAACGCCGAGGGCACCATGTAGTCGGGCAGCCGGGCCGCGACGAACCGGCGCAGCTCCGCACTGGACGCGCCGGACTGCACGTCGACATCGCCGATGCCGCCCGCGCCGTTGTCGCCGACCGCGCCCTCACCGGTGTGCACCACGTACGCGACCAGGCGCTTGCCGCCGGAAGGCACTTCCTTGGCGATCACGACCGCCTGGCTGATGCCGGGGTGCATCAGGCACACCGCTTCGACCTCGGCCGGCTCGATGCGGAAACCGCGCACCTTGATCTGGCCGTCGGCCCGGCCGACGCACTCCAGCTGGCCCTGCGCGTTCCAGCGGGCCAGGTCACCGGTGCGGTACATCCGCTCGCCGGAGGGCCCGAACGGGTTGGCCACGAACCGCTCCGAGGTCATGCCCGGACGACCGTGGTACCCGCGACCGAGGCAGGTGCCGACCACGTACAGCTCGCCGGTCACGCCCTGCGGCACCGGGGCGAGCCCCGGCCCGAGCACGTAGGCGCGCATGTTGCCCAGCGGCGTGCCGATCGGCGCGACGTCGCCGTCGTTCCACTCCTCGTTGGCGTCGAGGGAGTACGCGGCGGCGTAGAAGCTTTCGCTCTGGCCGTAGGAGTTGACCACCTGCACGCCCGGCAGCGCCTCGCGGACCTGCTTGACCAGTTGCCCGGGCAGCACGTCACCGGCGAACACCACGGTGCGCACGTTCGGGGTCTTGCCGAGCTGGCCGACCAGTTCGCCGAACACCGAGGGCACCACGCTGATCACGTGGCCGTCCCACGATTCGCGCTCGCCCAGCACCAGCGCGTTCTCCGCCACTTCGGCGGTGCCGCCGGTGGTGAGGGTGGTCAGCAGCTCGAAGACGGAGACGTCGAAGTTGACCGAGGTGCCTGCCAGCATGTGCCAGCCGGTCGGCGTGTCCAGCCTGCCCACCAGTTCGCGCACGCCGTTGACGACGCTGCGGTGGGTGATCGTCGCGCCCTTGGGCTTGCCGGTCGAGCCGGAGGTGTACATGACGTAGGCGATGTTGTCCGGGCGCAGCGGCGTGCGGCGGTCCGCGTCGCCCGGCGCGCCCGCGTGCGACGCCCAATCCGCGACGTGCTCAAGATTGACAACCGCGATGTCGTTGCTGGGCAACGTTTCCCAGGTCGCGGTGTCGGTCACCGCGAAGCGCGCGTGCGACTCGGTCAGCACCACGTCGACGCGCTGGCTGAGGTAGTTCGGGTCCATCGGCAGGTAGCCGGCACCGGACTTGAGGATGCCGAGCAGGCCGACCACCAGGTCCTCGGTGCGCGGCAGCGCCAGCACGACCAGGTCTTCCGGCCCGGCACCCTGCCGGATCAGCTCCCAGGCGAGGCGGTTGGCGCGCGCGTCGAGTTCGGCGTAGGTCAGCGTGCGGCCATCGCACACCAGCGCGGTCGCGTCCGGCGTGCTCGCCACCTGCGCCTCGAACAGCTCGGGGACGGTCAGCTCGGGCAGCTCGACCGTGGTGTCGTTGAACTGGCGCAGCACCAGGTCCTGTTCGCCCGCGTCGAGCACACCGAGGCCGCCGACGCGCGCCTCCGCGTCGGCGACGAGTTCGCCGAGCACCCGCACGAAACGCCGCCCGATGCCCTCGACCGTCTCGTGGTCGAACAGGTCGGTCGCGTACTCCAGCCGGCAGTCCGCGCCGCCGTCGAGGTCCGGGATCATGTTGAAGAACAGGTCGAACTTGGCCGTGCTGGTGGCCAGCGTCTCGACCTCGACGGCGAGGCCGGGCAGTTCCGGGGCAGGTGGGCGCACCTGCCAGGCCAGCATCACCTGGAAGAACGGGTTGTAGGAGGTGGAGCGGTCCGGGTTGAGCACCTCGACCAGCCGCTCGAACGGGATGTCCTGGTTGTCGTAGGCGGCCAGCGCGCGATCCCGCACCCGCGCCAGCAGCTCCCGGAAGGTCGGGTTGCCGGACAGGTCGACGCGCAACACCCAGGTGTTGGCGAAGAAGCCGACCAGCTCGCGCAGGTCCTCGTCGGTGCGACCGGCGATTGGCGCCCCGATCGGCACGTCCTCGCCGCAGCCCAGGTGATACAGCAGCACGGCCAGCGCCGAGTGCATGACCATCGACACGGTCAGGTCATGCTCGGCGGTCAGCTTCTCGACGGCCATCAGCAGGTCGGCCGGGATCGTGAACTGGACCAGGCCGCCGTCATGGCTCATCCGGCGCGGGCGCGGGCGGTCGGTCGGCATCGCCATCGGCTGGGCCAGGTCGGCCAGCGCGCCGCGCCAGTAGTCCAGCTGGCGGGCGGCCAGGCTGTCCGGGTCGGCGTCGTCGCCGAGCAGATCCTGCTGCCACAGCGTGTAGTCCGCGTACTGCACCGGCAGCGGCTCCCACACCGGGGCCTTGCCGTCGCGGCGGGCCGTGTACGCGATCTTGAGGTCACCGACCAGCGGACCGATCGACTCGCCGTCGGTCGCGACGTGGTGCGTCACCACGACCAGGACGTGCTCCTGCGGTGCGCTGCGCACCAGCGTGGCGCGGATCGGCAGGTCCTGCGCCAGGTCGAAGGTCTTGGTGGCGGAAGCGCTGATCGCGGCTTGGCGCTCGGCCTCGGTGACGACCTCGACCAGCGAGAGGTCGAACGGTTTCTCATCAGCCGCGAACACGCGCTGGTACGGAATGCCGTCATCGCCTTCGACGATCACCGTGCGGAGCACCTCGTGCCGGTCGATGACGTCGCGGAACGCCACCTCCAGCGCACCGGTGTCCAGTTCACCGCTCAGCCGCAAGGCGAAAGCACCGTTGTAGGTCGGTGAAGGGCCTTCGAACCGGTCAACGAACCACAACCGACGCTGCGCGAACGACAACGGGATCATCATTTCTCCTGGTTGAGAACGCTCAAAAGATCAGTGTTGTAGAAATCGTCGAACGAAATCGCGCCGGACAACGTCGAGAAGTAGCGGTCGACCAATTCCTGGTGGCCGACCAGGTTCTGCAGGAACTCGGCTCGCCCGGCGGGCTTCAGCTCGGCCACGTTCAACGCGGCCTGGTAGAAGCTGGAAAAATGATCGTCAAGGTCGTATTCGTAGCGCTTCAGCGCGGCGTCCAGCGCGCCGTCGTCGTGCAGGTTCTCGCCGATGTGGTCGGTCAGCAGCTGCGCCTGGGTGAAGCCGTCGGTGATGCCGCGCGCGGTGATGGAGTCCTTGTGGTGCACGGAGTCGCCGACCAGCGCCCAGCCCGGTCCGTAGGCCTTGCGGAAGAAGTTCTCCTGCGCACCGGTGCCGTAGAGCTGCTCGACCCGCTCGCCCGCCTGCATCCGTTCGTAGAGTTCCGGGGCGCTCGTGCGAACCGCGTCGAGGTAGGCGGGCTCGACCGCCTTGCGCACGGTGTTGAACTCCTGCTGCGGGAAGTAGGTCATGATCAGCGACAGGTCGTTGTTGGTCGGGATGACGCCGACCCAGCGGTCCGTGCGCTCGTACAGCTCGAAGTGGGTGGGCACGCCTGCCCAGTAGCTGTAGTAGGTGCAGGTCATCCGCGGGTTCTCGATCACGTTCTTGGCGCCGGTCTTGCGCGCGACCAGCGAGCGCATCCCGTCCGCGCCGATCACCAGCGCGGCCCGCTCGGTCGCCTCGGTGCCCGCCGGTGTCGTGTACTTCACCCCGGTCACCCGGTCGTTGTCCCACACCAGATCGGTGACCGCGCAGGCCTCCTGGAAGTCCACACCGGACTCGACCGCGCCTTCGGCCAGAATCGGATCGAGCACGAACCGCCGCGGCGCGTAGGTGGTGCGCTGGCCGTCGACGGGCAGGGAGAAACCATCCAGCCGCACGCCCGGTGCCTCGTAGCTCTGCCGGTCGATCGGCTGGCAGCCTGCGTCGACGAGCTTGCCGAGCAGGCCCCAGCGGGCCAGCAGCGCGACGCCCGGCTGGTGAATGTAGTGCGAAGAAAGAATGTCCAGCGGAAAACGCACTTTCTCCAGCAGCAGAACCCGATAACCCTGCCGGGCGAACAGCATCGCAGTCGGCGAACCCGCACAACGCGCTCCGACGACAATGACGTCGTACATGGTTTCTCCCATACCGCAGCCGGTAATTCGAATTAATTAATGCTAACAGCGGCGCCGTGTCGCGTGTCTCGCCGGCGAGACCCGACACGGCGCCAACCAAAGGGCTTTCCGTTTACGCTTTCGCGCCCTGCGATTCGAGATACGTGGAAATCGACGCCACCGTCGGATTCAGGTACATCTGGTCGACCGGGACCTCGACGCCGAGTTCCGCGATGAACGCGCCCTGGATGTTGGCCATGATGACGGAATGGCCGCCCAGCGCGAAGAAATCGTCGTCGGCCGAGATGTCGTCGCGTTGCAGTTCCCTGCACCAGATGGCCCGCACTTTTTCGGCAACCATCACAGTCCTCCTCTAGGTATCAGCTCACCGGTTCCGGCACGCGCCTGCCCAGTGCCGCGCGGTCGACTTTTCCGTGCGGGCTCAGCGGAAGCTCCGCGAGATAGATGAACCGGGACGGCACCATGTTGCGCGGCAACGTCTTGAGCAGGCCGGCGCGCACGTCGTTGGTGACCGGGTCCGCGCCTTCCGGGACGATGAACGCGACCAGTTCGACCTCGCCGGAGTCGGCGTAGGTGGTGACCACCGCGTTTTCCCGGACTCCGCCCAGCTTGCCGAGCGCCCGTTCGATGTCGGTGGGGTCGATGCGCATGCCGCGCACCTTCACCTGGTGGTCCATCCGGCCGACGACCACCAGGTCCCCGGCCGGTGTGGCGAAGCCGCGGTCACCGGTGCGGTAGATCCGGGTCGGCTCGCCGTCCACGACGATCGTGGTGAACTTCTTCGACTCCGGTCCGGTGCCGTTGAGATAACCCGCGCCGACGCTGCTGCCCGCGATGCAGATCTCGCCGGATTCGCCTTCGGCGACACCCTGCAGGTGCTCGTCGAGAATGTGGATGTCGGTGTTGTAGGCGGGTTTGCCGACCGGGATGTTGTCGTGCTCACCGTCCCAGTAGTCGGCCAGGTCGTAGGAGGTCGCCACGTCGGTGCACTCGGCGACGCCGTACTGGTGCAGCAGCGTGCACTTGTTGCCGTCGCGCTGAGCCCAGCCGGCCAGCCGTTCGATGGCCAGCCGCTCGCCGCCGAACAGCACGTAGTCCAGTTTCGCGAGCGCGTCACCGCCGCGCGCGGTCTCCCAGTCGGCCAGCAGGTACAGCGTGCTCGACGCGCAGTGCACCACCCGGATGTCCTGCTCGGTCAGGATGCGGTAGGCCATGGCGGCGTCGAAGTTGCGGCTGGCCATCAGGTGCTGGGTCGCGCCGCAGAACAACGAGGTCATCAGCGCGCGCTGGCTCAGGTCGAACCCGAACGCGCTGACCACCAGGTTGTTCGAATCGCTGGTCAGGCCGTAGTCCAGCATCAGCCAGTTCATCAGGTTGAACCAGCCTTCGTGCCGTACCGCGGTCACCTTCGGCGTGCCGGTCGAGCCGGAGGTGAACACCGCGTAGCACACGTCGTCCCCGGTGACCGCGAGGTCGGGATTGGTCACCGGGGACGAGGCCAGCACGTCGGCCAGCTGCTCGATGTCGAGGGCCTCGACCACCGAGGACTTCACCAGCTCGGCCGTTGCCTGCGACACCACGATCGCGGCGAGATCGGGCATCTGGCCCAGCATCAGCTCCAGCCGGCCGGCCGGATAGGCCGGGTCGAGCGGCACGTAGGCCGCACCGGACTTGAGCGTGCCGAGGATGGCGACGAGCAGGTCGATCGAATAACCGAGGCACAGACCCACTCGTGAACCCCGGCCGATGCCGCGCCCGCTGAGGTGATGCGCGAACTGGTTGGCCTTCGCGTTCAGCTCCGCGTAGGTCACCCGCTGCCCGGCGCAGAACACCGCGACGGCGTCCGGCGTGTTGGCCGCGTGCGCCTCGAATTGCTTGTGGACAACGGGTTCCGACGGTAAAGCGACCCGCTTGCCATGAAGTATCATCAGCCGACTCCGATATCACAGGTTGCGGATTGTTACGCGCTGCGCCGTTCGACGGTGTCCAGTACCTGGGTCACCCACTTGTCCAGGGAAAGACCGTGCGATGCGGCCAGCTTCGAGTAGTAGTCCAACTGGAACGGGGACAGCTCGATGGTCAGCGTGGTGATCGCTCGCGGCTGCGAGTCGGAGCTGGGCGGCTCGGCCAATGCGACCGGGCGCTTCTTCTTGGCGATGCTCGGCGTGATGTCGGCCTGGTCGTTCTGCTCGGCAACGCTGGCGCGCACCGACCTGCGGAGTTCGTTGCGCGACCACTTCTGCTGCTCGGCCTTGCGCAGCCAGTAGTCCTGCTCGGGCGGCGCCATCCTGGCCACCTCGGCGTGGTGGGCGAAGCTCAGCGTGTCGCGGCGGCGGCCGTGCTCGAAGCGCCGGGCCACCCACGCGTAGTTGCGCAAGGTCTGGTAGTCGAGGCCGGTCCGCTCGATCGCCTCGCGGTAGCGGCGCCAGCCGTAGGTCGCCTCGCCGAAGATCAACCAGTCCGCCAGCCACCAGGCCGACGAGTTGGTCAGCTCGCGCAGGCTGCTGCCGATCTTCTCCCAGGACCGCTCGGACAGCTCGGTCGGAAAGATGATGCCCGACTTCTGCACGGTGGCCTGCTTGCCGACGAAAACCCGGACCAGATCGCGATGCACCGGTTCGGCGTTGTTGTCGACGACCACGCCTGAATCTTGGTTGTTGCTAACGATTTTCATAGGTCCCCCAGAACCTTGCGGCGCTGCTGCGCGCCGATTATCGCCGATTCACCTCGGCAATTCTGCTCATGTATTCCGCGGTTTCCCGCTGCCTGCCCGATTCGCCCTGGGCGAAGTGGCAGCGCACGCGTTCCCGCGTTTCGCTTTTCTGTTCCTGGCTGAGTTTGAACATCGCCTCAGCCCTGGTGACCGTGAACCGGAACGCACCGACCGCGGGCAGGATCTTGCGGAAGTAGCCCACCGAGTCGGTCATGTCCCAGCCATGACCGAAGTCGGTCTCGAAGGCCCGCACCGTCGCCTGCACCACCGCGAGCGTCTCGTCCGGCGACTCGATCTTGTGGACGATCCCGCGTAGCTGCGCTGCGGTGAAGTTCCAGGTCGGCGCGGCCGGAGTGAACTGGTAGACGGTCGGCGACACGTAGGCGTGCGGGCCCGCGAAGCTCAGTACCGCGGGCGTCTCGGGCCGCATCGCCCGCCATTGCGGATTCCCCAGGTTCATGTGGCCAAGCAGCGTCGCACCGGTCAGCTCGGCGAGCGCGTCGATGTCGTGCTCAGGGTCCGGAATGACCGGCAGATGCGTACCGAACGGCCCTTCCGAATCCGCCCCGTTGGTCATCAGCAATGCCAGCGGATTCCGGCGCATCAATTCGACGATCCATTGTGTTTCCGGCGCTCGATACATACGAGGTACGAACATGGCGAACCACACTCCCCAGGGAATCCGACGGCCTCTCAGTCAGCCGCCATGGCTTCCCGCAGGCTCTTCGGCCGCATGTCGGTCCAGTTCTGTTCGACGTATTCGAGGCACTCGCTCCGGGCGGCCTCACCGAAGGCGATACGCCAGTCCGATGGCACCTCGGCGAAAACCGGCCACAAGGAGTGCTGCTCCTCGTTGTTCACCAGAACGTAGAAGCGGCCGTCTTCGTCGTCAAAAGGATTCGTACTCAACGGTCAATTCCTTATCTGTCGGAATGGTCGGGACTGGCAATTACCAATCAATCGTACGAAACAAATGTCTCGTACGACCCCAGCAATCGCTATTTGTCCTGTCGACAGGACACCCGGCACCCCTCAGATCCCCCGGAATGCTGAGGTCAACACTAGGATTCGGGGCCCGCAGGCCACAAGGGGCCACTCGGGGGAGGGTGTCGTTCACGCCGGCAGGACCACCACGGCTTGCCCGGCTCAGCTCGGCAGATCCATGCTGGTGACAAGCCGTGGGGCGGGGGTCGACGGTGCGCGGCCTGGCCGTACCTCATCGCGCAGCCGCGATCAAGCTTTGCGCAGCAACGACGGCAAAGGAAATCTCCATGGACGCTCTGGCCGAAGCCGCACTCGCGGGTGCTTCGCCTGACGAACTGGTGCGGGAAAAGGTGCCCAGCGAATATCTGGCCACGTATCTCCGCGCGGAGGACGCCGACATGTTCGGCGATGCCCCGGACAAGGATGTGCGCCAGTCGCTGCGCATCGGCTCGGTGCCGATGCCTGCGCTCGCGCCGGATGAGGCGCTGGTCGCGGTCATGGCCAGCTCGGTCAATTACAACACAGTGTGGTCGGCCATGTTCGAACCGTTGCCGACGTTCGGTTTTCTGCGCCGGTTCGGCCGCCAGGGCGGCTGGGCCGCGCGGCACGACCAGCCCTACCACGTGCTCGGTTCGGACGGTGCCGGCGTGATCGTGCGGGTCGGTTCGGGCGTGCGGCACTGGCGCCCCGGCGACCACGTCGTCGTCTCACCGGCCTATGTGGACGACCAGGAAGCCGCCACCCACGCGGATGGCATGCTCGGCGCGGAGCAGCGCGTCTGGGGCTTCGAAACCAACTTCGGCGGGCTGGCCCATTACACGGTGGTGCGGGTCAGCCAGCTCGTGCGCAAGCCGACGCACCTCACCTGGGAAGAGGCCGCGTCGGTCACGCTGACCGGCGGCACCGCCTACCGGATGCTGATCAGCGATCGCGGTGCCCGCATCAAACAGGGCGACATCGTGCTGATCTGGGGCGCCACCGGCGGTCTCGGCGCCTACGCAGTGCAGCTGGTCAAGAACGCGGGCGGCATTCCGATCGGCGTGGTCAGCTCCGAGGAGAAGGCACGCCTGCTGCGTCTGCTCGGGTGCGACGTGGTCATCAACCGCAACGACATCGGTCTCGGCAAGGCGCAGCTCAGCGCGGAGGAGACCATCGAGATGGGCAAGCGGCTGGGCAGGCGGATCAGGGCCGAGGTCGGCGAGGACCCGCACGTGGTGTTCGACTACGTCGGCGCGGCCACCTTCGGCATCTCGGTGTACGTGCTGCGCAAGGGCGGCACGGTGGTCACCTGCGGCTCCAGCACCGGCTACCAGCACACCTACGACAACCGCTACCTGTGGATGAACCTCAAGCGGATCATCGGCAGCCACGTCGCCAACCTGCAGGAACTGCTGGAGTGCACCCGCCTGGTGCAGCTGGGCATGCTGATGCCCGCACTGTCCACCGTGTACCCGCTCGACGAGGTCGGCGAGGCCACCCGGCTGGTGCAGACCAACCGGCACACCGGCAAGGTCGGCGTGCTCTGCCTCGCCCCGCACACCGGGCTCGGCGTCACCGACCCCGAGTTGCGGGCCCGGATCGGCGTGGACCGCCTCAACCCGTTGTGGGGCGCGCAGCAACCCGTGCTGGTCGGCTGAGAGGAACTGGCCGTGATCAATCAATCCGTCAGCATCTTAGGCACCGGTTCCTACGCGCCCAAGGAAGAGATCCTCAACGCCGAAGTCGCCCGGCACTGCGGTGTCGACGCCGAGTGGATCGAACGCAAGACGCACATCGTCAGCCGCCGCTACGCCGCGCCGGACGAAGCCACCTCCGATCTGGCGGCGCGAGCCGCGCAGGAAGCGCTCAACGACGCCGGCCTGACCGCCGACCAGATCGACTACCTGATCGTGGCCACCTCGACGCCGGACTCGCCGCAACCGCCGACCAGCTACCTGGTGCAGAACCAGCTGGACGCGTGGAACGCGGCCTGCCTGGACATCAACGTGGTGTGCAGCGGGTTCGTCTACGGACTGGTGCTGGCCCGCAGCCTGATCGCCACCCACCCGGGCGCGAAGGCCCTGGTCGTCGCGGCCGACGTGTACTCGCGCATCCTGGACCGCACCGACCGCAAGACCGCGATCCTGTTCGGCGACGGCGCGGGCGCGGTCGTGCTCGCCGGATCGGAGCAGCCCGGCCTGTTCGCCTTTCACCTGGCCAGCCGCGGCGACGCCCGTGGCCTGATCCGGGTCGAGGCGGGCGGCAGCCGGTTGCCCGCCAGCCACGAGACCGTCGACGATGGCGCGCACTTCTTCAAGATGGACGGCCGCGCCGTCCGCGATTTCGTGATGGACGAGGTACCGCCGGTGCTGAGCGCGCTGTGCTCGAAGGCGGGCGTGTACCCGACCGAGGTGGACCATTTCGTCCCGCACCAGGCCAACGGCGTGATGTTGTCCGGAGTGGTGGAGCTGGCCGGCCTGACGCACGCCACGACTCACCGAACAGTGGAGGAGTACGGCAACATGGGAGCGGCATCGGTAGCGTTCGCGCTCGACCAAGCCAACCGCACCAACGCGATCGCCGATGGTGATCTGGTGCTGCTGGCCGGATTCGGCGGCGGCATGGCCGTCGGCGCCTGCTTACTGCGGTGGGGGGTGCCGGCATGACCGCGCAGATCGTCGCGGCGGGTGGCATCGCCCGGGTCGGCGTCGTCGGCAGCGGCACCATGGGCGCCGGCATCGCGGAGGTCTGCGGCCGCGCCGGACTGGACGTGACCGTCGTGGTCTCGGGCCCGGCCTCGCTGCCCATCGGCCGCAAGCGCCTGGTGTCCTCGCTGGACCGCGCGCTGAGCCGGGGCAAGCTGTCCGAGGCCGAGCGCGACGCCGCCCTGGCCCGCATCACCTTCACTGATGACCTGCACGACCTGGCCGACCGCGACCTGGTGGTGGAGGCGATCCGGGAGAACGAGGAAGACAAGACCGAGATGTTCGCGGCCCTGGACAAGGTCGTCGAATCCGGCGACGCCATCCTCGCCTCGAACACGTCCTCGATCCCGATCATGCGGCTGGCCCGGGTCACCGGCAGGCCGGAGCAGGTGGTCGGCACGCACTTCTTCAGCCCGGTCACCGTGCTGCCGCTGGTCGAGCTGATTCCCTCGCTGGTCACCGACGAGAAGACCGTGGTGCGGGCCAGCGAGTTCGTCGAACTGGGCCTGGGCAAGAGCCCGATCCGATCACGCGACCGGTCCGGGTTCATCGTGAACGCACTGCTCATCCCGTACCTGCTCAACGCGATCAGGATGGTCGAGTCCGGTTTCGCCACCGCCGAGGTCATCGACCAGGGCATGACGCTGGGCTGCTCGCACCCGATGGGACCGCTGCGGCTGACCGACCTGATCGGTCTCGACGTGACCACCGCGATCGCCGAGTCCCTGCACCGGGAATTCCGCGAGCCGCAGTTCGCCCCGCCCGCGCTGCTGCTGCGCATGGTGGACGCCGGGCTGCTCGGCAAGAAATCCCGCTGCGGCTTCTACACCTACGACTGACCCTCCCGCACAGGAAGCGGCGCGAACCAGAGTTCGCGCCGCTTTTGTGTGTGCGCAAAGAACCGGGCCGGCGGGGTGATCAAACCCGCCGGCCCGGTCCCGCACCGCACTCACAAAAAGGTCATGAATGCTTATGAAGCCAGGCTCGGCTCCTCGTCCTCGTGGAGGACTTCTTCGGCGGCACGGTCGAGCATCGACCACACCCAGCGATCGAACTCCAGGCCGACGTAGTCGGCCGCCGCCCGCCACCGGACCACCTTCGTGTTCGGCAACACCAGACTGGAACTGACCGGAACCAGCGCCCGCTCGCCGGAATCCCGCGCCCGCCCGCGCCGCATGGCGCTGCGCAGTTGCTTGGTCGTCCAGGTCGACTTCTCCGCCTGGTCGAGCAGCCGATCCTGCTCCTCGACCGGCAACGACGCGACCTCAGCGTGATGCTGGAAGGTCAGCTTGGACCGACGGCGGCTCAGATCGAACCGGCGCGCGACCCACGCGTAGTTGCGCAGCGTCTGGTACCGCAGACCGGCCACCCGAATCACCCTCTGGTAGCGGTCCGCGTAGTTCTTCTTGCCGAACACCAGCCAGTCCCCCAGCCACCATGCCGACGAGTCGAGAATGCCGGAAAGCTGGCGCCCCGCCTTTTCCCACGACTCGAAACTCAGGCCGGCCGGAATCTGTAACCCGACGCTGGTCATGAAAACCTGGTCTGGGATGGACCGATCGGTGTGCAGTAAGTCCGATCGTCTGATATCTATCGGATCGACGACGTGATCGGCATCGGCCAACCCCGCCTGTATATCAATAGCTTTTGTCACAATACCCCCAGTATTATGATTTATGCGGGTCGTTTCCAGCGGCGACTCAACCGGCACAGCGGGCCAAGAACAGCAGCCCGGTGGTCACCTGCAGGCGCAATCTCAGCCACCTCCGATTCTCATTCGAAACTTGACGAGAAGGTCATGTTCCGGCGCGTCGAGGACCCGGGCGCGCATCGCGAACGTGCGCGGCCAGCGCGGTCCCGCCGAGGGAAATGAGAACGGTGCCGAAGATTCCGGCTACCACGGCCAGCAACAGAAGCGGCCATCGGATCGGGTCAGGAAGATCCGGAGAGTACACATCCATCGAGAGTCATCCCCCTTGCGCGAGGGCACCGGAAAACGCTCCGATCGTCTCGCGCTGCGAAGAGTGCCAGTATTACCGCACCCCTCTCCCCATCCAGCACCATAATAGCGCAGCGTTTCCCGAGATACCACCGATCGGGCCAACTGCGACACGCCGCCCACGCTGCGTTACCGCTGATAGACCACGAGTGGGCCGGGAGCGCACTCCCAGCCCACTCGTGCGAGGTGATCTCAGCTGGAATAGACCTGCAATTCGGAGAGTTGTCCTGCTGGCCAACCGGTGTTCGCGGTGAAGGTCAGCTTCACGTACCGCACGGTGGCAGAGGTGAAGGTGACGCTCGCCGTGTTTCCGGTGCTGGGGTTGAACGTGTAGCCCTGCGACGCGACCAGCGTCGAGTAGTTGCTGCCGTCGGTGCTGCCCTGGATCAGGATCGTCTGCGTGCGGGTGCCCCACGCGCTGGACAGCGGCAGATCGAGCACGATCTTGCCGACGCCGGCCTGCGAACCCAGATCGACCTGGAACCACTGCGGGAACGCGTTGTCCGCGCTTTCCCAATAGCTGCTGGTGTTGCCGTCGACCGCGTTGGCCGGAACGTAGTTCTGCGTCGTGCCGCTCGCGGTGACCGGCTTGTTCAGTGCCAGGTTGCTGTTCGCGCCGATCCCGGTGCCGGACAACGCGACGGTCAGCGGGCTGCCCGGTGCGGTACTGGCCACCGACAGCGTGCCGTTGGCCGCCCCGGCCGCGCTCGGCGTGAACGTCACGTTCACCGTGCAACTCGCGCCGGCAGCGAGCGACGTCCCGCAGTTGCCGGTCTGCGCGAACGGCGCCCCGGCCGACACCGAGGAGACGCTGACCGCGCTGCTGCCCGGGTTGGTCACGGTGACCGCCTGCGCGGCGCTGGTGGCGCCGACGCCGACGTTGCCGAAGGACAGGTTCGACGGCGATGCCTTCAGCGCGCTGCCATTGCTCGCCCCGCCCGAGAACACCTGGAACTCGGCGAGTTGCGCGGCGGGCCAGCCGGTGTTGGCGGTGAAGCTCAGCTGGACGTAGCGGGCGCTGGTCCCGGACGCCAGGCTGATGTTGACCGAGTTGTTGTTGGCCGACGGGTCGAACGTGTACCCGGCCGAACCGGCCAACTGGCTGAAACTGGTGCCGTTGGCGCTGCCCAGCACGGACAGCGTCTCGGTGCGGGTGTTCCAGGCCGAGGACGGTGGCAGGTTCAGCGTGAGCGAACCGATCGACTGCGCCGAGCCGAGATCCACCGTGATCGTCTGCGGATAGCCCGCGCCGTCCTGGCTTTCCCAGTAGCTGCTGGTGTTGCCGTCGGTCACGTTGGCAGGAACGAAGGTCTGGTAGTCGCTGCTGGCCGTGGCCGGCGCGCCGAGCGCCAGGTCGGTGGTCGCGGTGACGCCGAGGCCGGTGAGCGGAACGCTCAGCGCGCCGCCCGGTGCGTTGGAGTTGACCGTGAGCGTGCCGTTGATCCGTCCGCCCGCGGTCGGCGCGAACGTGACGTTGACCGTGCACGAACCGCCCGCCGCGATCGAGCCGCCGCAGTTGCCGGTCTCACCGAACCCGGCCGACGCGCTGATCGAGGAGACCGATACCGCGCTGGTACCCGGGTTCGTCACCGTCACCGCCTGGGCCGGACTCGTCGAGCCCACGTTGACGTCACCGAAGGACACGCTGGCCGGTGACGCCTTCAGCGCGCCGGGCTGGGCCGGATCGGGGAAGGTGCTCAGCTGGGGTGTGGTGCTCCACCCCGAGTTGCCGCTGCCCAGGTTGAAGGTGAACGCGCCCGGCGTGTAGTTGCCGCTGGCGTACCCGTCGTCGTACGTGCCCGACACGCCGACCCCGCTCGCGGTCACGCCGCTGACGCTGGCCGAGCCACCGGTTTCCGCCTGCATCACCGTTGTTCCGGTGTTCCGCACGGTGACGCCGCTGATGGTCACGCCGGTGACGGTGTCCCCGGTGCCCGCGCCGCCGACGAACTCGAACGCCTCGTACGGGCTGTCCAGGATCGCGCCGCCGCTGTAGTTCACCGTGACGTTGGTGTAGGAGGTGTCGTAGGCGTCGAACTGCACCGCGCCCATCGGATGCGCCCAGTTCGGGTTGTAGGCGCCCGCGCGGATCAGGTAGTTGCCGGACACCGTGATCGTGCCGGACAACGGCGTGAACGGTTGCAGGAACGCCTCGTTGGAGATGTTGATCCCGCTGCCGAGCGGCTCGGTGTCCGCGACGACGTTGTTGGAGATCGTGTTGTTCGACCCGCCGTAGTCGGCGATGCCGTTGGCCAGTGTCGGCTGCACGATCGTGTTGTTGCTGAAGGTGATGTTCGAATCGGCCGTCGGATACGACCAGATGGCCAGGCCGTCATCGCCGGTGTTGCGCAGGAAATTGTTCTTCACCGTGCAATTCGAGGCGTTTCCGTTGAAGTTCAGGCCGTCGGCGTCGGTCGATTCGACGACGGTGTTCTCCACCGTGCAGCCGCTGTTGCCGAACTGGAGCCAGAATCCGACGTTGGTGTCCTGGATCCACAGGCCGTCCACGGTCCAGCCGGCCCCGAGCGATCCGTCGATCGCGTTCGCGGTGCTGTCGTCGTGCCTGCCGACGGTGGAACCGAGGATGGCGAAGTTGCTCAGGTTGATCGCGCCTGCGTCTGCCGAGGTGTTGTCGATCAGCTCGTTGGTCTTGAGCTGCGAATACCAGTTGCCCGCGCCTTCGATCGTGCCGCTGGTGATGTTGAGGTGCGAGCCGATCAGGTAGGTGCCGGTCGGGATCCAGACCGGCTCGTGCGCGGAGTTCGCCGCGGTGATCGCGTTGTTGAACGCGCCGGTCGAATCGCTGGCGCCGGTCGGGTCGGCGCCATAGCTCGACACCGAGATCGTGTTGGCGGGCTGGGTGATCGCGGCCGGGACGTTGTAGAAGTCGGCGACGTCGATGGTGTAGGGCGCCGCCGAGTTACCCGCGTCGACCTGGAATTTGACCGTGGTGCCGGCCGGGTAGGTCTGGCCGAACATCAGCCGGGTGTCGTCGTACATCTTGTGCGTCTGGCTGCCGGTGATGCCGGGCGTGGTGATGTAGCTGTAGGCCGAGGTGAGCGAGAGCTGCTGGCCGAGCTTGCTGCCGTTGACGTAGACCGACAACGTGCCGGAACTTCCTTGCGGCAGCGCGTAATGCAGGTCGAACGCGTTGGCCGCGGCGGTGAGGGTGAACTGCACGTACTGGCCCTGCGCGCTCAGCTGCACCGCTTCGCGCCCGGACGCCTCGGTGGCCAGTTGGCCCTGGGCGAAGGACGGGCCGATGATGCTGGCGTTGGTGCTGGCCGCCTCGGCTTCGTATTCGGTGAACGGCAGGCTGGCTCCGGTGCCGCTCGGGACGTTGAACGGGGATTGGGCCCAGTACGGCGGGGTTCCCGGGCCGTTCTCGGCGTTGGCTGGGGTGGCGGCGAGCAAGGCGGGTAAGGCGGCGAACGCGGTGACCGCGGCAACGACCGAGGCAACGAGACGTCCTCGCCTGCTTGTGATGGGCATCAGCGTGGGGAGCCTTTCACTCGTGGCAGGGATACGAGCGCTCTCGCGGAGCGTAGGCTCACTTGACACAAAGGTGCAATAATGAAATATATTTCCGCAAAAAATGCGAGAAGAACTGCAAATTCTTACGTTAAATGTCTATCCACTGTGGACGTTTGGCCAGCTCGGTCGGCGAGCAACCGGCCAGCGACCGCACCTCCCGGGCCAGATGCGCCTGATCGGCGTAACCGCAGCGGATCGCGACCTGCGCCAGCGTCACCGGTTCGGCGCCACAGATCAGCCGCAGCGCGTGCTGGAAACGCAACACCCGCGCGAGCAGCTTCGGCGTGATGCCGATCTGCTCCGCGAAGCGCATCTCCAGCCTGCGCCTGCTCAATCCCAGTTCCTCGGCGACCTGCGAAATCCGGGTCCGGCCGGCCGTCGACCACAACCGCCGCCAGGCGATCGTGACCGCGTCCGCCGTCGCGGGCCCGGCCGCGATCCACCTCGTCAGCAACTCGTCGAGCAGGTCGAACCGGGCCGGCCAATCCGATGCGTACGCGAGCCGTTCGGCCAGCTCGTCGGCTCGCGCGCCGATCAGTTCGCCGAGATCGACCGCCTTGCCGGTCAACTCGGCCATCGGCACCCCGGACAGCGCGAAGGCGCCCCTCGGCGTCAGCCCGATCCCGATGCCGTGGCGCCTGCCGGTGTGCCCGGCCACGCTCCCCGCGCCGTGCAGCCCGGTCAGCAACGGCGCCATATCCGGCAAGCCCTGCGGCGCGACGAAATCGACGTTCACGGTGAGCAGCGCGGTCGGCAGCATCCGGCACACCACCGCGCCGCTGGGCAGCATGTCGTACCCGCTGTACCCGGCGACGTAGGGCCGCAGCCGTGGATGCGCGTCGCGCCGGGCGCCGTCCCACGCCAGCACCTCGTCCACGAACGGCACCGAGTAGACCTGGCCGAACTCGACCGCGGGCATCGCCATGTGAGATGACGATACTCACCCCAGCAGCAGCGGCATCTCCTCAAGGCCACGGAACAACATGCTCGTCCGCCACCGCAACTCATCGCGCGGCACGGCAAGCCGCAGCTTCGGGAATCGCCGCAGCAGCCCGCCGATGCCGATCTCGAGCTCGAGCCGGGCCAGCCGCGAGCCGAGACAGAAATGGATGCCGTGGCCGAACGCCAGGTGGCCGGAGGCGTCCCGGAAGATGTCGACGATGTCGGGATCGGGATAGCGCGCCGCATCGCGGTTGGCCGATTCCAGCGCGACGATCACGAACGCGTGCTTGGGGATGACGACCTCGCCGAGCGCGACCGGCTCGGTGGTGAAGCGCAACGTGGTCGCGCCGGTGGACCCCTGGAACCGCAGGAACTCGTCGATGGCGTCGGGCATCAGCCCAGGGTCCGCGCGCAGCAACCCGGCGATCTCCGGGTTGTCCAGCACCGCGAGGACCGAGTTGCCGATGGCGCGGGCGAGTGGCTCATGCCCGGTCGAGAGCAGCAGGAACGCCATGGCCACGACTTCGTACCCGGACAGCCGCGCTTCGCCGTCGCTGGCCTGGACCAGGTCGGACAGCAGGTCGTCGCCGGGTTGCCTGCGCCGCTGCGCGACCAGGCCGGACAGGAACTCCACGGTGTCCAGTGACACCGTCCAGGCCGCGGCCGGATCATCGCCCCGCGCGATCACGTTGGACCAGGCCCGGAAGCGCTCACGATCCTCATCGGCCAGCCCGAACAGATCGCCGATCACCGCGAGCGGCAACGGAAAAGCGTACTCGGCGAGCAGATCCGCGCTCTCCCGCTCGGCCAGCCGATCGAGCAGCGATTCGGTGTGCGCTTCGATGCCCGGCCGCAGGCCGTCGATCTTGCGCTGGGTGAACACGCCTGCGACCAGCCTGCGCAGCCGGGTGTGGTCGGGCGGGTCGACGTTGAGCAGGTGCTTGCTCAGCATCGCGGCGATCCCGCTGGGCGGCGTGCCGCGTTCCCGGCCCAGTGCCTCGTGCAACGGGGCGGCGCGCTCGGAATCCTTGCTCATCGCCGGGTGGGCCAGCACGATCCGCGCGTCCTCGTACCGGGTGACGATCCACACCGGTAGCCCGTCGGGCATCAGCGCCGGTTGCGCGGGCGCCGTTTCCCGCATCTCCCGGTACCGCACGAACCGCTCGCGGATGAACTCCCCGTCCAACACCACTGGCAACATGGCCGGAGTGTAGGAGCGCTGATCAAGATGGGTCTTGAACAAACGCGAAGCTCGACCGCCAGCGCCCGGGCGCGGTGCCGTGATGGCGTTTGAACGCGGCAGCGAAGGAAAACTCGGAGGCGTACCCAAGTGAGCGCGCGACGGCGGCCAGCCCCACATCGCGCTCGCGCAACTGTTCGCGGGCCAGCGCCATCCGCCAGTCGGTGACGTAGGTCAGCGGCGCGACACCGAGCAGTTCGGTGAACCGGCGCGCGAACGTGGCCCGCGACAACGACGCCTGCGCGGCCAGATCGGCGACGGTCCAGGCCCGGGCGGGTTCGGCGTGCACGGCGCGGATCGCGGTGCCGATCCCGGGATCGTCCATCGCCCGGAACCAGGCAGGCGCCGCCGGCTCGTCCAAGGCGAGCTGTTCGCGCAGCGCCTGCACCAGCATCACGTCCAGCAGGCTGTCCAGCAGCACCTGCTGGCCCGGCTCGTTGCGCAGCAGCTCGGCGGCGAACACGTCCAGGGTCGCGCGCAGGCTCGACCCGGCGCGCGAGCGGACCACGGTCAGGTCGGGCAGGCCCGCCAGCAGGCCGGAACACAGCTCGCCCTCGAAGGTGTAGGCGCCGCAGAAGAACGTGGTCGGGTCGCCGTCGCCCGAGCCGATCACCATCCGCTGCGCGCCACCGGGCGGACCCGATGAGCACAGGCTCACGAACGGCACCACGTCCGCACCCGCCGAATAGGCCATGAACTGCTCGGACGGCCCGCGCACGAGAACCACGTCGCCGGGCAGCACCCGCCGCGAGCGACCCGCGTCGTCGGTCCAGGCGTAGGCCTCGCCGCCGAGGATGCCGTGGATCGCCAGCTTGGCCCCGGCCGGGAACTGCACGCCCCACTCGCCCCGCGCGGTCGAGTGCGAGAACGCGGCACCCCGCGCCCGCGAGCGCTGCAACAGATCCGTGAGCACGTCCATGACTTGAGACGATCGCATATTTTTTCGCGTGAATCCAGCATGGATCACTGCCATCCGGACGGGTTTCATGGTGACCAGGAACAAGAGACCTCTGAAGGGAGGGGCGTCATGCCCCTGGCAGTGCGATTCGACGAATACGGCGAGATCGACGTGCTCGACGTGCGGGAGGTCCCCCGGCCGGTACCGGCGGCCGACGAGGTGCTGGTGCGCGTCAAGGCCGCCGGGATCAACCCCGGCGAGAACGCGATCCGGATGGGCTTCCTGCACGAACGCTGGCCGGCGACCTTCCCCTCCGGCGAGGGCAGCGACCTGGCCGGCGTGGTCGAGGAGGTCGGCGCCGACGTGCGCACCTGGTCGGCCGGTGACGAGGTGATCGGCTGGGTGGACAACCGGAGCAGCCACGCCGAACTGGTCGCGGTGCCCGCCGCCAACCTGGTGTCGCGCGATCCGGCCGTGTCGTGGGAAGCCGGCGGCGCGCTGTTCGTCGCGGGCACGACCGCCTACGCGAACGTGCACGCCGTCAACGCCGGTCCCGGTGACACCGTCGTGGTTTCCGGGGCGGCGGGCGGCGTCGGTTCGCTGACCGTGCAACTGCTGCGCAATGCCGGTGCGACCGTGATCGGCCTGGCCGGCACCGCCAACCACGACTGGCTGCGCGCCCACGGCGTGGTCCCGGTCGCCTACGGCGATGGCGTGCTGGAGCGGATCGGCACGGCCGCGCCCGGCGGCGTCGACGCGTTCATCGACAACTTCGGCGACGGTTACATCGACCTGGCCCTGGAACTCGGCGTGGCCAAGGACCGGATCAACACGATCATCGACTTCGCGGGCGCGGCCCGTACCGGGGTCAAGGCCGAGGGCATGACCGGCTCTGCGACCGCGGAAGTCCTGGCCGAGCTGGTCAAACTGGTCGCGACCGGTGCGCTGGAGGTGCCGATCTCGGCGACCTACCCGCTCACCGAGGTCAAGGCCGCCTTCCGCGACCTGATGCAACGCCACAGCCGGGGCAAGATCGTACTGCTTCCGTGAGGGGACGGGCGGGGAGCGACCGGTGCCGCTCCCCGCACCGGGAATCAGCCGCCGAGCTTGGTGTTGTAGTCGGAGATCTGCTGGTCGGCCGTGTTCTGCGCATTGGTCAGCGCGGTCTTCGGGTCCTGGTTCTGCAAGACCGCCGCCTGCAACGCGTTCTCCACGTCCTTGCGCACGTCCGGCATCACGCCGACCGAGCAGCCCTGGGTCGCGTAGGTCAGCTTGGTGTTGGCCAGCTGGGTGATCGCGGTCTGGAACTGCGGCTTGGCCTGCACCCAGGCCTGGTCGGCCGGGTCTGTCAGCGCGGCCTTGCTGATCGGGAAGTACCCGGTCGACGTGTGCCAGGTGACCTGCGAGGTCTTGCTGGCCAGGAACTTCACCAGCTCCCAGGCGGCTCGCTCGTGCGCGGCGTCCTTGTTGACCACCCACAGCGAAGCGCCGCCGA
Source organism: Pseudonocardiaceae bacterium (assembly GCA_035248365.1). Lineage (GTDB taxonomy): Bacteria > Actinomycetota > Actinomycetes > Mycobacteriales > Pseudonocardiaceae > CAJCJE01. The sequence continues at coordinate 16,571 of DATFHN010000058.1, read as the reverse complement.
TGATCGGGCCGCCCGCGTCACTGGCGTTGATCTTCGGGTAGAACCCGGTGCCGACCGTGAACGGCGACTTGGCCTGCGCGGCGCCCTTGGTGAAGGAGCCGAGCGAACCGGTCGACTCAAGACCGATGGCGACCGTGCCGGAGGAGAACGCGTTGTCGCCGGAGTCGGTGTTGCTGTCCAGCTTCTCGGCCAGGCCCTGGTTGACCATCTGCTGCCACCACTGCAACAGCTGGATGTTCTCCGGCGTGGCCAGGTTCACCTTGCCGACCCGCCCGGTGCGGCCGTTGTTGTTGTCGCACACGGTCTCGTTGGCCGATGCGGCCCACTGCTCGAAGAACCAGCCGTAGAGGGTCGCCCCGAAGCCGTACTGCACGGTCTCGCCCGGCGTCGCCTTGATCTTCTGCGCGTCGGTCATGATCTCGGCCAGCGTGGTCGGCGGGTTGTCCGGGTCGAGCCCGGCCTTGGTGAAGGCTTCCTTGTTGATGTAGAGCAGCGGCATCGAGGTGTTGAACGGCATCGAGTACAGCTTGTTGTCGACGGTGTAGTAACCGGCGATGTTCGGCTGGATGTCGGAGACGTCGTAGTGGTCGGTGTCGATGAACGCCTGCATCGGCATGACCGACTTCGAGTCGATCATGTACCGGGTGCCGATGTCGTACATCTGCATCAGGTCCGGGCGCTGACCGGTCGACGCGTTCTTGTACGCGGCCAGCGCGGTGTCGTACTGGCCCTTGTAGTTCAGCGTCACCTTGATCTTGCCCTGGTGCTGCTGGTTGAACTGGTTGACCAGGTTGGTCAGCGCCTGGCCGTTGGTGCCGCTCATCGCGTGCCAGAAGGTGATGTCCACCTCGCCGTGCCCGTTGAGCGCGTCCGGCCCCGGCGCCGCCGTGCCGGACGAGTCGGATCCGCCGCCACCTGCCGCCGAACTGCAACCCGTGATCGCCGTCGCGGCCGCGAGGACCAGCGCCAGGCCGGTGAGCCCGCTCCGTAGTGAGGTACGCACTGTCGAGTTCTCCCCAATCGAGTTTCTTGATGTCATTTCACAGCACCGGCGGTGAAGCCGCGGACCAGCCAACGCTGCCCGAAAGTCACCAGCAGCAATGTTGGCAGCAAAGTGATCGTCACGCCGGCCAGCAACAGCGCCTGCTGGGTGCCGTTGCCGTCGGCTTTCAACGCGAACACCGCGGTCTGCAAGGTGTTCATCGAGTTGTTCGACGACGAGATGATCAATGGCCAGAAGTACATGTTCCAGCCCTGCAGGAACGACCACACCGCGAGCGCGGTGATCGACGGCCGGACAGCGGGAAGGACGATCGTGAACAGGAAGCGCAGGTGGCCGCAGCCGTCGAGCTGCGCGGCCTGCCGCAGTTCCACCGGGAACTGCATGAACGCCTGGCGCATCAGGAAAACGCCGAACCCGTTGGCCAGGAACGGCAGCACCAGGCTCCACCGGCTGTCGCCGAGCCCCATGCTGCGGATGAACAACGCGTTGGGCACCACGATCGCCTCGTACGGGATCATGATCGTGGCCATGAACAGCCAGAAGATCGGCTTGCGCAACGGATTGCGCACGAACACCAGCCCGTAGGCGGCCAGGCAGGACGTCACCAGGTGCCCGAGCATGATGATCAGCCCGACGAACAGCGAGTTCAGGAACGCCGGGAACAGCGGCACCACGTTCTGCTGCCAGGCGGCGATGTAGCTGCCCAGCGAATAGTGCCCGCCGAACAACCCAGGCGGCTGCCGCACCAGGTCGCCCTCCGGCAGGAACCCGCCGACCACCGTCAGCAGCACCGGAAACAGCAACACAACGGCGGCCAGCACCAGCCACACATAGGTGACCGTGCTCCGCGCCTTACCCGGCGAATTCAAGGACCGACTGCTCACCGGTAGTGCACCCGCCTCTCGATCACTCCGAACTGGACGGCCGCGAGCGCGATGCCGACCAGCAACAGCACCAGTCCCTGCGCGCTGGCCACGCCGTAGTCGTTGTTCCCGTTCTCGAACGCGCTGTGGTAGATGGAGAACACCAGCGTCGAGGTGCTGCCGTTGGGCCCGCCGTCGGTCATCACCTGCACCTGGCCCAGCGCCTGCAACGCGGAGAGCGTGGTCGTGACGATCACGAAGAACACGCTCGGCGAGATCATCGGCAACACCACACTGACGAAATGCCGCACCCCGGTCGCTCCGTCGATCCGCGCGGCCTCCAGCACCTCTTCGTCCACTCCGGCCAGTCCGGCCCCGAGCACCAGCAGGTTGAACCCGGATGCCACCCACACGGTGACCCAGGCCACCGTGATCAGCGCCCAGTGCGAATCGGTGGTCCAGCCGGGCGCGGTGACGCCGACCAGCCGCAGCAGCCAGTTCACCGGCGACATCGACGGGTCGAGCATCAGCAGCCACACCACGCTGGCCGCCGAAGCGGAGTAGGCGAAGGGCAACGTGAACAGCGTGCGGAACACCCGCATGCCGGGCAGCCGCTGCGCGAGCGGAACGGCCAGCGCCATCGGCAGCACGACCCCGACCACCACCACGAACACGGTGAAGATCAGCGTGTGCAGCAGGATCGAGCCGAACTGCGCGGTGAACAGGCCGGTGAAGTTGGCGATGCCGACCGAGCGGGTCGGGTTGCCGTTGATGTCGGTGCCCCGAGTGGACAGGAAAATGGCCTGGAACAACGGGAAGATCACGAAAACGGCGAGTCCGGCCAGCGCCGGAACGCAGAACAAGGTGCCGAGCAGCAGTTCCCTGCCCCGGAACCGGGTATTGCGTCCGGTTGCGACGGACGGTGGAGCGGGCCGATGGTCGTGTCTGGTCGGGGTCGTGATCACGCGGGGATTGTGCAGATGGTCAGCAGACAGCGCAATGCGGAACCGCGTCCCCTTTGTGGACTATGGGTGTCCCGGGGGTGACATCACACTGCAACCGGTCAACCGATTCAGTGCTGCGGACCAGGCGTGATCTGCCCGAAACGGTCAGTGAGCGGTCTTGGCGTCCCGAATGCCCGCAAGGTAACGATCCAGCGTCGGTCCGACCAGCAGCTGCACCGGGAACGGCGCGCGAGCCAGCCGCCCAGCCACCGCGTCCACCGGCAACGGCGTCTTCGACGCCGCGACCACCAGGTTCCCCGGCCGCCTGCCGCGCAACACCCCGGACTCGGCCACCACCAGCAGCTGAGCGAATCCGCCCGCGACCCCGGCCACGATCTTCCTGCTGACCACCCCGCCCGGGTCGGCGGCCACGTTCAGCAGATACACCCCGGAATCGCGCAGCACCCGCCCGGCCTGCGCCACGAACTCGGCCGTTGCGAAGCCGCCCGGCATCACCGCCCGCTCGAACGCGTCCACCACCAGCAGATCCGCCGAGTCCGCGCGCAACGTGGCGATCTCGGCGAACCCGTCGCCGACCCGCACCCGCAGCTGCGGCACCGACCGCAGCGCCAACTGCTCGCGCACCAGCTCCGAGAGCGGCCCGTCCGCCTCGATCACCAACTGCCGAGAGCCAGCCCGCGTCGCGGCCAGATAACGCGGCACGGTGCAGGCACCCCCGCCGATATGCACAGCCTGCAGCGGACCGGGCGCCAGCGCGTCGATCACGTCGGCCATCCGCCGCACGTACTCGAAATCCAGGTACGTCGGGTCGTCCAGCTGCACATAGGACTGCGGCACGTCGTCCACCGTCAGCAGCCAGCCGCCCGGCCGATCCGCATCGGCCAGCAACTCCGCCGTGCCGAACCGCACCGGATACCGCCCCGGTACCGGCGACCCGGCCCGACGCTGTGGGGCACGAGCAGGGCGCTTGTCCGGCATGCCCCCATCTTCCCAGGCCTACCGCTCGGCGCCGATCGGCCGCACCACCACCGTGTTCACGTCCACCCCGTCCGGCTGGCCCAGCGCCCAGACGATCGCGTCGGCGACCTGCGCCGCGGTGAGGTTGTCCCCCTCCGGCACGCCGCCGTGCACGTCCCAGAACGGCGTTTCCACGCGGCCCGGAGCGATCAGCGTGACGCCGATCCCGTCACCGGTCACCTGCTGCCGCGCGTTCTCGGCCAGCCCGGTCACCGCCCACTTCGTCGCGCCGTACAGGTTGCCCCGCGACGGCGTCAGCCCGACCGTGCTCCCGACCAACACGATCCGCCCCCGGCTCGCCCGCAACGCGGGCAGCGCCGCCTTGATCAGCACCGCGGGCCCGAGCACGTTGGTCAGCACCATCTCCCGCCACTGCGCGGGATCCCCCTGCTCCAGATTCCCGACGCTGGCGAACGCGGCACTGGCCACGACGGCATCCAGCCGCCCGAACCGCGCCACGCTCGCCTCGACCGCACCCCGCACCGCCCCGAAATCCGCCGCGTCCCCCGCTCGCGTCAACAACCCCTCCGGCCGATCCACCTCCCCCGCGAACGCCGCCAGCCGCTCCCCGCTCCGCCCCAGCACGGCGACCCGCTCCCCCCGCGCCAGCAACGCCCGCGCGGTCGCCGCGCCGATCCCGCTCGCTCCACCAGTGACCAAAGTGACCGCCGAGTCGATCATGCCATCGACGCTACGAGCTAGACCGTCCTCGAAGTCAACCCTGCTGCCGTTTCGCCACCGCGAACACGATGCCGAGCAGAACGGTGCCCGCGAGCAACAGGCCCCCAATCCAGGTGAGGATGCCCGCCACGCCATCGCCGAAATTCCAGCCCGCACATTCGGCCCGCGCGGACGCACCAGCCATCTCCTGCCCGAGCACACCGAACCCGCTGTTGCACAGCGCCGCTTTGGTGTCGAAGGCGGCGTGCAGCGCGATGCCGATGATCAGCAGCAGCACACCGCCGCCCACCCCGCCGACGATCGCGGCGACGTCCCCCCTGGTCACTTTCACTTTCCCGATGTTCGGCCGGGGCGCGCCCGGCTGACGCGTTTTGTCGTTGATGGCACCGCACTTGGTGCAGATCCAATTGCTGCCTTTGCTCACGTCCGGCGACACCCGGCTGGTTTGCATGCAGTTCTTACAACGTAGCTCCCGATACTGCGGGATTGATTCAGCGCTCATGGCACGACTCCGAGGCAGGCAGTGGGTTGCGAGGGTGGTCGCCATCCTGCATTCGATCGTTACCCCCGCCGCCCAGCCATTTCAGCGCCAATCGCGCCGTGACCGGGCCTGTACGGCATTGTCTGAGCCGCGCTTATCCGTAGCCCATGTGAGTGACATCTGTAACGGACCGTGTTCGCCGGCGAAAAGCTGAGCGGAGGCGTCATGTCCAGGAACGGAACGCGAACGACGGCGACCGTGCCGCCACCGCAGAGGCTCAGTTACGTAGGTGATCAGGCCGTATTCGACGGCGGCGACCTCGATGTCGGCGCCATGGAGATCCGCGCCCTGCTGCGTGGCACCGGTCTCCAGCGCAGGACCACCAAGCTGACCGTGCGTAATGCCAAGATCGTCGACGGGCTGGATCTGGAATCGGCGGAAATCACCGTCACCGCGGAGTTCCAGAATTGCCGGTTCGCCGATCGGATCAACCTGGAGCAGGCGAAGGTCAAAGCGCTCTACTTCGACGATTGCCGGCTGAACGGGATTTCCGCGGACCAGCTGCAAACCACGTTCAGCTTCACCGCCGAGAAATGCACCGACACCGGCGGCATCAAACTGACCGGCGCGCATGTCGGCGGGTATGTCAGCTTCAACGGTTCCCATCTGGGACCGTCGGCCGACGAAGTGCTGCTCGCGGACGGGCTTGTCGTCGACCAGGATCTGGAGTGCTCCAACGGCTTCGTTGCCGAGGGGCTGGTCCGGCTGGTCGGCGCGCATGTGAGCGGGCAGTTCCGGTGCGAGAACAGCAGCTTCCTCAACCCCGGCAAGCTCGCGCTGGAAGCCAGCGGCCTGCTCGTCGACCAGGACGTGTACTGGCGGCACGAGTTCCGCGCCAACGGCTCCGTTCGTTTGCAGGGCGCGCACATCGAGGGCAGGCTCTGTTGCGAGGGCGCCCATTTCGAGAACGCCGACGACATCGCGCTGGGCCTCAACGGGCTGGTGGTCGATCAGGATGTCAGCTTCGGCAGTGGGTCGAACGTGCTCGGCGGCATCGACCTCACCGGCTGCGAGATCGGCGGCAAACTCGACCTGACCGGCGGCAAGTTCCGGCATGTCGGCAACGTCGCGCTCGACCTGGCCCGGGCCAGCGTGTCGCAGAACATGCTCTGCCGGAGCGGTTTCGAGGTGTGGGGCAAAGTGCACCTGGTCGGCGCGACGATCAACGGCAACCTCTGGTGCGAGGGCGGCCGGTTCGACAACCCGAGCGACACCGCGATCGACGCCACCGGCCTGACCCTCGGCCGGGACGTGAAGTTCTCGCTGCTGGGCGACAACAGCTTCCTGGCCAACGGCAAGATCGTCCTCAACGACGCCAGCATCGGCGGCTCGCTGGACTGCACCGGCGGCAGGCTGAACAACAGCGGCGGCTACACGCTGACCGCGAAAGGGCTCAACGTCACGCGCGACGCGCTGTTCGGCACCGGCTTCATCACCGACGGCGAGGTCGACCTGTCCGACTCCACCGTCGGCGGCTGTCTGAACGCCAACGGCGGCTGGTTCGGGCATCAGCCGATGTCGTTGAGCGGCGACCGGATGCGGGTCAGGCAATCCGCCAAACTGGGTGCGGGCTTCTACGCCAAGGGCACGGTTTCCTTGCGCGATGCCCAGGTCACCGCCAACCTCGAATTCGACAACGCCACGCTGGACGTGCAGAACCCGGCGGCGACCGCCCTCGTACTGACCGGCGCTTCGGTCGGCGGCGCGCTGCGGATGCGCTTCGTTCCGCAACCGGTCGCGGCGATCGATCTGTGCCGGGCCAAGGTCGGCCAGCTCGACGACCGGGAGACGACCTGGCCGCCGGTGGTGTGGCTGGACGGTTTCGTCTACAGCACACTGCCCACCGACGGCCCGACCGTCCAAACCAGACTGGACTGGCTGGCCCACAGCCCGCGTTACGTACCCCAGATCTACCTGCAACTGGCCTCCGTCTACCTCGCGGCGGGCTCGAACAAGGAGTCGACCGCCGTGTCGATCGCGGGTGAGGACAAGCGGCGGACCTCGCAGACCGGGCCGGCCGGCTGGTTCAAGCGGGCGCTGGGGTTGCTGTTGAAGGTGACCGTGCAGTACGGCTACCGGCCGCTGTACATCCTGTGGTGGATCTTCGGTCTCGAGGCGGTGGGCGCGGCCGTGTTCTTCTGGCTGCACGACATCGGCGCGTTCACGCCGACAAACCCACCGGTCCCGGCGTTCAACTCGGTCCTGTACACGCTCGACCTGCTGGTTCCGGTGTTCAGCCTCGGCCAGCGGGCCTACTGGATCCCGAACCCGGCCGCCGCCTGGGTCGCGGGCGCGTTCACCGTCGTCGGCTGGGTGCTGGCCACCTGCCTCGTGCTGGGCGTCGGCAAGATCTTCAAGAACTAGACCTGAAAGCGCAGGTGAGTCACGCCGCTACCGGCCTCGATGACCCGGTCCCGCTTCAGCTGGATCTGGTCGGCGCCGAGCAGGTCGAACAGGCGCACGCCACCGCCGAGCAGCACCGGCACCAGATGCACCTGGATCCCGTCGAGCAGCCCGGCGGCCAGCGCCTGCTGGGCCGCGGTCGCGCCGTGCAGGCCGATCACCCGGTCACCGGCGACCTTCTGCGCCTCCGCGATGGCGCTTTCGATGCCATCGGTGACGAACGTGAACACCTTCGGCACATCCGCCAGATCTGGCGGCTGGTGGGTGAGCACGAAGCACGGCGTGTCGCCGACCGGGCCGCCATCGCCCCAACCGCCATCGCCGACGCAGAAGTCGTAGGACCGGCGGCCCATCACGATCGCGCCGACGCTGTTCAGCATCTCCTGCAGCACAGCCTGATCGGCCGGTGTCGCGGTCGCCCCCAGCCAGTCGTGCAGGACGTCGCCGCCCTCACCGAGCGGCCGTTCACGACTGTCGTGCGGACCGGTGACGTACCCGTCCAGCGACATCGACATGCTCGACATGACCTTGCCCATTGTTCCTCCTCGGCCGAACTGTTTGACCTCAAGTGTGCTGGCCGGGCCCTATTGGGACATCCGTGACCACCACGGAATCCACTACGGAATCCACTACGGAACCGGGATCGCGGCCTTCAGCGCGACGAGCCCGGCCAGCCCATCGTCGAACCGCGCCGGGATCTGCAACAGCGTGACCGCGCGCTCGAACCGCGCGCCGATCCGCTCCCACCGCGCCACCGACTCGGCCATCAACTTCTGGTCTCCGGTGTGCCGGGCGGTGGCGCGGGCCAGGCAGGCCGCGGCCCAGTCGTTCTCGGCAGCCGCGGGTTCGGCCGCCGCGAGCCACTTGGCGGCGTCGGGCAGGTCTGCGAGCACCGCCAGCTCCGCCCCGGCCGCGTGCGCGTAGGGCAGCCACCACTTCTCCAGGAAGGGCGCGAACGCCGCATCGATCAGCCGCCGCGCGTCCGCACCGCGACCGGTGAGCACGGCGACGCGGGCATTGACGAACGCGTCCGGCGCGGCCAGCGCCAACGAATCGGCCGGGTCGCCGACGTGCGCGATGCGCATCGCGCGCGACCGCCACTCCTCGAACCGAGGGAGATCGCCGCGCGCGCCATGGACCAGCGCGGCGATCGCCGCCGCCGAGGACGGCCAGTCGCCGCGCAACGAGGAGAGTTCGCCGCCGGTGTCGACCGTGTTCGCCTGCTGCCAGCCCTCCCAGAGCACGTCGGCCTGCGCGAGCGCCTCGTCGAAGCGGCCGCTCAGGCCGTAGAGCCGGATCAGCCGCGGCGCGGCGATGGCCGGGTGCATACCGACCGGGTGCTCGCGCTGCGCTCGCTCCGCGATCGACCGCGCGGCGGGCAGATCCCCGGCCGCGATGGCCGACGTCGACACGACGTGGAACAGGTCGGTCAGCTCGGCCGCGACGGCCGGCTCGTGCCGGGGCGCGGCGGCCGCGAGCCGCAGGCGTTCATCGGAAAGCCGATGGGCTTGGCGCAGCAGGCCCGCGTTGGCGAGCGCGGTGCCCAGCGCGTCCAGCGAACCGAGCACCAGTGCGACGTCACCGGTTCGCCGCGCGGCCGCGACCGCCTCCCGCGACAACTCCAGATCCGGTTCGAGCGGCAGGTGCCCGGCGATCCACGCGCGCGCGATCGCGTGCACCGCCGCGGCCCGCTGGTCGGCCGGATCCCCCGCCTCGGCCAGCAGTTCGACCAGGCGCTCACGCGGCACCGGCTCGGTGAAGGACATCGAGAAACGGCCTGCGACCATCGCGGCGGTAGCCGGGTCACCCGCTTCGAGAAACAGCGCGAACGCGGTTTCGCCGTCCGAGATGGTCAGCGCGGCCCACGCGGCGTTGCCGAACTCGCCCGCGGCGCGGTAGTACTCGCGCGCCGCCACGACCAGCCCCCTGCCGAAACACAGCCGCGCGAGCGATCCGGCGAGCTGGGTCGCGTCGTCCGGATCCGCTTGGCGCAGCGCATTGTCCAGATCTCCTGCGACGGCGTCGAAATCGGTGTCAGGCGAGGCCGCCGTGTCCAGGGCCCACCGCACGTAGCGCGGCCGGACGTCGTCGCCGCCGGCCGCCAGTTCCCGCGCCGCGACCGCCCGGACGGTGGCCAGCAACGACCAGCGACCGGCGCGGCGCACGACCAGGCTCCGGTCGACCAGCCTGCCGAGCAGGTCGGCGACCGCGCCGACACCGTGTTCCGGGTTGAGCGCGGCGACGGCGTTCAGGTCGAACTCGCCGACGAACGCGCCCAGCCTGCGAAACAGCGCGCGTTCCTCGTCGTCGAGCAGTTCCAGGCTCCAGCCGATCACGTCGCCGAGCGAATGATGCCTGCGATCGGCGCCGCGACCGCCGGAAATCAACCGCAACCGGTCGTGCAACGCGGCCCGCACCCCGTCGACGCCAAGGGCCGCCGTGCGCGCCGCGACCAGCTCGATCGCCAAGGGCATCCCGTCGAGCGCAGCACACAACTCGTCGACGGCGGCCGGTTCCGCGACCAGCCCGGGATCGACGGCGCGAGCGCGGTCCAGGAACAACTCCCGCGCCTGCGCGCCCAGCGCGGGCACCGGCACCAGCGCCTCGCCCGCGATGGCCAGCCGTTCGCGGCTGGTCGCCAGGATCCGCACTCCCCGGCATGACTGGAGGATCCGCGCGGCCAGCGCGCACACCTCGGCGATGACGTGTTCACAGTTGTCCAGGACCAGCAGCGTCCGCTCCGGCCGCAGCCGGTCGACGATCGCCTCGGCGGGCGGCTGGTGCGGTCGTTCGACGACGCCCAGGATCCGCGCCATCGTCTCGTCGACTCCGCCCGGCCGCACCGGGACGAGATCGACGAACACGCAGGGCTCGTCCAGGCCGCCGGCCACCTCGACGGCCAGCCGGGTCTTGCCCATGCCACCGGCGCCGACCAGGCTCACCAATCGCGCCGAGCGCAGCGCGGCGGACACCGCGGCGCGCTCGTGCTCGCGGCCGACGAACGAGGTCGGGAACAGCGGCAGGCCACGCTCGGCCGGGCTTTCGGCGAGCGTGGCCAGCGTCCTGCGGTCGGTGACCCCGGCTTTGCGCAGCAGGGACGACACGTGGCTCTCCACGGTGCGCACGGACAGGTGCAGGCGCTGCGCGATCTGCGCGTTCGACTGGTGGCCGCGGATCGCCGCCAGCACCTCGGCCTCGCGCCGGGAAACCTGCTCCAGCCACTCCATCGAAGAGACTTTAGTCAGCCGACTCCGTGGCCGGCACGGATGTGCAACCGCCCGATCGCGACGATGCTGGCCCCATGAACCCACAGGAAACGGCCCGCACGGTCGTCGCGGCCAACAACTACCTGACCCTGGCCACCGCCGACCGGGACGGCCTGCCCTGGGCGTCGCCGGTCTACTACACGCCGGACGGCGGCACGGACTTCTACTGGGTGTCCCGGCCGGAGAGCCGCCACTCGCGCAACATCGCCGAGCGCCCCGAGGTCGCCATCGTCATCTACGACACGACCGTGCCGATCGGCGCCGCGGAAGCCGTCTACCTGACCGCGCGGGCCGAACGGGTCGGCGAGGCCGATCTCGACCGGGGCGCCGAGATCTTCCGCGCCCGCTACCCCGAACTGGCCTCGTTCACCGCCGACCGGCTCCGCGCCCCCGATGGCCTGCGGCTCTACCGCGCCCGCGTGCTGGAGGCGTCGGTGCTGCTCAACGACGGCGGCCCGGACATCCGGGTGTCTGTCGATGTTCCTCTCTGACCAAGGATGAACGTCAACGCCAGCAAGGCCAGCGTCAGCACCTCGAACACGAGGCTCAGCAACGCTTGCGGGGCGGGTTGCAGACCGCGCTCCGTGAACCCGAACACCCCCACGGTCCGGGATAGCACGAACCCGAACAACGCGCCGATCGACAACCCGGCCGCCAGCAGCCGCAACACCGGCGCGCCCGCGATCAGCAGCAACAGTGCGACCGCGAACGACGCGCTGGCCAGCAGCAGGAACATCGGCCCGATGTAGGCGATCTCCCGATACCCGCCCAGATACAGGCTGGTGTGCACCCAGCCGGTTCCGGCCAGGCACAACGCCGCCACCACCCGGAACGCCACGTCCCTCATGCCAGCCTCCGGTCCTTGACCGCGAGGCCCTGCTGGCCGCCGCGGACGTAACCGACCTCGCGAACACCGAGCGCCGCGTGCAACTGGCCGGCCGGCAGCGTCACCGGGACCGGCGCGGGGCCCTCGCCGGGTTTGGGCAGCGGATAGGCCGTCGTGGTCGCGCTGAAGAAGGTCACGTTGCCCTCGGTCTTGGTGAACAGCTGGTGCACGTGCCCGTTGAGGCAGGTCACCGAGGCGAACCGTTTCAGGTAACTCAACGCCTGCACCGAATCATCAGTGCTCCAGCCCCATTTCGGGTACATCGCGAACAGCGGGATGTGGCTGAACACCACGATCGGCGTGTCGCTGGAGAGGTGTGCGACGTCCTTGCGGACGAACTCCAGCTGATCGGCGCCGAGATGACCCATGCTTTCCAGGCCGAGCGTGTTGACCAGGCTGATGAAGTGCACGCCGCCCAGGTCGAAGCTGTACCAGCCGAAGCCCTGCGTGCCCTTGCCGAAGAACTGCCGGTAGGTCTTGCCCTGGTCGTCGACGCTGTCGTGTTCGCCGGGCACCGTGTACACCTGGCCGGTCTTGAGGCCGCTCATCATCTGCTTGACCTGATCGAACTGGTCCGGTGTGGACAGATGGGTCAGGTCGCCGGTGTGCATGACGAACGCGGGCCGGTAGGGCAGCGCGTTGATCATGCCGATCGCCTCGCCGAACGACTGCTCCACCATCGTGTTGGCCGGTCCGGTGAAACCGAGGTGGCTGTCGCTGATCTGCACGAACCGCAACGCGTTGGCGTCGTCGGCCGCAGCAGGCGCGCCCGCGCCGCCGATCTGGCTGATCACCTCGCCGCCGGCCACGGTGAGCACGACGGCGCTGCCGAACCAGGCGGTGTGCCGCAGCAACTGCCTGCGGGTCATGCCGTGTTCCTGCTGCGGCTCGGAATTCTCGGTCATGATGTGACCACCACGGTCGCGGTCATGAACGGGTGGATCGTGCACAGGTAGTCGTAGGTGCCCGGCTTGGTGAAGGTGTAGGTGAAGCTCGCCCCGGTGTTCAGCGCCTTCGAACCGAACGCGTTGCTGGTCGAGGTCACCGTGTGCGCGTCCTGGTCCTGGTTGGTCCAGGTGACCGTGGTGCCTGCCTTCACGGTGATCGAAGCCGGGCTGAACGCGAAACCCTTGATGGTGACCGCGTTGGTCGCGACCGGTGCGACCGCTTGCGTGCTCGACGCCGGTGCGGGCATGGACATCGACGATGGCATCGAGGTGGCTGGTGACGCGGAGGTCGCCGGGCTGGCCGTTGTTCCCGTGCCGCAGGCCGCGAGGCCGATCACCGCCGCCACGGCCAGCGGCGCGAACAGCGCTCCGGCCGATCGGATGTGCAGTCCCATGATGCTCATTTCCGTGCCGGGGCAACGCCCATTGCGCAACCCTCACCCACAGATACGCACGGGGGTTACTGGGCGCGCGGCGCCAGGACCTGCACGATGCCGTTCTGCTCGCGCACCTGGAACTCCGGCAGCGGCGGCAGCGTGAGCGGCAGGCGATGGTTCAGCACGGACCCGTTGACGCCGAAGGACGCGCCGTGGCAAGGACAATTGAGCTGCTTCTGCGAGGTGGCCAGGTTCAGCTGGCAGCCAAGATGCGTGCACACCCCGGACACCGCGCCGACGACGCCGTTGCTGCGCCGCACGAATCCGGTGACCGTGCCGAGATCGAAGCGCAGCACCCGGCCTTCCGGCAGCGCGGTGCTGTCCGCGACCGTCTGCCAGACGCCGTGATCCGGGTCGATCAGCTGTTCGTCCGTTGTGGACTCGCCCGCGACCGCGCCGCCTGCGATCAGATGATCGGCCACCGCGCCGATCCCCACCGCGGCCGCGGCCGTCGCGGTCAGCTGCACGAACCGGCGCCTGCGGGTGATCACCGGCGCCGGTTTCGCGTCCTGCGCCAGTTCGTCGGCCAGCCGCTGGTGCAGCGAGGTGACGAACTCCTCGCGCACCGAGCCGGCGCCCAGCCGCGCCGAGCGCAACAGGATCGCGGCGCGCAGTTCCGCATCGGCCTCCGGATCGGTCTTGGGCCGGCCGATCCGTTGCTGGCGCAGGATCCTCTCGACGAGCCGCTGCACGCGCGACATGGTCACACCCCGCTCCGCTCGGCGACCTTGGCCGCGGCCCGCAGCGCCCGGTGCTGCAGCACCTTGGCATTGGCCACGCTGACACCCATTTCCGCTGCCGCCTCCTTGATCGTGCGGCCATCGAGAAACCGCAGGCGCAGAATGGTCCGGTAGTTGTCCGGCAGGTCCGCCAGGATCTGCTCGGCCTCGGCGGCGCGCGCGTGATTGACCTGCTCCTCTGGCTGGTCCAGATCGAGCAGCTCGTCGTTCAACTGGGTCAGCTCGCGGCCCAGCGTGCGCCGCCAGTGATCGGCCAGCACGGTCCGGGCGGTCGCCACCAGATACGCGCGCACCTCACGCACCGTGGCCGAGGTACGCAGCGGACGCAGCGCGGCGAGGAACACCTCCGCGGTCAGATCCTCCGCATCGGGCCTGCTGCCGACCTTGCCGAACAACAGCCCGTACACCCAGCCCACGTTGTCCCGGTAGATCGCCTCCCAGTTCTCGTACACCCCCGTGGCACCCACTACCCGTAGTCGCGGTGGCCCAGTCGGTTCATCCCGTCTCGCCTCATTGTCCTGATCGCCGGTCTTGCGTCGGGCACGCACGCTCTTGAATACGGAGGTAGGTTACGCGGGTGGACGCGATCCGCCTCGCGGAACAGTTGGCCGCGGGCGAGGTGTCCGCGGTGGAGCTGACCAGGCAGGCGCTGGCCGCCATCGAAGCCACCCAGCCCACCGTCAACGCCTTCCGGTCGGTCCGCTCGACCGCGCTGACCGAGGCGGCCCAAGCCGATCAACGCCTGCGCGCCGGTGATCGCGGCCCGCTGCTCGGCCTGCCGGTGGCGGTCAAGGACGACCAGGACATCGCCGGTGAGCCCACCTCCTACGGCTGCGCGGGCGTGTTTCCCCCGGCGAAGCAGGATTCCGAGGTGGTGCGCCTGCTGCGCGCGGCGGGCGCGGTCATCGTCGGCAAGACCAACCTGCCCGAGCTGGGCCAGTGGCCGTTCACCGAAGGCGACGCGTTCGGCATCACCCGCAACCCCTGGCACCCCGGCCACACGCCCGGCGGTTCCTCCGGCGGCTCGGCCGCCGCGGTCGCCGCCGGCCTGGTGCCGATCGCGGTCGGGTCGGACGGGGCCGGGTCGGTCCGGATACCGGCGGCCTGGACCCACCTGGTCGGCATCCTGCCCGGTCGCGGCCGGGTCGGCCGCAGCGCGCCCGGCGTCTTCGGTGGCGTGAGCACGGCCGGTCCGCTGGCCAGGACCACCGCCGATGCCGCGCTGCTGCTCGACGTGCTCACCGAGGAGCCCGGCACGTTCCTCGCCGCGGCGCGCCGGTCACCGGGCCGGTTGCGGATCGCGATCTCGTTCCGGCCGCCGTTCACCGGCTACCGGCCCCGGCTCGATCCGCGCGTGCGCGCCGCCGTCGAGGGCCTCGGCCGGGCGCTGGCCGAACTGGGACACGACGTGCTGGCCGTGGATCCGCGCTATGGCGTCGTCGGCCTGAACTTCCTGGCCCGATCCTCGGGCGGCCTGCACAAGTGGGCGGCGGCCCTGCCTGACCCGAGCCTGCTCGACGCCCGCACCCGGCAGAACATGGCCGCGGGCCGCCGGCTGAGCGGACCGTTGCGCGGCATCGTCGCGCCGACCTCGACGTGGTCGGCGCGGCAGGTCGGCCGGGTGTTCGACCGGGTCGACGTCGTCCTCACCCCGACCACCGCGACCGGACCGCCCGCCATCGGCGCCTGGCGCGACTTGGACATGCGGGCGTTGAACCGCGCGGTCATCTCGGCCTGCCCGTACGCGTGGCCGTGGAACGCGCTGGGCTGGCCCGCCATCAACGTGCCGGCCGGACTGGACGACGAAGGCCTGCCGATCGGCGCGCAGCTGCTCGGCCCGGCCGACACCGAAGCGCGCCTGATCTCCCTTGCCGCGCAACTGGAAGCGCACCAGCGCTGGCCCGACCGGTACCCGCCGCGCGGCTAGCCGTGCTCGCGCGCCGATGGGTGCCGCAGGTGATCGCGCGCCTTGATCTCGTCGTCCTCCAGGAAAACCATCATCGGCACATCCGGCGCGCACACCATGACAACCACGAATTTCGCGGGAATGTCCTCGCGCAGGTTTGCCGCCTGGTAGTGCACCACGTCGCCGCCCGGTTCGGAAAACGCCTCGCCCGCCTTGATCGGGCGCGGCGCCTCTCCTTCGAGTTCGAAGAGAATCTCGCCTTCCAGCACGTATCCGAACACCGGGCCGGAATGCCGGTGGGGCGCGGTACCGGGATCTCCTGGCGGCACGGTGACGGTGCCGACCATCACGTCGGATCCCTCCGGTAGCAGGGAAGGCTTGCTGGTCAACAGGTTCACCAGCGCAGGCGTGCGATTGGTGGAGAGCGTCATAGGGCCAACGTAGCCAGCGCAACAGCTTTCCAGTGGGCCACTCGCGCACGGAATTCGTAGTCCAATCCGCGACACAGTGGACGGAACGCCGAGATCTCCCGCAAACTGAACGCATGCGCATTGTGCTGGCCGGAGCATCCGGCGTGATCGGCAATCGGCTGGTGCCCGCATTGGTCGCGGCCGGACACGACGTGATCGGCTTGACCCGCAAGGAAAACAGCGCCGCCGCGATCCGGGCGCACGGCGCGCAGGCGGTGCTGGCCGATGTGTTCGATCGCGGCGCGCTCAGCGCCCTCGTGCGCGCCGCCGCGCCCGACGTGGTCATGGACCAGTTGACCGACCTGGCCGGCGGCGACCGTGCGGCCAACGCCAGGATGCGCACGGTCGGCACCCGCAACCTGGTCGACGCGGCGCTGGCCGCTGGTGTGGGCAAGATCGTCGCGCAGAGCATCGCCTGGGCCTACGCGCCCGGCGAGGAGCCCGCG
>DATFHN010000057.1:0-32745 GCA_035248365.1 Pseudonocardiaceae bacterium | reverse complement strand
TGGGCTTGCGGTCGAGGTAGGGGGTCAGGTCGAGGAGTTTGGCGGCTTCGGCGACCTTGTCCTTGATCTGGGCTTTGGGCATGCCGCGCAGTTTCAGGGCGAAGCCCATGTTCTCGGCGACGGTCATGTGCGGGTAGAGGGTGTAGGACTGGAAGACCATGGCGATGTCGCGGTCTTTGGGTTGGACGTTGGTGACGTCGCGGCCGCCGATGGAGATGGCGCCCTCGTCGACGTCTTCGAGTCCGGCGAGCATGCGCAGGGCGGTGGATTTGCCCGAGCCCGAGGGGCCGACCAGCACCAGGAACTCGCCGTCGTTGACTTCCAGATCGAGGCCGTCCACGGCGCGTACCGGTGGTGAACCGGCGAAGACGCGCGATGCGTGGTCGTAGGTCACTTCAGCCATGATTCCTCCGGTCTACTTCACCGCGCCCATGGACAGGCCGCGGACCAGGTGGTTCTGCGCGAACCAGCCCACGATCATCACCGGCAGCGACGCGAGGAACGCGCCGGCCGCCAACTGGGCCCAGTACAGGCCCTCACTGCTGATGAACCCGACCAGGAACACCGGCACGGTGCCCGCCCGCGCCGAGGTCAGGTTGACCGCGTAGAAGAACTCGGTCCAGGAGAAGATCACGCAGATCAGCGCGGTCGCCGCGACACCGGGCGCGACAACGGGCAGCACGATGCTGCGCAGCAGGCGCGGCAACTTGGCGCCGTCGATCTGGCCCGCCTCCATCATCTCCTTGGGCACTTCCAGGAAGAACGAGCGCATCATCCAGATGGCCAGCGGCAGGTTCATCGCGGTGTAGAGGATCACCAGCGCCCACACGCTGTCCAGCAGGTGGATGTCGTTGGCGATGATGTAGAGCGGGATGATCGCCGCCACGATCGGCAACATCTTGGTGGACAGGAAGAACCCGAGCGCGTTGCTGGTCTTGCGCACCGGCGCGAGCGAGAGCGCATAGGCGGCCGGGACACCGAGGATGAGCACGATCAACGTGGACAGGACCGTCACGAACGCCGAATTGCCCAGGTAGGGCCAGAAACCCGCGTCCAGGATGTTGCGGATCTCGGACAGCGTCGGCCCGAAGATGATCCTCGGCGGGTTCGTGTACGCGTCGCCCTCGGTCTTGAACGACGTCAGGATCATCCACAACACCGGGAACACGAACAGAATGGCGATGATCCAGGTGACGGTGGTGAGCGCGGTGCGGCCGACCTTGTTGCCCTTGCGGCCGGTCGCGCCCTCCAGCGATGCGGCTGGTGCGGTCATTTCTTGGACCCCTTTCCGCTGCTCACCTCGAAGGTGCGGAACATCAGGCGCAGAGCGAACGTGGCCACGATCATGGTCAGGATGACCACCACGACGCCCATGGCGGCGGCCTGGCCAACGTCGAAGCCTTCGAACGCGCGCTGGTAGATGTAGAAGGGCAGGTTCGCGCTCGCGGTGCCCGGCCCGCCCTGCGTCATCAGGTAGACCGCGTCGAAGCTGTTCACGATGTAGATCGCGCCGAGCAGCACGGCCAGTTGCAGGTAGCGGGTCAGCTGCGGCAGCGTGATCGACGCGAACGTGCGCCACCGTCCCGCACCGTCCACCTGGGCCGCTTCCAGCACTTCCTTGGACTGCGACTGCAAACCGGCCAGGATCAGCAGGGTCATGAACGGCGTCCACTGCCAGATGATCTCGATGATCACCGAGCCCAGCGGGAACGACGCCAGCCAGTCGAAGTGGCCGATGCCGAACGGGCGCAGCACGAAGTCGAGCAGCCCGTAGGTCGGGTCGAACATCGTCGTCTTCCACAGCAGCGCGCCGGCCGCCGGCATGATCAGGAACGGCGTGATGATCAGCGTGCGGACGAAACCGCGGCCACGGAAGGAGCGATCCAGCAGCAGTGCCAGACACAACCCGAGAACCAGCGCGATGAACACCGCCGCCACGGTCAGCACGACCGTGTTGAGCAGCGCGCCCCGGAACTCGCCGTCGGTGATGACGTCCAGGTAGTTGGACAGGCCGACGAAGTGCCGCGAGCCCGGCCGGACCAGGTTCCAGGACTGCGTCGAGTAGAACAACGTCAGCAGGAACGGGATCTGGGTGACGGCGATGGTGAAGATCAACGCGGGCAGCAGCGGCGCGCGCCGCCGCCACGTGTGACTCTGCTTCGGCGTGACCGCCCGGCCGGTGCGGACGTCCGGCGTGGTGATGACCTGGGTCGGTGCGGGAACCGTTGTCATGGCTTCGTCCTATACGTGTCGCCAACGGTCTGGGCGTACTGCTGGGACTGTTGCAGTGCCTGGGTCACCGATTCCTGGCCCGCGACGGCGGCGGAGATCTGGTCGCTGACCCGGGTGCCGAGGTCCTGGAACTCGGGTATGCCGACGAACTGCAAACCGTAGTACGGGACCGGTTCGGTCATGGTGTTGCTCTGGGTCGCCGCGTTGATCGCGTCCAGGGTCGGTTGCGCGTAGGCCTTTGCCGCCGCCTTGTACTGCGGGATCTGGTAGGTGGAGAGCCTGCTGCCCGGCGGGACCTGGCTCCAGCCCATCGCGTTGCCGACCAGGCTCATGTACTGCTTGTCGGTCATCCAGGACATGAAGTCCCAGGCCGCGTCCTTGTTCGGCGCGGTCTTCGGGATGCCGAGCGACCAGGTGTAGAGCCAGCCGCTGGCCTTGGTGTTCACCACCGGAGCCTGGGCGTAGCCGTTGAGGCCGACGACCTTGCTGCTGGTCGGGTCCTCGGTGGTGCCGGTCATCGAGGTGGCGTCGTACCACATCGCGGCGTTGCCCTCAGAGTAGTCGGTGCCGCACTCGGAGAAGCCCGCGCTGGACGCGCCGACCTCGCCGTACTGGCGGATCAGGTTGACGTAGAAGTTGGTGGCGTCCTGGAAGGGCTGCGCGGTCAGTTGCGCGTTCCAGTTCTTGTCGAACCAGCGACCGCCCCAGGTGTTGACCAGCGTGTCCAGCGGCGCGAGGCTCTCACCCCAGCCCGGGTCGCCGCGCAGGCAGATCCCGGCCATGCCCTTGGCCGGGTCGTTGAGCTTCTGCGCGAAGGAGGCCACCTGCTGCCAGGTCGGATGCGCGGGCATGGTCAGCCCGGCCTTGGCGAACAGGTCCTTGCGGTAGACCAGGAACGACGACTCGCCGTAGAAGGGCACCGAGTACATCGAGCCCTGGTAGGACAGGGACTGGCGGATGCTCGGGATGAAGTCGTTCTCGTCGTAGCCGGGCGTTTTCGCGATGTAGGGCTCGAGGTTGGTGAGCCAGCCGTTCTGGGCCCACTGCGGCGTCTCGTAGTTGCTGATCATCGCCACGTCGAACTCGCTGCTGCCGGTGGCGACGGCGGCGGTGATCTCGGCGCGGGCCTGGTTCTCCGGCAGCGTCACGAACTTCAGGTGGATGTCCGGATGGTCCTTGGCGAACTGGCTGGACAACTTGATCGCGTCGGTCATCTGCGAGTTGGACACAATGGCCACGACCAGCGTCTGACCGTTGTCTCCCAGCGAACCCGCGCCGGCGCACCCGGCCAGGGTGAGTGCGGCGGTGGCCGCGACGGCGGCGACGCGCCATGGGGGAGTGATTCGGCGGAACACCTCAGCCCTCCTGTCCGGCATCCGGCAGTACCTGCACCTTCAGGCCCGCTCCGCTGCGCATCAGGTCCAGGGCCTGCGGGAACTCCTCCAGCGGCAGCGTGTCGGTGAGCAGCGCGGCGGTGTCGATCGCGCCGTTGGCGACCAGGTTGAGCGCGGCGCCGTAGCTGTGCAGCACGGCCATCGAGCCGACGATGGTCAGTTCGTCGTTGTAGATGCGGAACGGCGAGAAGTCGACGTGCGCGTCGCCGGGCGCGACGCCGAAGATCAGCAGCCGCCCGCCGCGCCGGATCGAGTTGAACGCGGCCTCCATGGCCGCCGGTACACCGGTGCAGTCGACGGCGGCGTCGAACCGCTCGCCGCTCAGCTGAGCGGTGTCGGTGGCCACCGCGTCCGCGCCGAGCGCGCTGGCACGAGGCAGCCTGGCCTCGTTGCGGTCGACCATGGTCACCGAAGCGCCGCCGCGTTGCAGCAGTTGCTGCATCAGCAGGCCCATCGTGCCGGCGCCGACGACCAGGAACCGTTCGCCCGCCTCGACCCCGATCCGGCGCACGCCGTGCACCGCGCAGGAGACCGGCTCGACCAGCGCGCCCTGCTGCCAGTCCAGCGAATCCGGCAGCCGGTAGGCGTTGGCGGCGGGCACCGCGACGAATTCGGCGAACGCGCCGTCCACGGTGTCGCCGGTGGCATTCCAGTTCTCGCACAGGTTTCCGTGCCCGGAGCGGCACGGTCCACAGTGGCCACAGAACAGCGAGGGGTCGACCGCGACCCGGTCGCCGAGCTGCCACTCCGGCGGCGCGTTCTTGCCGATCTCGACGATCTCACCGGCGAATTCGTGGCCGGGCACGATCGGGTACGGCGTCGGCGGGAACTCGCCGTCGGCGATGTGCAGATCGGTCCCGCAGATGCCGCAGGCACCCACTCTGATCACCAGCTGGCCGTCGCCGGCAACGGGATCCGGTACCTCACCGACTCGGATCGAGCCGGGTTTGTCCACGATCGCCGCACGCATCAAACCACCCGCTCCGTCATGTCTCGCTCATCAGAGCGTCATTGGGCCGTCACATAGGGGCTGACAGCTGGTAATTGAAGAACTTCACGCGGAAAGGGTCAACCGTTTGAGCGGTAATGCGCTATCATTCGCTCATATGAGCGTCGAATCAGGCGAGACCCAGGGTGGTTGGGGCCCCGCGCAGAACATGCTCGCCGCCTCCATCGCCCGCCGCTTCCATCTGGACGGGCGGACCAAGGTGCAGATCGCCGAGGAGTTCGGCATCAGCAGGTTCAAGGTCGCGCGGCTGCTCGACGCTGCCCTGGAACGCGGCCTGATCGAGGTCCGGATCACCCTCCCCGACCCGCTTGACCTGGATATCTCCGGTGAACTGCGGCGCGCCTACGGCCTCAACCGGGCGCTGGTGCTGCAACGACAGCCGGAGCGCGCGGGCGCCGATCCGGTGCTCGGGCTGCGTCGTCGGCTCGGCGTCATGGCGGCCGAACTGCTCACCGAGACGATCACCGCCGACGACGTGCTCGGCCTCGCCTGGGGCCGGACCGTCAACGCGATGGTCGAGTCACTGCAGAAGCTCGCGCCGTGCTCAATTGTGCAGCTGTGCGGGGTCTACTCGCGGATGGACCTGCACGACAGCTCGGTCGAGACGGTCAGCAGGGCGGCCCGGCTCGCCGGTGGCAGTGGCTACCCCATCTACGCCCCGCTCGTGCTGCCCGACCGCCGCACCGCCGAAACGCTGCGCAAACAACCCGGCGTCGCCGACGCGTTCGAGCACTTCGACCGGATCACCACCGCGGTCGTCGCCATCGGCGGCTGGCAACCGGGCCTGTCCACCGTCTACGACGTGCTCGACCCGAAAGCCCGCGACGGTCTCGGGCAGCACGGCGTCACCGCCGAAATGGCCGCCCGCCTTTTCGACCAGAACGGCCGTGCGTTGAGTACCGGCCTCGCGCACTATGTGCTGGCCATCGAGACCGAACAACTGCGCCGCGTCCCCGAAGTGATCGCTTTGGCGGGCGGCCCGGCCAAAGCCACCGCCATCGACGCGGTCCTGCGCTCCGGCCTGGTCACCACGCTGGTCATCGACGCGGACACCGCCGAACTGCTCATCGAGCTGGCCACGGCGCGGCCACCGGAACAGCCGGCCATGGCCCGGGCGGCGCCTGGCTAAGGTCGCGGTATGGACAAGATCGCGTTGGTGGCCGGCGCCGGGATCGGCGGGCTGACCGCGGCGATCGCACTGCGCCGCGCGGGCTGGCAACCGCTCGTGCGGAACGCGCGGAGCGGTTCGAGCCGGTCGGCGCCGGGCTGTCGGTGATGCCCAACGCCGTGCACTGCCTGCGCGCCCTCGGCCTCGCCGACCGGATCGCGGCCGTGCCCGCGCTGCACACCTCGGGCAGCGTGCACACCTGGCGACGGTTCCCCGGTCAGTCCAGCTTCGGGTTCAGCCAGCTTTTTGCCGTGCCGTAGCTGGTGTTGGCGACGACGGCGGTCAGGAACGGTGGCAGCGCGCCGATGATGGCGGAGCCGGAAGTGCTGGTGTGGGCGAGGAAGTCGAGCACCAGGATCAGCACGATCGCGACCAGCGCGGCGACCACGACCAGCATCCACCACAGTCGCAGGCCGGGGCGCAGCGCGTCGACCTTGGCGGTGACCAGGCTGTCGCCGTCCAGGCAGGTGCGGCAACGGCGCAACTGCATGGCGAGGCCGATCATGAGCAGCGCGGGCAGCACGCCGAAGTAGATCACCCAGGATCGGTTCGGGCCGGTGCCGCCGGAGTTGATCGTCGCTTCGACGATCGAGCCGCCGCCCAGGATGACGGCGGCCACGATCAGGTTGATGCTCATGGCCACCGAGCCCCGCCGGATGCGCTGGGCGAAGCTCGGTGGCAGGTCGAGCGACCCAGCAGAGGAAGGTGTCTCGGCTGCCATCTGGGATCTTTCCTTTGCTGGGCGGGGATATCAGCGGCCGAAGCCGGCGCGGCGCAGCGCGTCGGCCATGGAACCGCTGGGCGGCGGGCTGTTGCGCTGGTTGTTGGACCGCTGGTTGCCGCGCTGGTTGTTCTGGCGGCCACCGGAGTTGCGGTTGTTGTCGCGGCTCTTGTTGTTGCCCTGGCGCTGGCCTTGCTGGGAGTTCGCGTCGTCTTCGAGCCGCAAGGTTAGCGAGATCCGCTTGCGCGGCACGTCCACGTCCAGGACTTTCACTCGGACGATATCGCCCGATTTGGCGATTTCGCGCGGGTCCTTGACGAAGTTGCGGGACATCGCCGAGACGTGCACCAGACCGTCGCAGTGCACGCCGATGTCGACGAACGCGCCGAACGCGGCCACGTTGGTGACGACGCCCTCCAGCACCATCCCGGCCTTCAGGTCACCGATCTTCTCCACGCCGTCCGCGAACGTCGCGGTCTTGAACTCGGGGCGCGGGTCGCGGCCGGGCTTGTCGAGTTCGGTGAGGATGTCGGTGATGGTGGGCAGACCGAACGTCTCGGTGACGAACTGGGCGGGCTGGACCGTGCCGAGGATCTTCTTGTTGCCGATCAGCTCGCGGATGTCGGTCTTGGTCGTCGACACGATCTCGCGCACCACCGGGTAGGCCTCCGGGTGCACGCTGGACGCGTCCAGCGGGTCGTCGCCGTCCGGGATGCGCAGGAAGCCCGCGCACTGCTCGAACGCCTTCGGTCCCAGCCTCGGCACTTCCTTGAGCGCGGCACGCGAGCGGAACGAGCCGTGCGCGTCGCGGTGGGTCACGATGTTCTCGGCCAGGCCCTCGCTGATGCCCGACACCCGCCGCAGCAGCGGCGCGGACGCGGTGTTCAGGTCGACGCCGACCGAGTTCACACAGTCCTCGACCACCGCGTCCAGCGAGCGGGACAGCTTCACCTCGGACAGGTCGTGCTGGTACTGGCCGACGCCGATCGACTTCGGATCGATCTTCACCAGTTCGGCCAGCGGGTCCTGCAACCGGCGGGCGATGGACACCGCGCCGCGCAGCGACACGTCCATGTCCGGGAACTCGCGGGAGGCGTACGGCGATGCCGAGTAGACCGACGCGCCCGCCTCGGACACCACAACCTTGGTCACCTTCAGGTCCGGGTGGGCCTTGATCAGGTCGCCGGCCAGCTTGTCGGTCTCCCGCGACGCCGTGCCGTTGCCGATCGAGATCAGGTCCACGTTGTGCTCGCGGACCAGCTTCTCCAGCGTGTGCAGGGACTCGTCCCAGCGGTTCTGCGGCTGGTGCGGGTAGATGGCCGTGGTGGCGACGACCTTGCCGTTGCCGTCGACGACCGCGACCTTCACACCGGTGCGGAAGCCGGGGTCAAGGCCCATGGTGGCGCGGGCACCGGCCGGCGCGGCCAGCAGCAGGTCACGCAGGTTGGCGGCGAACACCTTGACGGCCTCGTCCTCGGCGTCCTGGCGCAGCCGGCCGCGCAGGTCGATGCCCAGCCGGACCAGGATGCGGGTGCGCCAGCCCCAGCGGACCGTGTCCATCAGCCACTTGTCGGCGGCGCGGCCCTGATCGCTGATGTCGAACTTGGCCGCGATCTCCACCTCGTAGCTGCTGCGCGCCGGGGGAGCGTCCGGATCGGCGGGCGCCTCTTCCGGGTCGGTGGTGAGGTCGAGGATCTCCTCCTTCTCGCCGCGGAACATGGCCAGCACGCGGTGCGAGGGGAGGGTGGTGAACGATTCGGAGAAGTCGAAGTAGTCGGCGAACTTGGCGCCGTCGGTTTCCTTGCCGTCCCGGACCTTGGCGGTCAGCCTGCCCCGCGACCACATCTGCTCACGCAGCGAACCGACCAGGTCGGCGTCCTCGGCGAAGCGCTCGACCAGGATCGCCCGCGCGCCCTCCAGCGCGGCAGCGGCATCCGGCACACCCGCCTCGGCGTTCACGAACGCGGCCCCCGCCGCTTGCGGGTCCACGGTCGGGTCGGACAGCAGGCCGTCGGCCAGCGGTTCGAGGCCGGCCTCCTTGGCGATCTGCGCCTTGGTCCGCCGCTTCGGCTTGTACGGGAGATAGATGTCCTCAAGGCGCGCCTTGGAGTCGGCGGCCATGATCTGGGCGCGCAGCGCGTCGTCGAGCTTGCCCTGGGAATCGATGGACTCCAGGATCGCGGTGCGCCGCTCCTCCATCTCGCGCAGGTAGTGCAGGCGCTCCTCCAGCGTGCGCAGCTGCGCGTCGTCGAGGGTGCCGGTCACCTCCTTGCGGTACCGGGCGATGAACGGCACGGTCGACCCGCCGTCCAACAGCTCGACGGCCGCCGTCACCTGCCCCTCGCGCACCCCGAGTTCTTCCGCGATCTTCTGGTGGATGTTCGGCTGGCTGGTGGTGGTCACGGGCGTGCATTCTGCCTTGTTGCCGGTTGGCGTGGGTGAACCGCCCACCTGTGGGCGGTTCATGGGCGTATAACCAACAACCATGACGAGTCCGCAGGACGGCGAGGAGCCCGGATTACCGGCGCCCGAGGCCGCGGCTCCAGCCGAGCCGCCCCCGGCGCAGCCGATCGGCCAGTACTGGCAGCCGGCGCCCCCGCCGCCGCAGCTGTACCCGCCGCCGATGAACCAGATCGCACCCCAGCGGGGTTACCCGCCGCAGTTCTATCCGGCGCGGCCCGGCACCAATGCCTTCGCCATCGTCGCGTTCGTCACCAGCCTGGTGTTCTTCGTGCTGGGCCCGATCTTCGGGTTCATCGCGCTCAACCAGATCAAGCGCACCGGGGAACAGGGCCGGGGGTTCGCGCTCGCGGGCATCTGGATCGGCTTCGCCAGCGCGGCGTTCTTCGTCCTCTGGATCATTTTCATCGTGACCACGTTCCGGCAGTTCGAACAGCCGATCCCGTTGAACTAGCGAGTCAGGCGGCGCGGCCCGCCGCGTAGCGCCAGAACTCGCGCATGATCGGCTGCGGGGTCGGGCTGGTCATGCTCACCTGGGTGAGCAGCACCTGCACCGAGTTCGTCGCCGGGACGACGTGCGCGGTGGTGCCGGTGCCGCCGACCCAGCCGTAGCGGCCCGGCACGTTCCACGGATCGACATCGGCCACGTCGACCGAGCCGCCGTAACCCCAGCCCTGGCCCTCCAGGAACAGCGTGGCCCGCTCACTCTGCTGCTGGGTCAGGTGGTTGGTGGTCATCAGCCGGACCGACTCGGCCGACAGCACGTCGCCGCCACCGGCCAGCAGCATCCGGCCGAACCGCAGGTAGTCCTCGGCGGTACCGGCCAGGCCACCGGCGCCGGAGGCGAACGCGGGCAGCGTGCGCCACCGGCCGCCCGGCCGCTCCCACACGGTCAGCGCGCCGTCCGCGTCGGGCTGGTAGGCGGTCGGCATCCGCTCGATCTTGTACCCGGGCAGGAAGAAACCGGTGTCCACCATGCCAAGCGGCGTGAACACACGCTCAGCGAGAAAGTCCGCGAACGGCTGGCCGGAGACACGGCTGACCAGCACGCCCTGCAGATCCGAGCAGGTGTTGTACAGCCACTGCTCGCCCGGCTGGGCCGCCATCGGCAGCTCGGCGAGCCGGGCCAGCCACTCGTCCTGGGTGGGCTGGCTGCTCGGGTCGCGGCCGTCGCCCATGAAGCCGAGGATCGCGCCGAACGCGGGCAGCGCGAAGTCCGAGCCGAAGCCGTAACCGGCCCGGAAGGTGAGCAGGTCGGCCACGGTGATCGGGCGGTTGGCCGGGACCACGTCGTCGATCGGGCTCGCCGGCGTACGCACGACCTGCGGATTGGCCAGTTCCGGCAGCCACTTGGCGATCTCGTCGCCGAGCGCGAGCTTGCCCTCGTCGAGCAGGATCAGCACGGCCGCGGCCGTGATCGGCTTGGTGATCGAGGCCAGCCGGAAGATCGCGTCGGGCTCTAGGCCGACGGCGGCCACTTCCACGTCGTCCCCGGTCGCGACCAGCCCGACCGCGCCCGGAACGGTGCCGTCGTCGACGCGCGCTTGCAGCAGGTCCTGGAGGGTCATACGAGCACGTTAGCGGGTGGCGGCGACGAAATCGGTCAGAGCGGCGCAGAGCCGGTCGACATCCTCGTCGTCGGTGTAGGGCGCGATGCCGACGCGCAGACCGCCGGTGTCGCCGAGTCCGAGCCGTCGCGACGCCTCCAGCGCGTAGAACGAGCCGGCCGGCGCGTTGATGTCGCGCTCGGCCAGGAACCGGTACGCGTCCGAACCGGACCGGTCCGCGAAGGTCAGCAGCAACGTCGGCGTCCGAGTTTTCGCCCGGGAATAGGAGATCACGCCGGGCAGGGCGGTCAGCCGCGACTCGGCCCGCTCGCGCAACCGGTCTTCGTGCCGCTCGACCTCGGTCATGGCCGCGACCAACCGGGCGCGCCGATCGGTGCCCTCGCCGAGCGAGGCGATCAGGTCGACGGCGGCCGTGGTGCCCGCCAGCAGTTCGTAGGGGAGGGTGCCGAACTCGAACCGTTCGGGTACCTCGTCGGTCGCGGGCAGCAGTTTGTCCGGGCGCAACTCGGTCAGCAGGTCCGGTTTGCCCGCCAGCACACCGCAGTGCGGACCGAGGAATTTGTAGGGCGAGCACACGAAGAAGTCGAACGGGGCCGCGTCGATCGCGACGTGCGCGGCCAGGTGCACACCGTCCAGATAGCACAGTGCGCCGGCCTGGTGGGCCAGCGCGGCGATCCGCTCGATCGGCGGGCGAGTGCCGATCAGGTTGCTCGCGCCGGTCACCGCGACCAGCCGGGTGCGTTCGTCGAGCACCGCGGCAACGTCCGAGTCGGTCAGTTCGCCGGTCGCCGGGTCGAAATCGGCCCAGCGCACCTCGATCCCGGCCGAGGCCGCGGCCTGCACCCAGGGCCGGATGTTGGCGTCGTGGTCGAGCCGCGACACCACGATGTTCTCGCCACCCCGCCAGGTTTTTCCCAGCGTGCGGGCGAAGTCGTAGGTCAGCTGGGTCATGCTGCGGCCGAACACGATGCCGCGCCGGTCCGCGCCGAGCAGATCGGCCATGGCCGTGCGGGCCTCGTGCACGATGTCGTCGGCGCGCCGCTCCGCCGCCGTGATCCGGCCCCGGTTGGCGATCGAGGACAGCAACGTCGCGCTGACCGCCTCCGCGACCACGTCCGCGGCCTGTGAGCCGCCCGGTCCGTCGAAGTGCGCGGTACCGGTTGCCAGTGCGGGGAAGTGCGCGCGCAGCGCGACGACGTCGTAGCCCATGGCCAGCACGTTACCTTGGGAAAAACCGGATTCGGCGCGGCCGTGATGCCGTAGGGTGCCGCTCGTGGTTCCGGAGTCCTTTCACGATTTCTTCATCGGCGCGACGAGTGTCGCCGGCGCGCTGATCGGTTTGCTGTTCGTGGCGATCTCGGTGGCTCCGGCCGCGCTCACCGGCAAAGCCGAGCACATTGAGCAACGAGTCCATGCTGCGGCGGCGATGTCGGCCTTCCTGAACACGCTGATGTTGTCGCTGCTCACGCTGATTCCCGGCGTCCAACTGCGCCCCGGCGTGCTGGTGTTGTCGCTGGTCGGCACGTCCGCGACGATCGCGCTGATCGCGGTCGTGGTGATCGAGGCCCTCGCGCCCGCGTCGCGAGGTGTGCTCAGCGTGCGCAGGCGGGTGCGGGCGGTGGTGTGGCTGGCCGTGCTGCTCGGCGCCTACCTGACCCAGTTCGTCAACGGGCTGCACCTGGTCCCGAACCAGGAAAACCCAGCTCAGTTCACCAATCAGGCCGTGGTCATCGTGGTCTTGTTCGCGATCGGGGTGTCGCACACCTGGCAGATGGTGGGCGGTGCGCGCAGCCCCCGGGTGGTCGCTTCGCTGCGCGCGGCCAGTAACTCGTCGAATGAAACAGAAGCCTCGCGGGCCGAACGCTAGTTTCGGTCACCGGACCTCGGACTGGACAATCACCCGTTCGGCGCACATTGTGTGTGCCGTTCGGTGTTGCTGTCGGGGGAACACCGGACGACGGGGCGGACATTGTTTCGTACGGGGCGGAACACATGAACAACAAGACATCCACGATCGCGCGTCCACAATCACCGGACAAACCAGACACGCACGATATGGTTGTCGTCCACCGGATCTTTCGGCGGGAAATCCGGCAGGCCGCCGACCTGGTGTTGCAGGCGCCGGCCGGCGATCTGCGCCGGGCCGCGGTGATCGCGCGGCACCTGGATCTGCTGCTGGAGGTGCTGCAGCACCATCACGAGGCCGAGGACGAGTACCTCTGGCCGTTGCTGCTGGAGCGGGCCACCCTGCGCGGCGACCTGGTGCACCGGGTGGAATACCAGCACGACGGTATCGCGCGCGGCCTGGCCGGGATCGAGATCCTGCTGCCGCGGTGGCGGCGCAGCGCGGCCGCGTCGGTAGCGGGTGAACTCTCCTCGGCGCTGCGGCTGCTGAGCCGGGCACTGGTCGAGCACATGGACGAGGAGGAGCAGCAGATCCTGCCGCTGGTCGCGGAAACCCTGACCGTCGCGGAATGGCAACGGCTGGGCGAGATCGCCTACGAGAAAGGTCAGCCGAGCCAGCGGTTCACCGTGCTCGGGTTGTTGCTCGCCGAAGCGTCGCGGGCGGAAACCGCGGAGTTCCTCGGCAAGATCCCGGCGATCGCCCGCGTGCTCTGGACGCTCGTCGCCCGGCGGCGGTTTGTCCGTTACCTGAACCGGGTGCATGGCGACGCGCTGCTTTAGGCTGGCCACATGCCACAGCCACAAGGTGAAGAACTGGACGCGATCCGGCAGCGACGCGGTGAGCTGCGCGATCGTTACCTGCGTACCGGCGCGGCCCGCGCGCACACGCCGACTCGGGGCTTCCACCACGTCGCGCTGATCTGCAAGGACGTCGAGGAGACCATCAAGTTCTACCAGGAGTTCCTCGGCTGCCCGCTGGTCGAACTGGTGGAGAACCGGGACTACGCCGGTTCCAGCCACTTCTTCTTCGACATGGGCAGCCGCAACCTGCTCGGTTTCTTCGACTTCCCCGGGCACGATCACCCGGACTTCTCCGAGACCATCGGCGCCGTGCAGCACATCGCACTGTCCACCCCGGCCGACCGGTTCGCCGAGATCAAGGCCAAGCTCGACGCGGCCGGGATCGAGTACCTCGGCCCGGACCGCGGCATCGACGACAGCCTCTACATCCGCGACCCCAACGGCGTCGGCATCGAGTTCTACCGTGAGGAACTCGGCGTCTTCGCCGGAAAGCCGCTCCTGGAAGACTGACCTTCGGGTCGTGCGGTTCGCAGCCGACTCCCAGACTTCATCCAGGCAATCGACAGCTTCTCCCACAAAGCTCGGAGCATCAATCACCGTGCTCCCACTGTGAGGGAAGAACGATCGTGTCGTTGAAACACCGAGTGCGGACCACGAAGTCGCGCGTGATCATCGTCGTGCTTGCCGTCGTCGTCGTTGCCGGCGCCGGTATCGGGGTCTGGGTGGCGACCCGGCCGGCGAGCGCGGCGACCACCAGCTTCGCGACGGTGAGCAGCCGGACGCTGCGGCAGACCATCTCCTCATCGGGCACGATCGAGCCCGCCCAGCAGGAGGATCTCAACTTCGCGGTGTCCGGCCAGGTCACCGCGGTCACCGCGACTGTCGGCCAGCAGGTCAACGCGGGTGATTCGCTGGCCACGGTCAACTCGGCGTCGCTGTCCGCGTCCGTGGCCGAAGCGCAGGCCACCGAGTCCTCCGACCAGGCCAGGCTGGACTCGGACCAGACCGCGAGCGCCTCCGCGACTCAGATCAACGCCGACCAGGCCGCGCTGACCGCGGCGCAGAACCAGGTGACCAACGCGCAGAACGCGCTGTCCGAGGCCAACCTGACCGCGCCGATCAGCGGCACCATCGCCGCCGTCAACCTCACCGTGGGCCAGCAGGTGTCCGGCGGATCCAGCTCCACCGGAGCTGCGTCGTCTTCCTCCTCGTCGTCCGGTTCCGGTGGCGGGTCGGGCGGCCTCGGTGGTGGCGGCGGAGCCGGTGGCGCGGGCGGTGGGTCGGGCAGCAGCTCGTCCAGTTCGTCCGGGACCAGCTCCTCCAGCGCGCAGATCGTGTTGATTTCCAACGGTTCCTACATCGTCAACGCGAGCGTGGACGACACCGAGGTCGGCCAGGTGAAGACCGGCGACCAGGCGGTGATCACCGCGGACGGCTCGACCCAGCCGGTGTACGGCACGGTGTCCTCGGTCGCGCTGCTGGCCAGCGGATCCTCCAGCGTGCCGAGCTACCCGGTCACCATCGGCGTCACCGGCAGCCCGAGCGGCCTGTTCGCGGGCGCCAGCGCGACCGTGTCGATCATCGTCAAGCAGCTCACCAACGTACTCACCGTGGACAGCGCCGCGATCCATTACGTGAACGGCAAAACCGTCGTCTACGTGAAGAACGGCAACGGCACCACGACACAGACCGTCACCCTCGGCATGAGCCAGGGCGGCGCCACCCAGGTGCTCAGCGGTCTCACCGAGGGCCAGCAGGTCCAGATCCCGGCCGCCCCGGCCAAAACCGGCTCGACCAGCGGTACCGGTGGCGCGGGCGGCGGCACCAGGTTCGGCGGAGGCGGCGGCTTCGGGGGCGGTTTCGGTGGTGGCGGTGGTGGCTTCGGCGGCGGGGGCGGCGGGTTCCGCGGCGGGGCGGGTGGCTGAGCCATGGCCGCCGACATCACCGCGCCCATGCCCGCTGCTCCGCAGCAGTTCGGCCCGGTCATCGACATCACCGACCTGCGCAAGGTCTACCGCAACGGTTCGCTGGAAGTGGAGGCGTTGCGCGGTGTCTCGCTGCGCATCGAACTCGGCGAGTACGTCGCGATCATGGGGCCGTCCGGTTCGGGCAAGTCGACGCTGATGCACATCCTCGGTTGCCTGGACGTGCTGTCCACCGGCCGCTACCTGCTCGCCGGGCAGGATGTCAGCAACCTGACCGAGACCGAACTGGCGGTGATCCGCAACCAGCGCATCGGTTTCGTGTTCCAGCAGTTCAACCTGCTGCCCTCGCTGACCGCGTGGCGCAACGTGGAACTGCCGCTGTGCTACGCGGGCGTGGACCGCAACGTGCGCAAGCAGCGGGCCATCGAGGTGCTGGAGCGGGTCGGCCTCGGCGACCGGGTCCAGCACAAGCCGACCGAACTGTCCGGCGGCCAGCAGTCCCGCGTCGCGCTGGCCCGCGCGCTGGTCAACCGGCCCGCCATGATCCTGGCCGACGAACCGACCGGCGCGCTGGACACCAAGGCCACCAACGACGTGCTCGAGGTCTTCGGGGAACTGCACAGGGCCGGGCACACCATCGTCCTGATCACCCACGAGGAAGACGTCGCCGCCCACGCCGACCGCACCGTGCGGTTGCGCGACGGGCTGATCGAGTCCGACACGCAGAAGCTGACCGGAGTGTTGTCTTGAGTTGGTTGGAAACGCTGCGCACCAGCCTCGACGCGATCCGGTCGCACCGGCTGCGGTCCGGGCTGACCATGCTCGGCATCCTGATCGGTATCGCCGCGGTCATCCTGACCGTCGGTCTCGGTGAGGGCGCCGCGGCCACCGTCACCTCGGAGATCAACTCCCTGGGCACCAACCTGCTCGTGGTCTCCCCGGGCAGTTCGACCACCTCGGGCGTGCGCGGCGGTCTCGGCTCGGCCGCGACGCTCACCGTCAACGACGCCGACGCCCTGTCCTCGCACCAGGTCGCGCCCGACCTGGCCGCGGTCGCCCCGACCACCAGCCGCTCGACCGCGCTCGCGGTCGGCGCGACCAACTGGACCACCTCGGTCGTCGGCACCACGCCGGACTGGCTGTCCGTGCGCGCCCGCACGCTGTCCGAGGGCCGGTTCATCACCAACGCCGACAACACCAGCGAGGCCGCCGTCACCGTGCTCGGCCCGACCACCGCGCAGGAGCTGTTCGGCTTCGCCGACCCGGTCGGCCGCCAGGTCACCATCGGCACCACCCCGTTCACCGTGATCGGCGTGCTCAACTCGGCCGGCTCGTCGGCCGCGCAGAACCAGGACGACCAGGCCGTCGTGCCGATCTCCACGGCGGCCGATCGCCTCTTCGGCGGCACCGCCCGTACCGCGGTGCAGAGCATCTACCTGGAGGCGACCTCGTCGGACACGCTGTCCGCCGCCTACCAGGAAGCCGACGACGAACTGCTGAACCTGCACCACATCACCACACCGACCGGCGCCGACTTCACCATCACCAGCCAGGAATCGCTGCTGTCCACCGCGACCTCGGTCGATCAGACGCTGACCGTGCTGCTGGCCGGCATCGCCGCGATCTCGCTGCTGGTCGGCGGTATCGGCGTCATGAACATCATGCTGGTGTCGGTCACCGAGCGGATCAGGGAAATCGGTCTGCGCAAGGCGATCGGCGCCAACCCGGCCGCCATCCGGCGCCAGTTCCTGGTCGAGGCAGGCATTCTCGGCCTCGCCGGTGGCCTGCTCGGCGTGCTGCTCGGCGTCGTGGGCGCGATCGTCCTGCCGCACCTGATCTCCACCACCATCACGATTTCCCCCACCGCGACCATCGGCGCGATCGTGGTCTCGATCTGCATCGGCATCGCGTTCGGGGTGTACCCGGCGAGCCGCGCCGCTCGGCTCGCCCCGATCGACGCCCTCCGTAGCGAATGACAATCAACAACACCGGGAGCACGTCCATGCTCGCTCAGCAATCCAGTTCACCTTCGACCCGAGGGCGGTATCGCCAGGCCGGGGTGCGATCGGGCCTGGCGCTGATCGCCGGTGCCCTCGCGGTCGGCCTGATCGCCTGCGGCGGCGGGACCGCTCCCGAGGCCACGAACTCCGCCGCGCCACCGGCCACCAAGCCGACCGTCGCGCAGGCGCCGCCCGGCGCGTTCGGCACCGCCGCCGCGGTCAGCGCGTCCAGCCTTGAGGTGCAGAACCCGAGCACCGGCCAGGTCACGGTGAACTTCAGTTCGTCGACCACGTTCTCCAACACGGTCAGCGGCACCCTCGCCGACGTCACCGCCGGCTCCTGCGTGACCGTGTCCAGCACGGCGACCGGGACCACCAGGCCCGCGCCGGGCACACCGATCACCGCGCGCACCGTCACCATCACGACGCCCGGCCCGAACGGTTGCACGGCGGGCGCGGGCGGCTTCCGCGGCGGCAACGGCACCCGGCCTTCCGGTTCGCCGCGACCGTCGGGTTCGGCCCGGCCCAGCGGCACGAACGGCAAGGGCGGCGGGAACTTCGGCGGGTTCGCGTTCGGTTCGGTGAGCGCGGTGACCTCGACCGGTTTCACCGTGCACGGTGTGGCGCGCGGCCAGACCCCGGCCACCGACACCACGGTCACGGTGAACTCCTCCACCACCTACAGCAAGGTGGAGAGCGCGACATCCAGCGCGCTCGCGGTCGGTGACTGTGTCGCCGCGGTCGGCTCGACCGACGACACCGGCGCGGTGACCGCGAAGTCCATCGCCATCAGCAAGCCCGGCCCGAACGGCTGTTCGCAAGGCTTCGGCGGCGGCCGGTTCCGCGGCAACGGTGGCGGTACGGGTGGTGGCAATGGCTGAGCGCCGTAGCCGAGGGGGCTGGCGGCCGACCCGCCGGGTGCTGATCATCATCGGCGTCGCGGTGGTCGCGCTCGGCGGTGGGATCGGCGCGTACGCGGCCACCCGGTCCACTTCGGACACCTACCGCACCGCGACGGCCGGCCCGGCGACGGTGACCGCGACGCTGGCGACCACCGGCACCATCGAGCCGGTTTCCGAAGCCACGGTGGCCTTCCCGGTCTCCGGTCAGGTCGCTTCGGTCAGCGTGCGACAGGGAGATCAGGTCAGCGCCGGTCAGACCCTCGCCCAGCTGAACACCAATACCCTGGCCGCATCGGTCAGCGAAGCACAGTCCACTGTGGCCACGTCGGAGGCCAAGCTGGCCAGCGACCAGGCCAGCCAGAACGTCGTCACCACCTCGACCACCACGAAAACGCCCTCCACCAGCGGCAACTCGTCGAGCGGCGGCAACTCGGCGGCCACCCAGCGGCTGGCCTCCCTGGCGAAAAGCCTGACCAGCGGCCAGAACGCCGTGCTCGACGCGCAGAAGCAGGTCGACACCGACCTGACCCTGGTCGGCGCGGACGTCGCGGCCGACCAGAACGCGAACGCGGACTGCCCGCAGGTCATCGCCTACCTCAAGACCCTAGGCCAGCAACCGCCCACCACGACGAGTTCGACCACGAGTTCGACCACGACGCCGCAGCCGCCGAGCAGCACCGCGATCGTCAACTGCCAGCAGCTCATGCAGACCGTGCTCAACGACGAGAGCAAGGCGTCGACCGACGAGCACACGCTCTCCAGCGCGGAGTCCACGCTGTCCACCGCGCTGAGCAACGCGACCGCCGCAGTCGGCGCGGCAGCGGGCTCGTCCGCGACGGGTTCGTCCGCAGCCGGTTCGTCCTCGTCGGGCAAGGCCAGCACGGGCACCAGCCCGCAGGCCTCGGTCCCGTCGTCCGGACGCAGCGGCGCCAGCAGCGGGCCGGCCTCGGCCGACCAGATCGCCGCCGACCAGGCCGCGACCGACTCGGCCAACGCCCAACTCGCCGCCGCGCAGCAGAACATGGCGGCCGCGACCCTGCTCAGCCCGATCTCCGGCACGGTCGCCGAGGTCGACCTGACCCAGGGCCAGAACGCCTCGGCCAACTCGACCACCGCGCACATCGTGGTCGTCGGCGCAGGCGAGGACGAGGTGACCACCGCGGTCAGCGACAGCCAGGTCGGCCAGGTCAGGCCGGGCCAGTCGGTCACCGTGTCGCCGGACGGTTCCACGTCGCCGATCGCCGGGAAGGTCAGCGCCATCGGCGCGCTGGCCTCGACCACGTCCAGCGGCACCGCGAGCTACCCGGTGACCATCTCGCTCGGCAACCCCGCACAGCACCTGTTCGCGGGCGCGACCGCGTCCGTGGCGATCACACTGAAGACCGCCAACGCCGCCGTGACCGTGCCGACCTCGGCGGTGCACACCATCGGCGGGTTCAGCATCGTCACCGCGATGGTCAACGGAAAGCCGAAGCCGACCCGAGTCTCGCTCGGCGTGCAAGGCGCGGCACTGACCCAGATCACCAGCGGCCTCAAGGCCGGTGACGAGGTGGAGCTGGCCGACCTGAACACCGCGCTGCCCACCGCGGGCACGACCAACACCCGCGGCGGCGGTGGCGGCGTGGTCCGCATCGGCGGTGGCGGCGGTGGGC
Source organism: Pseudonocardiaceae bacterium (assembly GCA_035248365.1). Classification (GTDB taxonomy): domain Bacteria; phylum Actinomycetota; class Actinomycetes; order Mycobacteriales; family Pseudonocardiaceae; genus CAJCJE01. The sequence continues at coordinate 13,008 of DATFHN010000057.1, read as the reverse complement.
TGACCGGCGGCGGCGCGGGCAAGGCCGGTGCCGCGGGCGTGACCGGCAAGGGCGGCGGATGACCCAGCCAAGCGGCGGCCCAGATCAAGCGGCGGCCCAGATCAAGCGCCGGCCCAGATCAAGCGCCGGCCCAGATCAAGCGGCGGCCCAGATCAAGCGGCGGTCGGGATCAAGCGGCGGTCGAGGCGTGCCAACCAGCGAGCCATCGCGAGTGCTGTGTATCGATACACAGCACTCGCGATGGTTGGTCAGGACCGCTGTGTATCGATACACAGCGGTCGCGGCGGTTGGTCAGGCGGTGAGCGGGGCGCGGCTGACGACGGTGTCGATCAGGCCGTAGTCCTTGGCTTCGCCCGCGGTGAACCAGCGGTCGCGGTCGCCGTCGGCGAGCACCTTGTCCAGCTGCTGTCCGGTTTGTTCGGCGGTGAGCACGGCAACCTCGTGTTTGAGCTTGCTGAAGATCTCGGCCTGGATGGCGATGTCGGCCGCGGTGCCGCTCACGCCGGAGTGCGGCTGGTGCATCATGATCCGCGCGTTGGCCAGCGCATAGCGCTTGCCGGGCGCGCCGGAGGACAGCAGGAACTGGCCCATGGACGCGCACAGGCCCATGCCCCAGGTGGCCACGTCCGGTTCGATCAGCTGCATGGTGTCGTAGATGGCCATGCCGTCGAGCACGCCGCCGCCGGGTGAGTTGATGTAGAGGGTGATGTCCTCGTCCGGGTTGTCGGCGGCGAGCAGCAGGAGTTGCGCGGTGATCCGGTTGGCGAGTTCGGTGTTCACCTCGCCGCCGAGGAACACGATGCGCTCGGCGAGCAGCTGGTCGAACACGGAATCGTCCAGGCTGAGAATGCGGTTGGTCGTCGATGGCATGCTTCGACGCTAACGGTCCGAATCGGACGCAAAAGCCATGTTCGCCCCGGGCGTGCGCTGTTCGCGCTTGACGAAACCGGACCTCGCGATGTGCAATATATTGCATGCCGGTACCAGGTGCGCAGGGCCTCGTCAGCCGATCGCTGCTGCGCGACGACGCGTATCGCGCCATCCGCGATGCGATCGTGGACGGCACGCTGGCGCCGGGGGAGCGGCTCAACGACCCCGAACTCAGCGCCTGGCTCGGCGTCAGCCGCACCCCGATCCGGGAGGCGCTGGCCCGGCTGGAACGGGCCGGGCTGGTGCAGACCAAGCCGGGGCGGCACACCATCGTCAGCCCGGTCGACGTGCGCGCGGTGCACGAAGCCCAGTCGGTGACGGCGGCCATGCACGAACTCGCGGTGCGGGAGGCGGTGCCGAACCTGGGACCGGCCGACATCGACGCGATGCGCGCGGCCAACGAACGCTTCGCCGAGGCGCTGCGCCGGGCCGACGTGGACGGGGCCCTGGCCGCCGACGACGCGTTCCACGCGGTCGCGGTGGACGTGTGCGCGAATCACGCGGTGCGCAGCGTGCTCGACCAGTTCACGCCGGTGCTGCGCCGGGTCGAGCGGCTGCGGTTCGGTTCGCTGTCCGGTCGCGACTCCATCGCGCAGCACGCTCGGATCATCGAACTGTGCGCGGAGGGCGACGCGGACGCGGCCGCCGCGATGGCCCGCGCGAACTGGCTCACCCTGACCCCCGTCCTCAAGGAGCATTGATGTCCATCGCCGATTTCGACCGCTATCCGCTGCTGTTCGGTCCCAGCCCGATCCACCCGCTCGACCGGCTCACCGAACACCTCGGCGGGGCGCGGATCTGGGCCAAGCGGGAGGACTGCAACAGCGGCCTTGCCTTCGGCGGCAACAAGACCCGCAAGCTGGAGTACCTGGTGCCGGACGCGCTCAAGCGGGGCGCGGACACGCTGGTGACGATCGGCGGCGTGCAGTCCAACCACACCAGGCAGGTCGCCGCGGTCGCGGCCAAGCTCGGGCTGAAAGCCGTGCTGGTGCAGGAAAGCTGGGTGGAGTGGCCGGATTCGATCAACGACAAGGTCGGCAACATCCTGCTCTCCCGCTTGATGGGCGCGGACGTTCGCCTGGTCGAGGCCGATTTCGGCATCGGCGTCAAGGACAGCTGGCAGGACGCGATCGAGTCGGTGCGCACGGCAGGCGGCAAACCGTATGCGATTCCGGCTGGTGCGTCCGACCATCCGCTCGGCGGGCTCGGCTTCGCCCAGTGGGCGGACGAGGTCGCGGTGCAGGAGCAACAGCTCGGCGTCTTCTTCGACACCATCGTGGTGTGCAGCGTGACCGGCTCGACGCACGCCGGGATGATCGCCGGGTTCGCCGGTCGGGCCCGGCCGCGCCGCGTGCTCGGCATCGACGCGTCGGCCAAGATCGACGAGACCCGCGCCCAGGTCGGCAAGATCGCCCGCGCGACCGCCGAGCTGATCGGGCTCGGCCGTGAGCTGGCCGACGAGGAGATCACCGTGTTGCCCGGCTGGGCCGGCGACCGCTACGGCATTCCGGTTCAGTCCACAGTGGACGCGATTCGGCTGGTCGGCTCGCTGGAGGGAGTGATCCTGGATCCGGTCTACGAGGGCAAGTCCATGGCCGGGTTGATCGACCTGGTGCGCGACGGCACGATCGAGCCTGGATCCAACGTGCTCTATGCGCACCTGGGCGGCCAGCCGGCGTTGAACGCCTACTCAGGCGCCTTTCGTTGAAAGGACAGAGCGCTGACTGGCCGCCTTCTGGTCAGAGACCGTTGCGTAGCGCGGTGATCCGGTTGACCGACGTGGTGAACGCGGACTGGCTGAGCGTGCCGTTGCCCAGCGCGGTCACCAGGCCGTTCTCGGCGTCGTCGCCCTGGCTGACCGTGCCCGACGCGCACAGGATCAGGTCCATGCCGGCCGATGCGGCCGAAACGGCGCGCTGTCCGGTCGAACCGAAGTTCTGCAGCGCGCCGGCACCGAGCGAGTCGGTGATGGTCACGCCCTTGAACCCGAGCCGGTTGCGCAGTTCGCCCTGGATGATCGTCGAGGACAGTCCGGCCGGGTAGGCCGGGTCCAGGGACGGGTAGATCGCCCAGGAGGCCATGACCAGCTTGACGCCTGCCGAGATCGACGCGCTGTAGGGCATCTCGTCGATGTTGCGCAGGTCCGTCGCGGACACGTTCAGCGTGACCGGCACGTTGTCGGTGTTCTCGGTGGACGTTGCCGCACCGAGGCCGGGGAAGTGCTTGACCGTGGCCGCCACGCCGGTCTGCTGCTGCGCGCTGACGAACGCCGCGCCGGCCGCCGAGACGACGTTCGGGTCGCTGCTGTACGAGCGCTGGTACTGGTCGTCGAAGTCGCCCGGGGTGCGGAACACGTCGAGCACGGGCGCGAGGTTGAGGTTCATGCCGACGCTGCCCAGGTTGTGCCCGGCCCCCGTGCCCGCGGTGGCGGCCTCGCCGCTCGGGTCGCTGGACTCGCCGATCTGCTTCTCGGACTGGGTCGGTTCGCCGGGCAGCCTGCGCACCTCGCCGCCCTCCTGGTCGGTCATCAGCAGCAGCGGTTCCTTGACCGGGCTCTGCGCGTTGGCCTGGTTCAACTGCTGGATGACCGAGGAGATCTGGATGTCGCTGGAGATGTTGCCGCCGAAGAAGATCACCCCGGCCGCCTCACCTGCCTTGATCCGCTGGATCAGGCTGCTCGGTGGGGTGAGCCCGGAGTAGGAGTAGATGATGCGCTGGCCGGCTAACTGTTGCGGCGTCAGGGTTTGCATGACCGGCTTGGGCGCCGTGCTCGTCACGGGCGTGGCGTGCGGCAGCACGCCGAAGGTCACCAGCGCGGCAGCGGCCGAGGCCAGCCAGCGAACCCAGTGCTGGAAAACGACAGTCTTCTTCAACAGGCCCTCCTCGCGAGACGTCCCCCGTCTGGTGTGCGTTCCCGTGAAGATCCAGCTACGGTCAGCAACGATAACCCATTTCTCGCGTGAGTAGGAAAATTTCTAACAGTGCTACGTGTTTCGTTCCATCTTTCCTAAACGACACTGTTTCTGGTCCGGTGCTCGGTTTCGATGGTGCCAGGTAGTCCGATGAAGTCGGCCATCTGCCCGACCGTGTAGTCGAAGAAGCACCCAGATGGGTTGACCACACCGACCAGTTGGCCGAACAGTTCGAAGCTCACCGTGCCGAACAGCTGCATCCACGCGATCAGCGCGCGGCCCAGTACCGGCGGCGGCAGCTCCAGTTCGATCAACCCGGCCAGTCGCTCCAGTTCGCCGGCCAGTTCCGGTGGCAGCGGCGGCGCGGCCTGCGGTTCGGCCATCTCGCCGGTGCGCCAGCCGTCGTTGACGATCCCGACCATCAGCAGCGACACCCGCGTGCCGGGCAGCACGGTGTCCTGCGGCGCCTGGTAGCCGGGGATCGGCGAACCGTAGATCAGCGCGTACTCGTGCCGGTTGGCCAGTGCCCACTCGCGCACCTTCTCGCACACCGCGTGCCAGCGCAGCCGGGCCGCCGTGTCCGGGCCCGGATCCGCTTCGGCCACCGCGTCGCCGAGCGAGTTGTAGGCGTCGATGATCAGCGCGGTGAGCAGGTCGTCGCGGCTGGGGAAGTAGCGGTAGAGCGCGGAGGACACCATGCCCATCGCTCTGGACACCGCGCGCAGGGACAGTTCACCGACCGCGAGCTGGCGCCGGGCCTCGTCCTTGATCTCCCTGGTCAACTCGGCCCTGGCCCGGTCGCGCGCGGTTCGGCTTGCGTTCATGGGACCAGTCTGGCACTGAACAGAGCGGCGCACAAATACGAGAGCACTGCTCTTGACATGACCCGAGCGAGCGTGTTCACTGAACAACAACGAGAGCAGTGCTCTCCCAGAACTTCCGAAGGAGCAGATCATGACCACCACCAACGCCGACCGTTACCTCACCATCGGCACCAGCACCCAGGTGTTCAACCGCATGGTCGCCGGCCTGACCAAGCTCGGGGTCAGCATCCTGGGCAGCCGGGTGCTCTACGTGCGCGGTCGCAAGAGCGGCGAGCTGCGCTCGACCCCGGTCAACCTGCTCACCATCGACGGCACCCGGTACCTGGTCGCGCCGCGCGGCCAGACCCAGTGGGTGCGCAACCTGCGGGTGGCGGGCACCGGCGAGCTGCGGGTCGGCCGCCGGGTCGAGACCTTCACCCCGACCGAACTGGCCGACGAGGCCAAGCCCGCCATCCTGCGCGCCTATCTCAAGCGCTGGGCGTTCGAGGTCAACGCGTTCTTCGACGGCGTGAACGCCAAGGCCTCCGACGAGGAGCTGCTGCGCATCGCGCCTGGTTACCCGATCTTCGAGATCGACATCGACAACTGAACAACGGCCGCCGAGCGCCCTGGTGCCGCGCGGCGGCCGTTGTCCCTACCCCAGCGGTCGGGTGGGCGTCTTCTCGCCTGCTTCCACCGCGACGCTCAGTTCGTTGCCTGCCGGCGGTTTCGGGCAGGTGCCGAAGTCGGAGAAGGCGCTGGGCAGGTTCACCGCGCGGTTGAAGTCCAGCACCACGCTGTCTTGTTCCGGCCCGACCTCGGCCCACAACGCGCGCCACGGCGCGGTCGTTTTCCCGCTGGTCGCATCGGTGAACAGCACGGTGACGCCGTCGTCGGCGGCGAAGGCGACGAGCGAGTGCTCGGCGCCGCCCACGGCGAAACGCAGTTCGCCAACGGCGGATTCGACGCCGGTCAGGCCCTGCTGCGCGGTGTCGATGCGCATGTCCTTCGGCTTCGGGTAACGGTCCAGGTGCGCGTCGATCATCCACTTCGTGTCGAGCGGGAAGGTCGGCACGCCGGTGAAACCCTTGCGTAGCGCGGAATGCGGATCGCGCAGCCGGATGCCGTACCGGCCGCTACGCATGATCACCTCGACGGCGACGTCGCCGAACTCCGCGAACGTGGTCGCCTCGTCATCCGGCACCCTGACACCATCGGTGCCGTTGAGCAGGCGCCCGTGCACCACGAGCCCGTCCGACGCCGTCGCGGTCACTTCCGCGCGACCGTCATGGGTGCGCCAAGTGCCTGGTACGCGGGGGAATTCGCGTGGTTCGCCGGTCAGCCAGTGCAGCCCGGTCAGGCTGAGCCAGCCGTGCGGTTGGCGTAGCTTCTCCTCGCGCTGGGCGTGCCACCAGGCCCATCGCGCGGCGAGAGTCTCGTCAACGCCTGTCGTCATGTCCGGGATCCGTCCTGTCGAGGTGACGAGCAGCCCTTCAGAATACGACCTTGACCAGCTTCGGCAAAATGGTGTAGACCACATAGTCGCACAAACCTCAACATAGACACGCGAACCAGCTGGCGCACTGGTCCGTTCTTCGGACGTACGCAGTGGAGGTCAGCATGAATCCCTTACGCATCGGCGGTGTGGTTGCCGCCTTGGTCATCGTGGGCACGGCGTTCGCGTTACCCGCCCAGGCCGAGAACAACGGCGTGGCCAGAACTCCGGCGATGGGCTGGAGCAGTTGGAGTTTCGTACGGCACAGCCCGACCGCGGCCGTCATCGACGCGCAGGCCGATGCCATGAAGAGCAGCGGCCTGAGCGCGCACGGCTTCGTCTATGTGAACGTGGACGACTTCTGGATGGCCTGCGACGGCAACGGCCCCAAGGTCGACGGCAACGGCCGCTGGGTCGCGGACACGAAGAAGTTCCCGGGCGGCATCAAGGCCGTCGCCGATCACGTGCACGCCGACGGCCTCAAGTTCGGCCTCTACGTGACGCCCGGCATAGCCGAGAACGCGGTGCTGGCCAACACCCCGATCGCCGGAACGTCCTTCCACGCCAAGGACATCGCGAAAACCTCGGTGTCCGAGAAGAACTACAACTGCAAGCACATGTACGGCATCGACTACTCGAAGCCGGGCGCGCAGGCCTTCGTGAACTCGTGGGCGCAGCAGTTCGCCTCGTGGGGCGTCGACTACCTCAAGATCGACGGCGTCGGCAGCCCGGACATCCCCGATGTGACCGCGTGGTCATCCGCGCTGCGCAACACCGGGCGCCCCATCGACTTCGCGCTGTCCAACAACCTGGCGATCGCCAACGCGAGCACCTGGCAGCAGAACGCGAACTCGTGGCGCACCAGCGGCGACATCGAGTGCTACTGCGGCAGCGGCGGCGCGTCCTACCCGCTGACCAACTGGTCGCACGTGTCCAGCCGGTTCAACCAGGCCGCGCAGTGGCAGCCCTACGCCCAACCGGGCGCCTGGAACGACCTGGACTCGACCGAGATCGGCAACGGCAGCAACGACGGAATCTCCAGCGACCAGCGCCGCACCGCGCTCACGTTGTGGTCGATGGCCGCCGCGCCGCTGCTGCTCGGCACCGACCTCACCCACCTCGACGCGACCGACAAAGCCATGCTCACCAACGATTCCGTGCTCGGCGTGGACCAGGACGCCATCGCGGCCAAGCGGATCGTGGACAGCGGAAACAGCCAGGTCTTCGTGAAGAAGGAGAGTTCCGGCACGGTCGTGATCGCGCTGTTCAACACCGGCACCAGCGGCTCGGCCACGGTCTCGGTCTCTCTGAAGTCGGCGGGCATCAGCAGCGGCACGGCGAGCATCACCGATCTGTGGGCGCAGAAGTCCGCCGGCACGGTGAGCGGCACCTACAGCGCGACCCTGCGGCCCGGCGAAACCCGCCTGATCCGCGCCGTGGCCTCCTGATCAGGCGACCGGATAGGCCTGGAGTTCGTAGATCGAGTAACCGAACTGGGTAGCCCGGCTCACGCCCTGCATGCGCAGGTACTGGGCACTGACCGGCTGGTCGAGCCAGACCGTCTCGGTACCGCCTGGGCTGTTGGTCACGGTCGCGGCCGTGGTCCAGGTGGTGCCGTCGGTCGAGGTCTGGAGCTGGTAGGCCGTGGCGTGCGCGGCCTCCCACCGCACCACCACCTTGCCGATCCGCTGCGGGCTGGCGAAGGCCAGTTGCAGCCATTCGCCGTCGGTGTAGTTGGACGACCAGCGGGTGGCCGGGTCGCCGTCGATGGCATGGTCCGGGGTGAACTGCGGCAGGCTTTCCTCGACGCTGGACGCGGTCGCCACCGTGCCGTTGCCGGCCAGCGCGACGTTGGTGGCGCTGACCACCGGGTGCACGCGGACGGTGAGCGTGCTGGTCACCGGGGCGCCGCCGGGGGCGCGGAAGGTGATCGGCACCTGGTAGCTGCCGACCGCGTTGCCGCGCACGGTCAGCGGGTCCGCCTGCTGACTGCCCCTGGACAGGATCAGCCCGGTTGCCGCCGGTGTGACCGAGACGCCGCTGGGCGCGGACGTGGTGAGCAGGCCGGGCAGGTCGCGGGGCTGGGTCGCGGTCAGGTAGGCGTTCACCGTCGCGCTGCCGCCGGACTGCACGTCGACGGCGGGCGTGGCCAGGGTGAGGGTCGCGGATGGGAGATCGGCGTACCAGGGCACCACTTCGGCGATGCTGGGCGCCGCGCTGCCCGCTGTCCACTGTAGACGGATGGTGTCGATGGTGGCGTTGCCGGCCGGGAGGTCGGTGTAGCCGGGGCGAAGGGTGCCGATGTCGCGCCAGCCGGTTGCGTCGTGCACCGAGACGGTGGCCGAGCCGGTGCCGAGGACCAGGACGCGTTGCACCGGGCGGGGCTTGGGCAGCGCGATCTGGAGGGCGTCACCCGCGGCGGGCGCGTTCGCGGCGACGTAGCTGGTGTCCGGCGAACCGTCCGAGGCCGCGGCCAGGATTGATCCGGCGGCCGGAGCCGGGGTGCCGGTCACGGTGGGGGTGGCGTTGTCGGGGCTGGTCACGTCGAATTCGCGGACGACCACCCAGTTCGTCTGGACCTGGGTGTCGCGGAAGCGGACGAACCGTGCCTGGGTGCCTGCCGGGAGGTCGGCCTCGATGTCGGTGGTGTTGTCGTAGCTGCCGGCGGTGGTCCAGTTCGCGTTGTCCGCCGAGTACTCCAGCACGCCCGAGTGGATGTAGTCGCTCGGGCTGGTCGGCTTGGACATGTGCAGCGACACGTGCGAGATCGCTTCCACCGCGCCGAGATCCACGCCGACGTAGTCGCCGGGGTTCGGCGGGGCCGAACTCCAGAAGAAGGTGGCGTCGTCGCCGTCGACCATCTTGTCCGGTGTGTTCGACTGGTACGTGGACATCGAGGTGATCGCGGTGACGTGCCTGCCCGCCAGGCCGAGCCAGCGCTCGTTCTCGGTGAGCGCGTCGTCGATGAACTTGTCGATCACGCCGTCGCCGACGGTCACGTTGACCGTGCCGTTCAGGCCGGCGTAGGTGAAGCTGCCCGCCTTGGTCATCAGCGACCTGGCCTGGGCGCGATCGGCCTGCGCGGCCGCGCCGTTGCCCGAGCGCTCGTCGACGAGCATCTTCAGCGCGGCGCGGGCGGCCTGGCCCCAGGTGCCTGCCGAGTCCAGCCAGGGCTGGGTTTCGGCGGTGAACTCGGTAGCACCCGGGAGTTTCGTGCTCAGCACCTCGGGGATGTTCTGGATGATGTTGAGGTAGCTGTCGAGCTGGCCGGCGGCGCCGGGCCTTCCGGTTTCCCAGGCGGACCAGAACGCGGCGAGTTGCCTGGCCAGCGCGGGCGCCTGGACCGGGTTGATCTGGGAGTAGTACTCCAGGTCGGCGAAGGCGTCGAAGGTCGACCGCACCCGCGGGTCCGGGCCGGCGAACTCGCGCAGACTGGCCTGCCAGGAGGCGGCCTGGTTGTAGGCGGTGTCGTTCCAGGTGAAGTCGGCGACGTTGAACAGGGCGATCTTGGACGCGTCCGGTTCGATCATCGGGTTCGCGGTGATGCCGACCAGCGACCCGGCCAGGCCCGGGCTGCGGCCCGCGTACGGGCCGAGCAGCAACCGGTTGGTCACGTAGTCGTTGACCGGGTAGTTGTCCCAGACCAGGATGTCGTGGCCGTACACGGCCTTGGCCGCGGCCGCCTGCGCCGGGGTGATCACCGGCGCGATCACGCCCACCCCGGTCCACTCGACCACGACCGCCGGGTCGAGCTGGGCCTTGATGGTGTTCTTGTACGGGCTCGCGGCCACGTCGGAGTACTCGGTCGGCACCATCTCCAGCCGCGCCGATCCCGGGTGCGTGGCGATGAAGTCCTTCTGGACCGCGTTGAGCAGGTAGGACTGGGCCGCGCCGGCCGCGGCGCCGCCGGTGCCGAACTTGGTCGCGTCGGCGGCGCAGTTCCAGGTGGTGTAGCTGATGTCGTCGAGCGGGATGGCGAAGCTGCGCACGCCGATGTCCCACAGCGACTGGAACTTCGCCACCAGCGCCTGTTCGTCGGCGGCCGAGCTGTAGCAGACCGAAAGGCCGGGGGAGAGCGCGTAGGTGAACGTGACGTGGTTGGCGTTGGCGCCGTCGACCAGGGTTTTGAGCGCGGCCAGCTGATCGGCCGGGTACGGGTCGCGCCACTGGTCGCGCAGGTACGGGTCGTTCTTGGGCGAATAGACGTAGGTGTCCATCTTGTGCGCACCGTAGAACGCGAACTGGTCCAGCCGCTGGGCGTTCGACCACGGGGTGCCGTAGAAGCCTTCGATCACGCCACGGATCGGATAGGCGGGCCAGTCGCGCACCCGCACGCCGGGAATCGTCGCGATCGGACCGTGTCTGAGCACGAGCTGGCGCAGGGTCTGGGCGGCGTAGTAGGTGCCGGTGGCGTCGTGGCCGTCCAGGACGACGTCCGGGCGACCGGACACGATGCCGTCCGCGAGCACGTAGCCCTCGGCCGCGAGGCTCGTCGCATCCGCGACACCCAGCGCGGTCAGCACCGGTCCGGCAGGCGGATTTTCGTCCGCGCCGCCAACGAAAATCGCGGTCTCGCCGGGTGCGAGTGAACCGGGATCGGTGACCTGATCGATCGTGCGCACTCCGGCGCCGGTGAGCACCCTGCGCACCTCGGCCATCGCGTCCTGATCGCTGCCCGAGCCGGTGACCAGGCCGGCCCGGCCGGCCAGCGGCACACCCGGGCCCTGTGCGGTCATCGACCGAGGGACCGGGTACACGGCTGGCAGGCCGGATTGCGGCGATGTGGGGGTGGTTGTCGCATCTGCCGGTAAGGTCACTGTCGCGGCGGTGAGCAAGACAGCCAACACGATGCCGAACCTGCGTGTGTGCATCCGACCTCCCGAGTCAATGGAGTAGACCACTCTGCTCGAATGTTCGTCAAACAGGTCTAAATCGAGCATTTTCGCGCAGGTGTTCCGGGGCGTGGCCGCCGAGCTGCTGCTGTGATTCGCTCAAGGTTGCTGCCAGCGAGATCGCGGAGGCCGTAACGTAGCGGCGTGAGCCCAGATTCGCCGTTGATCACCAGCTTGCGTGCTGCGGTCGCGGCCACGCCCGATGATGTGCCGCTGCGTTTACACCTCGCCGAACTGCTGCTGGACAACGGTTCGACCGACGACGCCATCGGACACATCGCGGCCGCGCTGCAACGGTCTCCCGGCTCGACCGACGCTCGCGCGCTGATGGCCCGCGCGGTCGGCGCTCCGGCCGCATCGGAACAGCCCGAACCCGTCGTCGCCGCACCAAGCGAACCGGCGCCGTTCGACTGGGCGAGTGCCGAACGCGAACTGTCCGACGTGGTTCCGCCTCGATTCGTCGACGACGAGGCCGAGGACCCCGGCGAGGCGCCCGCCTTCGACATCGAATCGTCGAGCGTGCGGCTGGCCGATGTGGCGGGCATGGTCGAGGTGAAGAAGCGGCTGCAGGCGGCGTTCCTGGCGCCGATGAACAACCCGGAGCTGCGCAAGCTGTACGGCAAGAGCCTGCGCGGTGGCTTGCTGCTCTACGGTCCGCCCGGCTGCGGCAAGACGTTCATCGCGCGCGCCATCGCGGGCGAACTGGGCGCGAAGTTCGTCGCGGTCGGCCTCAACGACGTGCTGGACATGTGGATCGGCAGCTCCGAGCGCAACCTGCACGAAGTCTTCGCCACCGCGCGCAAGGCCAGCCCGTGCGTGATCTTCCTGGACGAGATCGACGCGCTCGGCCACAAACGCAGCCAGCTGCGCAACAGCGCGATGCGCGGCGCGGTCAACCAGCTGCTCACCGAACTCGACGGCGTGCGCGAATCCAACGATGGCGTGTTCGTGCTCGCCGCCACCAACCACCCGTGGGACGTGGATGGCGCGCTGCGCAGGCCCGGACGATTCGACCGGACCCTGCTGGTGCTGCCGCCGGACGAGCCTGCTCGCGAAGGCGTGCTGCGCTACCACCTTCGCGAACGTCCTGTCGCCGGGATCGACGTCAAGCGGCTGGCCAAGCGCACGCACGGCTACTCCGGCGCGGACCTGGCGCACCTGTGCGAGACCGCGGCCGAACGCGCGCTGCTCGACTCGGTGTCCACCGGCAAGGCCCGCATGATCGAGATGGGCGACCTGGACGCCGCGCTGGAGGAGGTCAAGCCGTCGATCGGCAGCTGGCTGAACACCGCGCGCAACGTGGTCGAGTTCAGCAACGCCGACGGCAGCTACGACGAGCTGCGCAGCTATCTCAAGCGGGAACGCCTGTTGTGACGGGTACCGAGACAGTGCTGCTCCAGGCGCGGCACCTGCTGCACATCAACCGCGCCGACGACGCCGTCACCCTGCTCACCGAGCATTTGCACGGCTCCCCGCAGGACGCGTCCGCGCTGACCCTGCTGGCCTCGGCCCACCTTCATCTCAACCGGGCGCAGGACGCGCTGCGGGCCAGCGAGAAGGCGCTGGAGGTCGAGTCCGGTTATCCGGCCGCCTGGCAGCACCGCAGCATGGCGTTGCGCCAGCTCGGCAGGCACGAGGAAGCGATCGCCTCGGCCGAGATGTTCGTCCGCTTCGCGCCCAACCTGTGGGCCAGCCACTACACCCTCGGCCTGGTCCTGCGCGGGTTGCCCGAACGGCGCAGCGAAGCCATGCACCCGGCCGACCGCGCGGTCGCCCTCGCCCCGGACAACGCCGATCCCTACGTGTTGCTCGGCCTCGTCTACAGCGACCGGTCCGACTACGCGACGGCCGCCACGTTCTACCGCAAGGCGCTGGAGATCGACCCGCAGCACGCGTTCGCCACCTCGAACCTCTCCGGCCTGGAACTGCGCAAGGGCCGCTTCGCCAAGGCGATGCGCGGATTCCGCGCCGCCGCC
>DATFHN010000056.1:0-4815 GCA_035248365.1 Pseudonocardiaceae bacterium | reverse complement strand
CTCGCCCGAGATCACCTCGGTGCCGGGCCCGATGACCAGGTTGGCCGACACGCCGTCCTGCGTCGCCGGGTTGCCCGCCTGGCCGATGCCGACGATCAGCCCGTCCTTGACGCCGATGTCGGCCTTGACGATGCCCAGCATCGCGTCCATCACGATCACCGAGGTGATCACCAGGTCGAGCGCGCCGTCCGCGTTGCGCAGGCCCGGTGCCTGCGCCATGCCGTCGCGGATCGACTTGCCGCCGCCGTAGATCGCTTCCTCACCGGGGAGGATGAGACTGCGTTCGACGCGCGCGATCAGTTCGGTGTCCGCCAACCGGAACCGGTCACCGGCCGTAGGACCGTAGAGCGAGGCGTACTGCCGTCGCGGAATCATCGTCATGACGTCTCCCCCGCTCCCGAGAAACCGAGTTCGGCGGCTCGCGCGAGTGCCCGGCTCGCGGTCCACCGCGCCGACGTGGCACCGTCGAGCAGCCCGTTGAAGCCGACCACCCGGCGCGCGCCGCCGAACTCGACCAGGTCGACGTCCCGCTCGTCGCCCGGCTCGAACCGGATCGACTGTCCGGAAGGGACATCCAGGCGCAGGCCGAGCGCTGCCGCGCGGTCGAAGTCGAGCACCCGGTTGACTTCGAAGAAGTGGAAGTGCGAACCGACCTGGATCGGCCGGTCACCGGTGTTGCGCACGGACAGCCGCAACGTCCGCCTGCCCGCGTTGATCTCGACCGGCTCGTCGGAGAGCAGCCACTCGCCTGGAATCATTTCTCTCTGTCCTCTACGGAATCGGGTTGGCCACGGCCACCAGCTGCGTTCCGGTGCGGAACGTGGCCTCGACCTGGACCAGGTTGACGATCTCCGGCACGCCGTCCATCACATCGTCACGGGAGAGCACCTGCTTGCCGAGTTCGGTCACCTCCGCGACCGACCTCCCGTCCCGGGCGGCTTCGAGCAGTGCCTCGATGATCAGTGCGATCGACTCCGGCACGTTCAACTTCAGCCCGCGCCCCTTACGTCGGCGCGCGAGTTCGGCCACCTGGTAGATCACCAGTTTTTCGGTCTCCCGGGGCGTGAGCATCAACGACGACAGGGTCGTCTCGATCCTCGGCACCATCAGAAGCCAGCCAGGCCCTGGGGGCTGTTGTACGGGATCTCCGCGCTGGTCACCTCGGACAGCGAGCCGTCCTCCTGCACCGCGTAGCCAACGAGCTTCGAGGCGTTGGCGTAGATCTGGTACAGGAAGCTGCCGTCCGGGCTGAGCAGGCAGTCGCTCGGGCCGCTGCTGACCGTGCCGTTGAGCGCGCGGAACGTGCCGTCGCCGGGCACCTTCGGGCAGGCCTGGTCGTGCGCGACGGAGATGACGTCGCCGTCGATGCGGAAGCTGCTGACGTAGCTGTACCCGAAGTTGGTGGCGAAGACCCACTTGTCGTCCGGCGACACGGCCAGCCAGCACAGCTCGGAGGGCAGACCGGCACTGGTGTCGATCTTCACCACCGGGCCGGTCGCGATCTTGCCGTTCTCGTCGAGGGAGGCAAGGCCGATGCCGTCGCCGACCGCGTAGCCGATGACGAAGTGGTCCGGCCGGTGGTTCAGGAACGCCGGGTAGAACGGTGAACCGCTACCGCCGTCCTGGAACATGCCCTCGCCCAGCGATCCGTCCGACTGCACCGGGAACACCACGATGCCGTCCGGGTCGGGCGCGTTGGAGGCCACCGAGTACTTCGTGCCGTCCGGCTTCTCGGCCCACAGGATCGGCGAGCCGTCCGGGTTCGCCTTGGCCGGCTCGTCGAACGTGGTGCCGACGATCAGGAACTTGTGGTCGGGCGACAGGACGACCATTGTGGACACGCGCAGCGGCTTGTCCGGCGTGTTCACCGTGTAACCCTCGGGGCGCGCGGTGAGCTTGCCGTCGCCGTCGACCGTCATCAGGCGGACGTGGTCGGGGCCGAACGAGTGCAGCACGATCAGCGTGCCGGATTCCGGCAGGTAGGCAAGGGACTTCGCGGTGCCGCTGCGCCCGGCCACGAGGTTCCCGGTGCGCTTGACGTCCGACACCGTCAGCTTGCCGTCGTCGGCGACAGCGAAGCTGGACACCGAGTTGTCGCCGCCGTTGGTGGCGAACAGGAAACGCCGGTCAGGCGAGAGGATCACGCTACCCGCCGACTCGAAGGCGTTCGGCGCGCTCTCCTGGCCGCTGATCGGCTTGTAGATCCCGGAACCCGCACCGCCGGTCGGCACCCGCTCCACCTCGGTGATGGTGCCATTGGCCGCGCGAGAGTAGTGAATGATGGTGTTGCGGACCTCGTTGGTCTGCAGGTAAATGTGACCGTCGGCCGACATTGCGTGCTCTGGCATGGGTTTCTCCGTTTCGTTCTTCTGGCGAGCCCAGCATCTTCCGCCGCGCTCGACCGTCGAATCAGGGAAACCACTAGTGCACACCCCGGCAGCCCGGGGCCTACGCCTTGCGACGAGGCTCGATCGTGAAGCCGAGCTTGCCGAGTACGGTGACGGCGCCGGCCTTGCCGCCCTCGAATTCGCTGGAGGCCAGCCGATCGCCGGTCGCGAACTCGTAGGCGGTGCCGAGCAACGCCTTCGGCGGGTAGCGGCGTTGGTCCCAGATCAGTTCGTACGTTGTGGACGGCGCGAAACCGTGCTTGGCGAAGAAGCCCTCCGGTCCCAGCCGGTCGTACTCGTCGATCGCCCTGACCACGTCCGCGTGGCCGACCTTGTTCCACTGAACCATCCCTCCAGCGTTGCGCGCGGGCCCGGTGTTCGCATCGAGGAATGTCCTAGTGCTCACACTGACCGGGATACACCCGGATGCGACCGGGCCCCCGGGTGACGCAGCATCGAAGCGACACTCGCGATCAGGAGGAGCACATGACCGAGTCGATCAAGGACCTTCGGGTCGCCGATGGCGATCCGGTGGCCGCCGAACACATCCCGGCGGCCGTCACCGCGGGCACCTTCGCCTACGACGACGGCGCGACGCAGGTCTTCGAACCCGGCGGCGCCACCACCTATGTCGACGGTGGCCGTCCTTCGCACGGCGAATGGTACGTCGACGACGACGGCCGCTTCTGCTCGTTCTGGCCGCCGACCTATCGCGCCTGCTACGACCTCAACTGGATCGTCCGGGACGGCGTCGCCGTCGGCCTGACCTTCACCGAGCGCGGGCGAGGATCGCGGTTCGCCGGCCGCTACCGCTGACGGATCAGGTTTCCGGGTTGTGCGGCAGGACCCGTTCGAGCTGACTACGGGAGGAAATACCGAGCTTGGTGAAGATCTTGCGAAGGTGATATTGGACGGTGTACGGGCTGAGGAACAACCGGCTGGCGATCTCCGGGTTCGACAGGCCGTCACGGGCCATGCGGGCGATCTGCGCCTCCTGCGCGGTCAGTTCGTCGCGCCGGTTGGTCTTGGTCCGCCTGCGCACCGATTCGCCCGCCGCCCGCAGTTCCCGGGTGGCTCGTTCGGCGAAACCGACGACGCCCATCGGGCCGAGCATGTTCCGGGCGGCGCGCAACTCCTCGCGCGCCTCGTTGTTGCGGCGTTCCCGCCGTAGCCACTCCCCGAACACCAGATGGACCCGGCCGAGATCCAGCCGCATCCGCGTTCGGCCGAGATGCTCGATGGCCTGGCGGTAGTGACTTTCCGCCTCGTCGCCGGTGCTGAGCAGCGCCCTCGAACGGGTCTGCATGCCCAGCGCCCAGGGCGTGCCGGTGGCCGTGGCCATCTCGGCCAGCCGCTCGTAGGCGTCTTCGGCGATCTTGAGCTGGTCGGATCGCACCGCGCCTTCGATCAACTCGACCCAGGGCAGGACATGCGAGCCGAGGTCCGACTGGGGGTCGATGGCGCGCTGCGCCGAGGAAACGGCGTCGGGATAGCGGCCGAGGCTGTTGTTGAACGCGGCGCGCGCCCATTCCGTCATGGTGATCCCGACGCCTTCGCCACGCCGGGTCGCGTCGTCGAGGGCGGCCTGGAACACCGTGTACGCCATTGCCTCGTCGCCGCGGAACGCGACGACGGCGACCGCGCTGCTGGGCGCGAGGTGCAGACCGGTGGCGTCCTTGATCGCCTGCACCTCGTCGGTCAGCATCCAGGCCTCGGTCAGCTCGCCGGAGAACAACAGGTACAACGAGCGCAGCGTCAGCGCGATGGGCAGCTGGCTGACCGCGCCAGTGCTGCGGGCGATCTCGACATGCCGCTCGGTCAGCACGTCCCAGAGCTCGTCCTCGCCCAGGGTCATGGCCGAGATGCTGGCCAGCCACAGCCAGCGCAGCTCGTCACTGCTCGGCGCTCCCGCCCGGAACGCGGACAACGCCTCGCGCAGCATCGGCAGTGCGGCCTCGAAGCCGCTGTTGTACATCGCGGCCGTCCCGTCCAGCAGCAGATCGGACGCGGGCGGGTTCTCCGGCGGCGGCGGTGCGGCCTCGACGGCGCGGGCGACCGTGCGCAGGTCACCTCCTGGGCTGGCCATGGCCCCGGCGAAGAACGCCGCGGACAGCGCGTCCAGGTAGATCGCGCGTGACCCGCCCGGATCGATGGTTTCCAGCCTGCGCGCGGCGTCGAGCAGCAGCGGCGCCGCGTCGTTGCCCCGGTTCATGACGAACGCCAGCTCCGCCCGGATCACCGCCATCTGGGCGCGCTGCATGTCGGTGCGCACCACGGCCTCGGTCATCGACAGCAGGTCGAGCGCCTCGTCGAAGGAGCCGGTCTGGAGCAGTGCCTGAGCGGCCGCGAGGGCGCGATCGGCCCGGCGCGCCGGATCGTTGGTCAGGGTCGCGGCGCGGACCAGGAAGGCCGCGGCGGCGGCGACCCC
>DATFHN010000055.1:0-4853 GCA_035248365.1 Pseudonocardiaceae bacterium | reverse complement strand
TGCTCGACCTGCCCGGCCTCGGTGATCGCCTCCAGCGCGCCGGCGGCATCACCCTGCGCGTGCCGGATCCGCGCGACCACGGCCAGGCCGGTGGCCAGCGACTGGGCGAAGGTGAGCTGCCGGGACAGCGCGACCCCCTGGGTTGCATGGTCCAGGGCCGCGGCCAGGTCGTTCCGCTCGTACAGAACCTGGGCCAGACCCACATGTGCCGGGCCCGCCAGTGCCGCCTGGCCGCCGTCCTCGCCGACCGTGCTCAGCTCCCGCCGGTAGGTCGCTGCCGCGGCATCCAGGTTGCCGCGGGCGCGCTGCACCTGACCCAGGTCGTAGCAGGCGCGCATCGGGAGGAAGCCGGCGAAGAACTCGCCTCTGAGCCGCCGCTGGGCGAGCACATCCGCCAGGCCACGCTCGGCCGGTCCGAGCCGGCCGGCCAACCAGTCCGTCACCGCCTCGTTCCACTGCACGAACGAGCGCATCAGCCAGTCGTCTTTGCCCAGTTCGGCGAGGGCCTGCCGGTTGTAGCCGGTTGCCACCCCGGCATCGCCACGAAGCCGGGCGAGCGAGGCGCGCAGGAACGCGATCCCGGCCGGGACGTTGGCCAGCACACTGTCGCCGCGAGGTGGCCCGAGGGACGGCTCGTACGGTTCGTCACCGCGGATCGCGACGCCGCGCTCGGCGTCCTCGATGAGGGACTCGAGCGCTTCCAGCTGGAAGCCCATCGCTGCGGCGTACGCCTGCGCCAGGCACAACCGGGGACGGTCGCGTACCGACTCCGCGGGCAGTGCGGTGAGCCAGCGACGCAGGGTCGCGCCCTCGCTGCGGCCGAGCAGCGCCTCGACGTGCCGCTCCACCAGCCGCGCCGCCCAGCCGGCATCTCCTGCCGCCAGTGCGTGCCGCACGGCGTCGTCGGCCAGGTCGTGCTTCTCGCACCAGGCGGCGGCGGCCCGGTGCAGCGCCCGTGCCCGGTCGGGCTGCTCGGCCTGCAGCCGGGCGCGCAGCAGATCGGCGAACAGGTGGTGGTAGCGCCACCAGCCGCGCACCTCGTCCAGCGGCACCAGGAACAGGCCAGCGCGCTCGACGTCCTGCAGCATCGCCTGGCCGTCGGACCGTCCGGTCACCGCGTCACAGAGCTCGCCCGACAACCGCTCCAGCACCGAGGTCTCCAGCAGGAACGTGCGTACCGTCCCGGGCTGGCGGTCCAGGACCTCGTCGGCCAGGTAGTCCAGCACGAAGCGGTGACTGCCGCTGAACGCCGCCACGAACCCGGCCGGATCCGCGCGTCCGCGCAACGACAGTCCGGCGAGCCGCAGCCCCGCAGCCCAGCCCTCGGTGCGGACGGTCAGCGCCGCCAGCGCCGCGCTCGACAGGCCCGGCCCCACCGCCTCGCCCAGCAGCGCGGCCGCCTCGTCGGAGGTGAAACGCAGGTCGACGGCGCGCAGCTCGGCCAACTGACCGCGGGCCCGCAGCCGCGCCAGCGGCAGCGGCGGATCAGCCCGAGTGGAGATCACGACGCGCAGGCGCGGCGGCAGATTCTCCAGCAGGAACGCCACCGACTCGTGTACCGGCTCGGAATCGATCAGGTGGTAGTCATCGAGAACCAGCAGCACTTCATCCTGGCCGGGATCGGCCGACAACTCGTTGATCACGGCCGTCACCAGTTGCTCCGACGAACTCGGGGCCGGGGGAGCGAGCAGCGCACGCACCCGTTCGGCCAGGCCGGGTCGCGCCTGGTCCAGCGCGGTCACCGCGTAACGCCAGAACCGCGCCGGATCGCTGTCGCCGCCATCCAGACCCAACCAAGCCACCGCGCGCTCGCCACCGCGGGCCCAGTCGGCCAACAGCGCCGTCTTGCCGAATCCCGCCGGAGCACACACCAGCACCCGACCGCGAGCCAGCCCCTCGTCCAGTGCCTCTCGCAGACGTGCGCGCGGCACGAAACCCGGCTGCGCGCCGGGGAGGTGCAGCTTCGTCGCCAACAGGACGTCCCGGCCGGTCACGGCGAGCCCGGCCCGATCCGCCAGGGATGCATGAGGCATCGGTCAGCGAGCACCTCCGCAGGATTCCACTCACCCGCCACCTTTGGGTGACGCGCAGTCCTCCCGCTCGCTCCTACCGTCCACGGATGCAAGCAATCCAAGAGCGGCCGGAGCCGTGATGAACACCGCCGACGAGCCAGCCCGGTACGAGATACGCGTGGCGGGTGTCCTGGACGGTCGATGGACCGCCTGGTTCTCCGGCCTGGAAGTCCGCGGCCAGGCCGAGGACACCATCATCTGCGGGCTGCTCGCCGACCAGGCCGCGCTGCACGCCCTGCTAACCCGAGTCCGCGACCTCGGGCTGAACCTGATTTCCGTACGCCGCCTCGACGCCGGCCGACTCGCCCGGCCCTGATCGAGCCGGCCTCGCCACCCACCTCCCGGAAGGCATCGCGTCGTGCATCCCGTCCACCCCTATCTGGCCGCGTCGAGGTCAAATGGGCACGCTGTTCGCGGCGACGCATCCTCGCGTCACGTGGGGATCGACCGGTCCGCTACGACTCGCTTCATGACGAGCGTCGAAGTCATGCGTTGTACGCCGGGAAGTACGCCGAGTTGCTCGTCCTGGAGAGCGTGATACGAGGCCAGATCGGTCGTCACGATCCGGAGCAGGTAGTCCGGATCGCCGAACAATCGCTCCGCCGAGAGGACGTTCGGAATTGCGCTGAGTCCGGACTCGAACCCCTGCAGTGTGGCGCGGTCTTCCTGCCGCATCGTCACGAATACGAGCGCTTCGAACGTCAGCCCGACAGCCGCCGGGTCGACCAGAGCGCGATATCCGGTGATCACACCGTCGCGTTCGAGTTCGCGAAGACGACGATGGCACGGCGACACGCTCAATCCCACGCGGTTGGCCAGCTCGGTCAACGTCAGCCGGCCGTCAGCTTGAAGCAGTGCAAGAATCTTCCGATCAATCACGTCCATGGGCCAGATGTTTGCACAGTACGGGGCTACTAGCGAGGAAGTTGGAACCATCTGCGGGCCATAGGCGTATATCTTTCCACGTATGGCTACCACGAGCCTCCTGGCCTTCTGGGTCGTCACGCTCCTGCTGATCGTCGTGCCCGGCGCGGACTGGGCATTCACCCTGACCTCCACCCTGGCCGGCCAGCCGGTGCTCGCGCCCGTCGCGGGCCTGGTCCTCGGCTACGCGGTGCTCACGGCAGTTGTCTGCACCGGTGTCGGAGCGCTTGTCGGCAGCACGCCTGTTGTCCTCATCGTCTTGACCTTGGTCGGCGCCGGTTATCTGGTCTGGCAGGGGATTGCGATCCTCGCGCGGCCCGTCGCGCCGACCGCCGCGATCGATCCCGCCGCCGCTACCCGCCGGGGCACGATCGTCAAGGGCATCGGCGTCAGCGGCCTCAATCCGAAGGCTCTCCTGCTGTTCTTGGCGCTGCTCCCTCAGTTCACCGTGGCGCACGGCGGCTGGCCGGTTACCGCGCAGCTCGCGGTCCTCGGATGCGTCTTCACGATCACCGTTGCGGTGTTCTACCTCTTGCTCGGCACGTTCGTGGCAACCATGCTGCACGGCCGCCCGGCCGCAGCCCGCGCGGTCACTCGCCTGTCCGGAGTCGGCATGATCATCATCGGCCTACTTCTCGTCACCGAACGCGTCATCACTGGATAGGGGTCGCGGTCCGCGTCGTTCAGGGCGAATCCCTGGCTACTGGTGCCGCGCCTGACGTTGGGCGCGCTTCTTGAGCCGCGCGCACTTGAGCAGGTAGAGCGGGCTCGGCGGCACCCAGCCGGCCTGTTTGGCCATGCCGAGGTCGTCGCGGTTCGCCCAGTGCTCTGCGATGCGGCCGTCGCGCATCCGGAACCAGTGCGACTGGGTCGCGGCGAAGGGCTTGCCGGTCGGCGCGAACACGATGTCGATGGCCGCGTCCTCGGTGTAGAACGCGATCGGTGCGACGTGTCGTCCGTGCATGGTGGAGTTGACGGTGACCAGCTCACCTTCGCCGACCGTGGTGTGGATCTCGTAGTGGTAGTCGGCGAACGCGGCGCGCAGCCAGTGGGCGAGGGCGAGGAAGGCGTCCGGCCCGGTGCCGCGCGCGTCGGGCGGCGCGGCGACCCGTTCGCGGGTGAAGGCGTCGGCGGTGTACAGCTCGGCGAACTGTTCTGGTGTGCCGTCGACCATCGCGTGGATGCTTGCGACCGCGAGGCTCCTCGCGTCATGGACGAGTGTGCCCATGGGTCCTTCTTTCGTTACAGTGAGACTTGACTGAAAGTCTGGTGCCCTGCATGGCTCCCGTCAAGAGGTCGTACGACGCCAGCGGTCGACGTGCCGCCGCGCAGCGTCGCCGGACCGCGATCGTCCGTGCAGCCCATGATTTGTTCGAGCGTGACGGGTTCCGGGGCACGACGATCACGGCTGTCGCACGACGTGCGGGCGTCGCACCGGAGACGATCTACAAGGCGTTCGGGACCAAGGCCGCACTGGCCAAGGCCGTGTTCGACCTCATCATGGAGGGCGACGAGGATCTTCCGGTCGCCCAGCAGTCCGGCACCCGCGCGATCCGTGCGGAGCCGGATGTACGCCGCAAGATCGAGATGTACGTCGACGGCTATGTCGAACGGGTACAACGGTCCGCTTCGGTTCAGATCCTCATTCGCGACGGCCGCCACGTCGATGAATCCCTCGAAGCCGTCTGGCGACAGCTGATGGACGAGGCCCTGCGGGGCATGGGGATGCTGGCCCGGCATCTCGCCGAGACCGGGCACCTCCAGGTCTCGGTGAAGCAGGCGCGCGACATCCTCTGGAACTACATTTCGGTGGACCAGTACGAGCGACTGGTGCTCCAGCGGGGCTGGTCTATCGAA
>DATFHN010000054.1:0-37885 GCA_035248365.1 Pseudonocardiaceae bacterium | reverse complement strand
AGCACCCCGAACTCGAGGATGTTGGTGCCGATCTCGGCCAGCGGCGGGGTGGGGCCG
This sequence comes from Pseudonocardiaceae bacterium, assembly GCA_035248365.1. Taxonomy (GTDB): domain Bacteria; phylum Actinomycetota; class Actinomycetes; order Mycobacteriales; family Pseudonocardiaceae; genus CAJCJE01. The sequence continues at coordinate 37,828 of DATFHN010000054.1, read as the reverse complement.
GAGACCGCGCCGGTGTGCAGGTTGACGTACTGGTAGGGCAGGCCGGTCGGTGAGGCGAACGCGGGCATCAGCCGATCGGTGATGTCGACGGCCAGCGAGAGCAGCTTCTTGTCCTTGACCGCCAGGTAACCGGCGATCAGGCCGCCGACGACCCGGATGATCGCCTCGAACACGTGGAAGTTGCCGTCGATGTCGAAGTCGACGTTCTGATCGATCCACTTGACGCTGGCGGACAGCTCGTCGTCCAGCTCCATCACGTACAACGTGTCCAGGGCCTCGATCATGGACAGGCCGATCGGGTGACCGTCCACAAAGAACTCGTTGGAGGTACCGGAAACCGGGTTGACCTGGTCATGACCCCAGGCGAACTTCTTGTACCCGTTCCAGCAGTGCAGGAACTCGTTGCGGATCTGCGTCGCCGCCTGCTTGGCCGGAGGCGCCGGAGTCGCATAGTTGGCTGTGTAGTTGAAACCCGCCGTTGGCGCGGTGGCCGCGTTGGCCGTACCGCCGAGAACACCGGTGAGACCGATGCCGCCCGCTGCGGCGGCAAGCGCGGTGAGCGCGCTGCGCCGGGACAACGGCCGTCTCAATCCGCCCCCAAGATCCATGTCCGGTTCACCCTTCCCTCGCGATGACAACGTTGTCAAGCCGGAACTCGACTCAGAAGCTACCCAGCGGAGCCGTGCGACTGCAATGGGCAGCCCGGTTTTCTGTCCACCGGACATGAACCTCGGCCAAGCTTGGCACCGGTTGATCATCGCCGCAGGTGAGGCGGCTAGGCACTACCCCATTGAGCGAGCACGGTGATGGTGCCCGGCGCGACCTCGGTGAAACCGGCGTCCCGCACGGCGATCACGCCCTGGTCGCGCCAGGTCGCCGCCGGATCCTCGCCGGGACACAAGGTCCTCCAGTGCGCCTGCTCCGCAATACGCACGGCGCAGCGATAATCGGTCGCCGCCCACTCGGCGATCCGGTCGTCCTGCCCCGAACCGGACAACAACGCGGCCAGCAGCATGGTCGCGTGACCGACCTGGGCCGCCGCCTTCCCCGCCGTCATCGGCACATCGGGGTTCAGCCACAGCACCGGTCGGCCGGGCGGCGGTGGGGCGGCCGGCTCGATCGGCAGGTCGCTGCCGGAGATCTGCAACCGGCTGATCTCCTTGGGCGTCTCGGTCACCAGACCCGGAACGAGGGCCCGGGCCTGCGCGCCGTCGACGGTGATCGTGACGCCGGGGAACTCCTGCGCGGCCGCCCAGTGCGCGGTGCGCGCCCGGCGCGACACCTTGCGGATCCGCCCACCGGTCCACGCCATCAGGTCCTCGTGCCAGGGACCTTCCGGCTCGGCGCGTTCGTCCAGGCAGACCGCGATCGCGGCGGCCGCCGCGGCTTCCAGCAGCGCGGTGCGGTCGGGCGGGTCGGCCTTGTCGATGTGCAGGATGATCGGCATCGCCCTGACCTGGTCGGGCGCTTCGTCCGAAACATCCACAGTGGACTCACTGGGCAGCGAGAGCCAGTGCGCATACCGGGCCGCCAGCGGCGCCAGAACTGCGTTGTTGCCGACCCCCAGTCGGGGGCCCACCCCCTCCGGGTTCACACCGGCCGCTGCGGGGTCAGGCCGTCGGCGAGGTCGGCCGCTTCCACCTCGGAGCGGCGCACGCCGAGGATGAACAGGATCGCGTCCAGGAACGGGTGCGACAGCGCGGTGTCGGCGACCTCGCGCAGCGCGGGCTTGGCGTTGAACGCGACGCCGAGCCCGGCCGCGGTGAGCATGTCGATGTCGTTGGCACCGTCGCCGACCGCGACGCATTGCGCCAGCGGAATGCCACTGGCCTCGGCGAAGCGGCTCAGCGCCACGGCCTTCCCGGGCCGGTCGACGATGTCCCCGACCACCTTCCCGGTCAGCTTCCCGTCGACGACCTCAAGGTAGTTGGCAGCACAGAAGTCGAGGGCGAGTTCCTCGGCGAGCGGCATGACGACCTGGGTGAACCCGCCGGAGACGATGCCGCAGCGGAAGCCGAGCCGCTTGAGGGTGCGGATCGTCGTGCGCGCGCCCGGGGTGAGCACGAGTTCTCCGGCGACGTCGGCGATCACCGATTCGGGCAGCCCGTCGAGCACGGACACCCGGCGGCGCAGCGACTCGGCGAAGTCGAGTTCGCCGCGCATGGCCTCCTCGGTGATCGCGCGGACCTCTTCCTCGCGACCGGCCCGGGCCGCCAGCATCTCGATGACCTCGCCCTGCACCAGCGTCGAGTCCACGTCGAACACGATCAGCCGCTTGGCCCGCCGGGCCAGACCGGCGCGCTCGATGGCGATGTCCAGGCCGACATCGGCGGCGGCCTCGCCGAGCACCGACCGCAGCCGCTCGTCGGCCTCCGCGCTGTCGTCCCCGACGGAAACCCGCAGTTCCAGGCCGGTGACCGGGTAGTCGGCGACGCGGGTGATGGCGTCGATGTTGGCGCCGAGCTTGGCCAGCCGCCGCGCGATCCGGGTGAAACCCTTGGCGGTGACCGGGTGCCCGAGCACGACCAGCACATGCGTGGACTCGACCTGCGCCGTCGCCGCGCTGGTCTCGTGCCCGATTTCGACCTCGACCTGCATACCGACGCTGGCCATGGCCTGCTCGACCGCCTCCTGCAGACCCTCCGGGTCGGCGGGCGCGGCGACCAGCACGCCGAGCACGAGCTTGCCGTGGATGACGACCTGCTCGACGTCGAGCATGTCCGCGTTGTTCACGGCCAGCGCGGAGAACAGCACCGAGGAGACACCCGGCTTGTCCGGGCCGGTGACGGTGATCAGAACTGGTGTCGCTGCCACAAGAATTACCCCCAAGTAATCAACCCTGTAGACAACGACACCGGGGTGCCCATGATGGGTGCCCCGGTGTCATCGGATTTCCTGGTCAGGTCAGCTTTCGCCCGAATCGTCACTGCTCGACGAGCTGGCCATCGCCATAGCCTCCATGGCTTCGCGGTGCTTGCGCCCCGGGAACGCCTCGCGTTCCAGCCGCATGCGTTCGACCATGTGCGGGTAGTGCAGCTCGAAGGCCGGGCGCTCGGACCGGATGCGCGGCATCTCGACGAAGTTGTGCCGGGGCGGCGGGCAGGAGGTCGCCCACTCCAGCGAGTTGCCGTAGCCCCACGGGTCGTCAACGTCCACGACCTCGCCGTAACGGTAGGACTTGAACACGTTGTAGATGAACGGCAGCACCGAGGCACCCAGCACGTAGGAGCCGATGGTGGAGATGGTGTTCATCGTGGTGAACCCGTCGCTGGCCAGGTAGTCCGCGTACCGGCGGGGCATGCCTTCGTTGCCCAGCCAGTGCTGGATCAGGAAGGTCAGGTGGAAGCCGATGAACGTGGTCCAGAAGTGCAGTTTGCCCAGTGGTTCGTTGAGCATTCGGCCGGTCATCTTCGGGAACCAGAAGTAGATACCGGCGTAGGTGGCGAACACGATCGTGCCGAACAGCACATAGTGGAAGTGCGCGACCACGAAATAGGTGTCCGACACGTGGAAGTCGATGGCCGGGGCGGCGAGCAGCACACCGGTCAGACCGCCGAACAGGAAGGTGACCAGGAAGCCGACCGCGAAGAGCATCGGTGATTCGAAGGTCAGTTGCCCCTTCCACATCGTGCCGATCCAGTTGAAGAACTTCACGCCGGTCGGGATCGCGATCAGGAAGGTCATCGCGGAGAAGAACGGCAGCAGCACCGCGCCGGTCGCGTACATGTGGTGCGCCCACACCGCGATGGACAGTGCCGCGATGGCCAGCGTCGCGTAGACCAGACCGCGATAACCGAACAGCGGTTTACGGCTGAACACCGGGAAGATCTCAGTGACGATGCCGAAGAACGGTAGCGCGACGATGTAGACCTCTGGGTGCCCGAAGAACCAGAACAGGTGCTGCCAGAGGATCACGCCCCCGTTGGCCGGGTCGAAGATGTGCGCGCCGAGGTGCCGGTCGGCCAGCAGGCCGAACAGGGCGGCGGTCAGGATCGGGAAGGCCAGCAGGATCAGCACGCTGGTGACCAGGATGTTCCAGGTGAAGATCGGCATCCGGAACAGGGTCATGCCGGGCGCGCGCAGGCAGATCACGGTGGTGGCCATGTTCACGCCACCGAGGATCGTGCCGAGGCCGGAGAGGATCAGGCCGGTGATCCACAGGTCACCGCCGACACCCGGGGAGTGGATCGCGTCGGACAGCGGGGTGTAGGCGAACCACCCGAAGTCCGCGGCGCCACCCGGGGTCAGGAAGCCCGAGAGCACGATCAGGCCACCGAACAGGTACGCCCAGTAGGAGAAGGCGTTGAGCCGCGGGAACGCGACGTCCGGGGCACCGATCTGCAGCGGCAGGATGTAGTTGGCGAACCCGAACAGGATCGGGGTCGCGTACAGCAGCAGCATGATCGTGCCGTGCATGGTGAACAGCTGGTTGTACTGCTCCTGGGAGAGGAACTGCAGCCCCGGCCGCGCCAGCTCGGTGCGCATCAGCAGTGCCATCACGCCGCCGACCAGGAAGAAGGCGAACGACGTCGTGAGGTACATGATGCCGAGCATCTTCGGGTCCGTGGTGCGGAACATCTTCAGCAGGTAGGAGCCCTTGACCGTCTCGTGCGCCGGGTAGGGGCGGGTAACGATCGGTTTGGGCACTACGGCCGTCACGATGCCTCCTGCACTGACCTTGTTGACCTGTTGCCTGCGCATGCCAACAGACTCGGCACACGCTCGTACCGGATCGTAGACCGCGAAGATGTTGCGCACCGCGCAGGGCCGGATGCGCGCCAACCGAACCGGGCCGCTCTGACCAGGCCATGCCCGAAAGTGACGTCGGTCACCGGTGATCAGCAGGAGTGGCGCACGGCCCGAAATGACGCGGTCCTACTCTTGGCAGCACTCGTGTCGGCCGAGAAGGCCCTGTCGACCGTCCAGAAGGGGATACGCAACCGTGCGAACCACCGTGATCCGCACTACGGCGGCTGCCGTGCTGCTCAGCGCCGCCGCACTGACCATCGCCGGGTGCAGTACCTCCCTGCAGGGGCCGGCCAACCCGACCGACACGCCGACCACGTCCTACGGGCCGCCGGTCACCACCGCCGCGCCGACCTCGTCGAACGTCCCCGACACCAACGTGACCGGGACGAACACCTCGGTGCTGCCGAGTTCGGGCGGTGCGCCGGTCAGCCCGACCAGCACCAGCCCGTCCGGCACCGGCGCCTGATCGTCCCGGGAGGCCTGCTCAGTTGCCGAACAAGCTGAGCAGGTCGTCCTTGCCGAACATCCGGGCGGCCTCGATCGCGGACGGCGTGCCAACGCTCGGATCGGCCCCACCGGCCACGAGGGCCGCCACCACGTCGTCCTCACCCTTGAACACCGCGCCGGCCAGCGGGGTCTGCCCCACGTCGTTGGCCTGGTTCGGGTCGGCGCCTCGCGCCAGCAGGGCTTTCACCGTCTCCGGGTGACCGTGGTACGCGGCCAGCATGATCAGCGTGTCACCGCGCTCGTTGGCCAGGTTGACCGGCGTACCGGCGTCCACGTACGCGGCCAGTTGCCCGGTTTCCCCGTCCCGCGCGAACCCGAAGATCTTCGTTGCCAGTTCGATCAGTGCCTCGTCGTCGTCGGCCACGTGATCAGCCTACGGTCGCCCGCCGGGCCCGGGAAGCGCGATGCGACCACAGCGCCATGACCACCACGATGGCCACGTCGACCAGGCCCATCAGCCGTTCGACCAGGCCAGTGGGCAGTACCGGCGGGCCCCCGATGTGCTCGAAGCGGATCACGAAGAACGACACGATGAACGGCAGGAAGCACGGGATCGACAGCGCGGCCAGCACCTGCGTGACGATGGCGAAGCGGCGCCAGTCCGGGTCGCGCCGATGCCGCCAGCCGATCACGATCCCGGCCAGCGGCAGGCTCGCGCAGGCCGCCGCGGTCACCCACAGGTGCAGGCTGCCTTCGAAGGTCTGGTTTCCGAGGTTCGGGTCCTTGGTGAAGGTGGCGATGCCGACCAGGCACAGGCACCAGCTGAGCATCAGGATCACCGACGCGCGCGAACGCACCACGCCGTGTACGGCCATCTTCACCAGTACGGCGAGCGACGCGACGCTGAGCACGTCGAGCGAGACGTCGAAGACCCACCCGTCCGGGCGAACCCCGTAGTCGCTGAGCATGCCGGTCAGCGGGTTGACGCCGCCCCAGCCGGGCAGCAGGTGCAAGCCGACGACCATGGTCAGCGCGACCAGCGTGGCCAGCAGCGCGAAGGGGGCCAGGAGCCGGTTGACCAGCCGCGCGGGGGCGTGCAACGAGACGGGGAGCAGTCTCGCGGCCCATCCCGGAGTCGCCGGGACCTGATCGAGCACGACGACTTCGTCCGGATTGGCCTCCGTCTGCATGCACCCTCCTCGCAGCGCCTCACCAGTGTTGATCGATCGGCTCGCCTTGGCCAGGCGACGCGCCCCCAAACGATCGAGAAATGGCACCGTACCCGAGCCGGTGTGAGACCGAGGTCGGTTGCCGGAATCTGTCCTACTTGCGCAACTCGCCAACCCCGCACCAGGCGAGCTTGCGCGCGGTGTCGGTCTCGTCGGGCGCGGAATACGGGCGCCAGTCCGGCAGGAAGACGACGCCGGGTTCGAGCAGGTCCCAGCCGTCGAAGAACCGCGTGACCTGACCGCGATCCCGGCAGTACAACGGGTTCGAGGTGTCCTTGTAGGCCTCGCAGAAGTTGAGCACCTGTTCGCGCTGCTCGGGTTCGGCCTCGTCACAGGCGATGTGCGTGAGCGCGAGCCGCGAGCCGGGGGCGACCGATTCCCGGTATCTGGCAAGGAGTTCCATTGGCTGGTCGGCGTCGCTGATGAAGTGGAACAGCGCCACGGTGAGCAGGCAGACCGGTTCGTCGAAGTTGATCAGTCTGCGGGTTTCGGGGTGGTTGAGGATCGCGTCCGGGTCGCGCAGGTCCTCCTGGATCACCGCCGCCCGATCGCCCGCCTTCTGCTCCTCCAGCAACACCTGGCCCGCGGCGAAAGCGACCGGTTCGTAGTCCACGTAGACGACTTTGGCGATCGGCTCGGCGTCCGCGCTGATCTCGTGCACGTTGCCCGCGGTCGGCACACCCGAGCCGATGTCGATGAACTGGCGGATCCCGGCCTCGACGCTGTCCCGCACGACGCGTTGCAGGAAAGCGCGGTTGTGCTTGGCAACCGGCTTGATGTTCGGCCAGATCGCCTCGACGCGGCGGCCGAACTCGCGGTCGACTTCGAAGTTGTGGCCACCGCCCAGATACCAGTCGTACATTCTGGCCGCATTCGGCTTGGTGGTGTCCACTCCGACCGGCTCATCCCAAGGGGACGAATTCGCTGCCATGGCCGTGAGTTTATCGACACTCGATCACTGAACGCGACAAGGCCCTGTTTTACATGTCCCTCCGAGCGAGCGGCGTCCGGGTGCGCCAGATCCAAGGCGAAGGAAGGAGCCATGACGGAGTCATGGTGACTGACGACAACGCCGGAGATGGTGTGCCTGGGCGTCGCGCAGCCGGTACGTGGATATGTGAAATAGGGCCTAGGGTTCGGCGTTGAGTGCCAGGTACACATCGACGCGCTGGCCGAAATCGTCGAGGTCCACATCGGCGAGTTCTTCGATTCGCCCGATTCGATAACGCAACGTGTTGACGTGCACGTGCAGTCTCGCCGCGGCTTTCGCCCACGAACCCGAGCAGTCCAGGAACACCGCCAACGTGGTCAGCAGGCTGCCGCCGTGCTCGGCGTCGTAGTCCAGCACCGGCCCGAGCACCCGGCGCCGCAACGAACCACGCAGCTCACCAGGTAGCACGGCCAGCAACAACTGGTGCGCCGCGATCTCCTCGCCCGCGACCACCCGCGTCCGCCCACCGCGCCGCTCCGCCATCTGCCGCGCGTGCCCGGCCTCCTGCATCGCCCCGGTCAGCTCGCGCAGCGCGGTCGCCGAGCTGATCCCGACCACGATCCGCCGGTCCCCCAGCCCCGGCTCGACGGTCCGCAACGCGACCCCGATCCGATCGGCCAGTTCCCCGCCCCCCGAGGCAGGCCACGGCAGCAACGCGTACGCGTCCTCCCCCACCGACCCGACCAGCCCATCCGGCCGCAGCAGCGCGACGACCTCCTCCAACACCGCCCCGGCCTGCGCCACGGTGAATCCGGGCGCCGAAGCGGCCAGCACCCGCAACTCGACCCCCGCGTCCAACCCGGCCGCACTGGCCGTCGACACGATCTCCCCCGAACCGGCCAGCACCAGCTCCAGCAACGTGTCCACCGCCCGCGCGGCGACATGTCGACTTTCCCGCTCGCGGGCCCGCTGCACCCCGAGCACGCTGGCCAGCTCGGCGACGACCTCGTCCCCACTCGGCACCGCCCCGTCGACCACCAGGAACCACCTGGTCAGCTCGGGCCCGCTCGGATCGTCGACCGGGAACAAGGTCAGGTCGGCCCCTTCCGAGCGCACCGTCCGCACCCGCCCGTTGCCCAGCAGGAACTCGCTGACCAGCCGCGCCCGCCGCTGCTCCCCCAACGGCTCGTCCCCCGCGACCAGCCGCCCCAGCGTGCTCACCACCCAGCAGGCCGCCCCCAGCTCGGCAACGCCCAGCCGCAGCAACTCGCCGACCCCGGCACCCCCAGCCATCGCTGACACCAGGCCGCGCCGCGACACGTGCGCGCCCACCCGCTCAGCTGCCAGGGCGAGGCCGACCCGGTCGATGATCAGCGAGAACGGCAGCTCAACGTCGGCTTCGAGCAGCGGCACCCCGCGCCGCCGGCACTCGGCGACCAGCTCCGGCGGGACGATCCCGGTGTCCGCGTCGCAGCAGACCAGCGCGGCAACGCCCGCATCGGAAAGAGCGGCAACGAAAACCGGGACATCATCCGGCTCACGCAGCCACAACAGCCCGCTGATGACCAGCTCCCCGCCGGACAGGAACCGGCTCGGATCCGGCAGCTCCGTGCCATAGATCCGGGAAATCACCCGATCGAGCAGGTCCTGCCCGGCCAGCGCGGTCAGCCGCAGCTCGGACATGTCCAGCACGGTCCGCACCGACACCATGGCGACCTCCCGAAAAGCCCCAGTTCACGAGGCCCGTTTGGAGAAACCTACAAAATAGCGGTAGCCGGTGTCACGTGGATTCGTGTGTTCTCGCCGTAGCCCGCTCAGCCCAGAATTCTGTGTACTACGACACACAACTTCTCAGCGATCAGCGCTGACGAGAACCAGGAGGCAGCCGGTGGACTTTCTTCGTCCCGGGAGCTGGTCCGAGGCGCTGCGGATCAAGGCGCAGCGGCCGGATGCGGTGCCGATCTCGGGTGGCACGGACGTGATGGTGGAGCTGAACTTCGACCATCGCAGGCCGGCCGCGCTGATCGACCTCAATCCCGTCACCGAGCTGGCGCAATGGTCGGAAACCGACGGCAAGATCCGGCTCGGCGCGGCCGTGCCCTACGCGCGGATCATCGACGAACTCGGCGACAAGCTGCCCGGCCTGGCCATGGCCAGCCGCACGGTCGGCTCGCCGCAGATCCGCAACCGGGGCACGGTCGGCGGCAACCTGGGCGCCGCGTCTCCCGCCGGCGATACACACCCGGTCCTGCTGGCCACCGACGCGACCATCGAAGTCGCGTCCACCCGGGGCACCCGTATGGTCCCGGCCGGCGACTTCTACACCGGCGTCAAGCGCAACGCCCTGGAACCGGACGAGCTGATCGCCGCCATCCACCTCAGCGCGGCCGACGGCCCCCAGCAGTTCGCCAAGGTCGGCACCCGCAACGCGATGGTCATCGCGGTCTGCTCGTTCGGCCTGAGCCTCTCGCCCGCCACCCGCAAGGTCGGCGCCGCGGTCGGCTCGTCCGCGCCGACGCCGCGCCACGCGAAGGACGCCGAGGACTTCATCACCGGCGAACTCGCCGATCTGTGGGATCGGCCGAAACCGTTGCCGGACAACGTCATCGACTACTTCGGCGACCTCGCGTCGGCGGCGGCAGCACCCATCGACGACGTGCGCGGCAGCGCGGCCTACCGGCGGCACGCGCTCGCCGTACTCGCCAAGCGCACCCTGCGCTGGGCCTGGACCGACTACCAGAGGGGCTGACGGGAATGCGGGTACGCGTGAGGGTGAACGGCGAAGACCGGACCGCCGACGACGTCTGGGAGGGCGAGAGCCTGCTCTACCTGCTCCGCGAGCGCCTCGGCCTGCCCGGTTCGAAGAACGCCTGTGAACAGGGCGAATGCGGCTCATGCACGGTCTACCTGGACGACAGCCCGGTCTGTGCCTGCCTGGTCGCCGCTGGCCAGGCCCAGAACCGCGAGGTCCGCACGGTCGAAGGACTGGCCGACGGCGATGTGCTCGACCCGGTCCAGGAAGCCTTCGTCGAAGCCGGCGCTGTCCAATGTGGATTCTGCAGCCCCGGTCTCATCGTCGCCGCGCACGACCTGCTGCACCGCGTGCCGAGCCCGTCCGATCCGGAAATCCGTGAGGCCCTGGCCGGGAATCTGTGCCGCTGCACCGGTTACGAGAAGATCCTGGACGCGGTCCGGCTGGCCGGAAGGCGGATCAACTCATGAGCCGCATCGTCATCGACAACGCAGCGATCTCCACAATGGACGATGCCCTGACCGAATACACCACAGGCCACGTCATCGTGGAGAACAACCGCATCCTCGCGGTAGGCGAAGGACAAGCGCCCGCCGATCCCGCCGCCACGCACGTCAACGCCAGCGGCTGCCTGATCACCCCCGGCTTCATCAACACCCACCACCACCTCTACCAGTGGGCGACCCGCGGCTACGCCCAGGACGCGACCCTGTTCCAGTGGCTGGTCGCGCTCTACCCGATCTGGGGCAGGCTCGACGCCGAGATCACCAACGCCGCGGGCGCGGCGGGCATCGCCCGCCTCGCCCTGACCGGCTGCACCACCGTCGCCGACCACCATTACGTCTTCCCCAGCGACGGCGGCGATCAGGTATCCGCCCTGGTCGAAGCGGCGAACCGGATCGGCTCGCGGCTGCACCTGGTCCGCGGCTCGATGGACCGCGGCGTCAGCCAGGGCGGCCTCCCACCCGACCGCATCGTCGAGGACACCGAAGCCGCCCTGATCGCGACCGAAGCCGCCATCAACACCCACCACGACCCCAGCCCTGACGCCCGCATCCAGGTGGCCGTCGGACCCTGCTCGCCCTTCTCGGTAACCAAAGAGCTGATGACCGGCGCAGCCGAACTGGCCCGCCGCACCGGCACCCGCCTGCACACCCACCTGGCCGAAACCATCGACGAGGAAGAACAGTGCCGGCGCGAGTTCGGCCGCACCCCCATCGAATACGCCGCCGACCTCGGCTGGCTCGGCCCGGACGTGTGGCTCGGCCACGGCATCCACCTCAACTCCGACGCCATCAAGGCGATCGCCAACAGCAGCACCGGAGTGGCCCACTGCCCGACCTCCAACGCCCGCATCGGCGCGGGCATGGCCCCCGTCCACGAACTGCTCGACGCGGGCGTCTCGGTCGGCCTCGGCGCGGACGGTGCCGCATCGAACGAATCCGGTGGCCTGGCCGAAGAGATGCACCAGGCCCTCCTGCTCGCCCGGCTCCGCAACGGCCCCACCGCCCTCACCGCGCGCCAAACCCTCTGGATGGCCACGGTCGGCGGCGCCCGCTGTCTGGGCCGCTCCGACGATCTGGGTTCGCTGCGCCCCGGCGCCCTCGCCGACCTCGCCGTATGGCGACTGGACGGCTTCGCGCACGCGGGCATCGCCGACCCGATCACCGCCCTCGTCTTCGGTTCACCAGCACCGCTGGAACTCCTGCTGGTGGACGGAAAGACCGTGGTGGCCAACAACGAACTGCGCACCGCCGACGACGCCGACCTCGCCGAATCGTTGCGCAAAGCCAGCAGCAGGCTCGCGGAGGCAGCGACATGACCCAGGAAGCAGCCATCACCACCGGCGTCACCGACGGCATCGGCACCAACGCCCGCCGCCCCGACGGTCCGCTCAAGGCCAAAGGCCAGTTCGCGTACTCGTCCGACCTCTGGCACGAGGACATGATCTGGGGGGCGACGCTGCGCAGCCCGCACCCGTACGCGCACATCACGAGCGTCGATCTCACCGAGGCTCTGAAGCTCCCCGGCGTCTACGCGGTCCTCACCCACCGCGACGTCCCCGGCACCAACCTCTACGGCCTCGAACACTCGGATCAGCCCGTACTCGCCGTCGACACCGTCCGCTACCAGGGTGAACCCATCGCCCTGGTCGGCGCCGACCACCCAGAAACGGCCCGGCGCGCGATCAAGCTGATCAAGGTCGGCTACGACGTCCACGAGCCCCTCACCGACGCCGAAACCGCCGTCTCCGGTGAAGGCCCGGCCCTGCACCCCGGCGGCAACGTCGTCCGCCACGTCCCCATCCGCCGGGGCAACCCCGACGCAACGGCAGACCTGGTCGTCACCGGCGAATACGAAGTAGGCATGCAGGACCAGGCCTTCCTGGGCCCGGAATCCGGCCTGGCCGTCCCGGCAGAAGACGGCGGCATCGATCTGTTCGTGGCCACCCAGTGGCTGCACGTCGATCAGCGCCAGGTAGCCGAAGCGCTGGGGCTCCCGCTGGACAAGGTCCGCCTCACCCTCGCAGGCGTGGGCGGCGCCTTCGGCGGCCGGGAAGACCTCTCCATGCAGGTGCACGCATGTCTCCTGGCACTGCACGTGGGTAAACCGGTCAAGATGGTCTACAACCGCGAGGAGTCGTTCTTCGGCCACGTGCACCGTCATCCGGCCAAGCTCTACTACGAGCACGGCGTGACGCGCGATGGCAAGATCGTCTACCTCAAGGCCAAGATCTACCTCGACGGCGGCGCCTACGCCTCCAGCACCAGCGCGGTCGTCGCCAACGCGGCCACCCTCGGCGCGGGCCCGTACGACATCGCCAACGTCAGCATCGACTGCTGGGGCACCTACACCAACAACCCGCCCTGTGGTGCCATGCGCGGCTTCGGCGCGGTGCAGGCCGGCTTCGCCTACGAGTCCCAGATGGACAAGATCGCCGCCGCCCTGAACATGCATCCGGTGGAAGTCCGGGCGCGCAACGCCATGTCCGAGGGCAGCATCATGCCCACCGGCCAACCGGTCGACGCACCGGCTCCCGTCGCCGAACTCCTCGACCGGGTCCGCAACAAGCCCATGCCCGCACCCCTCCCGACCGATCCCGACATCCGCCAGCTCCCCGGCGGCGTCTCCAACACCACCCACGGCGAAGGCGTGGTGCGCGGCATCGGCTACGCGGTCGGCATCAAGAACATCTGCTTCTCCGAAGGCTTCGACGACTACTCGACCGCGCGCCTGCGCATCGAGGTCATCGCCGACGAACCAGTGGCGACCATCCACACCGCGGCCGCCGAAGTCGGCCAGGGCCTGGTCACCATCGAACAGCAGATCGTCCGCTCCGAACTGGGCATCCAGCGCGTCACGGTCCACCCGGTCGACACCTCGGTCGGCAACGGCGGCTCAACCTCCGCCTCCCGCCAAACCTACGTCACCGGCGGCGCGGTCAAAGCAGCCTGCGAAACCGTCCGCGCCTCGTTGTTGACCCTGGCCGCCCGCAAATACAACCTCCCTCGCCGCGAGCTGACCCTCTCCGACGGCAAACTCGTCTCCGACAGCAACGGCGTCCTGGCCGACCTGGTGGACGTGCTCGGCACCGACGTCGTCGAGGAAACCGTCGAATGGCGGCACCGCAGCACCGAGCCCATCGACCCGGTGACCGGCCAGGGCAACGCGCACGTCCAGTACGGCTTCGCCGCGCACCGCGCCATCGTCGACGTGGACACCGAGCTTGGCCTGGTCCGCGTCGTCCAGCTCGACTGCGCCCAGGATGTCGGCAAGGCCATGAACCCGCAGGCGGTCGTGGGCCAAATCCAAGGCGGCTCGGCCCAGGGACTCGGCCTGGCCGTGATGGAGGAGATCCAGATAGTCGACGGCAAGATCCGCAACCCGTCCTTCACCGACTACCTGATCCCCACCATCCTGGACATGCCGCCGATGGATATCGACGTGCTCGAACGCCCCGACCCGAACGCGCCGTACGGCCTGCGCGGCGTCGGTGAACCCCCGACGATCTCGTCGACCCCGGCCATCGTCGCCGCGATCCGCGCCGCGACCGGGCTGGCCCTCACCAGAACCCCCGTGCGCCCCGAGCACATCACCGGAACCTAGGAGGAGAACCCGTGTCAACAGACCAGGACTGGCTGCGCATGGCCGTCGATCTCGCCACGAAGAACGCGAGTAACGGCGGCGGCCCGTTCGGCGCGGTGATCGTCCGGGACGGTCAACTGCTCGCCACCGGGGTCAACCGGGTGACCACCGACAACGACCCCTCGGCGCACGCCGAAATCGTCGCGATCCGCGCCGCGGGTCGCAAGCTCGACAACTTCAAGCTGGCCGGCTGCGTGCTGTACTCCTCGTGCGAACCCTGCCCGATGTGCATGGCCACCGCGATGTGGGCGCGCCTGGACGCCGTCCACTTCGCCGCCGACCGCGACGACGCCGCCCGCGCGGGCTTCAGCGACCGCGACTTCTACGAAACGTTCGACAAGCCAAGGGAAAGCTGGGCCATGACCGTGTCCCAACTGTCCCAGGTAGACGGTAAGACCCCGTTCGACCGCTGGCTCGCACAACCCAACCGCGTCGAATACTGACTCTTCGCGTTGACTCCCCGGTGCTGACCGGAGCACCGAAAAAACCACAACCGTCCCGCCCAGGGCCCGCACACCGGAGGTGCGGGTTCTGGTCGAGCACGCCCACCGGCATGGGAGGACGTCTTGACCCGTCTGCTTGAGCCCACCCCCACCACGACCACCGTAGTTCCCCCGCTCGAACGCCTGTTCCGGCTCCACTCCCGAGGCAGCACGGTCGGCCGCGAGTTCCGAGGTGGCCTCACCACCTTCGTGGCCATGTCCTACATCGTGCTGCTCAACCCGCTCATCCTGGGCAGCAGCGCCGACATCACCGGCGCCAAACTCAGCGCGACCGAACTCACCACCGCCACCGCGCTGGCCGCCGCCGTCATGACCGTCCTCATGGGTCTCATCGGCAACGCGCCGCTCGCGCTGGCCGCCGGTCTCGGCGTCAACGGCATCGTCGCCTACCAGTTGGCACCGGCGATGACCTGGCCGGAAGCGTTCGGCCTGGTCATCCTCGAAGGCGTCTGCATCGTGTTGATGGCGGTCAGCGGGGTTCGCGAACGCATCATGAACGCGATCCCCGCGCCGATCAAAACCGCGATCACCGTCGGCATCGGCCTCTACATCGCCTTGGTCGGCCTGGTCAGCGCCGGTTTCGTCACCCGGACCCCCGACGCCGCCAACTCCGAGGTCCCGGTCCGGATGGGCGTCAACGGTCACCTGGCCGGGCTGCCGATCCTCGTGTTCTGCGTCGGCCTGCTCCTGATGATCATCCTGGTCGCCCGCAAAATCCCCGGCGCCATCCTGATCAGCATCCTGACCGCGACCGTCCTGGCCGTAGTCCTCAACTCCGCCTTCCACCCCAAGGACTGGGGCCTGATCACCCCCGCGCTGCCCGCGCACATCATCGCCGCCCCCGACTTCGGCCTGTTCGGTCACGTCAACCTGTTCGGCGGCTTCGTCTCCGCAGGACCGGTCCAGGCCGTGGTATTCCTGTTCACCCTGGTCCTGTCCGGCTTCTTCGACGCCATGGGCACGATCACCGGCGTATCGGCCGAAGCGGGCTTGACCGACAAGAACGGCAAAGTCAAAGGCATGGGCCGGATCCTGCTGGTCGACGGCACCGGCGCCATCGCGGGCGGCCTGACCGGCTCCGCCCCGAACACCGTCTTCCTGGAATCCGCCGCTGGCGTCGGCGAGGGCGCCCGAACCGGCCTGGCCAGCATCGTCACCGGCGCCCTGTTCGGCGTCACCCTCCTGCTGACCCCGCTGGCCTCGATCGTCCCCGCCCAAGCCGCGGCCCCGGCCCTGGTGGTCGTCGGCGGCATGATGATGGCCCAGTGCCGGACGATCCCCTGGAACGACACCGATTACCTGATCCCGATCTTCCTGACCATCATCCTGATCCCGTTCACCTACTCGATCACCAACGGCATCGGCGCGGGCCTGATCGCGTTCGTCGCGGTGAAGACCTGCCGAGGCCGCTGGCGCGAAGCAGGCTGGCTAGTGACGATCATCGCCGCCCTGTTCATCGTCTACTTCGCCATCAACGCGGTAAAAACCCTCTTCTGAACGGACGGCCATGCCCTTCATCTTCCTCAACGGTTCGGCCATGCAAGGCGGCCCCCTCCACCACCAACTCCACGGCGCGCCCCTGATCCGCCGAGCCCGCACCGCTCCCAAATACCAGTTCTTCTCGGTAGCCAACCGTTTCCCCGCCATGCACCCGGTGCCCGCCAACGGACACCGAGTACACGGCGAGGTCTACGACATAACCCTGGAAACCCTCCACAACCATCTCCTGCCCGCGGAGCCAGAAGAACTGGAACTAGGCACGATAGAACTGTCGGACGGCACAACCTGCCTGGCGACGATCCTCCGCAGGCAAAACCTCAATTCCCCGCACCTGATCGACATCTCCCACATCGGTGACTGGCCGGCCTACCTGGCCACCCTCACCCCTTGACGAACTCGATCAAATCCGCGTTCAGCCGATCCCGATGCGTCATGAACAACCCGTGCGGCGCATTCTCGTAGACGATCAGCTCACTACCCGGAATCAACTCCGCCTGCCGATGTCCGGTCAGCTCGATCGGCGCCGAAACGTCGTGATCCCCGTGAACAATCAACGTAGGCACGGCGACATCCGGCAGTGCGGACCGGAAATCGGTGCCGAAGATCGCCCGGTTACAGGCAAGATGCGAATGCAGCGGAGTACGCAAGAGGTCGTCCATCAGGTGCCCCAGCAATGCGGCTGACACCTCGCACCCCGGCAATCCGGCCCCGACGAACGGCGGCGCCAGCTCTTCGGCCCACTGCGCGAAATCCCGCTTCCACCGAGCCCGCAAGGCCTCCACGACCTCACGATCAACCCCCATCGGGTTGTCGTCGGTCTTGGCAGAGAATGGCAACGTGGTGGCTACCAGCGCGACCTTCCCCACCCGCTCCGACCCGTGCCGGCTCAGATAGCGGACGATCTCTCCACCCGCCATGGAATGCCCGACCAGAACAGCGTCCCGAACGTCATGGAATTCCAGCACCGCGGCCAGATCATCGGCCAAGGTGTCATAGTCGAACCCAGTTCCTGGATCGTCCGATCGCCCATGCCCACGGCGATCGTAGGCAATGGCCCGAAACCCGTTGTCCGCCAGATGAACCCGCTGATATTCCCACATCGCGGAGCTGATCCCGGCGCTGGCCAGAAACACCACCGGCCGACCCTCGCCCCACGCTGACGTGAACAGCGAAGTACCCCCGGCCCCGGTCACAAACGGCATAGCTATTCCCCTCAACCCTCAAGGGCCGGAATCGGCCCAAAGAACCCGACCATGCGAACAAGGCGCCCCTGCTCGTCGACCTCGCCCGCGTCGGTGCCGGCAACCGCGACCGAGCCGTCCGGCGCCACCAGCTCCCACGCCACCCGCAGCTGGTCGTGGTGGGTGTCGACCGCGCTGACCCGGCGGAACTTGCACCCAGGGAACTGGTCGTGCGCGATCGCGATCATGTCGCTGATGCCCTGGTGGCCCTCGCCGGTCAGCGGCGGGTCGATCAGGCGCCCCTCGGCCGCCCACACCTGCTCGATGAGTTCGCCCCGGCGCTGCGCGTCGGTCTCGTTCCACGCGGCGAAGTAGGTGTCGACGGTGGTGGTCAGATCGCTCATGATGCCCTCCTGGTTCGGTCTCTCGCTCATTGCGACGAGATCAACCCTGACGCACCACCGACACGAAAGCGATTACCCCACAGGTAACTCTTCCGGCCCTCAGCCGACCAGCCGCGCGATCACGTCTCCCGGCACCTCGCTGCCACGGTTCGCCACCAGCTGTTTTGCCGTGACCTCATCGAACCCACACCGCTCCACCAGCACCCGGACCGCCTGCGCGACCGGCAACGCCCCGAACCACCGCGCCGCGAGCCCTCGCGCCGTCTCGTCGTCCAACCGCCCGTAAACCCGAACCCGCCCAATCCCGCCGTCCGGAAAGATCTCCAGCCGCACCTGTGAAATCGCCCGATCGACCTCGACCCGGAACCGATGCGAGGTATCCGGTTGCAGTCGCTGCTCAGCCAGAATCGGCACCCATTCCCCGTCGGCCAACCCGCTCAAAGAAACCCGATCGGGCGCATTTCCCTTGTAATGGGTGGTGTCGATCTCCACCACCCGCGCGATCGCCTGCGCCGCCAACCCGATCACCGCCCAGTCATGACCGTCATCGCGGCGCCGCGCGGTCTCCCACCCGTCGGCCATGAATCGCGATTCGCCCGGCTGCAACATGTTGTTCGGCAACGAGAAGAACCAGTTGCTGCATTCGAGCACCGACCCGCCGTTGCCCAACGCGGCCAGGTCGAACGGCACCTCGGTCAACCACCGCGGATCCGGTACAGCCTCCCCGTGCACCCGCAGCCGCGCGACCCCACCATCCGGAAAAATCTTCAACCGGACATGCGTATACCGCGTATCCCCCTCAAGGGAAAAAACGTTCTTGCTGTCCCCCGTCAACGGAGCATGATCGACAATCGTCTCCCATTCCGCCCCCACCAGATCGTCCACATCCGGATACCCGTCGACCCCGCAACCCTCCACTGTTGCGAACGGCGGAAAGTTTCCCTTGAAAAACGCGGTATCGACAACGACGACCTTCGGCACGCCCGGAATCCCGAGCCGGACGATGACCCAGTCATGATCCCCGGATTCGCGCCGCCTGCGCCGCGTCTCCCACCCGTCGTACTCCTGCCCCTTGTTGGTGAAGGTCAATGGGCGGAAGACCGGCTCCTCCGGCTTGATCAGGTTCTCGCGCTCGGCGAAGAACTCGTCGTTGGCCGCGAGTACGCTGCCACCGACCCGGCGAGAGGCCAGGTCGGGCAGTTGGGTCAGGATCTCGTCCTCGGTCATCAATTTCCCTTCCGCAGCAACAATTCGCCGGTCGGATCGTCGCCGCTGATCCGCGCACCGCGTAGCCAGGTCTGTCGAACGACCCCGGCGAGCGGTCGGTCGTGATAGGCACTGACCGGATTGCGGTGCGCCAGCTTGTGCACGTCGACGACAACGGCGTCGTCCGGCGCGAAAACGCAGAAGTCCGCGTCCGCCCCGACCTCGATCCGCCCCTTGTCGGTCAGACCGACCAGGTCAGCAGGCCCCGTCGCCAGCCAGCCAGCGACATCGGACAGGCCGAAGCCCCGCTGCCGCGCCTGCGTCCAGATCGCGGAAAGCCCCAGCTGCAACCCGGCGATCCCTCCCCAGGCAAGACCGAAATCCCCGACATCAAAGCGTTTCAAGTCCGCCGTGCACGGCGAATGGTCGCTGACCACACAGTCGATGACGCCCTCGGCAAGCCCCGCCCACAGCAGTTCCCGGTTCGCGGCGGACCGGATCGGCGGACAGCACTTGAACTCGGTCGCCCCGTCCGGAATCTCCTCGGCGCAGAACGTCAGATAGTGCGGACAGGTCTCGACGGTCAGCGCGACCCCGCGCCGGCGCGCGTCCGCGATCATCCCGAGCGCCTCGGCACTGGACAGGTGCAGGATGTGCGCCCGCGCCCCGAACCGTTCGGCCAACTCGATGATCTCCGCGATCGCCACGTTCTCGGCCTCGGCCGGACGTGACGCGAGAAAGTCCGCGTACCGCCGCCCACCGGCCTGCGGCGCGGCGGCGATCGTCTTGGCATCCTCGGCGTGCACGATCAGCATCAGCCCCAGCCGCGCGAGTTCCCGCACGGCCTCGGTCAGCGCCGCGTGATCCAGGTACCCGAACTCGTCGACCCCGGAATGCAGCAAGAACCCCTTGAACCCAAAAACTCCGGCATCGGCAAGCCCGGCCAGCTCACCAAGATTCCCGCCGACCGCCCCGCCCCAGAACCCCACATCGACATGCACCCGCCCGCGCGCGGCGGCCCGTTTGACTTCCAGCGCGGCAATGTCGGTGGTCGGTGGCACGCTGTTCAGCGGCATGTCGATCAACGTGGTCACGCCGCCCGCGGCAGCCGCGCGGGTCGCGGTGTCGAAGCCTTCCCATTCGGTGCGCCCCGGTTCGTTGACGTGCACATGAGTGTCGACGAGCCCCGGCAGCAGAACTTCGTCCGGCGCCAGTTCGATCGTCCGCGCCGCAGGCGCCTGCACCTCGCCCGTCTCGACCAACGCCGTCCGTCCATCACGAACACCGACCGTCGCCGGACGAACGCCGTTCGGCAGCGCCACCCGCCCACGAAACACCAGATCGAACATCAGGCCCCCAGCCAGTCCCGCGCGATCCGCGCGCCGGCCTGTCGCACGAGTTGTTCGGCGTTCGCCATGCTGCGCGTCGGATCGGGTTCGAGGTCGCTGAGCGGATACGCAGCGGCAATGCCTGCTTCGCGTAGCCGTTCGGCGGTCAACAGACAGCGCCCGGCGACCGCGACAACCGGAATCCCCGCCCTCCGCGCCGCATCCGCGACCCCGGCCGGCGCCTTGCCGTGCAGCGTCTGTTCGTCCAGCGAACCCTCACCGGTGATCACCAGTTCGGCACCGGCAAGCTGCTCGTCGAACCCCACCAGCTCCAGCAACAACTCGATCCCCGGCCGCCGGACCGCCCCCAGCCCGGCCAAGGCCGCGTAGCCGATGCCGCCCGCGGCCCCCGCCCCCGGCGCATCGGCGGCGTCACGCCCGGTGGCCGCGCCCAGCACCTTCGCCCACCGCGCCAGGCCCTGATCGAGCTGTCGAACCTGCCCCGGATCGGCGCCCTTCTGCGGCCCGAAGGTCGCCGCGGCGCCGGTCGGTCCGAGCAACGGGTTGTCGACGTCGCAGGCAAGCACGATCTCCGCCCCGACCAGCCGACCATCCACAGTAGACATATCAACCCGGGCGACATCGCCCAGCGACCCGCCCCCGAAAGGCAGCGGCACCCCACCCGCGTCGAACACCCCCGCGCCGAGCGCCTGCAACATCCCGGCCCCACCGTCGGTGCTGGCGCTGCCGCCGACGCCGAGCACGATGGTGCGGCACCCCGCGTCCAACGCCGCGCGCACGAGATCCCCAGCGCCGAAACTGGTCGCCGTCATCGGCGCACGCCGCCCGCCCGGCAGGCGCACCAGCCCGCAGGCCGCCGCCGTCTCGACCACCGCGACGCCGTCCCGCACCGCGATCGCCGCCTCGACCGGTTCCCCGGTCGGCCCGTGCGCGGACACGTCCACCCGGGTGAAGCCGGCCGCGAGCGCGGCATCGACGGTGCCGTCCCCACCGTCCGCGACCGGCACGGTCCGCACCGCGTGGCCCGGCCGCACATCGTGAATGCCCGCGACGATCGCGGTCGCGACCTGTTCGGCGGTCAGCGAGCCCTTGAACTTGTCCGGTGCGACGAGCACATGCGCCTGCGCGATGTCATCCTCCTAGTTCAAAGCGCCGCGGCTGGTCCGCGCCGGCTGCCCCCTCATTCAACAACGCCAACACCCCTTCGGCACCCGCCTCGCAACTCGGCGGCGTAGCACCGATCCACAGATCCACCAAATCCCCCATCCACAGCCCCGCACCACCCCGCGAGTTATCCCCAGCTCCGCGCTCGCGCCTTGCCCCCGCCGCCCGCGGCGATAGGCTGTCCGGGGGACGCCCCCAGGGATGGGTGGGGGTGTGTATGGGGGTTGAAGAAAATTCGCGGTTTGGGTTTGACCTGGGGGAATGCTGGTGAGTGGGGCAGCCCCGGCCGCGCGTTCGCGACGGCGGCCGGGGAGCCCAAGCTCGGTCAGCCCGCGGGGGTCAGGTCGGGTTCGGGTAGCGGCTCGAACTCGTTGATCGCGTTGATGGCGGCGCCCATGGACGCGTTCGCCTCGCGGTCGACCATGATCTCGACCAGGACCGGGCGGCTGATCCGCTCCGCTTCCTTGCGGGCCCATTCGATCGTCGGCGCGATCTCGCTCGGCTGCGTGATGCGGCGGCCCGCGCAGCCGTAGGCCTCCATCACCTTGACGTTGTCGGTGCCGTTGTCGTCGTAGTGGATGTCGACCTGGTAGTTCATCCCGTAGCCGGTCTCCGCCTGGCGGATCAGGCCCAGGTACTCGTTGTTGATCATGATGATCACGAACGGCGTGTTGTACTGCGCCGCCACCGCCAGCTCCTCGACGAGGAACTGGAACGAGTAGTCGCCGACGACCGCGACCACCTCGGCCTCGGGCCGCGCGGACTTCACGCCGATCGCGGCCGGGATCTCCCAGCCGAGCGGGCCTGCCTGGCCACACACCTGGTAGTGCCTGGGCAGGAAGGCGCGCTGGAACTGGCCGGACCAGATCTGGTAGAGCCCGATCGCGGTCACGAAGTACGTCTGCTCGGAGAACGCGTCGTTGATCTCCTTGAACACCCTCGGCGCCTTGATCGGCACGGTGTCGAAGTCCTCGCGCCTGCCCAGCGTCGACTTGAGTTCGCTCAGCCGCGCGGTCCACTCGGGACGGGCCGAGACGCGGCGGGCCTTGGCCAGGTCGAGCATGGCGTCGAGGAACGCGCCGGTGTCCGAGACGATGCCCAGGTCCGGGCCGAACACCTTGCCGAGCTGCGTCGGCTCGATGTCGACGTGGATGAACTTGCGCTCGCCGCGATACACCGACAGGTCACCGGTGTGGCGATCGCCGAACCGGGCGCCGAGCGCGAGCACCACGTCCGATTCCAGGAACGTCGCGTTGGCCCAGCGCTGCTGGGTCTGGATGCCGGTGATCCCCGCGAACAGCTCGTGATCCTCCCGGAACGACCCCTTGCCCATCAGCGTGACCTGCACCGGGATGTCCAGGTGCTCGGCCAGCAGCCGCAGCTTCTCGCTGGCCTCGCCGAGGACGACACCGCCACCGGCCAGGATCAGCGGTCGCTCGGCGGCGAGCAGCATGTCCAGGGCTCGCTGCACGCGCGGCAGGTGCGGGGTAATCGTCGGCACGGGCAGGCGTGCGTCGATCTCGCTGTCCCATTCGATCTCCTGCTTCTGCACGTCCAGCGGCAGGTCGATGAGGACCGGGCCGGGACGGCCGGAGCGGGCGACGCGGAAGGCCTCGCGGAAGATCCACGGTGCTTGTTCCGCCTTGTGCACCTGGACCGCCCATTTCGTCACCGGCTTGGCGATCTCCACGATGTCGACGGCTTGGAACGCCTCTTCGTGCAGTTTGGTGGACACCGCCTGGCCGGTGATGCACAGGATCGGCACGGAGTCCGCCTGCGCGGTGTACAGACCGGTGATCATGTTCGTGCCGGCCGGGCCGGACGTGCCGATCGCGACCCCGACGTTGCCGGTGGTGCGCGACCAGCCGTCGGCCATGTGCGTCGCACCCTCCTCGTGCCGGACGATCAGGTGCCGCATCTCGCTGTCCTTCATCGCCTGGTACAGCGGCAGAATCGCCGCACCGGGGCAACCGAAAGTGACGTCAACGCCTTCGGACAACAGGATGTCGACAACAGCTCGCATGACGGGAATTCGAGGCATGGCGGACGCCTTCCTGGGATGTCGCGCGCCTGCCGTTATCGGCCGGACAGCGCTTCGATGACCTTGAGCAGTGCGGAGTGGTCGAGGGAGCCGAAGCCCATCGACCGCGCCGCCGCCATCAACTGGGCGATCAGCCCGGTGACCGGCAGCGCGACATCGGCAGACCGTGCGGCTGCGGTCGCGATGCCCATGTCCTTGTGGTGCAGGTCGATGCGGAAGCCGGGCTGAAACTCCCGGGCGAGCATCGACTCGCGCTTGAGATCGAGGATGCGGCTGGCCGCGAGACCACCGGCGAGCACGTCGAGACCGGCCTTGGCGTCCACTCCGGACGCTTCGAGCAGCACGATCGCCTCACTGACCAGCGCATACGTGCCCGCGACGACCAGCTGGTTGGCGGCCTTCACGGTCTGGCCCGCGGCATGCCCGCCGACGTGCACGATGGTCTTGCCGACCACTTCGAGGATGGGCAACGCGGCGTCGAAGTCCGCGTCGGTCCCACCGACCATAATGGACAGTGTGCCCTGCTTGGCGCCGGCTTCGCCGCCGGAGACCGGTGCGTCCAGCACGCGGACTTCGCGTTCGGCGGCGGCCTGCGCGATCGCGATGGAGCTTTCCGGACGGATCGTGCTCATGTCGATCAGCAGGGTGCCGGGCCGCACGGACGCGAGCACTCCCTTCTCGCCGAGCACGACGGCTTCGACCTCGGGGTGGTTGGGCAGCATGGTGATCACGATCTCGGCGTCGGCCACGGCGTCGGCGACGTCGGTCGCGGCTCGCCCGCCCGCTTCGGTCAGCCGGGTGGCCCAGGCACTGCCGCTGCTGCCGCGCGAGTAACCGGCGACCTGGTGGCCCGCGGCGATCAGGTGTTCGGCCATGGGCGCGCCCATGATGCCGAGTCCGATGAATCCGACGGTTGTCATGTCCTACTCCTCCAACGTGTTGGCTGACGCCTGCATCAAACCAGCAGCATCAAACCAACCGCTGAAGCTGTCGGCGCTGGCTACGGTCGGTTTGTATTCGGCTGCGACGTAGCCGGTGTAGCCGTTGGCGACGAGCGCGGCCAGCCATTCGTCGAAGGGCAGTTCACCGCTGCCGGGCTCGCCGCGGCCGGGCGCGTCGGCGATCTGCACACGCGCGATCCGGTCGGTGTAGGCGGCGATGACCCCGGCGACGTCGTCACCGTTCACGGACAGGTGGTAGAGGTCCGCGAGCAGGCCGATGTTCGGCGCCTCGACCCGGTCCAGCACGCCGATCACGTCGGCCGCGGTGCGCAGCGGGTAGCTGGGCACGCCGCTGACCGGTTCGAGCAGGACGGTCGCACCGATGTCAGCGACCCGCTTGGCCGCGTAGCGCAGGCTGCCGATCGCGACCGCGTCCTGCTCGGTGGCGGATGCGGCGTCGATCCGGTTGCCGTACAAGGCGTTGAACGCCGGGCAGTTCAGCCGCCTGCCGATCTCGACGGCGAGGTCGACGCTGGCCTTGAACTCGTCGACCCGGCGCGGCAACGAGACCACGCCGCGTTCCCCCGCGGGCAGGTCGCCACCGAAGAAGTTCAGCCCGGCCAGTTGCACGCCGGCATCGGCCACCGCGCCGACGAACGCGTCGACCTCGGCGGCACGCGGCGTGGCAGTGCTGAACGGCCACCAGAACTCGACCGCGTCGAAACCGGCGGCCTTGGCCGCGGCCGGACGGTCGAGCAGGTCCAACTCGGTGAACAGGATGGACAGGTTCACCGCGTAGCGGAGGGAATGGCCGCGCACGATCGCTCCTCGTCCGTTCGATTTCGTATCGTGGAAGTATTTTTCCGTATGCCGATAGACTATCGTGTCGGATCGGAAGGGTCAACGTGTTGACAGGGTGGGCGAGGCGCTCGTACGGTCGGCCAGCGGAAAGAAAATTCCGCGATGCAGAAGAGTGCTGCACAAGCAAGCTGTGCGGCGAGCAGGATCAGCCCGGCCGGTCAGCGGCGGAGCCAGTGCGCCGCAGTCAGCGGGGCATCGGCGGCACCGCCGAAACGCGCACCGGCCACGAGCAGAGGTGAGCGGGCATGCCGGTGGTGGATTCGGCGGACATCCAGCGATTCAACGAACAGGCGCCCGACGAACTGCGTCCGGAGCTGTTGCGTTGCGTCGCGGTGCCACGCTGGGCCGACACGCTGGTCGACGGCCGTCCCTACGTCGACCTCGCCGACCTGCTCGGCGTGGCCGAGGAGCTGACGGCCGGCCTGACCGACGAGGAAGTACGGCTCGCGCTGGCCGACCACCCCAAGATCGGCCAGCGGACGAACTCCGCCTGGTCCCGGACCGAACAGTCCGGTGTGGATGATCGCGACGCGGACCTGGCCGAGCGGCTGCGGGACGGGAACGTCGCCTACGAGGCGCGGTTCGGGCACATCTACCTGGTGTGCGCGACCGGGCGCAGCGGCGCGGAGATGCTCGCGGACCTGACTGCCCGGCTGGCCAACGACCCGGTCACCGAGATCGGCGTGGTTCGCCGCGAACTCGGCAAGATCGCGGCGCTGCGGCTGCGCCGCGTGATCGAAGGCGAATAACGTCGGGGCCACTCCAGATGGAAGCCAGGGAGGAACCTGTGACCAGCGCGATCACCACCCACGTCCTGGACACCGCGCTCGGCAAGCCCGCCGCGGGCATGCGAGTCCGGCTCGAACAACGAGCGAGCGGCGAACGGTGGGAGGTGCTCGGCGACGGAACGACCGACGCCGACGGCCGGATTCGGGAGATCGGGCCCGCGCGCGTCCCTGCGGGCACCTACCGGTTCACCTTCGACACCGGCGCCTACTTCGCCTCCGGCGAGCGGGAGACGTTCTTTCCCGAGGTCACCATCACCTTCTCCGTTACCGATCCTGACAGTCATTACCACGTCCCGATTCTGTTGTCCCCCTTCTCCCTGTCGACCTATCGAGGAAGCTGATCTGCGATGGCCATCACGCTCGGCGCCAACCAGTACGGCAAGGCGGAAACCCGGCTCGTCACCGTCCGCAGGGACGGCGAGACCCACCATCTCACCGACCTCAACGTGAGCATCGCCCTGCGCGGCGACCTGGACGCATCCCATCTGACCGGGGACAACCGGCACGTCGTGCCGACCGACACCCAGAAGAACACCGTGTTCGCCTTCGCCAAGGAAGCGCCGGTCGGCGAGATCGAGGACTTCGCCCTGCGGCTCGGCAGGCACTTCGTCGGCTCGTTCGACTACATCACCGGTGCGCGCGTGCTCATCGACTCGTACGGCTGGACCCGGATCCCGGTCGACGGACAGCCGCATCCGCACTCGTTCTTCCGCACGTCCGACGAGAAGCGGACCACGGCCGTCACGGTGCAGGACGACCAGGCGTGGGTGGTGTCCGGACTGCGCGACCTGATCGTGCTCAAGTCGACCGGCTCGGAGTTCCACGGTTACCCGAAGGACCGGTACACGACGCTGCCCGAGACCACCGACCGGGTCTTGGCTACGGCCGTGACCGCGCGCTGGCGGTTCGCGCACCTGGACGTGGACTGGGCCAAGAGCTTCCCGTCGGTCCGGGCGACGCTGCTTTCGGCGTTCGCGAACACGCACAGCCTCGCGCTGCAGCAGACGTTGTACGCGATGGGCGAGTCGGTGTTGCAGACACACCCGGACATCGCCGAGGTGCGGTTGTCGCTGCCGAACAAGCATCATTTCTCGGTCGATCTGGAGCCGTTCGGGCTGGCCAACGAGAACGAGGTGTTCTTCGCCGCCGATCGGCCGTACGGGCTGATCGAGGGCAGCGTCGTCCGGGACGACGCGCCGGAAGAGGGCCTGGCCTGGCACACCCTCGCCGCGTTCTGATCGGGGACCGCGTGACGGTGCCGTGACGGGTGCGCGGAAACGTGGTGGCAACCTGCGCGCCGTACCGTACCGAGTGGACCAAGGGGGTAGTCGATGGCCAGGACCACAACAGTGCCGGGCGAGCGGCTGGCTGGCACGGACTCCGTCAACGAGCGGGTGCCTGCCGGCCGCCTGCTGCTGCTCGGCGTGCAGCACGTGCTGGCGATGTACACCGGGTGCGTCACCGTGCCGCTCGTGTTCGGGGCAGCCGCCGGGTTGAGCACAGCCACGGTCGGCCTGTTGATCGATGCCGATCTGCTGGTCGCGGGCGTGATCACGCTGATCCAGTCGCTCGGCATCGGCAAGATCCTCGGGGTTCGGCTGCCGGTTGTCGCCGGGGCCACCTTCACCGCGCTCACGCCGATGATCCTGATCGCCAAGCAGTACGGGCTCCCGGCCGTCTACGGGTCGATGCTGGCCGCGGGCGTGTTCGGGCTGTTGGTGGCCGTGCCGTTCGCGCGGGCCATCCGGTTCTTTCCGCCGCTGGTCAGCGGCGTGGTGATCGTGGTCATCGGGTTGTCGCTGATCGGGGTCGCGGCCGGGTTGATCGCGGGCCAGGATTCGACGGCCAAGGACTATGCGACGCCGAGCCATCTCGCGCTGGCCCTGGGCATCGTGGTGTTCATCGTGCTGATCAACCGGTTCAACCGCGGTTTTCTCGCCCAGATCGCCGTGCTGCTCGGGCTGATCGTGGGGACGTTGGTCGCGATTCCGATGGGGCTGACCGACTTCTCCTCGGTCGGCGGCGCGCATGCGTTCGGCATCACCGCGCCGTTGCACTTCGGGGCACCGCAGTTCCCGATCGCGGCGGTCGTCTCGATGTGCGTGGTGATGCTGGTGACCTTCACCGAGTCGACCGCGAGCATGATCGCGGTCTCCGAGATGACCGGCACCAAATTGTCCACACTGGACTTCGCTCGCGGCCTGGCCACCGAGGGCGTGTCGAGCATCCTCGGCGGTTTGATGAACAGCTTCATGGACACCTTGTTCGGCCAGAACGTCGGCCTGGTCCAGATGACGCGGGTGCGCAGCCGGTACGTGACCGCCGTGACCGGCGGAATCCTGGTCGTGCTGGGCCTGATTCCGAAGCTGGGCGCGGTGGTCGCTTCGCTGCCGACACCGGTGATCGGCGCGGCCGGGCTGGTGATGTTCGCGATGGTGACCACCATCGGCATCAACACGCTGCGCAAGGTCGAGTTCGGCGGCAACAACAACCTGCTGATCGTGGCCATGTCGATCGGCGTCGGCATGCTGCCGGTGGTCGCGCCGAGCATCTACCAGCACCTGCCGACCTGGGTGCAGATCATCGCGGGCAGCGCGATCACCAGTGCGACGATCGTCGCGTTCGGCCTGAACCTGCTGTTCAATCACACCGGGCGAGGTAAACCTGCGGAGAGTAGCGACCTCGGTTAGCATCGCCGCGTGCCTGGTCAGGACGAGCGAAACCTCCCCCGGCGAATGCTGATCACCGCGCTGGTCGCGATCGTGGTGATGGCCGCGACCTACGCGGGGTTCGTGCTCACCGCGGCCGGTCAACGGTTCGAGAACGCGGCGCTGGCCGGCGCCGCGCAGGCCGAACAGCTGGACCCGTCCGGCAAGGCGAACGCACTGGCCAGTCTGGCCCGGATCAGCGTTTACTCGTTGGCCGTCGCGGTGGCCATCGTGTTCCTGATCGGGCTGTTGCGGCGGAAACTCAATCTGGCGGTGGCCGGCGTCGGCGTGGTCGTGGTGGCGTTGGGGATCAGTCAGGTGCTCAAGCGTTATCTGCTGCCTCGGCCGGAGCTGATCGCGCACGATCCGCGCATCGCGCACAACAGCTTTCCCAGCGGCCACACCACGATCGCGATGTCCGTCCTGTTCGGACTGGTGATCGTTGTTCCTTATGCCTGGCGCGGGTTCGCGTTGTTCGTCACCGTTTTCTATGCGATCGGCATCGGCGAGGAGACGGTGGTCGCGCAGTGGCATCGGCTCAGCGA
This sequence comes from Pseudonocardiaceae bacterium, assembly GCA_035248365.1. Classification (GTDB taxonomy): domain Bacteria; phylum Actinomycetota; class Actinomycetes; order Mycobacteriales; family Pseudonocardiaceae; genus CAJCJE01. Next base: position 8,383 of record DATFHN010000054.1, on the reverse strand, counting down.
CACCATCGGCGGCGACCTGATCGCGTTGGCGGTTGGCTGCCTGGCCATGGCGTATCTGGCGCGAGGCATCGGGATCAGCAGGAAGCCGAGGAAGCGGTTCAGTCCTCGGTTGATCTTCGTTGTGCTGCCGGTGACGCTGACCGCGTTGGCCGGGCTGGCGACCGGTGCGATCTTCGTGTTCGGCGCGCTGCCTCGGCTGCAGGCCGGGTCCAGCGACTACGACTGGATGGCGTTCGTGACGGCGCAGACGCTGGCTTCGGCCTTCAGTGCGATTACCGCGCTGGTATATCTGGGCTTGCTGCACCGGGTCGCCCTGGGGACTACGCCGCTAGAGGAGCTGCCTGAGCCGGTCCTGGCCCAACGGTAGTTCGCCGGGATCGACCGCGCCGCAGCGCAGGGCGCGGAGGAGGAAGACCGCCAGCATGCGGGCGGTCGCGGGTTCGTCTGCGACGGTGCCTGCGGTGTGGTCCAGGTAGTTGGTCAGGCGGGCCGTCGCGTTGGGGGTTTCGTTGCGGTAGAAGGCGTAGACGGTCGCGTAGCGGGTGACGAGTTGGTTGGGGTGCAGGTCCCAGCCTTGGTAGAAACCGTGGTCGAGCGACCGGCGGACCAGCGTTGCATGGGTTTGCCAGCCGTGCTGGATGGCATCGCCGACCGGGAGGATGTTGGTCGAGCCGTCCGAGCACCAGATCCCGGTGCCCGCCGCGCTGACCTGCATGATGTGGCGGGCGAAGTCGCAGGCGTGGTGGGCCAGGTGCTGACTGGTGGTGGGCAGGCCCAGACCGGCGGTGTAGTCGTAGGTGCCGAAGTGCAGGCCCCGGACGCGGCCCTGACCGGCTTCGATGAAGCTGGGCAGAGCTATCCGGCCCGCGCTGTCGATGATCGTTTGCGGGGTTTCTACCTGGATTTCGAAGGCCAGTGGCCCGATTCCCAGTTGGGTTTCCAGGTGGGCCAGCAGGTTGACGAAGACTTCGACTTGGCGCACGCCGGTCACCTTGGGGAAGGTGATCAGGAGGCCGGGTGGGAGGGGACCGTCGAGCGAGGTGAGGAACAGGTCCAGGGTGCGGATGGCGCGGCGGCGCAACGCGGCGGTGTCGAAGGATTTGATGCGCAGGCCGACGTAGGGGGTGTCGGGGAGGGCCTTGGCGGCGCGGATGGCGTCGGCGTCTTCGGTTTCGTCGTCGGGAGCGCCGTAGCCGTCTTCGAAGTCGATGCGGAGGTCTTCGATGGGCTGGGTGGCCAGCTTGCGTTCGACGCGCTCGCGGACGGGAGCGGGCAGCTCGATGGGGTTGGCGCGCAGGGTTTCCAGCGCGGTGGTGCCCCAGTGAGTGACGGTGTCGGGGCGGAACTGGTGTGCTGGGACGTAGCAGGTGTGGACCGGCTGGTTGGTCAGGCGGTCGCCGGGGTAGCGAGCCTTTCGTTCTTCGTCTGTTGTGGATAGTGCGGAGACGAAGGCTTCTACCTCTTCCGCTGGGAGCACGGTCAGTCGATGAGTTCGTAGGCGGGGATGGTGAGGAAGTCGATGAACTCATCGTTGAGCGCTACCGATTCGAAGAGGTCGCAGGCCTCGTCGAGGCGGGCGGCGTTTTCGGCGGCCAGGGTTGCTTTGGTGTGGGCCAGTGCTTCGCGGACCAGGTCGGCGGTGACCTGCTGGCCGTTCGAGAGCGTGACGTTGTTGTGCACCCATTGCCACAGTTGGGAACGAGAGATTTCCGCGGTGGCGGCGTCTTCCATGAGGTTGTGGATCGCGGCGGCGCCGTTGCCGTTGAGCCAGGACACCAGGTAGCGGACGCCGACGTCAACAGCGCTGCGCAGGCCTTCCTCGGTGGCTTCGCCGGGGGTGCTGGCGATGTCGAGAAGTTGGTCGGCGGTCACACTGACATCCGTGCGGAGTTTGGACAGCTGGTTGGGGTTGTCGCCGAGGACATCGTCGAAGACTTCGCGGCAGACGGGGACCAGGTCGGGGTGGGCGACCCAGGACCCGTCGAAGCCGTCGCCCGCTTCGCGTTGCTTGTCGGCGCGGACCTTGGCCAGCGCCTGCTCGGTCACCTCGGGGTCGCGGCGGTTCGGGATGAACGCGGCCATGCCGCCCATGGCGAACGCGCCGCGCTGGTGGCAGGTACTGACCAGCAACTCGGTGTAGGCGCGCATGAACGGCGCGGTCATGCCGACCGAGTTGCGGTCCGGCAGGATGAACTTCTCCCCCGCGTCGCGGAATTTCTTGATCACGCTGAACAGGTAGTCCCAGCGGCCCGCGTTGAGGCCGGAGATGTGCTCGCGCAGTTCGTAGAGGATCTCCTGCATCTCGAACGCGGCCGGGATGGTTTCGATGAGAACGGTCGCGCGGATGGTGCCGACCGGGATGTCAAGCGCTTGCTGGGCCGCGGTGAAGACGTCGTTCCAGAGCCGGGCCTCCAGGTGGCTTTCCATTTTCGGCAGGTAGAAGTAGGGGCCGCTGCCGCGGGCGAGGAGTTCGGCGGCGTTGTGGAAGAAGTAGAGGCCGAAGTCGACCAGGGCGCCCACCATGGGCTCGCCGTCGACCTGGAGGTGGCGTTCGTCGAGGTGCCAGCCTCGCGGGCGGGGCAGGATGACGGCCTGGGTGCCACCTTCTTTGAGCGCGTAGTGCTTGCCTTCGGGCGAGGTGAGGGAGATGGTGCGGCGGACCGCGTCCACCAGGTTGACCTGGCCGGAGATGACGTTGTGCCAGTGCGGGGTGTTGGCGTCCTCGAAGTCGGCCAGCCAGACGTTGGCACCGGAGTTGAGCGCGTTGATGGCCATCTTGCGCTCGGTCGGACCGGTGATCTCGACGCGACGATCGCGCAGGTCGGCGGGGGCCTGCGCGACCTGCCAGTCGGCTTCGCGGAGGTCGCGGGTCTCGGGGAGGAAGTCGAGCCGGCCGGTTTCGGCGATCTGCTGACGCCGGGTGACTCGGGCGGCGAGGAGGTCGTTGCGACGGGCCGCGAATCGTCGGTGCAGGTCGCCCAGGAACTCGACGGCGGCTGGCGTGAGAATTTCATCGCCACGTTCCACAGTGACCTGGGACATGTGCATTCACCCCGTTATCCGGTACTTTTCCTTATCGTGGAGGTTAACTTCCAAAATCAGCCACCGGCAACCCCGGCAGGCCGCTCGGGCGGCGGCGTGCAGTCCGTCGAGCGCACGTTCGAGCTGCTCGAACTGCTCGCGGACGCGGGCGGCGAGGTGGCGTTGTCGCAGCTGGCGGAGTCATCGGGCCTCCCCCTTCCCACTATCCACCGCATCATGCGCACGCTGCTGGCGGGCGGCTACGTGCGGCAGCAACCCTCCCGCCGGTACAGCCTCGGTCCGAAACTGATCCGGCTCGGCGAGACCGCTGGCCGGTCGCTGGGTGCGTGGGCCCGGCCGTACCTGGCCGCCATCACCGAGGCGGTCGGCGAGACGTCCAATATGGCCATTTTGGACGGTGCCAAGGTCGTTTATGTGGCGCAGGTTCCCTCGCCGCACGCGATGCGGATGTTCACCGAGGTCGGCAGGCAGGTCGACGTGCACTGCACGGCCGTCGGCAAGGCGATGCTGGCCGAGTGGCCGGTCAACCAGGTCGACCAGTTGCTGTCCCGGGCGGGCATGCCCGCCAAGACCGAGCGGACCATCACCGATCTGGCGACGTTCCGCTCGGAGTTGGCGACCGTGCGCGAGCAGGGCTACGCGGTGGACGACGGCGAGCAGGAACTCGGCGTGCACTGCATCGCGGTCGCCGTGCCCAAGTCGTCGGCGGCGATCTCGATCAGCGGGCCGCAGACGCGGATGTCGCTGATCTCGCTGGACGACGTCGTGCCGTTGTTGCGTGATGCGGCGTCCAAGCTGGCCGGGGAACTGGCTAGCGCCTGACCTCCGCGAGCGGCACGGGGCGGTGTTCGCGGCGGGATCGTTCGCAGGCTTCGGCCGCGTAGAAGGCTTCGAGCGCGTCGGCGACCGTGCACGGGCTGGCGATTTCCCCGGCGACGACCTGGGTGAACGCGCTCAGTTCGTTCTCGTAGGCAGCGCGGAAGCGTTCGATGAAGGTGGGGTGCGCGGGGCCGGTCGGCCAGGTGATGCCCGCTTCGGCCGAGCGGAGCGGGAGTTGCTGGTCCAGGCCGACGGAGATGCTGTCGGCGGAGCCGAGCAGTTCCATCCGCACGTCGTAGCCTGCCGCGTTGTAGCGGGTGCCGGAGACCAGCGCGATGCTGTCGTCGTCCAGGGTGAGCACGGAGCCCATGGTGTCGACGTCGTCGGCTTCGCGGAAGAAGTCGGCGCCGCGGTTGGTGCCGATCGCGTACACCTCGGCGATCTCGCGGCCGGTGACCCAGCGCAGGATGTCGAAGTCGTGCACGCTGCAGTCGCGGAAGAAACCGCCGGAGGTCTTGATGTACTCGGCGGGCGGCGGGGCCGGGTCGAAGGTGTTGGCGCGGATGGTGTGCAGCCAGCCGAGTGCGCCGGAGGCCAGTAACGAACGAACGTTGGCGTAGCCGGCGTCGAAGCGGCGCTGGAAGCCGATCTGCACCGGCGCGTCGCCGATGGAGTTGAGCACGGCGAGGGTGCCGTCGATGTCGGGGGCGACCGGCTTCTCGCAGAACACCGGAATACCGGCCGCGACGCCTCGGCCGATGAGTTCCTGGTGGGCACCGGTGGCGGCGGCGATCACGACGCCATCCAGGTCGGCGGCGAACAGTGCGTCGATGCTGGGGGCGAATTCGACGCCGAGCTTGCTGGCGGCCGCTTCGGCGCGCGCGGCGTCGAGGTCGGCGATCACCACGGAGTCAACGGCCGCCAGCCGGTTGAGGGTGTCGGCGTGGAAGGCACCGATCCGTCCGGTGCCGGCCAGTCCAATCCGCATGTTGGGGTTCCTTCCGGGGATTTCAGTTCGAGCCGAGGACGAACTCGAAGGAGTAGACCGACGCTCGGTAGATGTGGTCGCCGTATTCGACGGCGCGACCGGTTTCGTCGTAAGCCGTGCGGGACATGGTGAGCAGCGACGCGCCGCGCGATTCCTGCAGCATCCGCGCCTCCGCCGCGGTGGCGCTGCGCGCGCCGATCACCTGGGAGGCGAGGTGCAGCCGGATGCCTGCCGAGCGCATCAGCTGGTAGAGCCCGGTTTCCTGGAGTAGTTCGGTGGTCACGGTGACCAGGCCGGCCGGGAGGTAGTTGTGCAGCAGCGCGAGGGGTTCGCCGTCGGCGTAACGCAGGCGTTCCAGGCGGATGACCGGATCGCCCTCGGGTATGCCGAGTTGGTGGGCGACGGTGTCGGTGGCCGGTTCGGTTTCCAGTTGCAGGATCTCGGTGCGCGGCTCGCGGCCTTCGCTGGCCAGGTCCTCGTAGAGGCTGGTGAGCTGGATTCCCCGGCGCACGGCGCGGTGCACGACCTGGGTGCCGACGCCGCGCTTGCGCACCAGCAGGCCCTTGTCGACCAGGTACTGGATGGCTCGGCGCATGGTCGGGCGGGACAGACCGAGGCTTTCGGCGAGCGCGATCTCGTTGTCCAGCCGCATGCCGGCGGCCAGTTCGCCGGATTCGATCGCCTTCTCCAGGACCTGCGCGACCTGGTAGTAGAGCGGAACGGGACTGTTCCGGTCGATGGGGATCGACGCGGGCGAAAACGTCATGAGGCGCACCGTACCGCAGCATCAAGGTCAACAGAACAAGCGAATGACAGTATGTCAGGACAAATCATTGACATCAGATCCACCGGTTCGTATAACTGACGCAACCACGCGCTGCCGTAATTCAGGTCACAGCTATGGGAGGTTCTGCCGCGATGTCGCTCGATGGTCGTCTTGCTGGTGCACCGATCTCCTGGGGCGTCTGCGAGGTCCCCGGTTGGGGCCACCAGATGACTCCGGACCGGGTTCTCGGCGAGATGCGCGAGGTCGGCCTGGCCGCGACCGAGTTCGGCCCGGAGGGCTTCCTGCCGGACGCGCCGCAGGAGAAGGTCGACCTGCTCGGCGGCTACGGGCTGCGCGCGGTCGGCGGGTTCGTGCCAGTGGTCCTGCACGACCCGGCGCGAGACGCGCTGCTCGGCCTGGACGCGGTGCTGGCCGGGTTCGTCACGGCGGGCGCGGACACGCTGGTGCTGGCCGCGGACACCGGGCTGACCGGCTACGACGAGCGCGTCGAGCTGGACGAACAGCAGTGGCGGACGCTGCTGGACAACCTGGACCGGATCGCCGAGGCCGCGCGGGAGCATGGCATCAGGGCCACGCTGCACCCGCACGTCGGCACCATCATCGAGAAGGAGCCCGAGGTCGCGCGGGTACTGGAGTCCTCGCGGATCCCGTTGTGCCTGGACACCGGCCACCTGCTGATCGGCGGCACCGACCCGGCCCAACTCGCCCGGGACGTGCCCGACCGGATCGCGCACACCCACCTCAAGGACGTCAACGCCGACCTGGCCCGTAGCGTCCAAAAGGGACAGATGTCGTACACGGCGGCGGTCAAGGCCGGGATCTACCGGCCGCTGGGCTCGGGCGATGTGGACATCGCCGGAATAGTGTCGTCGCTGGAGGGTTCCGGCTACACCGGGTGGTACGTGATGGAGCAGGACACGGTGCTCGGCGCCGAACCGCCGGAAGGCGGCGGGCCGATCGAGGACGTGCGGGCGAGCCTCGCCTATGTCGCGGAGCTGGCCGGGTGACCCGGTTCGACGTGTTGACGATGGGACGGATCGGCGTCGACGTCTATCCGTTGCAGATCGGCGTCTCGCTGCGCGAGGTAACCACGTTCGGCAAGTACCTCGGCGGCAGCGCGACCAACGTCGCGGTCGCGGCGGCCCGGCACGGCCGGAGCAGCGCGGTGATCACCCGGACCGGGAAGGACCCGTTCGGCGAGTTCCTGCACGACGCGTTGCGCGGGTTCGACGTGGACGACCGCTACGTGACGGCGGTGCCGCACCTGCCGACTCCGGTGACGTTCTGCGAGATCTTCCCGCCGGACCACTTCCCCATCTACTTCTACCGCCAGCCCAAAGCGCCCGATCTGGAGATCAATACCGACGAACTCGATCTGGACGCGATCCGAGAGGCGGGCGTGTTCTGGGTGACCGGGACCGGGCTGTGCCAGGAGCCGTCGCGCAGCGCGACGCTGGCCGCGTTGCGCGCGCGGGACAACAACGGCATCACCGTGCTGGACCTTGACTACCGGCCGATGTTCTGGTCATTGGCCGAGGAGGCCGGTCGCTGGATGCGCGAGGCGTTGCCGCTGGTCAGCGTGGCCGTCGGCAACCTCGAGGAGTGCGCGACGGCGACCGGGCAGACCGAGCCACACGCGGCGGCGGACGCCCTGCACGAGCAGGGGGTGCGGCTGGCGATCGTGAAGCAGGGGCCGAAGGGCGTGCTGGCCAGCCGGTCGAACGGCGAGCGGGTGGAGGTGCCGCCGGTGCCGGTCGAGGTGGTCAACGGGCTGGGCGCGGGCGACGCGTTCGGCGGCGCCCTGTGCCACGGGCTGCTGGCCGACTGGAACCTGGAACGGCTCGCGCGGTTCTGCAACGTGGCCGGTGCGATCGTGGCATCGCGGCTGGCCTGCGCCGATGCCATGCCGGACACCGCCGAGGTGCTGGAACTGCTCGCGGTGACCGGGCAATGAACGACGACGATCTGCGCCGGATCATCCGGACCCGCGCGACCGATCCCTCGGCGATCGCCGAGGCGGCGGCCAAACGGAAACGGCCGGCGTCGCTGCTGGGTGAGCACGGCCGGTTGATGATGATCGCGGCCGATCATCCGGCCCGCGGCGCGCTCGGCGTCGGCGATCGGCCCTTCGCGATGGCCGATCGCGCGGATCTGCTGGACCGGTTGTGCCTTGCGTTGTCGCGGCCCGGGGTGAACGGGGTGCTGGGCACGCCGGACATCATCGAGGACCTGTTGCTGCTCGGCGCGCTGGACGGGCTGGTGGTGTTCGGCTCGATGAACCGGGGCGGGATCGCCGGCTCGGTGTTCGAACTGGACGACCGGTTCACCGCCTACGACGCGTCGTCGCTGAGCGCCATGGGTGCGCAGGGCGGGAAGATGCTGCTGCGCATCGATCCGTGCGACCCGGCTACGGTGTCCACTGTGGAATCGTGTGGCCGTGCGGTGAGTTCGCTCGCCGACGCCGGACTGTTCGCGATGATCGAGCCGTTCTGGTCGCGCCGGGGCGGCGGCAAGGTGACCAACGAACTGACCGCGCAGGCGATGACGCGTGCGGTCACGGTGGCCGCGGGGGTCGGCAACACTTCGGCATACACCTGGCTCAAGGTTCCGGTGGTACCGGACATGGCGCAGGTGATGGCCGCGACTACCCTCCCGGCGGTGATCCTCGGTGGCGAAGTCAGCGGCGACCCGGATGCGGCGTTCGAGGCGTGGCGCAGTGCGCTGGCTCTCCCCACCGTGCAGGGTCT
>DATFHN010000053.1:0-5912 GCA_035248365.1 Pseudonocardiaceae bacterium | reverse complement strand
CCGGCAGCACGAACGCCATCCTGCTGGCCGTCGTCCTGGTCACGTTCACCACGGTGATCAACGTGGTCGGCGTCCGGGTGATGGCGCTGATCAACTCCATCGGCGTCACCTGTGAACTGGTCGGCGTCGCCGTGCTGGTCGTGCTGCTGTTCGGGCACGCGCGACGCGGGCCGGGCGTCGTGTTCGACACCGGCGGGCACGGCGGCTACGTCTGGGGGTTCCTGATTTCCGCCCTGATGGCCGCCTACGTGATGTACGGCTTCGACAGCGCCGGTGAACTGTCCGAGGAAACCAAGGCTCCGCGTCGCACCGCGCCCAGGGCGATCCTGCGCGCGCTGTACGCGTCCGGCATCGGCGGCGCGTTCCTGCTGATCGCCGCGCTGGTGGCCGCGCCCAGCGTGACCGACGGCAACCTGGCCAGCGCCGGGCTGCCCTACGTGCTGACCAGCCAACTCGGTACCGGCCTCGGTCGCGTGCTGCTGGTCGACGTGGCCGTGGCCATTGCCGTGTGCACGCTGGCCATCCAGACCGCCGCCAGCCGGATGATGTTCTCCCTGGCCCGCGACCGGATGCTGGCCGGCCATCGGGTGCTGGGCCGGATCTCACCGCGCACCGGCACGCCGATCGCCCCTTCGGTGGCGGTCGGCGTGCTGGCCTTGCTGATCCTGCTGATCAACCTGGGTCAGGCGCAGCTGTTCACCGCGGTGACCGGGGTCGCGGTGGTCATCGTGTACCTGGCCTACCTGATGGTCACCGTGCCCACGCTGATCGCCCGCCTGCGTGGCACCCTGCCGAAGGCCGATCCGGCGCACTTCTCGCTGGGCCGCTGGGGTGTTCCGCTGAACATCGTCGCGGTCGGCTGGGGCGTGTTCATGGTGATCAACATGGGTTGGCCGAGGGCAGCGGTCTATGACCCGGCGGGTACCCACTGGTACCTGCGCTGGTTCGCGCCGCTGCTGGTCGGCTCGGTGCTGCTGCTGGGCGCGCTGTTGCGCAGGCTGCGTCGCCGAGCGCCCGCCACCAACTGGGCGCTCGGGTCGACGTGACGGAGTCAGCGAGGCAGCCCGAAGGCCGACAGGTCGATCGATTGGCCGAGCAGTTGGTCGCCGGTCGCGTTGGGGTGGTAGCAGTCGTGCCGCCAGGCCGGGTTGATGACCGTCGGATCGCCGGGATCGCGTAGCACGGCGTCGAAGTCGAGCACCGCGTCGAACGTTGCGGAGGTGCGGATCCACTGGTTGACGGCGAGCCGGGTTTGTTCCTGGGCGCTGCCCGCCGCGTTGCACATGGGCAGGATCGTGGCGCCGACGATCCGGTGTCCCGCCGCGTGCACCCGCGCCGCGATGCCCTCCATCGCGTTGATCACCTGGCTGGCCGACGCGGGCGCGGCGTTCGCTCCGCCGCCGATGTCGTTGGTGCCCTCCAGCAGCAGGACGTAGCGCACTCCGGGCAGCGACAGCACGTCCCGGTCGAGCCGCTGCGGAGCGGGCGGGCCACAGCACTGGCCGGTCGGGTCGTACGGGTTGGGCTGGACGCTCACGGTGTTGCCGCTGATCCCGGCATTGGCGACGGAGAGCCGCTGGCCCGGCGGTAGCGCGTTGATCCGCTGGGCCAGCACGTCGGTCCAGCGTGGGCCGCCGCCGTCGGCGTGGTAGCCGTCGGTGATCGAGTCGCCGAGGGTCACGATGGTGCCGCGGTCGGGTGAGATCGCGCTGATCGCGTCCACCCACCACAGGATTCCCGGCTGGAACGCGCCGAACGCGGCTCCGGTCTGGTCCGCTCCGGCATCGCCGGGTGCGGTCGACAGGAACGACCCGGGGGTGTCGGCCTGCGGCGGCGGGAACGTGTGGTCGTCGATCGGGGCACCCGGTGCGTACACGCTGACCGCGACGTGGTCGCCGGGTCGCACGAACAGTGGCAGGGGGTCGGTCCACACGCTGCCGCCGGGCGGCACGGACACCTGCGGGCTGTGGTGGAAGGTGGCCCGGTGGTCGGAGCCGGGCACCAGGGCCGGGGATCCGGTGGTCCGCTCCAGCCCGACCCAGACCGACCGCACGGTCACGGCGGTGCCACCGAAGGGATTGCTCAGCCGGACCCGCAGACCGGCACCGCCCGCGGTGACGGTGAGATCGTCGCGCACGGTCGCGTCCGGCGCCGTGCCGTGCACGCCTTCCAGGGCGGACTCGGTCAGCGTGACCGCCTTGGCCAGTCCCGGGGCCGCGTCAGCGGTACCGGACGGCAGAGCCACCGGCAGCGTCAGCAGCGCGCAGGCGGCGCCCAGCGTCGCGAGTGTTCGATGTAATGGCACGGGAGATGCTCCTTTCACGGGGACATGCTCCATTGCTGGTTGGCGCTGGTGGACCCGCTCCACTGGCCGAGGTTGGCTCCGGCAGCGGTGTCGCCCATACCGTCGACGTACAGGCCGGTGGCGCTGTTGACGATCCGCACGGTGGCACCGCTGGTCGAGATCGTCCACTGCTGGTTGCCACTGTTGGAGTCGCTCCACTGGCCGACCGCCGAGCCGTTGGTGGTACGGCCCATGCCGTCGAGGAACAGGCCGGTCGCGCGATTCTGGATGCGCACATGGCTTCCGTCATTCACGACCGTCCACTGCTGGTTTCCGTTGCCAGCCACGCAACTGGACTGTTCGGCGGTGGCGCCGTTCGTGGTGCTGCCAGTGCCATCGACGCACAGGCCGGTCGCCGAGTTGCGAAGCTGGACGTACGTCGCACCCCCGCCGCCGCCCGTGCCCCAGGCGTATTGCAGCCGGGCCAGCCCGGATGCGTTGGTCAGCGTGAGCGCGATGCCGGCACCGCTGCCGGTCTTGGTGGTCATGCTGTACCAGTCACCGTCACGCAGACCGGGCCAGTAGACGCTGCCGACACCGAGCGTCCGCATTTCACCGCTTTCGCCTCGGACGTAGTCGTCGAAGTAGTTCGTGCCGGGCACGCTGTAGTCGATGGAGTCGTAGTGGACGCCGTTCTTGCTGCCCGGGCTCATCGGCGCGCCCCACTCGGTCACCACGGTGCGGCCGGCGAAGCCGCCGATCTCGCCGGCGAGATGGTTGGCCCACTGGGTTTCGCTGGTGTAAGGCGGGCTGACGAACATCGTGTAGTCGTGGATACCGATCAGCGTGTTGCTCAGCCGACCGTCGTTGCCGACCGCGGCCGCGTTGGTGGCATAGCCCGTGCCGTCCAGGATCACCCGGCCCCGCGGCACGTTCGGGTATCTGGTCAGCCAGGTGTTGTAGAGGTTGTCCAGGTCGGTGCCGCTGTACCCGTACGGTTCGTTGATGACCTCGAAGTAGGCGTTCGGATTGCCCGCGTACTTGGCCACGATCGTGTCCCACATCTGGTAGAACGCCGTCGTGTTCGTTGGCTTGCCTCCGGTGTAGGCCCAGTAGGCGAGGATCACGTTGCCTTTGGACAGTGCCGCGTCGATCGCTCCGGTGTAGCTGCCCCAGAACGTGGCGACCGTGGGCTCGTTGACCGGCATCCGGACCGTGTTGGCCCCGGTGATCGAGAACAGCTGGCCGACCACCTGATTCGCCACCGTGGCGGCCGAGGAGTAGGTGTCGGTCGAACCGAGTCCGGAGGGATAGAGCACGCCGTTGACGAAGTTGTCCCGTTGATCCGCCCAGTTCACGCCGCGCAACTGCGCGGTCGACGAGCCGGTGCTCGCCGACGCGGCAGCGGGCGTGGTGGCCGTGGCCAGCACGCTCATCGCGATCAGCGATGCGGCCAGCCCGAGGCAGAGTGCTCGGCTACGACGAGCGAGGGTGGATAGTCGCATTGTTCCTCCAACGATTGAGTCAGCCCAGCGTCCACTGCTGGTTGCTGCCGCCGTCGCAGGTCCACAGCTGGACCTTGGCGCCGTCGGCGGTTGCGGCTCCGCTCACGTCGAGGCACAGGCCGGACTGCACGCCGGTGACGGTGCCGTTGGAGTTGAGCTGCCACTGCTGGTTCGCGCCACCGTTGCAGTCCCAGATCTCCACCGGTGTGCCCGCGCTGGTCTGGTTGCCGGTGGCGTCAAGGCACTTGGTGCCGTAGACGGTCAACTGGTTGCCCGAGGTGTGGGTCCAGGACTGGTTGCTGCCGCCGTTGCAGTCCCAGATCTCGGTCGCGGCGCCGTTGGCCTGCGACGCGTTGGTCACGTCGAGGCACTTGCCCGAGCCGACCGCGTGCAGCGCACCGGTCGTGCCGCCGCCCGAGCCTCCGCCGCCGGGGTTGGTGCCGGTCCCCCAGCCCCACTGGAGCCGGTCGAGCCCGGACTGATTGGTCAGGCTCAGCGACAGGTTGGTCCCGCTGCCGTTAACCGACGTGATCGCGCAGGACGCGTTCTCGCACGGGCCGGGGCCGGACGTCTGGTTGGCCTGCTTCACGCCGGTCCAGAGCAGGGTGCCGATCCCCTGGCTGCGCGCGGTGTCGGTGATCGCGTAGAGGTAGGACAGGTCGTTGGTGCCGTCCTTGGGGCCGTTGTAGTTGACGCCGGTGTTCATCGGAACCCCGAACTCGGTCACCACGGCACGGCTGCCGTAGCCGCACAGGTTGTTCTCGAAGTCGCTGACCCAGGCCGACTCGGTGGTGTGGGAGTCGCCGAACATTCCGTAGATGTGGATCGACAGCACGGTGCCCGCCAGGCGCGAGTCGGCGCCCGCCGCGCACAGGTTCTGGTCCGACCAGGTACCGGGCACGATGACCCGGCCCCGGGGAAGGCTGGGGTAGCGGGCCAGCCAGCCGGCCTCGAAGTTGGTCAGGTCGGTGGCACTGTACGCGTAGGGCTCGTTCATGATGTCGAAGTAGAAGTTGCCGCTGGAGCCGTACTTGGCGATGACCGTGTCCCACATCTGGTAGAAGGCCGTCGTGTCGCTGACCTTCCCACCCTGCAACCACGGGCACAGGATGACCTTCATGCCCAGCGCGGTGGCCGCGTCGTAGGCCCCGGTCAGGCTGGACCACCAGGCCGAGGAGGTGGTCGCGGTGTTGATCCCCATCCGGACCGTGTTGGCGCCCAGCGCCTGGAAGCCCTTCAGGATCGCGGTGGCCTTCGCGTAGGTGGTCGCGTAACTGTCCGAGGTGGACAGACCAACGGGAATGTTCGGGCCGGTGATGAAGTTGTCGTTCGGATCCGCCCAGTTCACCCCGTGGAACTGGTTGGTCGCGGCGCTGGCGCTCGGGCCGGTCGCCACCTGCAGGCCGAACAGGCTCAGCAGCAGGGCAGCAAGGGCAGCGAGCGAGGTGAGTCGCCCGGGCCGTCGCGTGGTCGATGTCATCCGCTTCTCCCCTAACCGAGTTTCCATTGCTGGTTGCTGCCGCCGTTGCAGGTCCACAGCTCGACCATGGCACCGTCCGCGGTGGACGCACCGGTCACGTCGAGGCACAGGCCGGACTGCACGCCGGTGACGGTGCCGTTGGCGTTGAGCTGCCACTGCTGGTTCGCCCCGCCGTCGCAGCTCCACGTCTGCACCGCGGTGCCCGGGGCGGTCTGGTTGTTGTTCGCGTCCAGGCACAAGGTCATGCCCCCGACGGTCAGGGTCAACTGGTTGGCTGCCGTGTGCGTCCAGGTCTGGCTCGCGCCGCCATCGCAGTCCCAGATCCGCTGCTGTGTGCCCAGCGTCGTGGTCGAGTTCGGGTCGTCAAGGCACTTGCCAGCGCCCACCGCGTGCAGCGGACCCGAACCGCCGCCACCACCGGACGACGAGCCGCCCGCGACCCGGTAGACGACCGTGCCGTGCGCGGGCACCGAGGCGCTGATGGTGCCGCTCGTGGTCGAGGTGGCGCCGGTCCACTGGTTGGTCAGGGTGTAGCTGCTCGCTCCGGTCTTGCCGATCGCCCCCGCCGTGGTGGAGATCGTGGCGGTGGACCCGGTCTCGTTGAACAGCGCGACGGCGACGTCGCCGTTGGACAGCGGCTTGG
>DATFHN010000052.1:0-14796 GCA_035248365.1 Pseudonocardiaceae bacterium | reverse complement strand
GTCAGCAACCCGCGGACGGCACCGCCGGCGGCGGCGCACGTTGCCGCGCGCCGGCGGTGCCGTCCGCGGGTTGCTGACCAGCCGGCTCACCAGACTGCGCAACCTGTTGCGTACCGGGGCGGTCAACTGGGTGCGGCGCCGGGTCGCGGCCGACGCGGCGCTGGGCCGGTTGCCCGCCGAGCAGGCGTCGGCGCGGATTCTGCCGGAGTACCAACCGGAATCGAGCCGTCCGATCGGGCCGGCCGCGCTACCAGCCGGTGCGCTGGGGCGAACCGGTTCGCGGCGCGCGGCCGGTCTGCGCCGTCCCGCTCGGGCGGTCGCGGTTCCGTTGACCGAAACCACGGTGCGGCCGAGTCCCCGGCCCCGGCCCTCGCCGGTGCCGCGCTCGGGGCCTGCCGCGTCGATCGGGCGCGACCTGGTGCTGGTCGACGTGGGGCGTGGGCGGATCGCGCGCGAGCTGCTGCTGGCGCCGCCGGTGTTGCTGGTGGTGGTGCTGGCCGCGATTTCGTTGCTGGTCAACCGCAATCGGCTGGGGTTCGATCTCGCTGGCGGCGGTTTGCTTCCCGCGCAAGGACTTTCCGGTACCTGGTCGGAATACCTGGCGTCGTGGCACGGGGTCAGCGGGGGGAGTACCACGCCCGCGCCTGCCGCGTTGGCGGTGCTGGGGATTCTGGGCGCGGTGCTGTATCCGGTTGGTGGACCGCACACGGCGATCTCGGTGTTGTTGCTGGGGGATGCGCCGCTTGCCGGGCTGTTCGGTTATCTGGCCACGCGGCGGATGACGGTGCCGAGGGCGGTGCGGGCGCTGATCGCGGCCGGTTACGCGTTGCTGCCACCGGCTACCGCCGCGGTCGCGCAGGGGCGGCTCGATGTCGTGGTTGTGCACATCCTGTTGCCGCCGGTGCTGGTCGGGGTGGTCGCGGTGCTCAACCCGGCCACCCGGCGCAACGGCGCCAACTCGTGGCTGTCCACGGCCGCGACCAGTTCCATCGGGCTCGCCGTGATCGGCGCGTTCGCTCCGCTCGTGCACGCGCTCGTTCTGGTGTTCGCGTTGGCCGGGTTCGTGGTGGTGCCGGGCGGGCACGGTGATGGGCGACGGCGGGTGGCGGCGCTGTTCGCGGTGGTGTTGTTGCCGTTGGCGCTGCTGATCCCGTGGCCTGCGGTGGTGCTGGAGCAGCCGCGCTTGTTGCTGTCGGGAGTGGGGAATTCGACGCCGGGCGGCCCGGCGAGCCTGACCGACTTGCTGATGTTGGATCCGGGTGGGGCGGGGGCGGCGCCGTGGTTCGGGGCGGTGGTCGGGTTGGCCGCGATCGTCGCGGTGGTTGCCCGGCCTCGGCGGGCGGTGTTGCCGGGGGTGGCGTTGCTGCTGTTGGGGGCGGTGGCCACCGGGGTGCTGGCGATGATCGCGTTGCCGGGTGTCGGGGGCGCGGCGGCCAAGTTCGGTACCGGGCCGGGGTTGATCGTGGCCGGGGCCGGGTTGTTGTGGGTGGTGCTCGGGAGTTGCCGGGCTGATCGGCGCGGGAGGTCCTCGGCCACGGCGGTGGTGCGGGTTGTCGCCGGGCTTGGGGTGATCGGGGTGCTTGTGCTTGCCGGCGGGGATGTGCTGGCCGGGCGGAGTGGGGTGGTGCGGGCGGGAGGCGCGCCGGAGCTGGCGCCGGTACTGACCAGCGAGCTGACCGCCACCGGACGCTCGGTGCTGGTGCTGGCCGGCGACGGGCAACCGGCTCGGGTCGCGGCCGGGCGGACGCCGGCGTTCGCGGACGACGACATCGCGCCCGCGCCGGGTGCGGAGCGGCGGATCGCGGGCTGGGACGCGGGGCTGCGCGCGAACGACCCGGCCACGGTGAAGAACGCGGTCGCGAACGCGGCCATCTCAGGAGTGCTGTTCGTGGTCGTACCGGACCGCGCCACGGCGACGAGGCTGGAGCGTCTGTCGGGGGATCTGGTGTCGCCGGTGCCGAGCGCGTCGGACGGGCGGCCGGTGCTACGGCTGCAACCGGCGAGCGGGGCGGCGACGTTGATCTCGACCGCGCTGGCCAAGACCGCCGTGACCGGTGGTCAGCCACCGACCCAGCTGGGCGTGGTCGGGATCTCGCCGGTGGACGCCGCGCCGCCGGAGGTCGCGGTGCGGGTGTCCGAGGGCGCGGCCGGGCGGCTGCTGGTGCTGGCGGCCGAGGACGAACCGGGCTGGCAGGCCACCGTGAACGGTGAGGCCGCGCCGATCACCACGGCCTGGGGCCACCTGGTGGGCGTCGTGGTGCCGCTGGAGGGTGCCGACGTGCAGGTGTGGCAACCGACCGCGCTGCGCGACGTCCTGCTGCTCGTGCAGGCCGCGGTGCTGCTGTTCGCCGCCCTGACCGCTATTCCGAATCGGGAATATCCAAAATCGTAATACCCAACTTCGTAATATCCGAGATTGAAGTACTTGGGTCAGCTCTCGCCGTCGACCACGTCGGGGTCGAGGTTGAGGTAGGCGGCGACCTGCTCGACCAGGACCTCGTGCACGAGGTCGGCGAGGTCGGCGCCGTCGCGGGCACGCACTTCCAGCGGCCTGCGGTAGACGACTATCCGGGCCCTGGTCGGCTGGCCGCGGCGGTCGACCCCGGCGGGCACCAGGCGGGCCAGCGGGACGTCGCGGTCCTCCAGGACTTCCTGCTTCGGGTCGACGCGCAGATCGGGCACGTCGTCGACGGCCACGTCCAGGTCGGTCAGCTCGGTGCGCCAGCGCGCCTCGATCGGTTCGAGGGCCTCGATGACCAGGGCGTCGAAGCGTTCGGTGCGGCTGCGCGCTGCGGGCATGTCCGCCGGGTACAGCAGGCCGCGCAGCCCTCGGCCGCGCCGGTCCCGGCGTGAACGGCGTCGACGCTGCATGCGTGTCCTAACCACGGCCACCTACCACCAAAGCGCTAACCAGTCTGAACGGTTCGTCCGGCTTGACCAGCGGTTGCGCCGCTGGTCGCGCAGGCCCTCGGCAAAGCCTACGCAGAAGCCCGTGTGTCTTACGACAGCCGGTCGGCCCGAAGCGCTATCGTCGGCGATTGTGCGGAGCGTGAGGCGTTGCTCGCGGACCGGGTGTCTGAACCCGGCCGTCGCGACACTCACGTACGCCTATGCGGATTCGACCGCCGTCGTCGGCCCGCTGGCGACCTACTCCGAGCCGCACTCCTACGACCTCTGCGAGGAGCACGCGCTGCGGCTGACCGCGCCGCGCGGCTGGGAGGTCGTGCGGCATCAGGGTGAGTTCGTGGCCGAGTCGCCCTCCGACGACGACCTGACCGCACTGGCCGAGGCCGTGCGCGAGGCGGGCCGGCGTGAGCGGCTGGTCGAGCAGCCCGATCCGAACACTCCCTCCGGGCGCCGTGGCCACCTGCGGGTGCTGCCGGACCCCGTCGAGGACTGACGCGACCCGAACCGTGATCCCGGTAGGCTGCCAGGCGCGGCCAGGCGGGGATGCTGAGCTGCGACATCCGACCACTTTGGGGAGCTGGCGTGCGCGACCTGTCCGACATCGTCAAGGCCTACGACATCCGCGGGGTGGTCGGCGAGCAGCTCGACGCGGCCCTGGTTCGCCGGGTCGGCGCCGCGTTCGCCCGCCTCGTCGCCGGTGAGGGCGCGAGTTCGATCGTGGTCGGTCACGACATGCGCGACTCGTCGCCCACGCTGGCGGGGGCGTTCGCGGAGGGCGTAACCGCGCAGGGCCTCGACGTGGTGTCCATCGGGCTGTGCAGCACGGACATGCTCTACTTCGCCTCCGGCAGCCTCGACCTGCCCGGCGCCATGTTCACCGCGAGCCACAACCCGGCGCGCTACAACGGCATCAAGATGTGCCGGGCCGGTGCCGCCCCGGTCGGTCAGGAGACCGGCCTGGCCGAGATCAAGGCCGACATCGAGGCCGAGACCCCGGACGCCGACGGCGTCACCGCGGGCACGGTGAGCGAACGCAATCTGCTCGACGACTACGGCAAGTACCTGCGCGGACTGGTCGACCTCAGCTCGATCCGGCCGCTGAAGATCGTGGTGGACGCCGGCAACGGCATGGGCGGCTACACCGTGCCCAGCGTGCTCGCCGGCCTCCCGCTCGACGTGGTGCCGATGTACTTCGAGCTGGACGGCAACTTCCCCAACCACGAGGCCAACCCGCTGGACCCCAAGAACATCGTCGATTTGCAGGCCAAGGTGCGCGAGGTCGGCGCGGACGCGGGCGTGGCCTTCGACGGCGACGCGGACCGCTGCTTCGTGGTGGACGAGCGCGGCGAGCCGGTCAGCCCGAGCGCGATCACCGCGCTGGTCGCCGTGCGCGAGCTGGCCAAGGACCCGGGTTCGGCCGTGATCCACAACCTGATCACGTCCAAGGCGGTGCCGGAGATCGTCACCGAGCACGGCGGCAAGCCGGTGCGCACCCGCGTCGGGCACTCGTTCATCAAGCAGGAGATGGCCAAGACCGGCGCCATCTTCGGTGGTGAGCACTCCGCGCACTACTACTTCCGCGACTTCTGGCGCGCCGACACCGGCATGCTGGCCGCGCTGCACGTGCTGGCCGCGCTCGGTGGCCAGCCGGAGCCGCTGTCCGTGCTGACCGCCGAATACTCGCGTTACGCGGCCTCCGGCGAGATCAACTCGACTGTGTCCGACCAGGCCGGGCGGATGGCCGCGGTCAAGGCCGCCTACGCGGACCGGGACGGCGCGAGCATCGACGAGCTGGATGGCCTGACTGTGAACCTGCCGGACGGCTCCTGGTTCAACCTGCGCCCCTCGAACACCGAGCCGTTGCTGCGGCTGAACATCGAAGCGGCGGACGCGCAGGCCGTTGCCGCACTTCGCGACCAGGTTCTGGCCATCGTCCGGGCTTGATCGGTATCCGCACCGCCCCCGGTCGGTGACCTGAATCTGGTAGACCCGGAGAATGGGTGGTGTTCTGGTCACCCGACCCGCACGCCGTTGGAGATGAAGGAGGCACGATGGCCGTCGCACTCGACGCCACGCTCTTGGAGATCCTGGCCTGCCCGTCGCCCGACCACGCGCCCCTGCGGATCGGCTCGCCTGCCGACCCGGCCGCCGACGTGCTGACCTGCACGTCCTGCGAGCGGATGTACCCGGTCCGGGACGGTATTCCGGTGCTGCTGCTCGACGAGGCCATCGAGGCCGAGACCAGCCCGGCCGACGATACGGCGGGCGGGTGAACCTGTTGCTCGACGACAGCCTGCTGGACGACGCGGAGCGCCTGGCCAGTGCCGACGGGCGCGCCGGCGGCTGCCTGCGGGCCGTTGCCTCGGCCGGTGCGCAGGTGCGCGCCACCATCGAGACCGCGGCCGAGATCGGCGTCGACGCGCTCGAAGGGACCCGGCCGAGGGCGCTGGTGATCGTGACCAGGCCCGGGGTCGCTCCGGCGGTCGCGCAGCTGCTGGTGGCGCTGCTGCCGCCGGGTTGCTCGGTGCCGGTGGTGCTGGCCGATGACGTGCCCAGCTGGGCGGGCGCGCTGGATGTCGTGCTGGTGCACAGCGAAGATCCCGGTGACCACGCGCTGGCCGCGTCGATCGACCGGGCCCGCCGGTTCGGCGCGACCGTGGTGATCACCGCCGCCGAGGAGGGGCCGGTCGCCGCCGCGGCCGCGGGCACGCTGCTGCTGCCGCCGCGAATCAGCCTGCCGCCCGGGTTCGGTTACCCGAGGGCGCTGGCCGCCGGGCTGATCCTGCTGAACACGCTCGGCCTGCTGCGCACGGACGTGCAGGCGCTGGCCGACGAGCTGGACCGGGAAGCCGAGCGCGACCACGCGAACTTCGAGTCGTTCGTGAACCCGGCCAAGTCGCTGGCGTTGCGCATCGCGGATCACACGCCGCTGCTGTGCGGGCTGGACCCGGTGGCCACCGCCGTCGCCGCGCACGCGGCCGAGGTGCTGGCCGGCTTCGCCGGGATAGTGGCCAGCCATGCCGGGTACTCGCAGGTGTGCAGTCGACGAGTGCTCTATCGTTCGGCCATCGGCGCCAGCGCCGGGGCGGACATCTTCGCCGACCCGGACGAGGTCGGTCCGAGTGGTCCGCGCGCGCTGCTGCTGTCGATCACGGAGGACCCGCAGGCGATGGCCAACCGGCTCGCCGCGACCGACGACCTGCCCGCCGCGGACCTGGTGCTGCCCGCGGAGGAGACAACCGGTGGCACCGCGGTGCGGGCTGCCGTGCTGGCGTTGCGGTTCGAGATGGCCTCGGTCTATCTCGGGCTGGCCAGTGGAATGTTGGGTGGATCCGGCCGCTACGAGCCGGTCAACGCGTAGGTCCTGTAGATCCAACGGCATAGGAGGAGGCCGCCGGAAGGGTTCCGGCGGTTCGGGTTGAGGAAGTGAGTTCGACGGTGGAGTTGCTGCGAAACGCGGTCCGGCCGTACGCATGGGGTTCGCGCACGGTCATCGCGCAGTTGCAGGGACGCGAGGTTCCCACCCCCCACCCCGAGGCCGAGCTGTGGATGGGCGCCCACCCGGACGACCCGTCGACGGTGCTCGGCGCGGACGGCGCCGAACGCTCGCTGCTGGAGGTCCTGGACGCCGACCCGCTCGGCATGCTCGGCGAGAAGTGCGCCCAGCGCTGGAACAACCGGCTCCCGTTCCTGCTCAAGGTGCTCGCCGCCGACGAACCCATGAGCATGCAGGCGCACCCCTCCGCCGAACAGGCCCTGGCCGGGTTCGAGCGCGAGGAGGCCGCCGGCATCCCGAGGACCGCGCCGAGCCGCAACTACCCGGATCCGACCGCCAAGCCCGAACTGGTGTGCGCGCTGACCGAGTTCCACGTGCTCGCCGGTTTCCGCGACCCGCATCGCACCGTGGAGCTGTTCAAGTCGCTGTCCGCACCGGGTTTCGACCGCTACGCGAGCCTGCTCATCGAGCAGCCGGACGCGGACGGGCTGCGCACCCTGTTCACCACGCTGATCACCCTCCCGGCCGCCGTCGTCGACGACCTGCTGCCGGAGGTCATGGACGCGTGCGTGCACCACGTGCAGGAGCGCGGGCCGTTCAGCCTGGAATGCCGGACCGTGCTGGAACTGAGCGAGCAGTACCCGGGCGATGTCGGCGTGCTGGCCGCGCTGCTGCTCAACCGCCTGGTGCTCGGCCCCGGCGAAGCCGTCTACCTGCCGGCCGGCAACCTGCACGCGTACCTGCGCGGCACGGCCGTGGAGATCCTGGCCAACTCGGACAACATCCTGCGCTGCGGCCTCACCCCCAAACACGTCGACGTGCCGGAACTGTTGCGGGTGCTGAACTTCGGCGAAGCGCAGATGCCGGTCCTGCGCGGCGAAGCGGCCGCACCGCACCTGATGGTCTACCCGACCGACGCGCCCGAGTTCGAGCTGTCCCGCCTGGAATGGGCCGACGACGAGTCCGACGAGGATGTCGCGATCGACCACTTCGGGCCACAGCTGCTGATCTGCACCGACGGCGCGGTCGAACTGTCCAGGCCGGACACCCAACCGCTCAAGCTCGGCTGCGGCGACGCGGCCTGGCTGCCCGCGCGGGACTGCAAGGACGGCCCGGTGCTGGTGCATCCGCTCGGCGACGGCCGGACCCAGCTGTTCCGCGCCACAGCGGGCGCGCTCTGAACTAGTAGGGTTTGCCGGGTGTCAGCTGAGGGCGGCGGAAAGGCCGTTATCGCCGCGTTGTCGGCCAACGCCGGGATCGCGATCGCCAAGTTCGTCGGGTTCCTGTTCACCGGCTCGTCCTCGATGCTCGCCGAGGCCGTGCACTCGCTCGCCGACACCTCCAACCAGGGCCTGCTGCTGCTCGGCCGCAGAACGTCCAAGCGCGAGGCGACGCCGGAACACCCGTTCGGCTACGGCCGGGAGCGCTACTTCTACGGGTTCGTCGTCGCCCTGCTGCTGTTCAGCGTCGGTGCGATCTTCGCCATCTACGAGGGCGTCGAGAAGATCCTCAACCCGCACCCGCTGGAAGCGCCGCTGGTCGCGATCATCATCCTGTTCGTGGCCGCGCTCATGGAGGGCTTGAGCTTCCGCACCGCGATGAAGGAGTCGCGGGTCACCAAGGGCAGCGTCAGCTGGTTCGCGTTCATCCGCGAGGCCAAGTCGCCCGACCTGCCGGTGGTGCTGCTGGAGGACACCGGCGCGCTCATCGGCCTGATCTTCGCGCTGCTCGGCGTGGTGCTGTCGGTGGTCACCGGCAACCCGGTGTTCGACGGCATCGGCACCGTCTGCATCGGCGCGTTGCTCGGCGTGTTCGCGACGGTGCTGATCGTGGAGACCAAGAGCCTGCTGATCGGTGAGGGCGCCAACCCGGCGTTGCTCGCGACCATCGTCGGCGAACTCGAACGGGGCCGGGTCGACCGGGTCATCCACATCCGCACCCAGTACCTCGCCCCGGACGAACTGCTGGTCGCGGCCAAGATCGCGCTGGTGGCGGACGTGCCGCTGGACGAGGTCGCGCAGGCCATCGACGACGCCGAACTGCGGGTGCGCGGCAAGGTACCAGTCGCCAAGCTCATCTACCTCGAACCTGACCTGGACCGGGAGCAGTCCCGTACTCCACCGGGTGCCGAGGAGGGGCCGGTAGCCTCGCAGCCATGACGACGCTCCTGGTTACCGGCGCCGCCGGGTTCATCGGCTCCCACTTCGTCCGGCACTGGGTGCACGCGCACCCGGACGATCGCGTGGTCGCCCTCGACGCGCTGACCTACGCGGGTACCGAGACCAACCTGACCGAGGTCCGCGAGGCGATCGCGTTCGTGCACGCCGACATCGGCGACCAGCAGGCGATCGAGGAGACGCTGCGCACGCACGGCGTCGACGTGGTGGTGAACTTCGCCGCCGAGTCGCACAACAGCCTCGCCGTGCTCGACCCGGGCCGGTTCTTCCGCACCAACGTGCTGGGCACCCAGACACTGCTGGAGGCGACCCGCCAGGTCGGCATCGGCCGGTTCCACCACGTGTCCACCTGCGAGGTCTACGGCGACCTGCCGCTGGACGCCGAGGAGGCGTTCACCGAGGAGACGCCCTACCGGCCGCGTACCCCGTACAACGCCAGCAAGGCAGGCGCCGACCACGCGGTGCGCGCCTACCACGAGACGTACCACCTGCCGATCACGATCACCAACTGCGCCAACAACTACGGCTCGCACCAGTTCCCGGAGAAGGTGCTGCCGCTGTTCACCACGCGCGCGCTGGACGGTGAGCCGCTGCCGGTCTACAAGTCCAAGCACAACCGGCGCGAATGGATCCACGCGCTGGATCACGTGCGCGCCATCGAGCTGATCCTGGACCGTGGCGTGGTCGGCGAGACCTATCACGTCGGCACCGGCGTCGAGGCCAGCGTCGAGCAGCTGGCCGACCTCGTGCTGGACGAACTGGGTCTGCCCGGCACGCTCAAGAAGGAAGTCGAGGACCGGCCCGGACACGACCGCCGGTACCTGCTCGACTCCTCGAAGATCCGGCGTGAACTGGGCTGGCAGCCGCAGATCGAGTTCGACGCGGGCATGCGCGAGACCATCCGCTGGTACGCGGACAACCGCGACTGGTGGGAGCCGCTGCGCGGCCGCAGCCCGGTCGTGGAAGGTTCCTGGTCCCCAGCGTAAAGACACTGTGTAGATGATCGACACGCTCTGCCTTGACGTCGGTTCCACCTGGACCAAAGCCGCGCTGATCGCGGCCGACGGCGTGCTGCTCGGCACCGCGCAGCACCCGACCACCCCGCCCGAAGTGCTGGACGGCATCGCCGCGGTCACCGCCTCGCTGGACGCGGGCGCGGCGCCGGTGCTGGCCTGCTCGTCGGCCGGTGGCGGGCTGCGGCTGGCCGTGGTCGGCCAGGAACGGCTGATCAGCGCGGAGGCCGGTTACCGGGTCGCGTTGTCGGCGGGCGCGAAGGTCGTGCACGTGTCGTCCGGCGAACTCGACGCGGCCGGGATACAGGCGCTGCGCGAGGCCCGGCCGGACGTCGTCCTGCTCGCCGGCGGCACCGATGGCGGGGACCGGCGGGTACTGCTGCACAACGCGCGCCGGATCGCCGCGCACCACCTGGCCGCGCCGATCGTCCTGGCCGGCAACGCCGAGGCCCGCACCGAGGCGCTGTCGGTGCTCAACGCCACCGGCCGGCGCGTCGTCCCCACCGACAACGTGCTGCCCGATGTGGGGGAGCTGGCGCCCGGTCCGGCCCGCGCCGCGATCCGCGAGGTGTTCCTCGCGCACGTCATCGGCGGCAAGGGCCTGTCCCAGGGGCCGCGGTTTCGTCAGTTGGTGCGCGCCGTCACCCCCGACGCGGTGCTGGCCGGTGTCGCCGGCCTGGCTTCGGTTCTGGCCTCGGACACTGTGTCTTCCGACGATGGCGGCGCCGTGCTCGTCGTCGACGTCGGCGGGGCAACGACCGACGTGTACTCGGCAGTCGCGCTCCCCGATGTCGAACCGGGCAAACGCGCGGTCGCGCTGCCGCCGGAACGGCGCACCGTCGAAGGCGACATCGGCATGCGCTGGTCGGCCGCCGGGGTGGTTGCCGAGGCCGCGGTCGAACGGCTGCTGGCCGACGGCGAACACGACCGGTTGGCTCAAGCCGCCGAATTCCGCGCCGCCCACGTCGATTTCATCCCCACCGACGCGGCCGACGCCGCCGTCGACGCCCGCCTGGCCGCGCTGGCCGCGATCCTCGCGCTGCGACGGCACGTGCGCATGGTCGAGGGCCAGTTCGGGCCGCGCGGCGCCGGGATTCTCGTTGCCTCCGGCGGAGTTTTCCGCCACGCCTCCCCGGCCACGCTGTCCACAGTGGAGTCCGTGTTGCGCGAGGATCCGGTGCTGCGTCCGATCCTGCGGCACGCCATCCTGGTCGTCGACCGCGACTACGTCCTCGCCCCAGCCGGGCTGCTCGCCGAGGCCGGCAACCCGGCGGCGGCCGAGAACCTGTTGCGCACCAACCTGATCCGAAACTGATCTTTCCCTCGATCGGGGGACTGGTTGCAGCGTCTGCAACCCATAGCGTGCTCGGATCCGTCGCCGGGCCAGGGGCGAGGTGCTTTTCGAGCGCTGCATCTGCGGTGTCGCAGAGACGCATTCAAGGTGGAGATCCAGTTGAGGAGCAGGCGGCAGCAGGATTGGGCGGAAGCAATCGAGCGATGGGACGCGTTGCTTGGCCGGGATACGTCCGGACTTCGGGCTGCCGGGTTGGCAGCTGAGGCATGGGTGACAGAGGAGGCCTGATCGTGGACGACACCGAACTGACGTCACCACCTTGGACGATGGCGAGGTCGCGGCGGCGGCGTATGGCGAAGCTGAACGACGCTACGAGAGCAAGATGCACGGCAACGGCGAGGTTGATGTGCTGCTTGTGGGTGCGTCCAATCTCGAAGTTGTCAAGGCTCAGTACCCGAGCTACTTGCTGGCCGACCTCCGGACCGTCCCCATCTGAGTCAGCCGGCGGCTGAGCCGCGCCCGGGCAACCGGAACAGCGCGGGCTGGCTGGTGGTCATCGACGGCGACTCCATGCCTGCCGCGCAGGCGACCGCGCGGTCCCATTCCGGGTCGGAGTAGTAGTCGCTGTGCCGGTGCACGCCGGGCGCCCAGCGGCGGCCCGGGAAGGGGCCGCGGGCCGGGTCGGGCAGCCAGTGGTCGCCGCCGAGTACCAGCGCGCCGGTCGGGCTGACCGTGGCGGCCGGGAGGGCGCCGGAGGGCGCGTCCGGGACGAGGCCGACGCCGATCAGCTGGCCGTGGAAGACCTGCCGATCCCAGGTGGTGACGCCGCCGCCGATCGGGTCGGTGCCGCGGCACAGCGACCGCCAGCGACCACCCAGATCGGTGAACAGTTCGGCGAGGCCCGCGTAGCCGAGCACGCCGGGGAAGGCCCGTACGTACGCGGTCTGCAACGGCGAGCCCGCGACCACGATGCCGAGCCGTTCGGCCTGCTGGGGGGGGAGCGTGGCGAGCAGGCGGCTCGCGGCGACCGCGACCAGCACGCTGCCCTGGCTGTGTCCGGTGAGCACGACGCGGGTGCTCGGCTCGGCCAGGTATTCGGCGGCGCGGGCGGCCAGCTCGGGGACGACCTTCAACGCGTAGCAGGGCGGCACGATCGGGTGTGCTTCGCGCGGCCAGAAGCTGGCGAGGTCGGCGAAGCCGCCGAGTTTGCGCGCGGAGTTCGGGTTGCGTGCGGCCTGGTACACCTCGCGCAGCAGCCAGCCGGCCAGCGCGGCCAGCACGACGACGCCGAAGCCGGCCAGCATCGCGGCCGCGGTGCCGATCGCGTTGCTGGTGCTGATCGAGGACGGCAGCACCTGCTCGTTGCGCAGCAGCACGGCCAGGATCGCGCCGAGGCCGACCACGATGCCAAGGCCGAGCAGGATGACCGGCGCGGATTTGCGCGCCCAGCCGGCCAGCCACCAGGCCTTGGCCGCGGCCAAGGCGTCGGCGGGCCGGTTCGCGTGCAGCAGCGGTACTTCGGGCGGCACGCCCCGTCCGCCGCGCTTGGCCAGCACTCGCCGGGTCGCCAGCACGAGCCCGGCGACGGCCAGCGCGGCCAGGCCGATGACGCCCGCGATGCCCCACAAAAGGGTGATGTAGGCGTAACCGCCCGGCACGACCAGCGCGTGGTCGGCGAGCACGATCCGCACGAACAGGCCGATGCCGGAGCCGAAGCCGCCGCCGAGGGTGGCCGCGATGGCCAGTACCGGCGCGGCCAGCCAGCCGCCTGCCCACGGCCGCAGCGCCTTCGGCTGGCCCGACCACGACGATCTGGCCAGCAACGCGGTCGGCGCCAGCAGCAGGGCCAGCAGCACGCACACCACGGCCAGCGCGATCGCGATGACCTGGACGGTGGTGTCGGTGCCGACCAGGCGCGTGGGCAGGGTCGGCCGGACCGCGACCACGCCGGCGATCAGTGCGAGGTTGACGATCAGCACGAGCCGTCGCGGCACCGCCCGCAACGCCGCTCGCAAACGCTTGCCGTAGCGGTCCGGCCGCGCCCCGGTCGGGTCGCCGAAGGCCAGCACGCCGATCACGCTCAACGCGAGCAGCGCGACCGCGAGGCTCCAGAACACCGCTGCCGCCACCGACGGGATCGGACCGGCCGGACCGCCCAGCGCGAGCAGCACGGTGGTCGCCAGCGCGGCGGTCAGGTGCAGGGTGCGCAGCGCGGGCGCGTCCGGGTCGGCGATCAGCCCGGCGCCCGGCAGGCGGGACATCAGCCGCGGCTTCTGCGCTGGGACGGACTCCGCCGCGTCGGCGTTGACCGTCCAGTTCACGGTGGACACTCCGTGCAGGATCGCCACCACGATCAGGATCGGCAGCAGCCCGGCGATCGTGCGCACGGTGGCCGCGGTACGCACCCAGCCCGGCAGGAACCCGAGACAGGTCGAACCGGGCCCGAGGCACTGCGCGGCGAACACGTCCATCGACACCGACGCGAGCTGCGCGATCAGCAGCACGGTCAGTAGTAGCGCGCCCACCCGCAGCAAGGCCCGGCAGCACATGGCCAGCGTCTTACCGACCCGGCCTTCGCTGGTCGGCGGCAGCATCCAGGAGGCCATGTTGGCCAGCGAGAACGGGAACAGCAGGGCCCAGATCGCTTTGGCCGTGCCACCGGAGGTCAGCCCGCCCCAGACGTAGCCCTCGACGGTGCGTGGCAGTGGCCGCCCCTCGGCCTTGAGCACCGGTCCCGGCGCGGGCCTGCGCAGCCGGTCCGCCGGCCGGACCAGCCGCCCTTTTCCGTCCCCCGCGACGTCCACCGCGGCGACCGAGTCGACCAGGTCCTCCGCGGTGGTGCCCAGGATTCCGTGCACCCGTAGCTCGACGACCCTCGTGTCGGGCCCGGGAATCAGCACGTCGCCTCCTGCATTCGATCTTCGCCTCGATACTCGCGATCCCACACGGTGTCATCCCGAGAATCCCGTCTTGAACCGGCCTCCACTCATGCTTTGGCGCGGTTGTGTTCAATCCCGCTAGCGGGACGTCCACCACGTTCCACAACGCCCAATCGGCCAGCATGGGCCCGGTAGGGTTGGCTGACTCAACAGACTCAAGGAAGGCGCGATGACCGTGGTCGACTCGGACCGGTTGCAGACCCGTAATGGCATAGATTTCGCTGTCGCCGATCTTTCCCTCGCCGAGTTCGGGCGCAAGGAGATCAGGCTCGCCGAGCACGAGATGCCCGGTTTGATCGCACTGCGCCGGGAGTATTCGGAGGTTTACCCGCTGCGGGGCGCGCGCATCTCCGGTTCGTTGCACATGACGATCCAGACCGCCGTGCTGATCGAGACGCTCGTCTCGCTCGGGGCCGAGGTCCGGTGGGCGTCGTGCAACATCTTCTCCACGCAGGACCATGCTGCGGCAGCCATCGCCGTCGGGCCACACGGCACGCCGGAGGAGCCCAAGGGCATCCCGGTTTTCGCCTGGAAGGGTGAGTCGCTCGAGGAGTACTGGTGGGCGACCGAGCGCATGATGACCTGGCCGGACGGTCAGGGCCCGAACATGATCCTGGACGACGGCGGCGACGCCACGATGCTGCTGCACAAGGGCGTCGAGTTCGAGAAGGCGGGCGTTGTCCCGCCGGCGGGTGAGGACGACCCGGAGGAGTGGCAGGTCTTCCTGAGCGTGCTGCGCGCCTCGCTGGCCGCCGACCCGGGCAAGTGGACCAAGGCCGCCGAGGGCATCCGCGGCGTCACCGAGGAGACCACCACCGGCGTGCACCGCCTCTACCAGCTGGCCGCCGCCGGTGAGCTGCTGTTCCCGGCCATCAACGTCAACGACTCGGTGACCAAGTCGAAGTTCGACAACCGCTACGGCATCCGGCACTCCCTGATCGACGGCATCAACCGCGGCACCGACGTGCTG
>DATFHN010000051.1:0-10214 GCA_035248365.1 Pseudonocardiaceae bacterium | reverse complement strand
CATCTCGTGTTGATGGAAAGGGTGTTGAGTGGACTCCGTCGACTTTGAGAGGTCGAAGACGACCCGCCGCTCGCCGACGGCCACGTCGGCAAAGATCGTGGTCGCCGGCGGTTTCGGCGCAGGTAAGACCACATTTGTCGGATCGGTCAGCGAAATTGTCCCGTTGACCACCGAAGCCGTGCTGACCGATGCCAGCGCAGGCATAGACGACCTGCGTGCCACGCCAGACAAATGCACTACCACCGTTGCCATGGATTTCGGCCGGGTAACGCTGGACTCCGACCTGATCCTGTACCTGTTCGGCACCCCTGGGCAGCAACGGTTCTGGTTCATGTGGGATGACCTGGTACGCGGTGCGATCGGCGCCGTGGTGCTGGTGGACACTCGACGGCTCGCCGACTCCTTCGGCGCGGTCGATTATTTCGAGGAACACGCGCTGCCCTACATCGTCGCCGTGAACACCTTTGAAGGAGTGCTGCCCTACCGGCTGGCCGATGTTCGGGAGGCGATGGCGATCTCCCCGGAGATTCCGTTGGTGAAATGTGACGCGCGCGAACGGGAATCAACCAAAGAAACGCTGATCACGCTGGTTCAACATGCGATGCAGGCGTGGCACGCGCGGGATCTCGCCGCGGTCCGCGTTGGGCGATGACGGCAATATTTGGCCCAAGCGGACGATTGACCACCGGCCGGGACACCTCTACAACAAAGAGGCCAATCCGGCTGGAGGTGGCTCGTGTGGTGCGTTCCGTTGACTTGGACGAACGGATTTCCCCGTTGTCGCGACGTTTGTTGCCCGACGAATTGTGGGAGTTGGCCTATCCGTTGATCCCCTTGCCCAAGGTCCGACCGCAAGGAGGTGGTCGGTCCAGGGTCGGCGACCGTGCGGTCTTCGTCGCCGTGGTCTTCGTCCTCACCAGCGGTTGCGCCTGGCGCAGGCTGCCCGATTCGTTCGGTATCGCGGTGCCCACCGCCTACCGCCGGTTCGTTGAGTGGACCGGCGTGCGGTTGTGGGACAACCTCTACGATGCGGTCGCGGCAGCCAAGTGCGACAAGGCACTGCTGGAGTGGTGCGGCGCGATCCGTGACGCGGCCGCCGCCCGCCCCGCCGCCGGAGCCTGAGCCACCGCAACCTGATCGCCGCTGTGGCCTGATCGTTGGGGCAGCATCGCCGCCACCTAGGCTGCGAGGCATGTCCCTGGTGCAACGCACGCTGCTCGGTCCTGGTCCGTCCAATCCCTATCCGGAGGCCACCTCGGCGCTCGCCGCGCCGTTGCTCGGTCACCTGGATCCGGAGTTCCTGCGGATCCTGGACGAGACCTGCGACCGGCTGCGTGCGGCGTGGGGCACGGCGAATCGCCGCACCCTGCCGTTGTCCGGCACCGGATCCATCGGCATGGAGGCGGCGTTCGCCAACACGGTGCGGCCCGGCGACGTGGTCGTGGTGGCGGTGAACGGGCTCTTCGGTGAGCGCATGTGCGACGTGGCGAGCCGCTACGGCGCGAGCGTGGTGCGGGTCGATCACGAGTGGGGTCGTCCTGTCGACGTGACCGCGGTGCTCGACGCGCACCCGGCGCCCGCGCTGGTCGCCGCCGTGCACGCGGAGACGTCCACCGGCGTGCGCAGCGACATCGGCGCGCTGGCCGCCGCCGTGCACGAGCGCGCCGGCGACACGCTGGTGCTCGCCGACTGCGTGACGTCGCTGGGCGGGATCGAGGTCGCCGTCGACGAGTGGGGTGTGGATCTCGCCTACTCGGGCACGCAGAAATGCCTTGGCGTGGCACCGGGTCTCGCCCCGTTCACCATCTCCGAGCGCGGCTGGGCGCGCCGGGTCGAGCAGCCGCCGACCTGGTACCTGGACCTGGGCATGATCGGCGACTACGTGGGCGGCAACGCCGCCGGTGGCCGCACGTACCACCACACGGCGCCGGTGGCCATGATCGCGTCGCTGCACGCCGCGCTCGGCCGGATCCTCGACGAGGGCCTGCCGAGCGTGTTCGCGCGGCACGAGGCGGCGGGAGCGCGGTTGGCCGAGGGGCTGACCGACCTCGGCCTGACCCTGTTCGCCGAGGAGGGCGCGCGGCTGCCCGAGCTGACCACGGTGTGGGTGCCGGAGGGCGTCGATTCGGCGGCGGTGCGCGGCAGGCTACTCGACGAGTACGACATCGAGATCGGCGCGGGCGCCGGCAAGTACGCGTCGTCGGTGTGGCGGATCGGGATGATGGGGCGCAACGCGCGGCTCGATCGCGTGGAGCTGCTGCTCGCCGCGCTGGGCCGCATCCTCCAAAATGGCTGATCATCACGCCTTTGGGCGAAAGGTTTCCAGAGCCTCCAGATCGGACGCGGGCGCGCGCACGAAGAAATCGACCCAGGCGGCGATGTCCGGAAAGGCCGATCCGGTGATGATCTCCTCGGCCGCCGCGCCTGCGTCGTACTCCGTTCGCCGCAACGAGATGCTCGGCTGATCCCGGCCGCCGAGCAGCGCCCAGTGCGCGCCGATGCTGCCATAGGGCATGCCGACGCTGCCCGGGTTCACGATGGTGCGCCGGTCGACGAGCCGGACGAACGGCATGTGCGTGTGTCCACACGCTACGGTCCGTACCGGTTCGGGCACTCCGGCGAGTACCTCCTGCCAGCGCGCCACGCTGCTGTCCACCAGCGCCATTTCGAGGTCGTCGCGCGGGGTCGCGTGGCAGCACAGCACGTCGCCGAGCCCGCTGACCCGGACGGTGCCGGTCAGTGGCAGCGCGGCGAGCAGCTCGACCTGATCCGGCCGCAACTGCCCGGCCGCCCATGCGCTGATCTCGTCCGGTGCGTCGATCCGGTGGCCGCGCGCGAGTTCGACGAGTTCGCGTTCGCCGTTGCCGGAGATCCAGATCGCGCGCTCGCCGAGGCCGGTCAGCAGATCGAGCGTTTCCACCGGTTGCGGGCCGGAGGCGAGATCGCCCAGCAGCACAACGGCGTCGGCATCCGCGACCTCCGGTTCGGCGAGCACCGCGCGTAACGCGGGCAGTACCGCGTGCACATCGGCGAGCAGGGCGACGGAGTTGGGCATGCGACCGAGTCTGACTGCGGAGGGGGAGTGGGCACCATGCGGTTCTTCCCGGGCGAAAGCGTGTTCGCCGAGAGTGAACACGACTAGTGGTCGGATTTTTCCGAGCCGTCCGGGGCGCCGGTCGGCGCGAAGCAGGTGCGGTCCCGGCCGGATGCCTTCGCCTGGTACAGCGCGGCGTCCACGGCCAGCAACAGCTCGTCCAGATCGGAGCCACCGCTGGGGTAGCAGATCGCACCGGCCGACGCCGTCACCGGCACCAGCTCGTAGGTGTCGGTCGCGGTCACCTGGACCGTGCTGACGCAGTGCCGGAAGCGTTCCGCGACCACGCGCAGTTCCTCGTCGTCCACTCCGGGCAACAACACCAGGAACTCCTCGCCGCCGAAGCGGCCGACCAGGTCGTAGTCGCGGGTTTCCTTGCGCAGCGCGTCGGCGACCGCCTTCAGCACGTTGTCGCCGGTGAGGTGACCCCAGGTGTCGTTGATCCGCTTGAAGTGGTCCAGGTCCAGCATGAGGATGCCGACCGAGGTCTCGTAGCGTTCCGCGCGCGCCAGTTCCGAGCGTGCCATCTGGCTCCAGTGCGTCGCATTGGCCAGCCCGGTCTTGGTGTCCGTGCGCGCGGCCACCTCGTACTGGCGCATGAGCAGGCTGCGATGCAGCACCAGGATCGGCGGCACGATCAGCAGCAGGTACCAGACGTCGTTCTGCACCACCAGTGCGGCGACCGCGCCGAGGCTCAGCGCCGCCGCCTCGACGACGTTGTCGCTGAAGTTGCCGAGCGCTTCCTTGCCCGGCGTGCTCGGCGAGGCGAGCAGGATGACCACCACGACCAGGCCATGGTTGACGAACCAGCGCACCAGACCGGCCAGCACGATCAGCGCCACGCCACGCCAGCCCGCAGGCAGCCCCGGATACGTCCCCGCAGGCATGCCCAGATCCAGCACTCCGGAGGACATGGCGGTGGCCAGCATCGCGGTGGCCGCGCTGTAGACCCAGCGGAAGGTTTCCCGGTGGATGATGCGCAGTCGCATGTGGGCGTAGCCCAGCCCGGACATCAGGATGG
This sequence comes from Pseudonocardiaceae bacterium, assembly GCA_035248365.1. Taxonomy (GTDB): domain Bacteria; phylum Actinomycetota; class Actinomycetes; order Mycobacteriales; family Pseudonocardiaceae; genus CAJCJE01. Next base: position 6,099 of record DATFHN010000051.1, on the reverse strand, counting down.
CCAGGACCGGCGGCAACAGCAGGATCGAGGCGAACGTCCACACGGACTTCAGGTCGACCAGGGGTGCCGCGTTGGCGCGGATCTGCTCCCTGATCTTCTCGATGCTGCGCACCACTTCCATGTGGATCACGGAACCGGCCAGCAGCAGGCCGAAGATGATCAGGTCGTGATGGCTGATCGGCACCCTGGTGGCGACCGAGGCGGTCACCCCGACGGTGACCGCCTCGACCACGAGTACGGTGATAATGGCCGGGCGGCGTAGCGCCCACATAGGCCACTTGGTTATTCTTCGCCACAGTTTAGTGACGAGCTTTGGCCGCGAAGGGGCCTTGCGGGGAGAATGATTCTCGCCCGCCGCAGCGCCTTCGTTCGTCGTCACCGGACTGACGTTAGCGGAAAGGGCACGCGGGATCACCCGTAGTGTTGCTGAATGTTATGGGTTCGCCGGGCTCGCCCCGGACGAAACCGGCCGAAGGGAGCATGAGCGATGAGTGACAGCAGCTGGTAATTGTTTGTGCGCGGTCAGTGGCCGGCTTGGTGAGCGCGCTGATGGGTCCAGCGCCTTCCGGAGGAAGTCCGAACCGACCGCGTGTCCAACTACCAGGGGGTTCGTTACTCACTGCTCGGGCAGATCCTGCCGCGCTCTCGTCCATGCCATCGCTGCCAGTACGGTGACCACGGTCCCGGCTGCCGCGAACACCACCACCACCCACGACGGCGTGAGCCGCACGGTCAGTGCGCCCCCGATCACGATGCCAATGCCCTGCGCGAGCCGCAGACTGGTTGACGCCAGCCCGAACGCCTGACCACGCCCGGCGTCCGGAACCGCCCTGATGAACGCGGCCGCCGCCACCGTCTGATACGCCTGGGCCGCGCCGGACACCGCCCACACCACCAGCGTCAGCACCAGGCCGAGGTGGGCGACACAGGCCAGCAACACCGCGCAGGCCGAGATCGCCAGCGGCCCGAGCAGCCGCAACCGGGTCGGTGGCGGGATGAACCTGGTCAGCACGATCATCCCGATCGCGGTGCCGAACGGCATCGCCGCGAACAGCAGACCGGCCGTGAACGGGCCGCCGCCGAGCTGCCGCGCGTAGGGAACCGACAGCGACTCGCCGACCACGTAGAACCCGGACACGCAGGCCAATCCGACCAGCGTCCGCAGCGTCCGGTTGCCGGACACCAGCTTCAGCCCGTCGCGCAGCGATGCGAGCGTCGCGCCACGGCGCGCGGACGGTTCGTCGCTGGTCGGGGCGTCGCGGTGGGTCACGCCGACGCGGACCAGGATCGCGGACGCGACGAAGGTGGCCGCGTCGATCGCCAGCGCCACGTACGGCCCGGTGAACGCCACCAATGCGCCACCGGCGACATAGCCAGCCAGCGTGCCGGTCTGGTAGGTGATGTTCATGATCGCCTGGCCGCCGACGAACAGATCGCCGTCCAGCACGTTCGGGAGCATCGCGGAGCGTGCCGCGGTGAACGGCGAGTTCAGCAGCTGGACGAACACCAGCAGCACGCACACCAGCGCGATCGGCAGGCCACTGATGGCCATCACGCCGACCAGCACCGCGCGGGCCAGGTCCGACACCACCATCACCGATCGGCGCGGATAGCGATCCGCGATGCCGGAGAGCAGCGGGCCGCCGATCAGGTCGGGCAGGAAGGTCAGGGCATAGGTGAAAGCGCTGAGCAGCGCCGATCCGGTGCGCGAGTAGACCAGCAGTGTCAATGCGACCCTGGCCAGCTGATCACCGGCTACCGACAGAACCTGGGCGAACCACAAAGCCTGGAATTCGCGCACCCGGAAAACGGCGCCGAAAGTACTCGGAGCCGCATCGGCCACTGTCAGTCACCCCGTTGATACTCGTAGTCGGATCAGTTCTACCCGACTGCACTCTGAAGTAGAAGCGCTACAACCTGTTCGCCGGGACCCTATCTGGTCACCGCTCGCGACCGATTCCATACGCGCGGATAACTGTCGGGGCGACCGCATACCATTTGCGGATGTGGACGATCAGCTCTTCGACGACGGTCTGTTCGCCGCGCAGGCGCAAGAACGCGGCGAGGCGCTGAAGGCCGCCAACGCTCCGCTCGCCGTGCGGATGCGGCCCGCCTCGCTCGACGAGGTGCTCGGCCAGGATCACCTGCTCGGCCCGGGTGCGCCGCTGCGGCGGCTGGTCGAGGGCGGCATGCCCGCGTCGGTGCTGCTCTACGGTCCGCCCGGCACCGGCAAGACCACCCTCGCCACGCTGGTGTCCACCGCGACCGGGCGCCGGTTCGTCGCGCTGTCCGCGTTGTCGACCGGGGTCAAGGAAGTGCGTGCGGTCATCGAGGAGGCCCGCAAGCGGCTCGGCCGCTCCGGCGAGGCGACTGTGCTGTTCATCGACGAGGTGCACCGCTTCTCCCGCACCCAGCAGGACGCGCTGCTCGGCGCGGTCGAGGACCGCACCGTGCTGCTGGTCGCCGCGACCACCGAGAACCCGTACTTCTCGGTGGTGTCGCCGCTGCTCTCGCGCTCGCTCGTGCTCCAGCTGCGCCCGCTCACCGATGAGGACGTGCGGCTGCTGATCCGTCGCGCGGTCACCGACGAACGCGGCCTGGGTGGCAAGGTCACCCTCGCTCCGGAAGCCGAGGACCACCTGGTCCGGCTGGCCGGTGGCGACGCCCGCCGCGCCCTCACCGCGCTGGAGGCCGCCGCCGACGCGGCCGCGTCCACCGATGCCACCCAGATCGACCTGGCGACCGTCGAAGCCACCGTGGACAAGGCCGCGGTCCGCTACGACCGGTCCGGCGACCAGCACTACGACGTGATCAGCGCGTTCATCAAGTCCATCCGCGGCTCCGACGCCGACGCGGCCCTGCACTACCTGGCCAGGATGATCGAGGCGGGGGAGGACCCCAGGTTCATCGCGCGTCGGCTGGTCGTGCACGCCAGCGAGGACGTCGGCCTGGCCGATCCGACCGCGTTGCAGGCGGCCACCGCGGCAGCCGCCGCGGTGCAGCTGATCGGCATGCCCGAGGGACGCCTGGCGCTGGCCCAGGCCACCGTGCACCTGGCCACCGCGCCCAAGTCCAACGCGATCGTCACCGCCATCGACGCGGCCCTGTCCGACGTGCGCGGCGGCGCGACCGGCCTGGTCCCCGCGCACCTGCGCGACGGCCACTACGCGGGCGCGAAGAAACTCGGCAACGCCACCGGCTACCGCTACCCACACGACGTCGCCGAAGGCGTGCTCGAACAGCAGTACCCGCCCGACGACCTGGTAGGCCGCGACTACTACCAGCCAACCGGCCGCGGCGCCGAGCGCGTCCTGGCCGACCGCGTCCCCAAACTCCGCAAAGCGATCCGCGGCGAATAACGCCAGGTCGCCCGGTTTGGCTACGCTTACCCGGTGACCGATGAGAGGGGGCAGCGATGACCGCATTGCCGGACTGGATGATCCTCTCCGATGCGGGGCTGACCGCCGAGGATTACGAAGCTCTGCCCGAGGAAATCTGCCGCCGCATCGAGATCGTTGGCGGAGCAATCGTAGTGAACGCAGCCCCCAGCCGTCCGCACCAGCGAATCGTTCGCCGCCTCGCCAATGTGCTGGAAGCGTCCTGCGGCGCAGAACTCGCCGTCGATTTCGACATCGACCTCCGGCTACGCGATGTCCCGTTGCTCAACCGCCGGCCCGACGTCGTGGTCTATGTCCCGACGATCTCCAATGACGCAGTTTTGCGTCCCCAGCACTGTGTCTTGGTCGTCGAGGTGATGTCGCCCGGCTCCATCACGGCTGACCAGGCGGACAAGCCTGCCGAGTATGCCGGCGCGGGGATCGAGCACTTCTGGCGCGTTGAACGACCAGGAGACGGCGAACTGACCGTCTTCCGGTACCGGCTGGATCCAACCACCCGTAATTACGCCTCGGCAGGGATCAGCACGGACAAGCTCTCCGTCACCGATCCGTTCCCGGTCTCGGTGGACCTGGCCGAGCTGATCTGATCTCATCCGAGCGTGACATCGCTGATCTTGGTGCACGGCGGCCTGTGGGACGACATGACCGCGGAGCGGTTCTGGGTGCGGCCGGGGGTCGTCGAGGGTTTGACCGAACGCGGTCGGCACGTGTTCGCGCCGGATCGGCCCTACCGCGCGCCGAACTGGTCGATCGAGGCGCAGGCGCTGGCCGACGAACTGCCGGCGGCTGAGTCGGTGGCCGTGCTGGCCGGGTCGAACGGCTGCTCGGCCGCGATCCGGTTCGCGCTGGCCGAGCCGGGGCGGGTGGCCGCGCTGATCCTCGCCTGGCCCGTGGCGGCCGGCGATCCGGAAGTCGATGACGTCGAGCGGCGCAACCTCACCGAACTCGGCGCGACCGCGTCCGACATCGACGATCTGCTCGGCGGCGAGACGCAGCGCGGGGTGACCGACGCGGAGCTGGCCTCGCTGCGCGTGCGCACCGCGATCATTCCCTCCACAGTGGACGGACGAGTGCATCCGCATCGCACCGCCGACGCGCTGTGCGGGTTGATCCCCGGCGCCGTGCGGTTGCCCGCCTGCCCCGAAACGCCGCGACCTGAGTTCGCGGCGCACCGCACCGAGTTCCTCGACGCGGTCACGGGGTTCCTCGGGTGAGATCCGTCGTGGTCGATCGATGACATCCGTCATCGCGCCTTTCCGTACCAACCGGACATGATCGGCGTATGACAACAACGCACAGTTCGGGTCGGCGTCGCTTCGTCCGGTGGGGGACGGTCGCCGTCGCAGCCGCTCTGACCAGTGCACTGCTCGCCGTCCCGGCCTCCGCGTCCGAGCCCGCACCGCTCACCTTCGGCATCTATCCCGGCGGTTACGCCGGCGGCGGTTCCACCGACGGCAAGCCGGACGACCCGGTGAAGATCCGCGCCGCGCTCGCGGTCCTGCAAGGCCACGCCTCGCGGTTCCTGATCCGCGACTACGTCGACTGCACCACCGCGTTCCCGGACCCGGAACTGGCCGACCTCGGCCCCGGCCGCCGCCTCGACCTGGTGATCAACTACAACGGCGAGAGCCCGGCCGACTGGCAGAACTGCGTGCGCCGCGACGTGCTGCGCTACGGCCCGTTCGCCGCGACCATCTCGGTCACCCTCGAAGCCAACATCAGCAGCGACCCGAACGTGATTCCGGCGCTGGTCAACGGCGTGATCTCGGCCAAGCGGCAGGCCAGGGAACTCGGCTACCGGTGGCTGGGCATCGGCTTCGACGAGGTCGCGTTCGGCTACTTCGCGTCCACCGCGTTCTGGCAGAACCTGGCCAAGACCGGCGGGGCCGCGTTCACGCGCTCGGTCGACTACGTCGGCGTCGACACCTACCCGGACGTGCCGTTCCCCGGCGTCCCGTCGCGCCCGATCGACCTGACCGCGTTCATCGCGACGATGCTCGACGTGGTGCGCAACCAGGAAATGCCCGTCGCGGGCCTGGGCGCGTCCGTGCCGATCCGGGTCTCCGAGAACGGCTGGGCCACCAGCCCCACCCGCACCGCCGCCCAACAGCAGCAGGCCCTGACCACCGAGATCAATGCCATCAACGCCGACCGCGCCCAGGACAACGTGATCAGCTACGAACTGTTCGACCTGCGCGACGACGTCACCGCCTCGGCGAACATCTTCGACCAGTTCGGGATCATGACCGACGACTACGCCCCGAAGCCCATGTTCTGGGCCTACCGCCAACTCGTCGCCAGTCTCGGACGGTACTGACCAGAAGACTCGCGAAGCCCTGCGCAAGCGGCCCGCTGGTCAGTTGTCAGCCTGGGCGCATGGCGATGAGCGAGGTTCCGGCTGCTGATCTTGGTAGTGGCTACCCAGCAGGCCCGCGCGGGTGCGGCACGGTAACCTGTTGCACGATCACGACCTGGCGCCTCCCGATGCGGAGGGGTCGACCACATTCACCTGCGGAATTCCTCTGGCGGTGATCGGCATCCCCGCGCCGTCCAGGGAGAGGTTTCGCCCGATCGTCAGGAGCGCTCGTGTCGGCAGGGCAGATCGCCGGGCTCGTCGCGGCCGGGGCCTTTTTGCTGCTCGTTCTGCTGGCGGCGGTGCCGTTGATCAAGCTCGGTCGCACGCTGGACGAGGCGACCATCG
>DATFHN010000050.1:0-2531 GCA_035248365.1 Pseudonocardiaceae bacterium | reverse complement strand
ACGGGTACGCGGAAGGCCTCCCAGTGCGCGTCCTCGCCGCTCTCGGGGTCGAAGCGCCGGATCTTGAGCGTGACCTCGCGAACGCCTTCGACGGCCTGGGCTGTCATCAGTACTTCCGCTCCATCGGCTCGTAACGGGTTTGCACAACGGGCTTGTAGTCCAACCGGATGTCCGCGGTCAGGCCGTCGCCCACCTTGTACGCCATGGTGTGGCGCATGAAGTTCACGTCGTCGCGGCTCGGGTAGTCCTCGCGGGCATGGCCGCCGCGCGACTCCTTGCGGGCGATCGCGCCGGTGACCAGGATTTCCGCCAGTTCCAGCAGGAAACCCAGCTCGACGGCCTCCAGCAGGTCGGTGTTGAACCGCTTGCCCTTGTCGTGCACGGAAATGTGCGCGTAACGCTCCTTCAGCGCCTGCACGTCGTGCAACGCCTGCTTGAGCGTTTCCTCGGTGCGGTACACCGACGCGTTGGCGTCCATTGTGGCCTGCAACGCGGTGCGGATGTCCGCGACGCGCTCGTGGCCGTGCTCGGAGAGCAGGTTCGCCAGCTGGGCGTCGACCACAGTGGTCGGGTCTTCGGGCAGATCGACGTGCTCGTGGCTGTTCGCGTACTCGGCCGCGGCGATACCGGCCCTGCGGCCGAAGACGTTGATGTCCAGCAGCGAGTTGGTGCCCAGCCGGTTCGAGCCGTGCACCGAAACGCAGGCGCACTCACCGGCCGCGTACAGGCCGGGGATCACGTTCTCGTTGTCCCGCAACACTTCCCCGTGCACGTTGGTGGGGATGCCGCCCATCACGTAGTGACAGGTCGGGAATACCGGCACCGGTTCGGTCACCGGGTCGACGCCCAGGTAGGTCCGGGAGAACTCGGTGATGTCGGGCAGCTTGCTCTCCAGCACCTCGGCGCCGAGGTGGGTGACGTCGAGCAGCACGTAGTCCTTGTGCGGACCGGCGCCGCGGCCCTCCCGCACCTCAAGCACCATCGACCGGGCCACGATGTCGCGCGGCGCGAGGTCCTTGATGGTGGGGGCGTAGCGCTCCATGAAGCGCTCGCCCTCGCTGTTGCGCAGGATGCCGCCCTCGCCACGGACCGCCTCGGAGATGAGGATGCCCAGGCCGGCCAGGCCGGTCGGGTGGAACTGGAAGAACTCCATGTCCTCCAGCGGCAGGCCCTTGCGGAAGATGATGCCGAGGCCGTCACCGGTGAGGGTGTGCGCGTTGGACGTGGTCTTGAAGATCTTGCCCGCGCCGCCGGTCGCGAAGATGACGGCCTTGGCCTGGAACACGTGGATTTCGCCGGTGGCCAGTTCGTAGGCGACGACGCCGCTGGCGACCGGGCCGTTCTCGGTCTCGTTGAGGCACAGGTCGAGCACGTAGTACTCGTCGTAGAACTCGATGCCCTGCTTGACGCAGTTCTGGTAGAGGGTCTGCAGGATCATGTGGCCGGTGCGGTCGGCCGCGTAGCAGGCCCGGCGCACCGCGGCCTTGCCGTGGTCGCGGGTGTGGCCGCCGAAGCGCCGCTGGTCGATCTTGCCTTCTGGGGTCCGGTTGAACGGCAGACCCATCTTCTCCAGGTCGAGAACGGCGTCGATGGCTTCCTTGCACATGATCTCGGCGGCGTCCTGGTCGACCAGGTAGTCACCGCCCTTGATCGTGTCGAAGTTGTGCCACTCCCAGTTGTCCTCTTCCACGTTCGCCAGCGCCGCGCACATGCCGCCCTGGGCCGCGCCGGTGTGCGAACGGGTCGGATAGAGCTTGGTGAGCACCGCGGTCCTCGCCCGGGGGCCTGACTCGATCGCGGCGCGCATACCCGCGCCGCCGGCCCCGACGATCACCACGTCGTACTTGTGGAACTGCATTGACGCGTCTTCTTTCAGTCCGTGGCGATGTTCGGGTCGAAGGTGAAGATCACGAACGTGCCCAGCGCCAGGATCAGCACCATCGACACGTAGAGCAGGATCTTCAGCCAGAACCGGGTGGTGTCCTTCGTGGCGTAGTCGTTGATGACCGTGCGCAGGCCGTTGGTGCCGTGGATCTCGGCCAGCCACAACATGGACAGGTCCCAGAACTGCCAGAACGGCGAGGACCAGCGACCGGCCACGAACGCGAAGTTGATCCGCTGCACGCCGCCGTCCAGCACGTTCATGATCAGCAGGTGACCGAGCACCAGCACGATCAGCAGCAGGCCGGAGATGCGCATGAACAGCCAGCTGTACAGCTCGAAGTTGCTGCGCCGGGCGGCCGGGCGACGGCGCGAGCGCGGAGCCGCGATGGTGGGCGCGTTGTCGACGGTGGTCATCAGTTACCGCTCCCGAACAGCTTCTCGACGTTGTACTGGAGCATGAAGTAGGCGCTCGGGATCATCACCGCGACCCAGATCACGATGATCACCCAGAGCATCACCCGCTGCACCTTCGGTCCCTTGGACCAGAAGTCCACCAGCATGACCCGCAGACCGTTGAGCGCGTGGTAGAGCACGGCGCCGACCAGGCCCAGCTCCATCAGGTTGACCAGCGGGTTCTTGTAGAGGCT
>DATFHN010000049.1:0-50558 GCA_035248365.1 Pseudonocardiaceae bacterium | reverse complement strand
TGGACGCGCGCAATTCGGGCGAGATCGACGACGAGGTGCTGCGCAAGGTGCTGCGCGAGCTCGACCTGGAACAGGCCCGGCTGGACGCCCGGGACTGAGCGATCGGTGATCGGCCGCTGACCGTGCGCGCGGGACGTGGTCAAGCCGGGCCTGATCGGCGAGGATCGACGGCATGAGCCCCGATGAGCTGGACCGCGCCAAGGCAGTGCTGCGGGAGAGCGAGAACCTGCCCTCCGAGGCCAGGGTCTACGACTACTTCCTGGGCGGTGCCGCGAACTTCGAGGTCGACCGGGCGTTCGCGGAGGCGCAGATCGCGAAGTACCCGGACATGCCGATGATCGCCTCGGAGAACCGGCGCTTCCTGCATCGGGCCGTGCGCTACCTGGCCGAGCATGGCATCCGCCAGTTCGTCGACATCGGCTCGGGCGTGCCGACCGAGGGCAACGTGCACCAGATCGCCGAGGAGGTGCTGCCCGGCCAGTGCCGGGTGGTCTACCTGGACCGGGACCCGATCGCGCACGCCCACGCGCAGATTCTGCTGCGCGAGGACGGCGACCACGCCCGGCACCGCGCGCTGCGCGCCGACCTGCTGGACACCCAGGACCTGTGGCGGCAGGTGAACGCGACCGGACTGATCGACTTCAGCGAGCCGGTGGCCCTGCTGATCGTCGCGGTGCTGCACTTCATCAAGGACGACCGCGATCCGCAGCAGGCCGTGGAGTTCCTGCGCTCGAAGCTGGCGCCCGGTTCCTATCTGGTCATCTCGCATGCCAGCGGAGAGGACCTCTCCGCTGGTCAGCAGACCGCGGCGGAGCGGGTGCGGTCGGACTACGAGAGCCAGGCGGCGAACCCGGGCGTGTTCCGCAGGCGCGAGCGGATCCAGGAGTTCTTCGGCGGCTGGCCGCTGCTGCCGCCCGGTCTGGTGTGGACGCCGGAGTGGCACGACGACAGCTTCGTGTCCGGTTTCACCGACGACCCGGCCCGCGCGTTCATCCTGGCCGGCGTGGCCCGCAAGCCGTGATTACTTGACCGCGACGCGGATCCGGTAGGTCCACCACCAGGTGACCGGTTCGGCCAGCCGCGCGCTCGCGATCTCGCGCAGCCGGGTCAGGCCGAGTTCGTCCTCGGTGCGGCCCTCGCGCAGCAGCGCGGCCACGTGGCTCTGGCTGCGCATCAGCTCCAGCAGCCGCTCGGCGTCGCCGGTCTCCCGCGCGTGCAGGCAGATCTCGCGGGCGTAGCCGAACAAGCCGGAGTCGATGATGCGGCCGAGATGGCCGGACTTGGGCCAGCGCGGGGTTTCGTCGTCGCGGGCATCGGTCAGCTCACGGATCCGTTCGTCCGCCTCGTCGAAGGCGGCGTCGACGGTGGCGTCGATCGCGGGCGGCCAGTCCACGTCGTAGGCGGCGAACACGCCGCCGGGGCGCAGCAGCCGGGCGACCTCGGGCAGCACCGTGGCCGGGTCGAACCAGTGCATGGCCTGGCTGGCGGTGACGATGTCGACGCACTCGTCGGGCAGGCCGGTGGCCTCGGCTTTGGCGTCGATGACCTTCAGCGTGTGGTCCGGGAACGCCGCGATGCGCTGCTTGGCCACGGCGCGCATGTCCGCGCTCGGTTCGACCGCGAGCACGTGCTGCGCCCGGCCCTCCCAGACCACTGTGGACAGTCCGGTGCCCGCGCCGAGGTCGACCACGTCCGGCTCGGCGACGCCGCTCCACTGGATCAGCAGCTCGACCAGTTCGGCGGGTGGCGCGGGGCGCGCGCGGTCGTACGTGTCAGCGAAACCGAGGAACCGGGACACCGAGTCGACCATGGAGCCAGATTAGCCGCGGTCCGGTCAATTCGCCGCGAGCAGACCGCGCCGTGCGAGTTCCGGCCGGACTCCCTCACCGAACCAGTACGCCTCCTCCAGGTGTGGATAACCGGACAGCACGAACTCCTCGATGCCGATCTCGTGGTACTCCGCCATCAGGTCCGCGACCTCAGCATGACTGCCCACGAAGGCGGTTCCCGCGCCGCCGCGCACCAGGCCGACCCCCGCCCACAGGCCCGGATGGACCTCGAGCGAGTGCGCGTCCCGGTCGAACGTGCCGCCGTGCAGCCGCGCCATCCGCCGCTGACCGACCGAGTCGCCCGCCGCGAACCGGGCCTGCGCGGCCGCGACCACGTCCGGGTCGAACTGGTCCTGGAGTTTCTGGGCGACCGCCCAGGCCTCGGCCGAGGTGTCCCGGCTGATCGTGTGGGCGCGCAGGCCGAAGCGCAGGTCGCGGCCTTCGTCGGCGGCCAGTTTGCGCAGCCGCGCCACCTTCTCGGCGACCAGCGCGGGCGGCTCGCCCCAGGTCAGGTGCACGTCGGCCCGGCGGGCGGCGACCGGGAGGGCCGCGTCGGAACTGCCGCCGAAGTACAGCTTCGGCGCCGGGTTCGGCACCGCGAACGCTTTCGCGTCGCTGACCTGGTAGTACGTTCCGTCGAAGTCGACGCCGCCGCCTTCGAAGATCGAACGCATGATCGCCATGAACTCGTCGGTGCGGGCATAGCGCTCGTCGTGGCTGAGGTGATCGCCGAACCGCGCCTGTTCGACCGGGTCGCCGCCGGTGACGATGTTGAGCAGCAGCCGTCCACCGGAAACGTGCTGGTAGGTCACGGCCATCTGCGCGGCCAAGGTCGGCGAGAGCGAGCCGGGCCGGAACGCCACCAGGAACTTGATGGTCTTCGTCCTGGCCAGCAGCGCGGCGGTGGTCAGCCAGGCGTCCTGGCACCAGGTGCCGGTCGGGGTGAGCATGCCGGTGAAGCCGACCCTCTCGGCCGCCGCCGCGACCTGCGCGAGGTAGTCGATGTCGGGTTCGCGCGGGATCCCGGTGTCCACCGGCGACTGGCCGGGATGGTCCACAATGGAGCGTCCGTCGCCGTGGGTGGGCAGGAACCAGTGCAGGGTGATGGTCATCGGGTACCTGTCAGGTAGGTCTTGATCTCGGTGTCGTAGCGGTGATCGACGAATTCGGCGAAGGTGATCTTGCCGGGGATCTGGCCGGCCGCGGCGAACTCGTCGGCCAGGTGCTGCTCGGAGTTGACCAGCGTGTCGTCCAGCGGGACCGGGTGCAGCACGATGTCGGCGACGGCCGCCTGAGTGATGGCCTGCGACAGCCCGGTTTCCCGCGACCACAGTTGAGCGAACTGCGACTGGTGGGTCTTCGCCCAGGCGTAGGCCTTGCCGATGCGCACCACGTAGTCGGCGATCGCCGCGTTCTTGCCCGGGTCGGCCAGCGACGCGCGGCTGGCCACCTGCACGCTGTACCCGTTGGACAGCTGATGCGACTGCGAGTCCTGGCCGGTGATCAGCTGCCGCGCGCCGTCCTGCGCGATGGCCTCGGCCACGTAGGGCTGCCAGACCCCCCAGGCGTCGACCTGGTGCTGGGCGAACGCGGTCAGCGCGCTGCCCGGTTGCAGGAAGGCGAGCTTCACGTCGGCCGGGCTCAGTTTCGCTTTGGCCAGCGTGTTGAGCAGGGTGCCGTTGGCCGAGGAGCCCTGCGCCACCGCGATGGTCTTGCCCCTGAGGTCGGCGAGGGTGCGGATGGCGGAGCCGGCCGGGACCAGGATCGCGTCGCCGACCGGGGACTGTTCGGCCGCGACCACGTCGATCTTGTCGTTGGCGGCGGCCGCGAAGATCGGCGGCGTGTTGCCGACCTGGCCGACGTCGATGGCACCAGCGGCGTCCGCCTGCAACATCGGCGGGCCGGAGGTGAAGGTCGACCACTGGATCGTGTACGGCAGGTTGTCGAGTTCGCCGGAGGCGCGCAGCAGCGCCTGCGCGCTGTTCCCGGCCTGATCGCCCACGCGCAACGTCACGCTTTTCAACTGGGCCGCGCTGACCGCCGAGGGCACCGGCGCGCTCGACGACGCGGACGCACCACCGCCGCACGCGGTCAGGCCGAGCAGGGCGACGGCGAACAGGCTAAGCGACTTGTACTTCACTCTCGTTCACTCCCAGGTCGGCGAGTACTTCGGTGCGCAGCCGCTGATGCGGCTCGGTGACCACGTGTTCGGCGACGATGCGGCCGGAATCGAGCACGAGGATCCGGTCGGCGAGGGCGATCGCCTCGTCGACGTCGTGCGTGACCAGCAGCACGGCCGGCCGGTGGGCCGCCCACAACTGGCTGACCAGCCGGTGCATGGCCAGCCGGGTCAACGCGTCCAGCGCGGCGAACGGCTCGTCGAGCAGCAGCAGATCGGGTTCGCGGACCAGCGCCCGCGCGAGCGACACCCGCTGCGCCTCGCCGCCGGACAGCGTGCGCGGCCACGCGTCGGCCCGATCGCTCAACCGCACCTCGGCCAGCGCGCGCTCGGCCGTGCCGCGCGGATCGGCGGTCTTCAGTCCCAGCACCACGTTGCGCCAGACCGTGCGCCAGTCCAGCAACCGCGGTTGCTGGAACGCCACCGAGACCGTGCCATCCACAATGGACTCACCGGTGGTGTCGGTGTCGAGTCCGGACAGGATGCGCAGCAGCGTCGACTTGCCGGACCCGCTGCGCCCGAGCAGCGCGACGAATTCGCCCTTGCGCACCGCGAGGTCCAGCCCGTCGAGCACCCGCCGATCGCCGAATTCCTTGACCAGGCCCCGAACCTGGACGGTCAACTCGTTCGCCACCGCAGCAGCCTCCGTTCGAGCAGTCGGACCGTGCCATCGGTGAGCAGGCCGAGGATCGCGTAGACCACCAGCGCGACCAGCACGATGTCGTTGCGGCCGAACTCGCTGGCATTGTTGATCATGTAACCGAGACCGGCGCTGGCGTTGATCTGCTCGCCGACCACCAGCGAGAGCCACGCGGCGGCCAGCCCGAGCCGCAGGCCGACCAGGCTGTTCGGGATCGCGGAGGGCAGCACCACGTGCCGGATCCGTTCCCAGCGCGAGAAACCGAGCACGGTGGTGGCTTCGACCAGTCGTTTGTCGGCGTCTCGGATGCCCGCGTGCACGTTGACGTAGAGCGGAAAGGCGGTGCCCAGCGCGACCAGCGCGATCTTCGGCGCCTCGCCGATGCCGAACCAGATGATGAACAGCGGGATCAGGCCGAGGAACGGCAGCGTGCGCAGCATCTGCATGGGCGGGTCGATCAGCAGGTCGCTCCACCGGGACAGGCCTGCGGCCACGCCGATCACCGCGCCGACGACCAGGCCGATCGCGAAACCGAGGGCCACCCGGCGCAGCGACACCAGCATGGCGTCGCCGAGTTCACCGCTACCGATCAGCTGCGCCGCGGTCCTGCCGATGGTGACCGGCGAGACCAGCTTGTCCTGCGAGATCACCCCGGCACTGCTGAGCAACTGCCACAGCAGCACCAGGGCGATCGGGCTGATCAACCGCAGCAGCGCGGACACTCGCCAACGCCCGACCCGGCGTGGGGAGCGCGCCGAATGCGGAGCGGCACGCTCGCGCGCACGGCTCAGCAGTGGTGAACTCGAAGTCGACACGGGCAGGAGTCTCGTTGCGCGCGAACAGGCGCGTCAACGAGCGGAATCGTTCTCCCAAACTCCGGAAATCGTTCTGTCGCAGACAGAACAGCCGACTTTGGTCCTCAGTGGAGGGTCAGGGCAGCAGTTCGTGCCGGACGATGGTCTCGTCGCGGCCGGGGCCGACGCCGATCACCGACACCCGTGCGCCGGAGAGTTCCTCCAGCCTGCGCACGTATGCCTGCGCGTTGGCGGGCAGTTCCTCGAACGTGCGGCAGCCGCTGATGTCCTCGAACCAGCCCGGCATCTCCTCGTAGACCGGGACCGCGTGGTGGAAGTCGGTCTGGGTCATCGGCATGTCCTCGGCGCGGAAGCCGTCCACCTCGTAGGCGACACAGATCGGCACCCGGTCCAGGCCGGAGAGCACGTCGAGCTTGGTGAGGAAGAAGTCGGTGAAGCCGTTGACCCTGGTCGCGTAGCGGGCGATCACCGCGTCGAACCAGCCGGTGCGGCGGTCGCGGCCGGTGTTCACGCCGACCTCGCCGCCGACCTTGCGCAGCCGCTCGCCCATCTCGTCGTGCAACTCGGTCGGGAACGGTCCGGAGCCGACCCGGGTCGTGTACGCCTTGAGGATGCCCAGCACCACGTTGATCCGGCCGGGCCCGATGCCGCTGCCCGCGACCGCACCGCCCGAGGTCGGGTTGGAGGAGGTGACGAACGGGTAGGTGCCGTGGTCGACGTCGAGCATGGTGCCCTGCGACCCCTCCAGCAGCACGGTCTCGCCGCGCTCCAGCGCCTGGTTGAGCAGCAACCGGGTGTCCGCGATCCGGTCGGCGAACTGCTCGACCTCCGCCAGGGTGGCGTCGGCCACCTCGTCCGCGTCCAGCGCCTTGCGGTTGTAGACCTTCACCAGGATCTGGTTCTTGATGTCGAGCGCGGCCTCGACCTTCTGCCGGAAGATCTTCTCGTCCAGCACGTCCTGGAACCGCACGCCGACACGGGCCACCTTGTCCTGGTAACAGGGGCCGATGCCGCGCCCGGTGGTGCCGATCTTCGCCTTGCCGAGGTAGCGCTCGGTCACTTTGTCGATGGCCACGTGGTAGGGCATGATCAAGTGCGCGTCGGCGGAAACCAGCAGGCCCGCGGTGTCCACGCCACGCTCTTGCAGGCCGGTCAGCTCTTCGAGCAGCGCACCAGGGTTCACCACGACGCCGTTGCCGATCACGTTGGTCACGCCCGGGGTGAGGATGCCGGACGGGATCAGCTTGGTCGCGAACTTCTGGCCGTCCGGGAGGACAACGGTGTGCCCGGCGTTGTTGCCACCCTGGTAACGCACGACCCACTTGAGTCGCTCGCCCAGCAGGTCAGCGGCCTTGCCCTTACCCTCGTCGCCCCACTGGGCGCCAATGACCACGATGGCAGGCATGTAAGACTCCCCGAAAGGTTCGACGGCGATTGCCGAGAGGTCAGACTAGTGCAGGAGCGATGGTGACGGCGGTTGTACTGGCCTGTGTGCTTGATCCGATCGCGCAGCGTGACGGCATCGTCATCCATCAACTGCCGCGACGGCCGGGCAAGGACGAGGTCGACCCGATCCTGGCCGAGCTGGACGGCCGCAGGCTGATCGTCGCGGGCACCGACGCCGACCTGGCCGCCGTGGTGTTGCGGCTGCTGCGCGGCGAGCGGTTGGGCTCGGTCGATCTCGGCTATCTGCCCAGCTCAGCGGATTCGGTGACGGCCCGACTGTGGCACTTGCCACGTACGCCGGCCACGGCGCTCGAACTGGCCCTGCACGCACCGGTCCGGCCGGTGCCGCTGGTGCGCGACGACAACGGTGGCGTGCTGCTCGGCGCCGGCACGATCAGCGCGCTCGACGGCGTCGCCTACTGCGACGACACCAGGGTGCTCTCCGGCCCGGCCAAACAGCTCCGCGTGACGCCCGACCCGGCCGGGTTGCGGGTCACCGTGACGCACAAGGGAATCCTGCGCCGCTCCGGTCCGAGCGCGACCGGCCGCGCCTGCCAGATCGGCGGCGAACTGCCCGAAGTGGTCAGTGACGGCGTGCCGCACGGCAGGCCGATGCCGCGCTGGAGCTGGTACCGGCACACCGAGGATCTGCGCCTGGTCAGGCCCGAATTCCGGTGACGAACCCGGTGGAGGGCAACGCGCCCGCCCGGCCGTAGCCCGCGGCGACCTCCGGTCCGGCATACGTGCGCGTCCGCCAGCCGTGTTCGGTCAGCCACTCCGGCACGTCCGGCCCGAAGCCGCCTTTCCACAGGTCGGTCACTTCCTGGCCGGTGGAAAGGCTCTTGGCCTGGGTGACGATGTCGTCCCGTTCGCCCGCGGCCCGGTACTCGAAGGCGATTTCGCCACCGGGCGCGGACAGTTGGCCGACCGTGCTCAGCAGCGCCGCCGCCTCGGCGCGGTCCAGGTAGATCATCAGACCCTCGATCAGCCACGCGGTCGGCGCAACCGCGTCGAACCCGGCCGCGCGCAAGGCGCCCGACCAGTCTTCGCGCAGGTCAGCGGGCACGGCGATGCGGGCGCACCTCGGCCGCGCGGCAAGCTCGGCGAGCACCCGCGCCTTGAAGTCGAGCACGCCCGGCAGGTCCAGTTCGAACAGTCGCACGCCTTGCGGCCAGTCCAACCGGAACGCCCGCGCGTCGAGCCCGGCGGCCACCAGCACCACCTGCGCGCAGCCCCGATTCGCCGCGGTCAGCAGGAACTCGTCGTAGAACCGGGTGCGGACCGCGATCTGACCGGCGAACAACAGGCCCAGGCTCGGTTCGCCCTGCGGCCGCGCGCGTTCCGGTGCCGGGAACATCGCCTTCCCGGCACCGAAGAACGCGGCCGCGAACGGATCGTCGAACAGCCGGTCCGGCCGGTCGCTTTCCAGCGCCCGCAACGCGGCGACGCCCAGTGCGGTCCGGCTGACCGGCGGTAACTCCGGGTCGGTCACGACCGCTCAGCCCACGCCCAGCACGCTCGCCGCCTCCGGGTCGGAATCGGCCAGGAAGTCCTTGCAGCGCTGGTATTCCTCGTCGTCGCCGATCGCCTTCGCGGCGTTGGCTAGCGCGCCGAGCGCGCGCAGGAAGCCCTGGTTGGGCACGTGCGAGAAGGGAATCGGGCCGAACCCCTTCCAGCCCGCGCGGCGCAGCTGGTCCAGGCCGCGGTGGTAGCCGGTGCGCGCGTACGCGTAGGCCGCGACGTCCTCGCCGGCGGCCAGCGCCTTCTCGGCGAGCGCGGCCCAGGCGGCGCTGAAGTCCGGGTACTGCCGCGCCACGTCGGCCGGGTCGGCCCCGTCGACCAGGGCGGACTGCGGCTGCGGGCGTTCCGGGAGCAGGGTCGGAGCGGGGCCACCGAGCAGGTTCTCGTGCGAGGTCATGAGCCCATCCTGCCTCGCGACGCGGCGCCGTCCGCGACGGGCTAGCCGACCACGCTGAGCACAACGCCGGTCATGGCGAGCACGATGGCGGCGACGATCACGGAAGCAATAACGCGCTTGGGCATCACGGCGAGCCACCCTGCCGCGAATGCCCGAAGATCGCAACGAGCGTCACCCGGACGTGTAACACATATCGTTTACGGCGTTTTTCGCACGACTCGCCGACGATTTCCCGGCGGCCTCTTCGCGTTGGCAGCCAAGACGTGTATGGTCGGTTCCGCACTTGGCGCCGCCCCCCTGGCGCCAAGTGCCCTTTTTATTTCCGGGCCCTTTTCTTCATTCCGCGTTTTTGTGGGTAGTTTTCCGGTGTCGAGAAACGCCGCTGCCGACGACCCCAACGGGCCGCCGGCAGCGGTTTCGCCTGATGGTCCCCTGTCAATGGAACCCTGTTATTTGCCGATCCGGGTGCCCGCCGAGAGCAGGTCCTCGCAGGCGTGCGTGACGCGGGCGGCCATGCCCACCTCGGCGGCCTTGAGGTAGCTGCGCGGGTCGTAGGTCTTCTTGTTGCCGACCTCGCCGTCGATCTTGAGCACACCGTCGTAGTTGCTGAACATGTGCGCGGCGACCGGGCGGGTGAACGCGTACTGGGCGTCCGTGTCGATGTTCATCTTCACCACGCCGTAGGACACCGCCTCGCGGATCTCCTCCAGCTCAGAGCCGGAGCCACCGTGGAAGACCAGGTCGAACGGCTTGCTGCCGGCAGGCAGGCCGAGCTTGGCGGTGGCGACTTCCTGGCCCTTGTGCAGGACCTCCGGGCGCAGCTTCACGTTGCCCGGCTTGTACACACCGTGCACGTTGCCGAAGGTCGCGGCCAGCAGGTAGCGGCCCTTCTCCCCGCTGCCGAGCGCGTCGATGGTCTGCTCGAAGTCCGCGTCGGTGGTGTAGAGCTTCTCGTTGATCTCGTTGGCGACGCCGTCCTCTTCGCCGCCGACCACGCCGATCTCCACTTCGAGGATGATCTGCGCCTTGTTGGCCAGTTCGAGCAGTTCCGCGGCGATCTTGAGGTTCTCGGTCAGGTCGATCGCCGAGCCGTCCCACATGTGCGACTGGAACAGCGGGTTCTCGCCCCGGCCGACCCGCTCCGCGCTGATCGCCAGCAGCGGCCGGACGTAGCCGTCCAGCTTGTCCTTCTGGCAGTGGTCGGTGTGCAGCGCGACGTTGATCGGGTACTTGTCGGCGATGACGTGGGCGTACTCGGCCAGCGCCCGCGCGCCGGTGACCATGTCCTTGACCTTGGTGCCGGAGGCGAACTCGGCGCCACCGGTGGAGACCTGCACGATGCCGTCGCTCTCGGCCTCGGCGAAACCACGCAGCGCCGCGTTCAGCGTCTCCGAGGAGGTCACGTTGATGGCCGGGTAGGCGAACTGGTTCGCCTTCGCCCGGTCGAGCATCTCCCGGTAGACCTCGGGGCTCGCGATGGGCATTGCTTCCTCCTCGTTCGAATCCGCTGAACTCGCGACAGCATCGTAATTGCGCTGCCGAACGTGATCGCACGCGAGGTCAGAGACTACTCAACCGATCAAGCAAACCCCTCGGCGCATGAGGCCTGGGTGAAGTCGATCATTCGGGCTATGGCACGAATGCCTTGTGATGGACCACACTTGTGATTATGGCAATTGCGCGACTCAACGGCGAGGTCATCGCGGAAAGCACGGACACCGTGCTCATCGAGGGAAACCGCTACTTCCCAGCACATTCGGTCCGGGCGGAACTACTGCGGCCAACGGTCGCGCGTGACGATCGGCAGTACTACTCGATCTGCGTGCACAACGTCCCGCTTCAGGACCACGCGTGGAGTGTGGCCCCCACCTCGATCCCCGACCCCCGGCTCGCCGAGTACGTGGCGTTCGACGGTCCGGTCGAGATCGAGGACTGATCAACGGCCGGCCAAGGCCACGTTTTTCCACATCCACCAGTAGCGACCAGACGATCCCAGGACGATGACCGTCCTGGGATCGTCTGCGTCGCGGGTCAGTTCGCGAACTGCTCGGCCAGTTGCGCGAGCGGGCCGGTCATGCCGGCCAGGTCGGTGCCCAGCACCTGCACCGCGACCTGGTCCGCGCCCGCGTCCAGGTGCCCGCGCACCCGCTGGAAGGCCTGTTCGGCGGTGCCCAGGCCGATCAGCGCGTCGATCAGCCGGTCGCTGCCACCGTCGGCGAAGTCCGCGTCGGTGAACCCCTCCCGGCGGAAGTTGTTCACGTAGTTGGGCAGGTCCAGGTAGAAGCGGACGGTCGGCCGGGCGATCTGGCGCGCCTTGGCCAGGTCCGGCTCGACGACGACCTTCTGCTCGGGCACCACCAGCGGCCCGGCGCCGAGGATCTCCCGCGCGCCCTTGGTGTGCGCGGGGGTGGTCAGGTACGGGTGGATGCCCGCGCCGCGGTCGCCGGCCAGCTTGATCATCTTCGGGCCGAGCGCGGCCAGTACCCGGGTTCGCCGCGGCACGCCCACCTCGTCGAGTTCGTCGAGGTAGCTGGTCATTTTCTGGTACGGGCGCACGTACTCGGTGACGTGCGGGGCGTGCCCGACGCCGAGCCCGAGCAGAAACCTGCCGGGGAAGTCGGTGTCCAGTCCGCGCCAGACCGGGGCGAGTTCGGCCGCGTCGGCATCCCAGACCCGGAAGATCCCGGTGCCCACGACCAGCCGCTCGGTCGCGGCGAGGGCGTTGCGCAGCAGGGTCAGCGGCAACTGCTGGCTGCCGCCGATCCACAGCGCGCCGTAGCCCAGCTTCTCCACCTCGGCCGCGAACGACCCGACCGTCTCCTCGTTGAGGCTGCTGCCGGTGCGCTCGCCCGCGGAGGTCCACACCCCGATCCGCCCGATATCGATCCCCACGGTGTCCTCCCAGTGTCGTCGGCTCCTGCCTAGTGTTCTACCACCATCGAACACACTTCAGCCATCGACACCGCTACCAACTCGCGAGTAGCTTACTGATGGTAAGTTCCGGGAATACCGTGCACAGACGCTAGGAGGCCACCATGGGCGCGCTCAGCGGTCGGACAGGATCGGCCAAGCTCGAAGGGCAGCTCGCCGGCAAGGTCGTGCTGATCACCGGCGCGGCCCGTGGCATCGGCGCTGGTGTCGCCCGCAAACTCGCCGCCGCCGGAGCGAAACTCGCCCTGGTCGGCCTGGAAGCCGAAGCCTTGCGCGCGGTCGCAGCGGAATGCGGCCCGTACGCCACCTCCTGGGACGCCGACGTCACCGACTGGGGCCAGCTGGAGACCGCGGTCGCCGGGATCGTCGAGCGCTACGGCCGCATCGACGTGGTCATGGCCAACGCGGGCATCGCCGCCGCCGGGTTCATCCGCTCCATCGACCCGGCCGCGTTCGAGAAGGTCATCGAGGTCGACCTGCTCGGCGTGTGGCGCACCGTCCGGGTCTGCCTGCCGCACCTGATCGAGGCACGCGGCTACTGCCTGATCGTCTCCTCCATGGCCGCGGTCGTGCACATCCCCGGCAACGCCCCGTACAACGCGGCCAAGGCAGGGGTCGAGGCGTTCGGCAACACGCTGCGCGCCGAGGTCAGGCACTTCGGCGTCGCGGTCGGCGTCGCCCACCCGACCTGGATCTCCACCGACATGGTCAACAGCGCCGACGAGCACCCGGTGTTCGGCCCGATGCGGGCGGACATGCCCGGCCCGCTCGGCCGCACGTATCCGCTGGCCGTCGCGGTGGACGCGTTCGTCTCCGGCATCGCGCGGCGGGCCAGGACCATCCACATCCCGGCCAACCTGCTGGTGATCAAACTCATCCGCGCCCTGCTCCCGCCGATCGTCGAGTCGGCGTCGCGGCGGCTGCTGCCCAAGGCCGACGCGGCCGCGCTGGCCGACGTCAAGGAGCGGGGCGCGGCGGCATCCGCGCCGGTCGGACCCGGTGGTGCCGCCGCCATGCGCGAGCAGCGCGGTCGCATCAACTGAACGGGTGCCGTCGGTAACACGAACTTCCCATGGTCGACGAGTGCCATAGCGGATATTTCCGACACATTTCGACCGACCGCCGCTGCTGTCGCGGGAGCCACCCGGTACGGTTTCCCTGGAGGGAGGCTCCTTGCCGAACATCGATGACACCCCAGCGAACACCGGGATCACCGGGCGCGCGATGCACAGCGTCGAACAGACGCTCGGGCACCTGCGCACCCTCGATGGCGGTGCCGTCCGGGAGCCGACCGCGCCGCTGAGCCTGGAAGATCTCTACCGCACCCAGCGGATGCGGCTGATCCGGCTCGCGCTACTGCTCGTCGACGAGCCGGCGACCGCCGAGGACGTGGTCCAGGAGGCGTTCACCGCGCTGCACCGCAACTGGCGCAACCTGCGCGACGCGGCCGCCGCCGTCGGCTACCTGCGCACGTCGGTCGTGAACGGTTCGCGCAGCGTGCTGCGCAGGCGCAAGACGGCCCGCGAGTACACCCCGCCGCACGTGGCCAACGCCCGTTCGGCCGAGAGCATGGCGATGCTCACCGCTGAGCACCAGGCCGTGGTGAAAGCGCTGTCCCAGCTGCCGCCCCGGCAGCGCGAGGTGCTGGTGCTGCGTTACTACGGCAACCTCACCGAGTCCGAGATCGCCGACGCGACCGGTATCTCCAAGGGCACGGTCAAGTCGACCGCGAGCCGCGCGCTCGAGGCGTTGCAGAAGATCATGTCGAACCAGTCCTGAAACCGGTTCAGCCTGTACTTGGTTCAACACTGTGCGCACGATTGATCACTCCTGCTCGATCGCCCACGGTTGAGCACTCATTCACGCAGTGTCGATAGCCCGGACAGATTGCGCCATTGGTATAGACCAGGTCGGGTGCGATGGCGCAAGATCTGTAGTCGTGGCGAGCAAGGGGACCCTGCTGGCGGTCGACGTCGGCGGCACGGACATCAAGAGCGCCCTGCTGAGCGCGGACGCGGCCCAGCCGACCGAGCTGAGCGTGCTCACCAGGCTGCGCAGGCCGACCCCGCGCGGTGCCGACGGGGACGCGACCGCGAAGGGCATCGTGCGGACCGTCGCCGAGCTGGTCACCGAACTCGGCACGCAGAGTCCGACCGGCACCATCGACGCGGTCGGCGTGGTCGTGCCCGGCGTCGTCGACTCCGGTGTCGGTGTGTTCTCGGCCAACCTTGGCTGGCGCAACTTCCCGTTCGCCGCCGCCCTCGGCGAAGCCGTCGACCGGCCCGTCGTGTTCGGTCACGACGTCGCCTCCGGCGGTCTCGCCGAACACCGGATGGGCGCCGCGATCGGCTGCCGCAACGCTGTGGTCATGCCGATCGGCACCGGCATCGCCGCCGCGTTGATCATCGACGGCGAACTGCGCACCGGCGGCGGTTACGCGGGCGAGGTCGGACACGTGGACATCGGGCACGGCGAACCGTGCGGCTGCGGCGCGCGCGGCTGCCTGGAGGCGATCGCCTCGACCGGCGCGATCGCCCGCCGCTACGGCCAGCGCGTCGGCCGCCAGATCGCCGGCGCCGCCGAGGTGCTGGCCGCCGCGCGCGAGGGAGACACTGACGCGCAGGCCGTCTGGACGGACGCGCTCGACGGTCTCGCCAAGGGCATCGCGGTGCTGGCCGGCGTGCTCGGCCCGGAGCGGGTGGTGCTCGGCGGCGGCCTCGCCATGGCCGGCCGTGAACTCACCGACCCGCTCGCGCAGCGCATCGACGGCCTGCTGACCTTCCAGCGCAGGCCCGAACTGCGGATCGCGAAACTCGGTGATGAGGCGGGATGTCTTGGCGCGGGATTCCTTGCGCTGCAAAGGTGGACAGCGGAGGTAGCGGGATGAGTCTTGTGCTGCGCGGTGGCCGGGTCGTGACCGGCGACGGGGTGCTGAGCGAGGGCTGGGTCGAGGTCGCGGACGACGGCACGATCGCCTCGGTCGGTACCGGCACGGTGGAGGTCCCGGCCGGTTCGGACGACGTGGACCTGGCCGGAAGCTGGCTGGTCCCCGGTTTCGTGGACATCCACTGTCACGGTGGCGGCGGCGCCAGCTACACCGAGGTCGCCGCCGACCGGGTCGAGGCGGCCGCGCTCGCGCACCGCAAACACGGCACCACCACGACCATGGCCAGCCTCGTCTCGCGCCCCATCCCGGTGCTGCTGGAGCAGGTCAGCGCCCTGGCCGAAGTCGCGAAGGACGGCATCGTCGCAGGCATCCACCTCGAAGGCCCGTTCATCTCGGCCGCCCGCTGCGGCGCGCACGACCCGGCCGTGCTGACCAGCCCCGACCGCGAATCCGTGCGCAAACTGCTCGACGCGGGCGACGGCCAGATCCGGATGGTCACCCTCGCCCCCGAACTCGACGGCGCGATCGACGCCGTCCGGGAGTTCACCGAGGCAGGCGTGATCGTCGCCATCGGCCACACCGACGCGACCGAAGCCCAGGTCCGCCCCGCCGTCGACGCCGGCGCGACCGTCGCGACCCACCTGTTCAACGGCATGCGCCCACTGCACCACCGCGAACCCGGCCCGATCGGCGCGCTGCTCGACGACGAGCGGGTCACCGTCGAGCTGATCTGCGACCTCGTGCACCTGCACCCGACCGCCGTCCGCCTCGCCGCCAAGCACGCGGGCACCGGCCGGACCGTGCTGGTCACCGACGCGATGGCCGCGGCCGGAGTCGGCGACGGCGTCTACGAGGTCGGCGGCCTGCGCGTCACCGTCCGCGACGGAGTGCCCACATTGGACGGAGCCGGTTCACTGGCCGCCAGCACGCTCACCCTGGACAAGGCGGTGCGCAACTTCATCCAGGCCTGCAACCTCAGCATGGAAGAAGCGGTAGCAGCCGTGTCCACCCGCCCCGCGCAACTGCTCGGCCTCGCGGGCCCCGGCGTCAAGCGGCCCATCGGCATCATCCAACCCGGTGCGGTGGCCGACCTCGTGGTCATCGACGACCAACTCCGCACCACCCGAATCCTCCACCAAGGAACCTGGCTCTAAATCCGGTGTCACCTGAGAGCTGTCACGCCTGATGTGTGCAGACGTGTGCAGACGTGGGACACGGTGTGGGTGGCGATCGGCCTGTGGTGGGAAGACAAAGACGCGAACCACGAGCCAGCCTGAACGCTGGAGGTAGCCGCCGACCCTCATCGGATCACCCTCGACCCCTGACCCCAAGAGCCGGCGAGGCGACCTCCGCGTCATCGCTTACTCACCTTCGGCCGGGTTCGTGACCACGGTCATCCGGTTCACAGACCATTCCGGTATCAACGCCTGGACGAGATGCCCGACGCCAAGCCCATGACCAAAAACGAGGTGCTGACCAAGCTCCGCGAGGAAATCGCCGCGCAACGACGCGCGGCCGAGGCTGAGCCGGACCCCGGCAGGCGGGCACAGATGCTACGCGACGCCGACACCCGCGAGGATCTGGCCGAGGCCGAGGCCGAGGCCATCGCCGAGGAGATCGCCGAATCCGCACAGCAGGCAGCGATCTCGGTGCGTGTGACGACGTCGCTGTCCGAGGCGCTCAAGGCTCGCGCGTCGGCCGAACACATTCCGCTGTCGACTTATGTCCGGCGGGTACTGACCCAGGCCGTCGAGCACGCCGACGCTCCTGTGCTCACCCTGTCGCAGGTCGAGGACATCGCCCGCCGGGTCTACCGCGAATCCGCATGAGCGAAACCCCCGCCCGCCCGGGGGCCGGCGCCCCGCGTCGAGCCTATTTGAGGTGGTCGGGCGGGGCCAAATGCGAATCGCGTTGTTGTGGATAACTTCGGGGGTTGTGGATAACTCGGGGGCGGCTGGGCCGGTTGGGCTGGTCGGATAGCGTAGTTGGGTGACCGAAGGCCCGGACCCGGAGCGGCTGCTCGCGGAAGCGCTGCGCGCGCAGGCGGCGAGCACGCCGGTGCCGCCACCCGGCCCTCTGCCGACCGGCGAGCCCTCGGCGAGCGAGCCGGGTACGGCAGGTGGCGAGGCGCGGCTGGTCGAGTTGCTGTCCGGGGCCGGTCACGGGCTGCTGTCGGGACGCGATCCGGGCACGGTGGACGTGCCGTTCGCCGGGGTGCCGACGGATCGGACCGGACCGGTCAGCACCACCAAGCTGGATCCGGATCGGCGGCAGCTGGCCTGGTGGTGGATGTTGTTGCTGGCCATCGCGCTCGGCGTGGCCTGCGGGGCGATCGCCGGAGTCCTGACGCTGGTCTGACCCGCGTGCGCAAAGCGGGGTCAAATCTTTCCCCTGTACCGTTGGTCGCGTGCTGCACGCCATCACGACCACGACGGTTGCTCTCGGCCCGAAATGGATCGACCCCAATTACCTACTCGGCACGCTGGGTAGTTATTTGCTGTTGGTCATCGCAATCATCATTTTCGCCGAGTGCGGTCTGCTGATCGGATTCTTCCTGCCCGGCGACTCCCTGCTGTTCCCGCTCGGCCTCTACATCGCCAAGGGCACCGTGCACACTCCCTTGTGGGTGGCGTGTTTGATCATGAGCGCCTGCGCGGTGGCCGGTAATGCGGTGGGCTACTGGGTGGGTCGCGCGGTCGGGCCGAAGTTGTTCAACAAACCGGATTCGCGGTTGTTCAAGCGCGAATACGTCGACAAAACGCACGCATTCTTTGAACGGTACGGAGGGCGGGCGATCTTCCTGGCCCGGTTCGTGCCGATCATCAGGACGTTCATTACCGCGGTCGCGGGCGTCGGCAAGATGGACGCTCGCCGTTACCTGACCATTTCGGTCGTGGGCGGCGTCATCTGGGCGTCGGGGGTCACGGTGGCCGGGTACTTCCTCGGCCAGATCAGCTTCATCTCCAACCACCTGGACCTCGTGCTGGTCGCGATCGTGGTGATCTCGGTGATCCCGATGGTGATCGAGTGGCTGCGCAGCCGCCGCGCGAACGCGCTGGCCGGCGCCGAGACGGACGCCGAGCGGACGCAGGTCATCGACGCGGCGAGCACCCAGGTGATCCGGCGCGAAGCGAACTGGCCGAACTGACCTTCCGCAAAGAGGGCCTCGACCGATCCCGGGTCGAGGCCCTTCTTTTCAACTCGATTCATATACAGTACAGTACTGTATATGAAAACGTTGGTGGTCGGCGGAGGGCCGACGGGACTGGTTGCCGCGTGCCGGCTGCGGCTGGACGGGGTTGAGGCGCGCGTCATCGACCGGGCGAGCGGGCCGGCCACGACCTCGCGGGCGCTCGGGTTGCAGCCAAGGGGTGTCGAAGTACTCGGCCGGATCGGTGCGCTCGGCGACCTGCCGCACCGCGCGCTCGACCTGCGGGACGTCACCTTCTACGCGAACGGCCGGATGATCAGCTCGGTCAAGGTCACCGCCCCGGAGGGAGCGAGCAGGCCGCTGGTCATCGGGCAGACCGAGATCGAGGCGGCACTGCGCGCTCGTCTCGCCGAGCTGGGCGGGACCGTCGAGTGGGGCACCGAACTGCGCGCGCTCACGCAGCATCCGGACGGCGTCACCGCGACCATGGCGGACGGGTCGGCGATCGAGGCGGAGTGGGTACTGGGCTGCGATGGTTCGCGCAGCGTCGTGCGTGAGCAGGCCGGGATCGGCTTCCCCGGCACGAAGGTCGCCGAGCGGTTTCTGCTCGCCGATGTCGCCATGCACCTGCCACGCGAGCACACCGGCAGCACCTCCTGGCTGCACGCCCGGGGCATGTTCGTCGCCATCCCGCTGCCGGGCGCGGGTCCCGCGCCGATCTGGCGGTTGATGGCCGACGTGCCGCTGGCCGAGGCCGACGAACTGGACCAGGAGGGCGTCATGGCGCACTTGCGTCAGGCGGCCGCGACCAGGGCCGGACTGGCCGAGTTGGACATCGCGGAGGTGCGCTGGACCTCGACGTTCCGGATCAACCGGCGTCTTGCCGACGACTATCGGCGTGGCCGCGTGCTGATCGCGGGCGACGCGGCGCACGTGCACAGTCCGTTTGGCGGCCAGGGCATGAACACCGGCATCGGCGACGCCGAGAACGTCGCCTGGAAGCTGGCGATGGTCGCGCGCGGGCTGGCAGGCGAGTCGCTGCTGGACAGCTATCCGGCCGAGCGCCGCCCGGTGGCCGGCGACGTGCTGGACAACACGACCTTCACGACCAGGCTGCTGCTCTCCGGGCAGCCGGTGGTGCGCGCGGTGCGGGACCGGATCGTGCTGCCGGTGCTGGCGTCCGGTCCGGCGCAGGCGCGGTTGGTGGCGAAAGCGTCACAGCTGGGGGTGAGTTACCGGCGCGGGCCGCTGGGTGGGCCGGGCGGGGTCGGTGATCGGGTGCCGGACGTGCGCAACGGGCGGTGGACGCTGGTGGTGCCGCCGGGCGGGGCGCCGGAGTGTGTTGCTATCGCGCGGGAGTGGCTTGGTGACGAGCTGGCGGTGCTGAGCGGGGACGACGCCGTGGTGCGGTTGGTGCGGCCGGACGCGCACCTGGCTTGGCGCGGTTCGCGGGCAGGGACCAAGCTGGACCGGTGGTTGAGCAACGCGCTGGGACCGGCGACGGCGAGCCGAGAGGTGGCAGCGGCGCCACAGTGACCAGCGAAGCTGGGACGACGGGAGCCAACGGCGCGGTGGTGAGCGGCAAGCCGCGCGGGCGGCCGAGGGATCCCGCCGTCGACGACGCGATCCTGCGCGCGGCCCTGGAGTTGTTCAAGGCCAACGGGTTCGCGGACACCAGCATCGACGCGGTGGCCAAACGCGCGGGCGTGACCAGGGTGACCGTGTACCGGCGGTTCGCGGGCAAGGAGGAGTTGCTGGCCAAGGCGCTGGAACAGGCGCGCGGCGACTCGGACGCGATCGAGGTGCGCAGGCTCGAAGAACAGGACGGCTCACCCCGCCCCGCGATCGAGCGGCTGGTGGACATCTGGGTCGAGCTGACCTCGCGGGAGGACTTCCGGGTACTGCTGGCCCGGCTGATCGGGTCGGCTCAGGACCAGCCGGAGCTGATGCGGATCTACTGGGCGCACACGATCCTGCCGCGCCGCGAGTCGGCCAAACCGGCGATGCGGGCGATGCGGGCGGCGGGTGTGCTGCCTGCCGACGGCGACGACGATGTGTTGCTGGACATCATGGCGGGCGCGGTGATGTACCGGATGCTGGTGCATCCGACGCCGCCGACCGAAGGCGAGCTGCGCGCGCACATCCGCGCGATCATGGCCTCGGTCGGCGTGCGAATTCCGGCCGATTAAAGGTTTTCGAGGGCGAGACCGGCGCCGAGCGCGATCAGCACGGTGCCGGTGGTGCGCTCCAGCCTGCGGCGGACCTTGGCCCTGCTGAAGAACTTGCGGGCCTTGCCGACGAACACGGCGACCAGCAGGAACCAGCTGGCGTCGATGAAGGCCTGGACCAGGCCGAGCAGCAGTGTCGTGGTGAGCACGTTCGCGCCGGTCGGGATGAACTGCGGGTAGAAGGCGAACGCGAACACCGCGATCTTCGGGTTGGCCAGGTTGGTGAGCAGGCCCGCGACGGACTGCTGCCACCACCGGCCGGACAGGGTCGGCGCCTCGTCGAACGAGGTGTCCTCGGTGATCTTGCGTGATGCCAGCCAGGCCATGACGCCGAGCGTGATCAGCACGATCGCGCCCGCGATGCGCAGCGCGGTGTAGGCGATCTGGCTGGCCGCGACCAGCGCGGACAGGCCGAACGCGGTGGCGACGGCCCACGCGTAGAGGCCGACCTCCATGCCGAGCACGACCGGCACGGTCTTGCGCGCGCCGCCGAGCGCGCTGCGCCGGATGACCAGCGCGGTGGTCGGGCCGGGCACCATGGCGCCGAGCGCGACGGCGAGCACGAAGCCGCCCATCAATGACCAGCTCATGCGGCAGAGGATGACACAAATCGGGGCTGGGCGGTCAGACCGCCCAGCCGCCGGGAACCGAGGATCAGGTGTGCTTCCAGGTCATGCTGAAGCGATCGCCGTTCAGCGTGCCGGTGCTGGCCTGAGTGGTGTTGGAGTTGTCGGTGAGCACGTACTGGATGGTCGAAGAGTTGCCGAAGGGCTTGCCGTCCAGGTCGCAGCCGGTGAAGGTCATGCTGCCGAAGTTGTCGAGGCTGTCGGTCAGCCGCTCCATGATCACCTCGGCGGTCGCGTCCTTGGCGCTGCTGAGCGAGGAGTTGAAGGTGCGCGACCAGTTCTGGGTGGGGTCGGCGAGGGTGAGCGTGTACTTGGTGCCGCTGTCGTGCACGACGGTCGCGGTCATCGAGTCGCCCGCCCTGGTCGGCTCGTTGAAGTAGACCGAGTCGCGCGGGTACATCTCGTACCAGGGGTTGTACGCGACGGTGCCGGAGGAGCAGTCCAGGTCGATGCCGATCTGCTCGACGGTGTTGCTGATGTCGGCGCCGTCGAAGCCGACCCACAGCGAGTTGTCGCTGCCTGCGCCGCACCGCACGCTCGGGTTGACCCAGCTCGCGGTGACCTTGGTGCCACCGTGCTCGATGGCGTAGCCGCCCCAGAAGTCGCCTGCGTGCCGGAGGTGGGGCAGGTGCGCGGGGGCGTGGGCCGGTGCGGCGCCGGCCGGGACGGCGCCGAGTAAGGCGGCAAGACCGGCCGCGGCAACGAGAGCTTTGCCCAGTAAGGAACGAGACATCGAGGATGGCCTCCAACCACGCCGAGTCGGCCAGTGCGGGGATTCCTGGCCGTTCGCGGGATCGTGACCGATGCGGGGACGCGCCCGGCAGCGCCGAAAGTCGCGGCGCTGCCCGGAAAATTCACATTTGACGTGAAACGCTCAGGACATGGCGAACATGGAGCCGGGGTTGAACAGGTTGCCCGGGTCCAGGGCGGCCTTCAACGTGCGGTGCACGCGCATGCCGACCGGGCCGATCTCGGTTTCCAGCCATTCTCGCTTGATCTTGCCGATGCCGTGCTCGCCGGTCACCGTGCCGCCCAGCCGCAGGCCGAGGGCGAGGATCGCGTCGAAGGCGACTCGGGCACGGGCGAATTCGTCCTCGGAGTCCGGGTCGTAGACGATCGTGGGGTGCATGTTCCCGTCCCCGGCGTGGCCGACGACGGCGATGCGCAACCGACTTTCGGCGCTGATCCGCTCGCAACCGGCGATCAGCTCGGCGATCCGGGTGCGCGGCACGCACACGTCGTCGGTGAGCCAGGCGCCGTAGGTTTCCAGCGCCATCAGCACGACTCGCCTGGCCTGCAACAGCATCCGGCCCTCGGCGAGGTCCGTTGTGGAGTAGGCCATGGTGGCGCCGGCATCGACGCAGATGGTCTCGATCGCGGCGAGTTCGCGCGCGGCCACCTCGCCGCCTGCGTCGGACTGGCAGAGCAGGAGCGCGGCGCAGTCGTCGCCGGGGCCGATCTCGGTTTTCAGGTAGGCCTCGGAGGCCTTGATCGACGAGGAGTCCATGATCTCCATCAGCGAGGGCACCAGGCCTTCGCGGATCACCCGGGTGACCGCGGTGCCCGCCGCGTCGGCGTGGTCGAACGTGGCGACCAGGGTGGCCGGGGCCTGCGGCAGCGGGCGCAGCGCGAGGGTGGCTTTGGTGATCACGCCGAGGGTGCCTTCGCTGCCGATGAACAGCTTGGTGAGGTCGTATCCGGCGACGCCTTTGACCGTCCGTCGCCCGGTGTGCAGGAGTTCGCCGTCGGCCAGCACGACGTCCAGGCCGAGCACGGAGTCGGTGGTGACGCCGTACTTGACGCAGCACAGGCCGCCCGCGTTGGTGGAGAGGTTGCCGCCGATGGTGCACCAGTCGTAACTGGAGGGATCGGGCGGATAGAACAAGCCGTGCTTTTCCACCGCATTGCGGAAATCGAGGTTGACCACGCCGGGCTGGACGACCGCGAGCCGGTTGTCGGCGTCGATCTCCAGGATCTCGTTCATCTTGGTCATGGCGAGCACGACGCAGCCCTCGATCGCGTTGGCCGCACCGGACAGTCCACTGCCCGCGCCGCGCGGCACGATCGGCACGCCGGCCGCCGCGCAGGCGCGCACTGTTGCCTGGACCCCGGCGACGTCGGCCGGGAGCACCACGGCCAGCGGGTTGCCGTGCGGGGCGAGCGGCATCATGTCGCGGCGGTAGCTCGCGGTCACGTCGGTGTCGGTGAGCACCGCGTCGCCGCCGAGTTTCGCGCGCAGTTCGTCCAGCAAGCTGTCCATACTGTCGACGGTAGACCTCAATCCAGGCGTGACGCGAGCAGTTCAGCCAGGTGGCGGCCCTGCCGGTCGGACAGTTCACCGAGCTGGACGCGGCAGGAGAAGCCGTCGGCGAGCACCTCGGTTTCCGGTTGGGCGGCGCGGACGGCCGGCAGCAGGGTGTGTTCGGCGACAGCGACGGACACCTCGTAGTGGCCGCGTTCGACGCCGAAGTTCCCGGCCAGGCCACAGCATCCGCCCAGTGCGGTCAGGTTGGCGCCCGCGCCGGTCAGCAGGGCGCGGTCGGCGTCGAAGCCGAGCACCGCGTGCTGGTGACAGTGGGGCTGGGCGAGCACGTCGAGACCGGACAGGTCGGGCGGAATCCATTGTGGACGCTGGGCGAGGAGTTCGGCGAGGGTCAGCACGCGCGGCGCGGGTTCGTCGATGAGCTCGGCGGCGTCGGAGCGGAAAACCGCGGTACAGGAGGGTTCCAGGCCGACGATGGGGATGTCACCGGCCGGGGCGAGGGCCCGCGCGGTGCGGGTCAGGATGTCGCGGGCGGTGTCGAGCTGACCGGTGGAGATCCAGGTGAGACCGCAGCACAGACCGGGTTCGGAGAGATAGACGGAAAAACCGGCCGATTCGAGCACCCGCACGGCGGCCATGCCGACTTCGGGGGTGAAGTGATTGGTGAAGGTGTCCACCCAGAGCAGCACCGGATCGCCGGGCACCCGCTTGTGTTCGACGAACAGCTCGTGGAAGGTGCGCGGGGCGAAGCGCGGCAGCTCGCGGCGCTGGTCGACGCCGGCCAGGAATTTGCCCAGCGCGGCGACGCCGGGCAGGCGCAAGGCGGCGTTGGCCAGGGCCGGGACGTGCGAGGCGAGCCGGGCCCAGCGGGGCAGGGCACCGAGTGAGTAGTGCGACAGCGGGCGGATCCGGTGCCGGTAGGCCTGGTACAGGGCCTCGGCCTTGTAGCTGGCCATGTCGATCCCGGTTGGACAGTCCGACGCGCATCCCTTGCAGGACAGGCACAGATCCAGTGCCTGCCGCACTTCGGGGGCGCGCCAGCCCTTGCGGATCAGCGAGCCGTTGAGCATGTCCTGCAACACCCTGGCCCGGCCCCGCGTGCTGTCCTTCTCGTCGCGGGTGGCCAGGTAGGACGGGCACATGACGCCGCCGGTCGCGGTGTTGTCGGCGCGGCACTTGCCGACTCCGGTGCAGCGGTGCACGGCGGCGTTGAAGTCGCCCTTGTCGTGGGCGAAGCGCAGCGCGAGCGGGCCGGCGGGCCGACGCGCGGCCGGGATGCGTAGATGCGCGTCGACCGGATCGGGGCGCACCACGATGCCCGGGTTGAGCAGGTCGCGCGGGTCGAAGATCGCCTTGACCTCGGCGAAGAGCTGGAGCGCTTCCTTGGAGTACATCAGCGGGAGCAGTTCGCCGCGGGCCCGGCCGTCGCCGTGTTCGCCGGAGCAGGAGCCGCCATAGCCGGCGACGAGTTTGGCGGCGTCGGTGAGGAACTCGCGGAAGGTCGGGGTGCCGAGCGGGAAGTCGATCCTGATGTGCACGCAGCCGTCGCCGAAGTGGCCGTAGGGCGTGCCGGTGAGCCGGTATTCGGCCAGCAGGGCCTCGAAATCGCGCAGGTAGGCGCCGAGCCGCTCGGGTGGGACGGCGGCGTCCTCCCAGCCGGCGTGGCCGTTGTTGGCGCGGGCGGCCAGGCCCGCGCCGTCTTCGCGGATTCGCCAGAGCGCGGCGGCTTCGGCCCGGTTGTCGACAACGCGGGCGGACGGTGTGCCCGCGTCGGCCAGGACCGCTTCGACCGCGTCGCGCGAATGCGTTGTGTCGAGTTCGACGAACAGCCAGCCCGCGCCGAAGGGCAGTTCGGGAATGTTCGTGCGGCTGGGCAACACCGTGAGCATGCGCGAGTCGAGGCCTTCGACGGCGATCGGGCGATGCGGCAGCAGGGCGGGAACCGCGTCGGCGGCGGAGGCCATGTCGGGGTAGCCGAGCACGACGAGGGTGGTGCTGGCGGGCGCGCGGCGCAGCGTGACGGTGGCGCCGAGCAGGACGCCACAGCTGCCTTCGGTGCCGACCAGCGCCGCGGGCACGTTGAAACCGCGTTCGGGCAGCAGGTGTTCGAGGCTGTAGCCGGAAACCTGCCGGGAGAACCGGCCCAGCTCGGTCCGAATTAGTGCGATATTGGATATTACGAGATCGTACAATTTGGCGAGGGTGGGTGCGGAGTGATCGCCGGGTACGGCGCTGATGCGTTCGCCGTTGCCCGCGACGACGTCCAGGGCCTGCACGTTGTCGGCGGTGCGGCCGTAGCCCAGCGCACGGGAGCCGCAGGCGTTGTTGCCGATCATGCCGCCGAGCGTGCAGCGGCTGTGCGTGGAGGGATCGGGGCCGAAGCGCAGGCCGTGCGGGGCGGCGGCGCGTTGCAGGTCGTCCAGGATCACGCCGGGCTGAACGGTCGCGGTGCCCGCTTCCGGATCGAGCGCGGTGATCCGGTTGAGGTGCCGGGAGAAGTCCAGGACCAGCCCGGCGCCCACGGCGTTGCCCGCGATCGACGTGCCCGCGCCGCGCGCGGTCAGCGGCACGCCGAGCGAGCGGCACACCGACAGCGCGGCCAGCACCTCGTCGGTGGATCTGGGGAAGGCGACCGCGGTGGGGGCGAGCCGGTAGAGCGATGCGTCGCTGGAGTATTCGGCCCGCCGCCGCGTCGATATGTCTATTTCGGACAGTCCGGCGGCGCGGAGTTCGGTGAGCAGCGCGGATGGGTCCATGGGGCAGAGGATAAGCCCCGGAAACCCTGGGTTTCCGGGGCCTGCCCCTCGGGTACTGCTACTTGTCGAGCTGCTTGACCAGAGCGGGCACGAATGCCTTCGGGTCGACGGTGCCCCAGCCGGAGGCGATGTCGAAGCCCTTGGTCGCGGCGAAGCCGGGCACGCCGTACTGGGTGTTGTCGCCCTTGGTGATGTCCACGATGCCCGCCTTGGCACCCTTCGGGCCAAGTTGGTAGAGCGCGCCGTTCACGAAGCCGAGCGGGCCGCCGTGCAGCTGGGTGGCCAGCGCGAGCACCGCGCCGAACAGCGGGGTGGCCTGCGAGGTGCCCTCGATGCCCTGCATGGCGATGTCGGGCAGGGAGCGCTGGGTGCTGTGGGTGATCGACGCGACGCCGTTCTGCCAGGCCGGGCGGGCGTAGGTCTTGGAAAGGCCCGCGCCGGAGTCCGGCCAGAGGGTGGCCGGGGTGGTCTGCTGGCCGCTGGAGTTCAGGTGCAGCACGCTGCCGCCGACGGCGGTGACCAGCGGGTCGGAGCCGGGCCAGCTGGCGACCCGGAACGGGAACACGTCGCCGCACTGGGTCGTGGAGGACACGGTGTTGTCGGTCGGGCCGCAGTCACCGGTGGCCGCGACGACCGGGATGCCGGCCGCCTTGGCGTCGCGGAAGGCGTAGTCGAGCTGCTTGGGGCTGTCCAGGTTCGGGAAATCGTCCTCGGGGGTGCCGAAGCTCAGCGAGATCACGTCGGCGACGTGGTGCTTGGCCATGTAGTCGATCGCGGTCATCATCTCGGGCAGGCCGGTGAAGCCTTCGGTCTCGTTGACCGGGGTCGCCGCGATCACGATGTGCGCCTCGGGCGCGATCGCGTGGATCATGGTGATGTCCAGGTCGGTCTCGCCGATCCAGTCGTCACAGCCGATCTGCTGTTCCAACTGCGGGGTGCAGACCGGGATCGGACCCGCGGGCGCGATCACCGAGAGGTCGGCGGCGGGCAGTCCGTGCTGCTGGGAGTAGCTGTCCAGCACCTGCGCCGCGTTCGGGTCACCGAAGGAGTCGACGACGGCGACGGTGGTGCCCGCGCCGGTGATGCCCGCGTTCCACAGGTCGGGCACGCCGTAGGCGGTGGTGACACTGGGCAGGGTGGCGGCGACCTGGTCGATGGCGGCGACCCGGCCCGCGACGGTCGGGTTGGCCCCGACCTGGGCGGCGGCCGCGCTGAGGTGCGGCTTGATCATGGTGTGGGCCTGCGCCGATGGC
Source organism: Pseudonocardiaceae bacterium (assembly GCA_035248365.1). Classification (GTDB taxonomy): domain Bacteria; phylum Actinomycetota; class Actinomycetes; order Mycobacteriales; family Pseudonocardiaceae; genus CAJCJE01. Next base: position 23,636 of record DATFHN010000049.1, on the reverse strand, counting down.
GCCGAGGTGGTCGCGTTGGCGGCCGGGATCGCGGCCGCCGATAACGCGACCGCGAGCGCGGTCGTGCCGACGATGCCGGCCAGTCGAGTGGTGTGGTGAAGCAACGGGTCCTCCCAAAGATGTCCCTCGCGGTTCCTCCGCCGTCACGGGGGGAACTCGCTGACCTTAGGAAGACACTCGGGGCGGAACCAGCTACGAAAGTCGGGTCGGGCCGGTCCGCTGAGTGGACCGGACGCCACGGGGTATCTGGCATCGCGCCCACTGTTCCTGTAGACGGAGTTCGCACGGAATGACACTTCCGGGGGTGTGGTGCGGGTCGATCTACGGCTGTTGGGGCCCTTCACCGTGACCGTCTCCGCCGAGGACGTCGAGCGGCCGGTCAGCGTCGGGCCGCGCCAGCAGCGCCTGGTGCTGGCCGTGCTGGCCTGGGAGGTGAACCGGCTGGTCCCGGTCGAGCGGCTGATCGAATGGGTGTGGCCGGACGAGCCGCCGCGCCGCGCGACCCAGGCGATCCGGGTCTACGTGTCGAACCTGCGTGCCGCGCTGACCGAAGCCGGGCTCGGCCCGGACGAACTCGCCCTGGTCACCCAGGGCCCCGGCTATCTGCTCAAGGTCGATCCGGAGCGGATCGACGCGCACCGGTTCCAGCGGCTGCTCGGCGCGGCCCGCACCGAACCGGACGACGCGGCCAAGGTCGCGCTGCTGGACGAGGCACTGGCCCTGTGGCGCGGGCCAGCGCTGGTGGACACCGCCAGCGGTGACGTTGCCGAGCGGCTGAACACCCGGTTGACCCAGGCGCACGGCCTGGCCATCGAGGACCGGTTCGACGCGCTGCTGCGGCTGGGCCAGTCGACCGAACTGCTCGGCGAGCTGGCCGGCGCGGTCGACGAACAGCCGAGCCGGGAGCGGCTGGTCGGCCAGTGGGTGCTGGCCCTGTACCGCAGCGGCCAGAAGGACAGGGCGCTGGCCGAGTTCCGCAGGACCAAGGCGTTCCTCGCCGGCGAGCTGGGCATCGACCCTGGCCTTGCGCTGCGTGAACTCGAACTGGCGATCCTGCGCGACGACCCGGCGCTGCGGGCGCCGACCCGATCGCAGCCCCGGACCGAGCCGACAGTGGTGCCCGCGATGCTGCCGCCGAGCGTCGCCGACTTCACCGGCCGCACCGAGGCGCTGGCCGCGCTGGACGCGTTGCTGGAGCGCCCGGACCGGCCGATGGCGGTGGTGATCAGCGCGATCTCCGGAACGGCCGGGGTGGGCAAGACCGCGCTGGCGGTGCGCTGGGCGCATCAGGTGCGGGAGCGGTTCCCGGACGGCCAGCTCTACGTGAACCTGGACGGCTACGCGATGGGGCCGCCGTTGCGGCCGGATCAGGTCCTCGCCCAGTTCCTTCGCGCGCTGGGCGTGCCGCCGGAGCGGGTGCCGGTGGAACCGGCCGAGGCGGGCGGACGGTACCGGACGCTGCTGGCCGACCGGCGGATGCTGGTGGTGCTGGACAACGCGTCCGGCGCCGACCAGGTGCGGCCGCTGCTGCCCGCCGGTCCCGGCTGTTTCGTGATGGTCACCAGCAGGCAGCGGCTGGACGGGCTGATCGCGGTGGACGCGGCCCGCCGGATCACCTTGGACGTGCTCGGACTGGGCGAGGCCACCGCGCTGCTGGGGCGGATCATCGGCGAGGACCGGATCGTGGCCGAGCCGGACGCCGCGGTCGCGCTGGCCCAGGCCAACGCCTGCCTGCCGCTGGCGTTGCGGATCGCGGCGGCGCAGCTGACCGCCGAGCCGAGCCGCTCGATCGAGGACTACCTGGCCGAGCTGCGCGAACGCGGGGTGCTGGCCGGGTTGACCATCGCCGAGGACGAGCAGCGGGCGGTGCGGACCGCGTTCGATCTGTCCTATGCCGCGTTGAAACCCGATGTGCGGCAGGCGTTCCGGCTGATCGGCCTGGTGCCCGGGCCGACGATCACCGCGCGTTCGCTGGCGGCGCTGGCCGAGTGCACGGTGGCCCAGGCCGAGTCGCTGATCGACCAGCTGGCCGCCGCGCACCTGCTGCAGGAGTCGGCGCCGGGCCGGTTCGGCTTCCACGACCTGCTGCGCGAGTACGCCAAAGAGGTCGGCGTGGCAACGGATTCGGCGCCCGCGCGGGAGGCCGCGCGCGGCGCGTTGTTCGACCACTATCTCTGGACGTCGGTCGCCGCGGTGGACACCTTGTTCCGCAACAACACCAGGGTGCTCTCCCGCGCCGACGCGCCGGAGGAGTTCCTGGCCTCGTTCCCGGTCGCCGACGACGCGATCGCCTGGCTGCACGCGGAACGGCAGAACCTGGTCGCGGCGATCCGCTTCGCCGCCGAGGCCGGGCCGAAGCGGTTCGCCTGGCTGCTGTGCGACACGCTGCGCGGCTACTTCGGCAACTGCGGCTTCTACCTGGACTGGTTCACAGCGGTGCGGGCCGCGCTGGCCGCGACCGATCCGGTGACCGAACCGCTCGCGCACGGCACCGCCCGGTTCGGCCTGGCCAACGCGCACATGAACCGCAACCAGTACGCCGAGGCGATCGAGAACTACCGCGCGGCGGCGGAGCTGTACCGGCGCAGCGGCTGGACGGAGGGCGAGGCGGCCGCGCACATCAATCTCGGGTTCGTCGACGAGGAACTCGGCCGGCTGGCGACCGCGGCCCGGCATCAGGCCAAGGCGCTGGAGCTGGCCGTCGCCGCCGGGTCGGCCACTACCGAGGCGGTGGCGCTGAGCAACCTGGGCGGTCTGGCGATGTTCCGCGGCGAGCTGGCCGCGGCGGTCGACTACTACCAGCGGGGGATGGCGCTGGACCGGTTGCGCGGCAACCAGTTCGGTATCGCGGACGGCCTGAGCCATCTCGGCCTGCTCGCCCACCTGCGTGGCGATCTTGCCGCGGCGCAACGAGATCTGCGGCGGGCGGCCGAGATGTTCCAGCGGCTCAGCACACCCGGCGACGAGGCGGCCGCGCTGGCTCAGCTGGCTGACACGCTGGTGTCGGCCGGACGACTGGACGAGGCCTATGAGGTGGTTTCCCGAGCGGTGGAACGGGCGGGCCACAACGCCAACCGGCGATTCGACGCGAAGGCGCGCAACGCGCTCGGTGGGGTGCACGGCGCGGCCGGACGGCACCGGGAGGCGATCGGTCAGCATCAGCTCGCACTGGCCCTGACCGAGGAGTTCGGGCTGATGGAGGAGCACTGCGGGGCGTTGCTCGGGCTGGCCGCGAACCGGCTGGCGCCAGGCGAGCGCGCGGCCGGGGTGGACCTGGCCGAGCAGGGGCTGGCGCTGGCCCGTTCGCGCGGGTACCAACTGCTGGCCGGGAGGGCACTGGCGCTGCTGACCGAGGCCGGCTAGTCCGTCAGCGGACCGCACGTAGTCCCCAGTTGGCGTGTCAGGGATTTGTCATGGTGCCTGGTTATCGTGGCCTGGACTCGCGCTTTTCCTCGCTCGCGTTGTGCGCTGACCAGCGGTAACGAACCTGGCGGGCTGGGACGAGGGTCACAGGTATTTTAGTTGCATGAGACACCTATCTAGATGCATGCTTGTAGTCGGCAACTAATTGCGTGGGGAACACAAGCAGCAGAGGAGTCGGGTGATGGTCACCGAAACTCGCTCGACACCGGCGCTCACGATCACCGAGGATCGCGTCAGGCCGCCGGAGCCGACGGATGAGCCGACCGAGGTCGAGCACTATGAGAAGGCCGAGGCCATTCTCAACCAGCTCGTCCGGTTCATGCGGTTGAGCAAGCGCGCCGCCAGCCGGTTCGCCTCGGCGCACAGCGACGGGATCGAGCAGGCCGCCTACCTGATCCTCTACGTCCTGGTCAGCGAAGGCCCCCGGCGCACGACGGCGCTGGCCGAGGCGGTCCACTCGGACACCTCGACGGTCAGCAGGCAGGTGGGGGCGCTGGTGCGGCACGGACTCGTCGAACGGCAGGCCGATCCGGCCGACGGCCGAGCCTGTCTGCTCGCCGCGACCCCGCGCGGCATCGAATGCTTCGAGGCCCACCGCAAGGCGCGCACCTCGGAAATGATGCAGGTGCTCGCCAACTGGTCCAACGAGGATCTGCGGGCCGGTGCCGAACTGCTCGACCGGCTCAACGGTGAGCTGGAGCGCTACGAGATCGAAAACCCGAACAACAACTTCACCGCTCCATGGAAGGGGGGAAACCGATGACCAGCACAATGCGTGCGCCGGCCAAGAACGAGAAGGCCACGGCGCCCACCGCACAAGCTTCCGGCGGGGGCATGTCCCACCGCCAGATCATGACGATTCTGGTCGGCCTGATGCTCGGCATGTTCCTGGCCGCGCTCGACCAGACCATCGTCGGCACGGCGATGCCGAAAATCGCCAACGACCTGCACGGCCTGAACATCCAGGCCTGGGTCACCACGGCTTACCTGATCACCTCGACGATTTCCACGCCGCTCTACGGCAAGCTGTCCGACATCTACGGGCGCAAGCCGTTCTACCTGGTGGCGATCTCGATCTTCGTGGTCGGCTCTGCGGCATCGGCTTTCGCCAGCTCGATGTACATGCTCGCCGCGTTCCGGGCCTTCCAGGGCATCGGCGCCGGTGGCCTGATGTCCCTGGCCTTCACGATCATGGGCGACATCATCGCCCCGCGTGAACGCGCCCGGTACATGGGTTACTTCATGGCCGTGTTCGGCACGTCCAGCGTGCTCGGCCCGGTCGTCGGCGGCGCGCTCGCCGGCGCGAACTCCATCATCGGCCTGTCCGGCTGGCGCTGGGTGTTCTTCGTGAACGTGCCGATCGGCATCATCGCGCTGATCGTCGTGGCCCGCGTGCTGAACGTGCCACACAACAGCGTCCGGCAGCGGATCGACTGGTGGGGCGCGGCAACGCTGATCATCGGCATCGTGCCGATCCTTGTCGCGGCCGAACAGGGCCAGACCTGGGGCTGGGGCGACATCAAGACGGTCGTCTGCTACATCGTCGGTGGGGTCGGCATCGTCGCCTTCATCGTGGTGGAAATGCTGATGAAGGATGCCGCTCTGATCCCGTTGCGGCTGTTCAAGAACCGGACGTTCAGCCTGGTCATCGTGGCCGGTGTCATCGTCGGTGTCGCCATGTTCGGTGGCATCACGCTGATCCCGCAGTACCTGCAGATCGTCAAGGGCTCGTCGCCGACGCTCTCCGGCCTGCAGACCCTGCCGCTGATGGTCGGCCTGATGGGCGCATCGCTCGGTTCCGGTCAGATCACCGCGCGGACCGGGAAGTACAAGATCTTCCCGATCATCGGCGCGCTGCTCATCGTGGGTGGCTCGCTGCTGTTCACCCAGCTGAAGTGGGACACCCCGCTGTGGCAGCCGATGGTGTACATGTTCGTGCTCGGCGCCGGTGTCGGTCTGTGCATGCAGACGCTGAACCTGGCCGCGCAGAACGCCGCACCGGCCAAGGACATGGGCGTGTCGACCTCGTCGGCCACGTTCTTCCGGCAGATGGGTGGCACGCTCGGTGTGGCGGTGTTCCTGTCGATCCTGTTCAGCACGGTCGGCAACAAGATCGTCACCGCGATCACCAGCAGCTTCCACAACCCGGCCTTCGTTGCCGCGCTGCACAACCCGGCGCTGGCCAACGACCCGGTGAACGGCCCGATCATCCACCAGTTGACCAGCGGGCAGGGCGGTACCGGTCCGCTGACCGACGCCTCCTTCATCTCGAAGATCGACCCGGTGCTGGGCGAGCCGTTCAAGGCGGGCTTCACCAACTCCATCGACCTGGTGTTCCTGGTCGCGGCCGCGGTCGGCGTGCTCGCCTTCCTGGTCGCCCTGTTCATCAAGGAGATTCCGCTGCGCAGCCAGTCCGGCATGCAGTCGATGATGGAGGGCGCCGAAGCGGCCGGTGGGCACGAGGAAATCGGTGGCCCGGACATCGCGCCGATCGCGGAAGTGGTGTCCGCCAACGGGATCGCGCCGAACGGCAGGCACGCGCTTGAAGAGGATTTCAGCACCATGCAGTTGCCGGTCGCGCTCGATGACCGGACCGGAACGGCGATCCGGGGCTACGTCCGCAGGGCGGACCGGTCGCCGGTGGTGGGTGCGGTGCTCACGCTGATCAACCACAGCGGCCAGCAGGTCGCCAGGACGACCAGCGAGATGGACGGCAGCTACCAGCTCTCCGCCGCGCTCGACGGGGTGTACGTGCTGATCGCGTCCTCCAACGGGCACCAGCCGCAGGCCTCGACGCTGCGGGCGGCGGGCGAGCCGGTCACGGTCGACGTGGTGCTCAACGGCACCGCGCGGGCCACCGGTGTGGTGCGGGTGCGGGGCGGCGCGGGCATCCCGGATGCCACCGTCACCCTGACCGATCTCAACGGTGAGGTGGTCGGCGCGACCACCACCGGCCCGGAGGGCCACTACGGGTTCGGCGAACTGCTCGGCGGCAGCTACACCCTGGTCGCCAGCGCTCGCGGAGCACGGCCGGCCGCGGTCGCGATGACCGTGCCGGAGACCGGCGACATCGTCACCGACGTGGAACTGTCCGGGGCGGCCAGCCTGCGCGGGATCGCCCGGGCCGGTGCGCACGACAACCCGGTGCCGGACGCGCGGATCACCCTGGTCGACGCGGACGGGCACGTGGTCGCGATGACCAACACCGACGCCGAGGGCGGCTACACCTTCCCGGAGGTTCCGGAAGGCCAGTACACGGTGATCGCCAGCGGCTACCCGCCGGTGACCAGCCACCGCCAGGTGCACGCCGGTGAGGACGGTCAGCACGACGTGGTGCTCAGCCACTCCGATCTCTGAGTAGTTTCGGCCGATGGCCGGTTTCCCTCCGGGGAGACCGGCCATCGGCGTATTCTGGGCCTATGCGTAGTTCCGTCGCGATCACCATGATGCGGTCCCACTGGGACCGTTCCGTCGCGCTGGGCTAGTCACGCCATCCGCCGGTCCCCGCTGGGGCCGGCGTTCTCGGTACCCGGCAGGGCCTTTTCGCCTGGAGTACCGCCATGACCGATCTGCTGATCGCCACCTCGATCCCGTACGTCAACGCCGCGCCGCACCTCGGCCACGCCCTCGAGTTCGTGCAGGCCGACGTCCTCGCCCGGCACGCCAGAGCCGAGGGCCGCGCCGTGCGCGCGCTCAGCGGCACCGACGACAACTCGCTCAAGAACGTGCTCGCCGCCCGCGCGGCAGGCATACCAACCCAGGAACTGGTGGCGGCCAACAGTTCCGCGTTCACCGCCTTGCACGAGCCGCTGGCGCTGTCCTTCGACAGCTACACGCACACCAGCACCGATCCCCGCCACCGCGACACCGTGACCGCCCTCTGGCGCGCAGTCGACGCCGAGGGCGACCTCTACCGCAAGGCCTACACCGGCCTGTACTGCGTCGGCTGCGAAGCCTTCTACGCACCGGCCGACCTCCCCGGCGGCGTCTGTCCCGAACACCGCGTGCCGCCGGAGGAAGTCGCCGAGGAGAACTGGTTCTTCCGGCTCTCCCGCTACGCCGATCGGATCATCGCCGCCATCGAGTCGGACGACCTGCTGGTGCAACCGGCCGCCCGGCGCAACGAGGTGCTGTCCTTCCTGCGCGGCGGTCTCGCCGACCTGAGCGTGTCGCGCCCGGCCGCCCGCGCGGACGGCTGGGGCATTCCGGTGCCGGACGACCCGGACCAGGTGATCTACGTCTGGTTCGACGCGCTCGCCTACTACCTGACCGGCGCGGACGGCTGGTGGCGGGCGGACGTGCGGCGCGAACACGTGATCGGCAAAGGCATCCTCCGCTTTCACGCGGTGTACTGGCCGGCGATCCTGCTCTCGGCCGGGCTGCCGCTGCCCGACGTGGTGCGCGTGCACGACTACCTCACTGTCGACGGCGCCAAGATCTCCAAGTCCGGCCCGGCCTCGGCCGACCCGATCGGTCTGGTCGCGCGCTACGGCAGCGACGCGGTGCGCTGGTGGCTGACCAGCGAGGTGCCCAGGACCGGCGACGTCGACTTCACCGAAGCCCGGCTCGTCCAGCGGCATGACACCGACCTGGCCGGCGGCCTCGGCAACCTGGTCAACCGGACCGCCGCCCTCACCAGCCGAATCGTCGATCATGAGATCGAACCCGACGGCTTCGCCGCCGATGTACTCGGCGTAACCGCGGAAAAGATCAATTCCGGGCTGGGCGAATTCGATTTCCGAGCCGCCACCGACGCGATTCGGGCCGCGGTCGCCGCCGGGAATCGGTATGTCGAACAAACCCGGCCATGGGCCAGCGCCCGGCCGGACCAAGCCCTCGTCTCGCTCGTCACGCTCGGTCGCGGGCTCGCCGATCAGGTCGAACCGTTCCTGCCCGCCGGTGCCGTGCGCCTGCGGGCGCGACTGTCCGGTTCGGCTAACCCGCCGTTTCGACGTCTGTACAGCCGGTGAGATAAGGGGCGAAATCGGATGGAATTCCCCGGACCCCCGACGTCGGCGTTATTCGACCACGTAGGCTGGCTTGGTGCCATCGGCCCACGAACACCACCACGTCGCCTTCGGTCTGGGGACCGCGGGTCCGATCCTGGTGTGGGTGATCGTGCTGAGCTTCGTGTTCGTCGAATGCGCGTTCATCCTCGGCCTGTTCCTGCCCGGCGACTCGCTGCTGTTCACCGCGGGGCTGGTGCTGGCCGACCGGGACAACCTGGCCAGCGCGATCGGCCTTGCCATCGCCGCGGTCGTGGTGGCGACCGTCGGCAACCAGCTCGGCTACTACATCTCGCGCAAAGCCTCGACCAAGCTGTTCGGCAGACGAGGCGCGCGGATCATCACCCAGGAGCGGCTGGACCGGGCGGGCCAGTTCCTCGACCGGCATGGCTGGTGGTCGGTGGTGCTGGCGCGCTGGATCCCGTGGGTGCGCACGCTCGCCCCGATCGTGGCCGGCGCGACCAGGATGAACCCGCGCAAGTACCTGCTCGGGACCGCGATCGGCGCGGTGATCTGGGTGCCGGTGCTGGTCATCGGCGGCTACTACGGCGCGGGCATCCTGGACACCCTGCCGTGGCTCAAGACCACGGTCACCTCGGTCGCGATCGCCTTCTTCGTGGTCGGCACCGGTTACGGCGCCTGGCGCTACCGGGGCGAGATGCGCAAGCTGCGCGAGAAGGAAGCAGGCGAGGCCGCGGCCATGACGGTCCGGCCCACCCCGAACGTCAAGCCCAGCGCGGCCGTCAAAACCCAGGGATGATCCGGTCGGCGCGCGCCGCCGTGGCCTCGATCAGCTCCGCGTTGCGCTGATCCGAACCGAGCGCCCGCTCCTTCGCCGCCGCCAGGCTGCGGCCGTAGGCCTGATGCCGCGCGACCAGCCTGCCCACCCGTTCGGGCTCGGGCGGGCGGAGGAACCAGACCTCGTCCAGCAGCGATCGCACCTGCTGCCAGGGCGGCGTGTCCAGCAGCAGGTAGTTGCCTTCGGTGACGACCAGCGGCACCTCGGCCGGGACCGGCACCGCGCTGCCGATCGGCTCCTCGATCTCCCGCCGGAACTCCGGCGCGTACACCACCTCCGGCCCGGCCGCCCGCAGCCTGCGCAGCAGCGCGACGTAGCCGGCCGCGTCGAAGGTGTCCGGGGCGCCCTTACGCTCGGCGCGGCCGAGCCGGGCCAGTTCGGAGTTGGCGAAGTGGAAGCCGTCCATGCCGACCACGACCGCGCGCCCGTCCAGCGCCGCCACCAGCTTCGCGGCCAGCGTCGACTTGCCAGCGGCAGGCGCGCCGGTGATCCCCAGCATCCGCCGCCCCGGGCCCGCGGCTAACCGCGTAGCCACCTCCACCAACTCCGTGCTCAGTTCGTTTTCTGGCCTACTCACGCCCGCAACTCCGTCAGCCAGGCCCGCGCCCCAGGCGTGGCCACCCGCAGCGCGGCGATCCGGTTCGCCGCGTCGATCAGCTCAGGCAGTTCCTCCTCGCCGGGCACCTGGCCGAGTTCGGCGATGCGCAACGCCAGCGCGCCATGCCACACGTCGCCCGCGGCCAGCGTGTCCCTGGCCGGTACCTGCGGCGGTGCGACCGAACCGCTCACCGTGCGGCCTTCCGGCGTGCGCACCGACCAGCGCACCGGCCCGGCCCCGTTGGTCCTGATCACCACCGGCACGCCGAGTTCGTGCACGGCCCGTTCGGTCGCACGGGTTCCGGAGCGGCCGAGCCGGAAGTCGGCCGAGCACGCGCACACGTCGACCAGCGGGAGCAGTTGGGAGAGCACGGGTTTGTCGCTGCCCGCGTCCAGCACCACCGGAATGTCCCGCCCGCGTGCCGCCCGGGCGGCGGGCACGGCCAGCGCCGGATGGTGCCCGTCGACCAGCAGCGCACCGGCGCCGGCCAGCAGGCTCGGCCAGGAGGGCTGGGTGAGCAGATCGGGCATGCCCGCCGCGTTGTGCGCGACCACGACCCGCTCGCCGTCGCCGGCCCGCACCGCGACCGAGGACACCGGCGGCGGCCCGGGGAAGGTGGACAGCGCATCGAACACCCGCACCTGGCACTCGCGCAGGTCGTCGCGGACGATGTCGGCCAGCGGATGCGCGCCGAGCGCGGTCAGCAGGCGGGCGGTGCCGCCCAGCCCGGCCACGGTGACCGCCGCGTTGGTGGCCGGCCCGCCGGAGACGATCTCCACCGAGTCCGACTGGATCTTCTGCCCGGCTTCTGGCAACTCTCGCACGCGTTGTACCAGGTCAACCGTGCACAGACCGACCGTGAGCACGGTCGGCCCGATTCCTGCCCTGCCGCCCGTAGCAAGCTCCTCACCATCGATGCCCGACGATCATGTCGGTGCCGCGCGGTACCGTCCGGCTCGTCCCCAGCGTGCCGAGCACCTTTCAGGTGATCAACAGCCTAGTCTCAACACCGAGGGGACGAGATCTTGTAGGCGGGCCATCGACCGGGTGAACCGTTTTTGGTTGGCGGGATCCGGGCCTGATCGATAGTCTCGGCAAGCGTTTGCGCAAGCGCTTGCCGCCACCATTGGAGTGACATGATAACGATGCGTGATGTCGCCGATCTGGCTGGCGTCTCCATCACCACGGTCTCCCACGTGGTCAATGGCACCCGCGCGGTGGCCCCGAGCACCAAGGACCGGGTGCTCGCCGCGGTCGCGCAGACCGGCTACACCGGCGACGCGATCGCGCGTTCCCTGGTCACCGGGGGTACTCGCTCGCTCGGCCTGGCCCTGCCGCTCGGCAACAACCCGCACTTCGCCGAGCTGACCAGCGCCGTCGAAGCCGCCGCCACGGCGCAGGGCTACGCGTTGATCCTGGCCGACACGCACGACGAGAGCGAGGCCGAAGCGGCCGCGATCCGGGCGTTGCGCTCCCGGCGGGTCGACGGCGTGCTGCTCACCCCATCCGTGGACGCGCCGGCCTCGGTGCTGCCCGAGCTGCGCAGGCTCGGCGTGCCGGTCGTGCTGGTCGACCGGGTGCCCGAGCACACCGGCGTCGACCAGGTCGGCCCGGAGAACGTGCAGGCCACCTCGGACCTGGTCCGGCACCTCGGCGAACTCGGCCACCGGCGGATCGCGATGATCAGCGGTCCCCAGTCGGTCAGCACCTCAGCCGAACGGGTGCTCGGCTACCGGCTCGGCCTCGGCCGCGCCAAGCTGGTCTGGGACCAGTCGCTGGTGCGCGGGGTCGCCCCCGGCGAAGCGGGCGCCGCGCTGGCCGAGTTGCTCGACGGCCCGGACGCGCCCACCGCGGTCGTCGCCGGCGACAACACCGCGCTCATCGAAGTGCTCCGGGTGGCCAGGGAACGCGGCCTCGCGATCGGCAAGAACCTCGCGATCGTCGCCCACGACGACGCCGACTGGACCGCCCTGGTCGATCCGCCGATCACCACCACCGCGCAACCGATCACCGAAATCGGTGCGACCGCCGTGCGCATGCTGCTGGCCCGCATCGCCGACCCCACCAAGGAACCCGAAACGGTGCGGATCCCCCCGGTCCTCATGCACCGCCGCTCCTGCGGCTGCCCTTGAACCCCGGTCAGCGCAACGCCTTCAGCCTGCCGACCAGATAGTTGGTCAGCTTCGCCGCGTCCACCGCGCCACCGCTCGGCCCACTCGTCGAGTACACGAACGCGATCTCGTTACCGACCCGGACCGCTTCCAGCGAGCTGCCGGTCTGCCAACCCGGATCGGTCAGCGTGAGCGTGTAGCCGCCGTCGCCGAGCCCGGTGGTGGCGTGCTCGGTGACCTTCACCTTGGTGTGCGTCTGGGTGTCGATGTAGGACGGGCACAGCGTCGCCAACCGGCCCACGTCGGCCAGCTGCGTCGCCGCGCCCGTTCCCGAGTAGGCGAAGACCTCTTCGTCCTGCTCGGCGTTGGTGGTCTTGTTCACGTACGCGGTCTGCGCAAAAGACGCCTCGCTGACCCTGGTCACCGTGAACCACCCGGTCCCGCTGAGCAGAGCGCAGTCCGGCTTGGCCGGCGGGGTGCTCGTCTGCGTCTGGTACGCGTCGCGCGAATCCGCCGTGGTGCTGGCATCCTGCGTGAAACCGGCCGGGAAGAACGACTTCGGCGCCAGCACGCTCTTCAGCGTGGTGCCGGTCGGCAGGTTCGCGAACCCGGTCGGGTTGGCGTCGGGCGCGGCGGCCGCGTTCGCCGACGAGGCGCCGGAGCCGTCCGGCCCCGCGTCCGATCCGCTCGAACAGCCGATGACGGCGACCGGGAGCAGGGCCGCGAGCACGGCGACGACGGGCAGCGATAAGCGCATGTGTTGGTCACTTTGCCGTTGTGCGGACGCGGTCGACGACGCTGCCGGCCCGCGCGGAACCGGCGTGCCTGCCGAATCCCCCGGCTAACCTTAACCATCCGAACGCGGGCGATGTGCCCCCGGTGCCCGGTTCCGCTCCAGCCGCGCGGCCGCTTCCAGCAACATCCAGGCGCCCACCTGGACGGAAAGATCGCGTTCAGGCAGGTGCCCCTCGGCTTTGTCGCGCTGGCGCGGCAACACGGCGGGTTTGGTCCAGTCCGGACCGAACAGCGGCCCACCCGAGGCGATGGCCCGGTTGCGCCACGCGGCTTCCGCCGAGGTGAACACCAGATCGGCCGCGAGCGTCGCCGGTTCGACCAGATCCGGGTCGAGCGCGGGCAGCGCCGTCGCGGCCAGTGCCAGATAGCGCGCGAGAATCCCCCCGAACAAACCGCCATCGCCACCCCCCTGGCCACGAATCACCAGATCGCCTGCCGGCCCGTCCGGCACGGTGACCCGCCGGGTGACCGCGTCGATGCAGCGCACCGCGCGCGCCGCCCAGCCGCTGCCTTTGCCGTCCCGCTCGGCCAATTCGACGCAGGCGCCGATGTACACGCCCTGGCAATAGCTGTAAACGGTTTTCTCCACATCGCGAATGGTCCCGTCGAGGTCGACATGCAAGCCGTCCCAGACCAAACCCGTTTCCGCGTCGAGCAGATTGTCCTCGATCCAGTCCACAGTGGACCGAGCCCGCTGCCGATCAGCCCGGTCGCCGGCACTTGGTATGTCCATATCGGACAGACGAGCGAGCAGGATCGCGGCCGGACCATTCGCGGGCACGTTCTTGAAATCGAGGCCGATCCGCCACCAGATCCCGCCCCCGGAATGGTCGGTCCACCCCGCCCGCAACCGGGCCGCGATCTCCACCAGTGCGGGCTCCGCCGGCACCAGCCCCGCCGAATGCGCGCGGGCCAGCGCCAGACCCAGCCACGCGACGTCGTCGTAGAACGGGTTGAGCCAATTCCCCAGATTGCGGCGATGAATACCGAGCACCATCCGCCGCACGCTTTCCACCCGGGCCTGTTTCGGCTCGCGGGCCGCCGCGTCGATCAGGCAGTCCAGCAACTGCGCCTGCCACCAGTAATCCCAGTGCCCGAAACACCGCTGCTCGGCCGACGGCGGCCAGCCGACCACGCCGAGCAGAGTCCCGGGCAGCGCCCACAGCCGACGCAGGTGCCGGGCGTACACGGCCCGCTCGGCCACTGCCGCCCGCGCCGCCCACAGCGCGGGGCTGTTGCGCTGCGTGTCCTGCCCGGTCACCAGTCCATAGTGGCTGCTGAATCGTTACCGAGGTACCGCTGAAAGCGGGTCGGTCACCGGGCCGGGTGTTTCAGCCGGCCACCTTCGTGAGTCGCTTGGACTCCCGGTCACGGTTGCGGAGCAGGAAGAACCCGATCCAGGAAGCCACCACGAGCAACCCGATGATGATCTGCACCAGGTGCAGGTCGTTAGTCGGGTAGAGCACCCCGGTGATGTAGGTGTCGATGAACCCGCCATTGAGCTGTGGTAGCCCACCCAGTTGACGGAAATAGTTCTCGGCCAGTGTCAGCGGGCAGTTCGCCCACGGGAATACCAGCGTGATCACGGCCCAGCAGATGAACAACGCGTGAGTGACAATGGTCCAGCGCCAACGCCACGCGAGAAAGCCCCCGAAAACGATGTAGGCCATTACCAGGTAGTGCACTGCCACCGTGATGTCGTCGAGCACTCGGAAGACCATGGCTACCTCCCCCCACCAGGCTAGAACTCCCGCCCCGATTCAGCGACCATCAGTTATCGCGATGATCCTCACCCGTAACCTGGGAACTAATTCACCGCCGACGTGGTTCACCACGTGTTTCAGCCAAGCAGCCGCGCCCCGCTCGCGCGAGTGAATTCACGTCCGGCTGGGGCATGGTTCGGCCCCCCGTTGCCCGCCGCTCAACCCCGGTTCGACTTCCGGTACCACAAACTCGCGCCCACCCCGCGATCCATCCACACTCCCCGAAACCATCCACAACCCCGCCCCCACGGTTTGCCCCGCCCCACCAGCCCAAATAGGCTCGACGCGGGGCGCCGCCCCCGGGCCGGGAGGGGGCTGTACTGGGGCGGCGAAAAATTTGCGGGGTGGAGTCAGAGGCCTAGGTCGTCGAGGTCCAGCAGGTAGCGGTAGGGGAGGCCGGCGGCTTCGATCGCTTCGCGGGCGCCGGTGTTGCGGTCGACGACCGTGGCGACGCCGACGATGTCCGCGCCCGCTTCGCGCAGCGCTTCGACGGCGGTGAGCACGCTGCCGCCGGTGGTCGAGGTGTCCTCGACGGCGAGCACGGGCTGACCGCTCACCTCGATGCCCTCGATGCGGCGCTGCATACCGTGTTCCTTCTGCGCCTTGCGCACCACGAACGCGTCCATCACCTCGCCCGCCGCCGATGCGGCGTGCATCATCGCGCAGGCGACCGGGTCGGCGCCGAGGGTCAGGCCGCCCGCGGCCACGTAGTGCCAGTCGGCGGTGAGCTGCCGCAGCAGCGTGCCGATCAGCGGAGCGGCGGCATGGTGCAGGGTCGCGCGGCGGAGGTCGATGTAGTAGTCGGCCTCCTTGCCCGATGACAGGGTGACTTTGCCGTGCACGACGGCCAGTTCACTCACCAGACGGGCAAGTTCGGATTTCGCGGCCTGATCGATGCGGACGCCGCTCGGCGTATTGGTGGGCACGGGCCCATAGCCTGGCATGTCGCGGGCCGCAGGTCAGCCCGGCAGGCCGTAAGTGGCCGAAAACACCGGAATCCAGCTCAGGTCCGGCGCCGGCCGCCGGTGAGTTTGCGCAGCATGCCGCGCGGGACGAACCGGGCGAGGCCGACGACCGCTTTGTAGTGCGCGCCGGGCACCGAGATGACCCGGCCGCGGTGCAGGTCGGCCAGGCAGTCGGCGACGACGCGATCGGCGTCGAGCCAGAACGCGGGTGGAGCGAACGGCACGGAGATGTTGGCGCGCTGATGGAATTCGGTCCTGGTGTAACCGGGGCACAGCGCCAGCACCCGCACACCGGTGCCCATCAGCGACGCGGCGATGCCTTCGGTGAACGAGGTGACCCAGGACTTGCTCGCGGTGTAGGTCGAGCCGCGCCCGGGCAGGAAGCCGGCCACGCTGGACACGTTGATGACCGCGCCGCGGTCGCGCTCGATCATGCCGGGCAGCACGGCCCTGGTCAGCCGGAGCACGCTGGTGACGTTGACGTCGAGTTGCGCTTGCAGGTCGGCCAGGCCCGCGGTCCAGAACTCGCCGGACAGCGCGAAGCCCGCGTTGTTGACGAGCAGGTCGATCGGCTCAGTGAGCCGCTGCTCGACGATGGTCCGGCCGCTTTCCTCGGCGAGGTCGGCGGGCAGCACTTCGACGTTGACGCCGCACTGCCGATGCAACTGGCCGCCGATCTGGTCGAGCCGCTCGGCGGTCCTGGCGACGAGCACGAGGTCGTAGCCGTCGGCGGCGAGCTTGCGGGCGAACGCGGCCCCGATTCCGGCGGTCGCGCCGGTGACGAGCGCGGTGGGCATTGTCCAAAGAATAGAACACAGCACGCTAGGGCGTTGGCGCTGCGTAGTCGCGGCGCCTGGGCGATGGCTCAGTTGCCGGAGGCTTTGCCCAGGTGCGGGTGGGCGCCCGGGCTGACGTCGAGGGGGTCGACGACGTCGGCCAGCTCGCCGAGGTCGCGCAGCAGGCGTTCGAGGCGGGCCGGGCTGGAGTGCGGCGGGGCCGCGGCGAGCACCCAGTCCTCCTCCAGCCACAGCACGGTCACGTCGCCGCCGATCTCCTCGGCCGCGTCGACCATGTCCGGGGTGATCAGCGCGCGGGCGGCGGCGAGGTCGGACACGAACGCGTAGCGCGGGCCGACCGGACCGAGCAGGTCGGGCATTTGCTCACGCTGGAACGGGACGCTGGGCAGCCAGAGTTCGATCAGCACGCCGATGGGACGGCGGCATTGCACGCCGACCAGCACGGAATTGATCTTTCCGCCGGTTTCATGATCGGCGACGTGCACTTTGCGGCGGCCGTCGGCAGTGAATGTCGAACCGGTGACGACGTCGCGGGCGATGCCGGTGCCGTAGTAGGCGATGGTGCCGCCATGCCAGCGGGTGGTCAGCACGGTGTCGGTTTCGGCGAACTGCCAGCCGCGCAACGCGGCCCACCTGCGACGTTCCCGGTTGCGGGCGGTGCGTTTGGCCCGGTCACCGGCGAGCAGCGTGACGCCCCCGGCCAGCGCGACGGCCGCGATGGCGAAGAAGATCCACGGCGAGATGCTGCTCACGGGATGAGGGTAGCGGTGAATCGGTTCGGGGCGAAGATCAATTTCGGGTCAGTTCCGGTACAGGAACCAACTCGTGATGTGGTACGGACCATTCGGCCGGAACTCGCCCGCCGAATGGAGGTAGCAGAGATCACCCCGATTAACACGAAAGATGTTTATGTTTACCGCCTGCGCGGAATGGCCGTAACGATAGGCGGCACTGCATCACCACGACAGGTCCGATCGGGCGATGCCGATGGACCCGTCGCGTGACGCTCAGTTGATCAATGCCGTTGACCAGCGGATCTGCCAGTCGCTGCTCAGCCCTTGAGCACGATCAGGCCGCTGTTGTCGTCCAGCACGTCAACCTTGACCAGATCGCCGTCCTGAATGTCGCCAGCCAGCAGGCTCTTGGCGAGCTGGTCGCCGATCGCCGAGGACACCAGCCTGCGCAGCGGCCGCGCCCCGTACACCGGGTCGAAACCGTTGATCGCCAGCCAGTCCCGCGCGGCCGGGGTGACCTCCAGGGTCAGCCTGCGCTGGGTGAGCCGCTTGGCCAGCCTGCGGACCTGGATGTCCACGATCGACGTCAGCTCCGCGGTGGTCAGCGCATGGAAGACCACGATGTCGTCCAGCCGGTTCAGGAACTCCGGCTTGAAGTGCTTCTGCACCTGGTCCAGCACGGCGTCCCTGCGCTGCCGCTCGTCCAGCGTCGGGTCCGCGATGATCTGCGAGCCGATGTTGGACGTGAGGATCAGGATCGTGTTGCGGAAATCGACGGTGCGGCCCTGGCCGTCGGTCAGCCTGCCGTCGTCGAGCACCTGCAACAACACGTCGAACACGTCCGGGTGGGCCTTCTCCACCTCGTCGAGCAGCACCACCGAATAGGGCCTGCGGCGTACCGACTCGGTCAGCTGGCCGCCCTGGTCGTAACCGACATAGCCGGGCGGCGCGCCGACCAGCCGGGCAACCGAGTGCTTCTCCCCGTACTCGCTCATGTCGATGCGGATCATCGCCCGCTCGTCCTCGAACAAGAACGTGGCAAGCGCCTTGGCCAGCTCGGTCTTGCCGACACCGGTCGGTCCGAGGAACAGGAACGACCCGGTCGGCCGGTCGGGATCGGCGACCCCGGCCCGCGTGCGGCGCACCGCGTCGGACACCGCGCGCACCGCCTCGGCCTGACCGACCACGCTGCTGCCCAGCTCGTCCTCCATGCGCAGCAGCTTCGCGGTCTCGCCCTCCAGCAGGCGCCCGGCCGGAATACCGGTCCACGCGGACACGACGTCGGCGACGTCGTCCGGGCCGACCTCCTCCTTCAACATGACCTGGCCACCGTCGGCAAGGCCAGAGGATTCCGTCTTGGCCGCGAGTTCCTTCTCCAGCGCGGGAATCCGCCCGTAACGCAGTTCGGCGGTCCGGCCGAGGTCGCCGTCGCGCTCGGCTCGTTCGGCCTCGCCGCGCAGTGCCTCCAGTTGCTCCTTGACCTCGCGCACGCCCTCGATCGCGGACTTCTCGTTCTGCCAGCGCACGGTCAGCGCGGAGAGTTCTTCCTTCTTCTCGGCGAGTTCGGCGCGCAGCGCGGTCAGCCTGGTCGCGGAGGCCGGGTCGGTTTCCTTGGCCAGCGCCATTTCCTCGATCTCAAGGCGCCGCACGGCCCGTTCGACCTCGTCGATCTCGACCGGCCGGGAGTCGATCTCCATGCGCAACCGGGACGCGGCCTCGTCGACCAGGTCGATCGCCTTGTCCGGCAGGAACCGGGCGGTGATGTACCGGTCGGACAGCGTCGCGGCGGCAACCAGGGCGGCATCGGTGATCCGGACACCGTGGTGCACCTCGTAGCGATCCTTGAGGCCACGCAGGATGCCGATGGTGTCCTCGACACTCGGCTCACCCACCATGACCTGCTGGAACCGGCGCTCCAGGGCGGCGTCCTTCTCGATGTGCTCGCGGTACTCGTCGAGCGTGGTCGCGCCGACCATGCGCAGCTCGCCGCGGGCCAGCATCGGCTTGATCATGTTGCCCGCGTCCATCGCGCCCTCGCCGGTCGCGCCCGCGCCGACGATGGTGTGCAGCTCGTCGATGAAGGTGATCACCTCGCCGTCGGAGGACGTGATCTCCTTGAGTACGGCCTTCAACCGCTCCTCGAACTCGCCGCGGTACTTCGCGCCAGCGACCATCGAACCGAGGTCCAGCGAGACGACCCGCTTGCCGCGCAACGATTCCGGCACGTCACCGGCGATGACGCGCTGGGCGAGGCCCTCCACGATCGCGGTCTTGCCGACGCCGGGCTCACCGATCAGCACCGGGTTGTTCTTGGTCCGCCGGGACAGCACCTGGACCACGCGGCGGATCTCCGCGTCGCGGCCGATCACCGGGTCCAGCTCGCCCTTGCGGGCGCGGTCGGTCAGGTCGACGCCGTACTTCTCCAGCGCCTGATAGGTGCTCTCCGGGTCCGGGGTGGTCACCCGCGCGGACCCGCGCACCTTGGTGAACGCCTCGCGCAGCGCGTCCTCGGTCGCGCCGTAGCGGCGCAGCAGGTCGGCCACCGGGCCGCCCTCGGCGGCGAGGCCGGCGAGCAGGTGCTCGGTCGAGACGTACTCGTCGCCCATCTCGGTGGCCAGCCGCTGCGCGTGGGTCAACGAGCGGACGGCGGGTGGCGAGAACTGCGGCGCGGACACGGTCGCCCCGGTTGCCGAAGGCAGGGCGTGGGACAACCGCTCCAGGTCAGCGCGAATCGCGGCCGGGTCGGCCCCGACCGCGGTCAGCAGCGGGACGGTCAGCCCGTCCGCCTGAGCCAGCAGCGCACCGAACAGATGCACCGGCCCGACATCGGGGTTGCCGGCAACCGTTGCGGCCTGCACCGCCGACGAGATCACCTGCTGTGTCTTGGTCGTCGGATTGAAAGCGTCCATCCCTCACCCTCAGTGTTGAACCTCGTTGAACCTCGGTGGAACCGACTCCATCTACCTTCGACAACGTCACCAAAGTTGAGTCTGTTCCGCTCAACCTTGAATATCTTCGAATCGGCTGCAACGCGACTGGCATGCGTGCCCCATTAGCCGGTTTGGCCGGGTTCGTGATGATCGTCGCACTGGCCGGTTGCGCCGGCTCCAAGCCCAGCGTCGGCGCGGTGCCGAAGGCCGGTCCGCCGAAGTATGTCGCGGCGAGCTGCCCTGCGCCGAGTAACGAACCAGGCGCACGAGCGGTCGGTCCGTGGGGACGTCCCGGTGGCGCGATCCCGCCCGGGTTCCAGCCGGTGTGGGTGCTCAACTGCCTGATCGACGTACGGGACGTGCCCGGCAAAGGCCAGTGGCAGGTGCAGGTGACCGAGCGCGCCGACCTCGACACCGCGCAGGCGGTCGCGCTGCTCGCGAAGCGCCAACCCTCGGACACGCCGGGGCCCGACCAGATCTGCACGGCGGACGGCGTGGCGTGGCCCGTACTACGCGCTGGCCGACGCGCACGGCACGGCGATCGAACCCGCGATCCCCGTCGACGGCTGCGGCAAGCCCAAGCTGGACGTGACGAACGCGCTCAGCCAGCTGCCCTACCGCGAACTGTCGGCCCGGCCCGAAGCACCCATCGGCTGACCGCCGGCCGCACCACCCAGCCACACCGATCTACCCCCACCCACACTTCGCGAATCCCCCTCACGTCCCCCGCTCCCAGCCCACCGCTCCCTGGGGGAGCCCCCTCAGGCAGCGTAGTGATCTTTTGGGTGACGGTGGGGCGGGTGGCGGCGGGCTGTGGATGAATTGCGGGGGTTGTGGACAGGTTGGGTGTTGGTAAGTGTGCTATCTCGGCCTGGGCTTGGGGTTTCGGCGACACTGGTTGTCCACAGGTGAGGCGAGTTGTGCACAAATACCAGGAGGGTTGTCCACAGGCTTGCCCACATACGGTCCTGGGGTGGCTATGAATGCCGGGCTCAGTGGCGGCCGCCTGCGATGGGGATGGGGCCGGTGGGGTCCTTGGGCAGGTGCCAGGGCCGGTCGGTGCCCTTGGCGCCGAAGTAGTCGCCGCCCTTGGCGATGGGCTCGTCGGTGCCCCACGCGCGGGTCCGGTCCTGCACCGGGACCAGCCGCGGGATGTGCTTGCGGCAGTGGATGTACGCCTCGACCACGCTGATCTTCACCCAGCGTTGCGGGGTGCGGCCGCGCTCGTCGTCGACGGTGATGCCGGGGTGGTCGGCGCGCAGCCGTTCGTCTTCGACGATCGCGGCGTGGCCGTTGATGTGCAGGCCGATCAGGTCGCTGACGAAGTCGACCAGCAGCACGCCGATCTGCGCGTTCTCGCTGATGTTGCCAAGGCTGGCCAGCACGCCGTTGCCCCGGTACTCGGGGTAGGCCAGCGTGCGATCGTCGATGACCTGGAGGAACCCGGCCGGGCCCGCGCGCAGCGAGCAGTCGCATTCGCCGTGCGCGTCGGAGGTCGCGACGAACGCCATTTCCATCCGGCCGACGAACTCGATCATGTGTTCGTTGAGGTGGTCGAGCACCTGGTCGTCGTAGAACTTCTCGGCGCGCTGGGCGGTGCCGTAGGCGGCCTGGAGCAGGTGTTCGCCGCGCGAGCCGGGGAGCTCGCGGTCCCCGCGCACGGCGAGCGGGTCCTCCGGACCGGACTGCTGATATGTGTTTGAAATCACACTTGGCGTGGGCTTGCTGGTTTCGGGTGAATTGCCGGAATGCTCACCGGCCGGGCGGCGGATACTCTCCGTGTCCGCTTCGGCCGATGATCGACACCCGGACGGCGGCGCCGACTCGCCGAACTCGGCGAGTTCGAGCATCAGCAAGTCGTCTCCGGCTGTCCCGGTTGGGGCAGGTAACGGAAAAGTCACGGCGACGTGCTTACACGGATAAGCATGATCATTTCGACCATCGAGGCGAAGGTTCGTCCATTGGGGCCAAGCGCGTTGAGCCGAACGTGACCGGGAACCACTCGAACGTGCAGTCAAGGCTGCCATTTCGGCGTTGTCGAGTTACTGTCGTCCGGTCGGGGGACAGGCCGCAACCAACGGACGGCGTCTTGCCCACGCCCCGCATGAAGGTAGAGACTTCGCCCCGACCATGACTGCGAACGCCGTAATCAACCCGATCCCTCCCCAGCACGGGCGAAGCACTCCACCCCCTGCGGGAGCCTCCGCCATGGTGCGGCTGGTACGGGAGAGCTGGGCGCTCATCGAGGCTCAGCAAGAGGAAGTCTCGCAGTTCTTCTACGGCATGCTGTTCAGCCTCGCCCCGGCCACCCGCGAGCTGTTTCCGATCAACATGCAGATGCAGCGCAGCCGCTTGATGCGCGCCATCGTGCACCTGGTCCAGATGATCGACCGGCCGGACGAGCTCATGCCGTTCCTGCGCCAGCTCGGCCGGGATCACCGCAAGTTCGGCGTGGTCGCCAACCAGTACGAGTCGCTGGGCACAGCGCTACTCTCCGCGATCAAACGCTTCTCCGGCAGCAACTGGACGCCGAGCGTCGAACGGGCCTGGGCCGAGGCGTACACGATCATGGCCAGGGCGATGCTGGAAGCGGCGGCGGCCGACGAAGGCCCGGCGTGGTGGTCCGCGGAGGTCATCGACCACCATCGGATCACCTGGGACCTGGCCACCATTCGCGTACAGCCGGACTACCCGGTGCCGTACAAGGCCGGCCAGTACATGAGCGTGACCGCGCCGCAGCGGGACAAGCTCTGGCGCTACCTGACCCCGGCCAACGCGCCGCGCGAGGACGGCTCCATCGACTTCCACATCCGCGCGGTCGAAGGCGGCTGGGTGTCGCGGGCGCTGGTCAACCACAGCAACCTGGGCGACATGTGGCGGCTCGGGCCGCCGCTGGGCCGGATGAGCGTCAACCGGGAATCCGGGTCGGACGTGCTGATGGTCGCGGGCGGTACCGGTATCGCGACGATGACCGCGCTGATCGAGGATCTGGCCCAGTACGGGGAAAACCCGAGGGTGCACCTGTTCTACGGCGGGCGGACCGAGGACGACCTGTTCGCCCTGGACGACCTGCGCCACCTGGCCGGCATCAACCCGTGGCTGACCGTGGTGCCGGTGCTGGAGAACCACCCGGGTTCGCGCAATGCCGAGCACGGCACCCTGGCCGACATCGTGACCAAGTACGGCGCGTGGGCCGATCGGGACGTGCTGGTCGCGGGATCACCGGCGATGATCCGCTCCACCGTGTCGCGGATGCTGGTCGCCGGTACCCCGCTGGACCGGATCTCCTACGACCCGTTCACCATCGACTGACTCGGCTGGGCTACTGGGAAACCGGGCAGTTCAGCGCTTGCGGTGGCGTTCCGGCCGCCACACCACCAGGGCCGTTTCCGGCTGGCGGACCGGGACCAGGTCCCGGCGGTAGGAGGCGTGCACCGCAGCCGCGGCCTGTTCGGCGGCGGCGTGCGCGGCGGCGAGTTCCTCCATCAGTTCGGTCACGCGGGCGCGCAGCGCGTCGACCTGGTTCTCCAGTTCGATGATCCGCTTGATGCCCGCGAGATTGACACCGTCCTCTTGGGACAGTCGCTGGACCTCGCGCAGCACCGCGATGTCGCGGGCCGAGTAGCGGCGGCCGCCGCCGGTGGCCCGGCCCGGGGAGACCAGGCCGAGCCGGTCGTAGCTGCGCAGGGTCTGCGGGTGCAGGCCGGAGAACTGG
>DATFHN010000048.1:0-15709 GCA_035248365.1 Pseudonocardiaceae bacterium | reverse complement strand
GACCCGATGTCGACGAGCACCGACACCGCGGCCCCGCCGGGCTGGGACCGCCTCCGCACCAGCGTGCGGGCGCAGGTCGAAGCCCGCACCGGACGCGCGGTCACCGTGACCGCGCTGGGCGTGCGCGACGAACTGACCGCGCCGCCCACCGTCCCGCGCGGGGTGTCGATCCAGCTGACCGCTCGCCACGCGATCGTCGGCGGGAGCTGCCCGCGTTGCCTGGCCCGGCGCTGGCAGTCGGTGCGCACCAGGGTCGTGCGGGACGCGGTCGAGCTGGGCACCGAGGTGGTCGCGGTCGGCGAACCGCCGTTCGACAACGCCTTCGCCATCGACGCGCTGGCCGCGCTGGTGCTGCGCGGCGAGGTCGGGGACTTCGTCGACGTGCTCGACCTGCGCACGCTGCTGGTCCGGCGGGTGCCGATGCTGCCCGACTCGACCTGCCCGGCCTGCGGCCCGGCCGGGCGCGAGCCGACGACTCCGGTGCTCACCGACTCGCCGAAGCTCAGGCCGGACGTGTTCCGGGGAAAGAAGGTCACCGACTACCGGTTGCCGATCGACGCGCTGGTCAACGAGTTCTGCGGCACACTCGGACCAAAGCTGATCACCGAACTGGGCTCGTCGGCGGTGTCGCGGGTCGGCGGGTTCTTCACGGTGCGCTGCGGCGACCACCTGGCCGACACGCAGTGGAGCGGGCACGCGGACTCCTTCCGCGCCAGCGAGCAGATCGGCGTCGTCGAGGGCCTGGAACGCATCGCGCGGACGCTGCCAAGGGCGGCAGCGCCGGTGATGGCGTCGCTGGTCGAGTTGGGGGACACCGCGCTCGATCCGCGCACCTGCGGCGCCTATCCGCCGGAGTGCTACGCGATCGACACGCACGTGGTGCCCTTCGACGAAAATGCGGCCATTCCGTGGGTGCCGGCCTACTCGCTGCGCGAGGAGAAAACGGTGTTCGTGCCGGAGATCCTCGCCTACCAGCACAGTCACGGCGCCTGGCCGCGGTTCACCCAGGAATGCTCGAACGGCTGCGCGAGCGGGAGTTCGCTGGCCGAGGCCGTCTACTACGGACTGATGGAGCTGCTCGAGCGCGACTCGATCCTGCTCGCCTGGTACAGCAGGGCCGACCTGCCCGAGGTCGACCCGACGACCAGTACCCGCGCCGACGTGCACCACACGCTGGACCGGCTGGCCATGTACGGCTATCGGACCCGATTCTTCGACGCGCGGATGGTCTTCCCGGTGCCGGCGGTGATCGCGGTGGCCGAGCGGATCGAGGGCGGGCCGGGCGCGTTCTGCTTCGGGTCGGGCGCGAACCTGGCGCCGGAGGCGGCGATCGCGTCCGCGCTGAGCGAGGTCGCCGCGCTCACGCCCACGCTCGCCGAGTCGACGCGACGCGAGGAAGGCCGCCTGCGCGCGATGGTCGAGGACTTCGGCCAGGTGCGCGAGCTGAATGACCACTGGCGGCTCTACGGCCTGCCGGAGATGGCACCACACCTGGATTTCCTGCTCAAGCCGAGATCAGCCAATAAAACGGTCGGCGCGCTCGCCGACGGCCTCGACGCCTCCGCGTCGTCGGCCAACCTGCTCGACGGTCTGCAATGGACGGTCAACCAACTCGCATCCACCGGGCTGGACGTGCTGGTCATCGACCAGACGTTGCCGGAACAGCGCGCGCTCGGCCTGCACACGGCGGCCGTGATCGTGCCGGGGCTGATGCCGATCGACTTCGGCTGGCACCGGCAGCGGGCGTTGACCATGCCGAGGATGCATGCCGTTGCCGCAGCGGGGCTCAACCTCGTGCCGCACCCGTTCCCCTAGACAAGAGAAGGAATCGCCATGTCCACTGCGGCTGACTACCTGCACTCCGTGCTGTACCGGGCCCGCGAACCGTTCGAGCCGGTCGGCTTCCAACCCGACTGGAACGACCGGCCGCGCGCGGAGAAGTACTACCCGGGCGTCGAGTCGTTTCCGCTGCCGACCAGCGGGATCGAGGGCACCGGGAGCCTGCAGGACAGCATGATCGGCACCGACGAGGTCGATGACCGCCCGTTCACCGTCCAGGCGTTGGGCAGCATGCTGTTCGACTCCTACGGCCAGCTCTCCCGGCGCCTCGCCGTGCACGCCAACAAGGACTTCGGCGCGCTGTCCCGCTACGACAACGCGATCTGGAGCCGGGGCACCTCCTCCGGCGGCGGCCTCTACCCGGTCAGCATCTACTGGGTGAGCGGCGCGAACGGGCCGATGCTGCCCGGCGTCTACCACTACTCCTCCCGCCAGCACGCGGTGCAGCGGCTGCTCACCGGCGACGTCTCCGGCGAGGTCCGCGCCGCCGTCGGCGATCCCGAACTGACCGGCCACACCGACCAGTACCTGGTGCTCGGCATCAAGTTCTGGCAGAACGCGTTCAAGTACAACAGCTTCAGCTACCACGCGGTGTCCATGGACATCGGCACGGTCGTCGAGACGTGGCGGGTGTGGGCGCGGGCGCGCGGCAGGCACATCAAGCCGGTGCTCTGGTTCGACGAGACCCGCGTGTCCGATCTGCTCGGTATCGACAACATCGACGAGGGCGTTTTCGCCGTCGTCCCCCTGACCTGGGCGGGCCCACCAGCGCCCGCCCAACCGGACTTGCACCGGCAAACCCAGCCGACGGTCCGGATCACCGACGAGGAACGCTCTCGCCGGGTGATCAAGTTCCCGATCCTGCAGGATCTGCAGGCGGCGATCAGCGCGTCCACCAACACCCGGCCAGCCTGGGACGTGGTTTCCACCGCGGCCCAGGAAACGGGCGAGGATGGGCCGAGGATCGCACTACCGGCGCCGCACACACTGGACATCCCGGTGCGGAAAGCGGTGCGGGCCCGCCGCAGCAGCTTCGGCCGCTTCTCGGCCGAACCGCCGCTCGCGGTGGACAAACTCAGCACGGTCCTCGCCGGCGCAACGGCCGGCGCGGTGTTCCCGTGCGACGTACTGCCCGGCGACCCCGCCGATCGACTGGTGACGTTCTACGTGTTCGCCAACCACGTCGACGGCGTCGAGCCCGGCTCGTACGAGTTCGAACCGGCCACCAACACGCTGCGCCAGATCCACGCCGGTCCGCCCGGGGAGTTCTTGCAGCGCAACTACTTCCTCACCAACTACAGCGTCGACCAAGCCGCCGCCGTGGTGGTGCCCGCAGTCCGCTACACGGCGGTTCTGGACACCACCGGCGACCGCGGCTATCGGTTGGTCAACGCGATAGTCGGCGCCGTCGCCCAGGCCACGTACACCACGTGCGCGGCCGTCGGCATCGGCTGCGGAGTGGCACTCGGATTCGACAACGTGTCCTACATGGAGGAACTGGGCATCGCAGGCACCGATCAGTCACCACTGCTGATCATGATGGTCGGCAACGAACGGTCGACGCCGGCCAATTTCCGTTACGAGTTGGACTGAATCCAGGAGACACAACCATGACTATGAGCGCACCTGCTTCCCTCGCGGCCAAAACCTGGTCGCTCGGCGAGCACTTCGCGGTCCGGGTCGCCGGTTTGCCGATCGAGACAGTGCACCAGCTGCGCACGCCGAAGACGGCGGCGTGGGCCGAGTCGATCATCGACGCGGAGCAGCGGCTGTCCGAGGTCGGCGCGATCATCGGTGACCAGCTGCACGAAGTGATCAGCACCGCGACCGACGATCAGCTGCGCCGCAGGCTGATCAACGTGAGAAGGCAGATCCACCAAGGCAAAGCCCTGGCCAAGACAGACATCCTGGCCGAGTTCGACGGCAGGCTCGGCGACGATGTCATGGCCCGCCTGGACGAGTGGCTGACCGCCCGGGAGAGCCTGGCCGAGTTGGTCACCAACGGGGCCAAGCTGGCCGACGCGGAACTCGCCGCGAGCCGCGCCAACCTCCAGGAACTGGCCGGCAACGCTCGCCTGCGCCTCGGCCTGCACCTCGCGTCCCCGTCGCTGGACGGCTACGTCGACGGTTACGCGAGCGCGGGGGCCAACCTGAGCAAGCGGCACCGCCGCATCGAACGCTCGCTGCTGGAATACCTCTACCGGATGGCCTGCAAGACCAGCCCGTTCAGCACGTTCACCAGCATCGGCGTCGGCAGCTTCTGCGACGACGCGCCGATCGCGAAGACCAGGATCGGCTCCGGCTACGAGAGCTTCACCCGGGTCAACGTGTCGGTGCTCTCCCGCATCGCGGAGCTGATCCTGGACGACGACGAGCTGCGCGGCGACCTCCCGGTCGCGCTCACCTCGGGCTGGCAGTTCGACGTCGACCGGGTTCGCTACGTGCGCCGCACGGTGACCACCGCGGACACCGGCAACACGGTCAGCTTCGACTCGGTCAAGGACAACCTGTTCATCCTGCGCAGCAGCCAGATCCTGACCCGGGTGTTCACCGTGTTCGGCGAGCAGCAGCACATCCCGTGGCGCGAACTCACCGAGCGGCTTTCGGCCTCGGGCGGCGGGGAGCCCAGGGAGTACGACGAGTACATCCGCGTGCTGTTCCGCCTCGGCCTGTTGCAGGTGCCGAGATTACTGGTGGACATCCACGAGCCGGACCCGCTGCGCGCCTTCGCCGGTTCGCTCAAGCTGCTCGGGCCGCAGTTCGCCTCGCTGTTCGGCAGCACGATGGACGAGATCGCCGACCGCTACGACGCCTACGCGACCGCGACACCCGAGGAACGGCGCGAACTGAGCACGGCGATCCGGTCCGGGTTCGAGGAGATCATGTTCACCCTCGGCGCTCCGGCCGAATCGCTGCCGGTCACCCTGGTGTTCGAGGACACCCGCGTGGACGGACCGGCCATCGAGGTCAATCGGGGCCCGTGGACGGAGCAGTTCACCGAGTCGGTGCAGCGGTGGGAGAAGCTCTCGCCCGCGTTCGACATCACGCTGCCGCACCGGTTGATCCTCAAGGGCTTCTTCGTGTCCCGTTTCGGCCGTGGCGGTCGCTGCGACGACCTGGTGAAGCTGGTGCACGACTTCAACGAGGACATCTTCGAGCAGTACATCACGGTGTCCTCGCTGCGCCGCACCTTCGAGGAGGACGGCACCTACGTCCCGTTCTTCAACTGGTTGCAGCTCTCCGAAATCGAGGCCCTCGACCGCGCCCGCCAGCTGTTCGCGCAGAAGCTCAAGGACAACTGGCGCACCAACCCGGACGCGGAAGAACTCGAGCTCGACGGCGAATTCGTGGACGAGGTCGGTGCCGAGCTCGACCCGGTCCGCGAGGACATCACCGCGCTGAGCCACTTCATGCAGCTGTTCGGCACCCCGGACAAGCCGCAGGCCGTGCTCAACCGCACCTACGGCGGCATGCTGTTCCCGTTCTCCCGGTTCACCCACTGCTACGACGAGCCGACCATCGCCGGCCTGCGCAAGTCGATGCAGGCGCGGGTGCCCGAGGGCGCGGTGCTGGCCGAGTTGACCGGTGGGCACGCCACCACCAACCTCAACCTGCACTCGCGCGTGGTGGACAACGAGATCGTCTGCCCCGGTGAGACCAGCGCGCTGCCGCGTGATCACCAGATTCTGCTCGAAGACCTCTACGTCGAGCACGACGAGGCCGCCGACCGGCTGATCCTGCGGCACAAGGTGACCGGACGCGAGATCGTGCCGACCTACCTCGGTTACCTGGTGCCCAGCGCGCTGCCCGAGGTGCCGCGCACGCTGCTGCTGCTCTCCTCATCGGCGTCCATGCTGTTCGACCCGTGGGGCGGCGTGCTGCCCGACGGCGAGCAGGACATCCTGGTCCGCCCGAGGCTGCGGCTGGGCAACCTGATCCTGGCCCGGCGCAGCTGGTCCATGAAGGGTGTTTCGCTGCCCAAGAAGGAAACCGGCACCTCGCCGGAGCTCCGCTTCCTGGACTGGCAACGCTGGCGCCGTGAGCTGGGCCTGCCCAGCGCGGTGTTCGCCACCGTGCACAACCCGAGCACGGAGACCGAGAATGCCGGCGACTACGGCCTCTCGCGCCTGGCCAAACCGCAGTACGTCGACTTCACCAGCCAGCTCTCGCTGATCCTGCTGGACAGCGAGATCAAGAGCGACGAGTCGAAGATCGTGTTCCAGGAAATGCTGCCTGCCGAAGACGAGCTGCCCGCCGAGTCCGACGCGGGCCACCACGTCATCGAGATGGCCGTCGAGACAACGCAGTCCATGCGTGGCTTTACCGAGTGAATTGGAGAAAACCATGACCGTGCAACTGGACCGTCCGATCGAGGCCGTCGACGAGAACGTGGGTGAGTGGCAGGCGCTGCACGTCTTCTACACCGCGAACTCGCGGCCGATCGTCACCCAGGCCATCCACCCGCTCGTCGCCGACCTGCGCGAACGCGGCCTGCTGGAGCGCTACTTCTTCATCAACTACTGGCTGGGCGGGCCGCACGTCCGCTTGCGGCTGCTGCCCACCAGCGCCGCGGTCACCGAGGAGGTCGTGCAGCGCGCCGAGGCCAAGCTGGACGAGTTCCTGAAGGTGCGCCCCGCGCTCTACGAGGTCACCAACGACCACATGCTCAACTACTACGACAAGCTCTTCGAGGTCGAGTACGCCGACCAGGACATGTCCGCGCACATCGGCCCGGACGGCAAGATGCTGCTGCGCAAGAACAACAGCCACCGCCGCGAGCAGTACGAACCCGAGTACGACAAGTACGGCGGGCTGGCCGGGGTCGAGGTCGCCGAATGGCACTTCGAGCACTCCAGCGACATGGTGGTCGAGGTCGACCGCACCATGAACGTGCACCTGCGCACGGTGCGGCTCGGCGTCTCGTTGCAGCTGATGACCGTGATGGCCAGCAACTTCCTGCCGGACATCGAGTCGGTCGAGCGGTTCTTCGAGGGCTACAAGCAGTTCTGGCAGCGCTCGTTCGATGGCTCGGACTTCGTCACCGAAAAGGGCTACGACAAGCACTACGACGCCATCGGCGGCAAGGTCGGCCTGCGCGTGCAGGACATCCAGCAGGCCGTCGTCGCCGGTGACATCGACCAGCTGCCCGACTTCCTGCGCCGCTGGTCCGAGCACACCCAGGAGCTGGCGCAGCGCATGCGCAAGCTGTCGGTCGAAGGCAAGCTGATCTTCGGCCTGCGCGACGGCCGCAAGGCGGTCACCGACCCCGACCGCGCGCTGGAGCTGCTGCTCACCCCGTTCATCCACATGACCAACAACCGCTTGACCACGACCATCGGCGACGAGGCCTACCTCGCTCACCTGATCGCCAAGGTCATGCGCGAGCAGCCGCATGTGGGTGTGACGCCATGACCACCATCGAGCGGGCCGGATCGACCTCCGGCCTGCTCGATCAGGCACCCTCGGTGCGCGACGCGGTCATGATCGGGCCGCGCGTGTACCGGGGGTACAGCCAGGTGCACATCGCCCTGGACCGGGAAGCGCGCAAGTACTACGAGTTCCCGGTCAAGCTGGGCTGGGTGATGGAACGGCTCGACGGTGCGCGGACCCTGCGGGAGATCGGCGCGGAGTTCGCGGACGAGTTCGGCACGCGGTTGGACGAGCAGGGCTGGATCCGCATCCTGACCCAGCTCGGCACCCGCGGCCTGCTGGCCCGGCCCGCCTCGGCCGCTGCCGTCCCGGGCTCAGTCGGCTCGGGCTCGGCTGCCGCTGGCTCGGGCTCGGCTGCGGTCGGTTCGGGATCGGCCGGTTCGGGATCGGCCGGGGCGCCAGTCTTGGGCTCGGCTGGCACTGGCTCGGGCTTGGCCGGGGCGACGGTTTCGCCGGTTTCGGATCCGCCGGTTGTGCCGGTGCGGAAATCGACGGTGCTGGCCGGGAAGTTCGCGGTGCGGCGGCCGGGGGAGTTCCTGGACCGGTTGCACCGCTTCACCGGCTGGCTGCTGCACCCGGAGGTCGCGGCCGCGACGATGGCCCTGTTCGGCATCCTGCTGATCACCATCGTTGTCAACCTCAACGAGCTGTTCACCGAAACCGCGGCACTGCTGCGCCATCCGGTGTACGCGGTCGCGGTGCTGCTGATCCTGTGGGCCAGCGTCGCCGCGCACGAACTCGCGCACGGCGTGGCGGCCCGGCATTTCGGCGGTGAGGTGCTGGAGATCGGGGTGGTGTGGCGGCTGCCCGCCTTCTTCCCGTACTGCCGGGTCGAAGGCGTGTCCTGCTTCCGCTCCCGCTGGCAGCGCAGCGCTACTGCGTTCGCGGGGGCCTACGCCAACCTGTTGATCCTGCTCGTGCTCACCCCGGTCTGGCTGGCAACGCCAGAAGGCTCGGCCATCAACGACACGGCAGCGGGCCTGTTGCTGGTCGGCGGTTTCGCCGCGCTGGTCAACCTGTTGCCGCTGCCGGGCTGGGACGGCTACCGCATCGTCGGCTACCTGGCCGGCACCGCGGACCTCCACGGCGACAGCAAGAAGTACTGGGCGGCGCAGGACCGCTCCGCCTATCCGAGGCGGCTGCGGATCGTGTATCGCGCGTACCCAGTCGCCGCCGTGCTGAGCGGGGTGGTCCTCATCGGGTGCATCGGGCTCGGTGTGTGGCGATTGATCTAGGGTAAGAAAGGAGTACAAGATGACCCAAACAACGCTAGACCCTCCCTTGTGGACGGCAGCGGACCGGTTGGCGCAGTTGCTCGCCGACCGGTCCGTACGGGCACGCGCACCCGGTGTGCCCGTGCCCCAGGTGGTCGCGCTCGGCGCGGCCGACACGCATCACCAGGAGGTCGTCATCCCCGGGCGCAACCGGGCGAGCGCGACCGTGCACCTCACATCGCGGACCGTGCTCGTGGGTCCGTGGCCGTTGCGGCCGGGTGCGGGTTGCGGGCACTGCCTCGCGATCCGCTGGCAGCGGCTGCGCGAACGCTACGAACGCGACGCGCTGGAGGTCGGCTCCGGGTTGCGCCAGGCCGGTGTCTGGCCACTCGTGACCGGCTACCTCGCCGAGGTGGTCTGGTCGGTGTACGAGATGATGGCCAGCACGCCGGTCGACCCGGGTGCGCTGCCTATTGTGTCTACTGTGGACATCTCGACCCTCGCGGTGGACACCGTACCGCTGCTGGCCGAACCGCGGTGCCCGAGCTGTTCGGTGCCGCAGGACGGCAGCAAACCGCCCGAGCCGTTGACATTGACGTCGCGGCACAAGAAGGACGCGGCAACCTACCGGATGCGGTCACCGCGCGAGATCGAACTGAGCACGGAGGCACTGGCCAACCCGGTGTGCGGCGCCATCGGCGCGAACACGCACATCGACCTGACCAGTCCCACCAACGCTCCGGTCAGCGGCGGCATCACCACCCGGGTCGCCACCGACGGTCTCGTCGACGTCGGCTGGAGTGGTCATGCCGACACCTACGAGGACAGCCAGAACCTCGCGTTGCTGGAGGGCCTGGAGCGCTACGCGGGCACCCACCCGAGGCGCAACGTCGACGCGGTCGTCGATTCCCTGGCCAACCTGGGGGATCTCGCGCTCAACCCACGTGACTGCGGCGTGTACTCGCCGGAGACCTACGCGACCGACAAGCGGTTGCGCGAGTTCTCCGACGATGCGCCGATCCCGTGGGTCTGGGGGCATTCGCTGCGTGACGACCGGCCGATCCTGGTCCCGGCCAGGCTGCCGTACTACGCGGCGGGCACCGGCGAGCAGAACTTCGTGTACGGATCGTCCAGCGGCTGTGCCAGCGGATCATGCCGGGAGGAGGCGATCCTGTTCGGGCTGCTCGAACTCATCGAACGGGACGCGTTCATGCTCGGCTGGTACGGCGGCGCCGACCTGACCGAGATCGACCTGGATACCGTGGACGACCAGGAAACCCGGCGCTGGATCGACCGGGCCGCGCTGTTCGGCTACGACATCCACCTGTTCGACAACCGGATCGATCTCGCGGTGCCAGTGGTCACGGCCCTGGCCGTGAAGCGAGACGGCGGGTTCGGCAACCTCTGCTTCACGGCAGGAGCGAACCTCGATCCGATCAAGGCCATCCGGGCCGCGGTGTGCGAGGTGGTCACGTTCATCCCGTCGCTGGCGCGCCGGGTGCGGGAGCGCCGCGTCGAGCTGGAAGGCATGGCCGACGACTTCGCGAAGGTGCGGGTGCTCGCCGACCACGCGGTGCTGTTCGGCTTGCCGCGCATGGCAAAGCACGCGCGCCGGTTCCTCGAACCCAAGCGCAAGGCCTCTTTCGACGAGGTCTACTTCTCCTGGTCGGCGGAGCGGCCACGCACCAACGACCTGGTCGACGACGTGGTGTTCTGCCGCGACGAGCTGATCGCGGCCGGCTACGACGTGATCGTCATCGACCAGACCACGCCAGAACAGGATCAGATGGGCCTGGCCAGCGTGGCCACGCTCGTTCCTGGGCTGATTCCGATCGATTTCGGCTGGCACCTACAGCGTGCGCTGCGATTGCCTCGGATGTTCACCGCGTTCCAACGGGCAGGCTGGCGTGATGCGCCACTGACCCTGTCGGATCTGCACCTGGTTCCGCACCCGTTCCCATAACGGCGGGAGCGCGAACACTAAACCGCGGGTGGCCACTGGCTACCCGCGGTTTTAATATGCGTTTTAGCTGTGTCTTCTTTTGGGTCCTGGAAATTACTAATGGCGGCGCTTCCGGACAAGCCGGAAGGCACCGCCATTGGGAGAGTTAAACCAGGCTCAGCTGGAGGAGGAAGACGAGCAGGAGCTGGTGCTGGTCGAGCCGCCCAGCAGTTCCTCGTTGGTGCCAGCGTAGTCCTGGATCTCGAAGGTCTCCGACTCCAGCGCCTGAACCTGCTGGGCCAGCGAGTCGAGGTTCTTGTCAGCCATTTTGATCTCCTTTTGTTTCGCGGCTTTGGGATTTTCCGTTCGCCGCTGACATGTATATTTCTACCGGGCCGCGACCCTGGTTGGAAGAGAAAAACGCTGACACATCGCTGACACCTTGCTATCGTGTTGGAGACGGCCGGAACTGGGGAATTGTGTCAACTGGGGAACTCGAATTCGCGCCCGGAAAAGTTAAACTGAATGCGTCCGAACGAGCCGGCACTCGGCTGGCCAACAAGAGGCGTAAAGGAGAAGAGCATGTCCGGCTCGAACGCCCCGATCAGGCGCGTGCTCACGCTGTTGTACACGAACCTGACCATCAGCGTCGCGATTGCCGTGCTGACCTTCGTCAACTGGAGCAGCGTCGTCGGTTTCGAGGTCGCGCACAGCCACGGCAACACCCGCAACTCGATCGAGATCGTCACCGGCGTGGTTTCCGCCGTGGTTCTGGTGTTCTCGCTGCTGTCCCTGCGCATCGCGGCCTCGCTGGGCCGCGGCAAGCGCTCCACCTACTACCGCCTGCTGGCGCTGGCCATCCTCGGCATCGTCGGCATCGCCTTCCCGACCATCTCCGCGCAGTACCCGATGTGGATGCGGATCGGCCACGGCCTTCAGGAAGTGGTCCTGATCGGCCTGCTGATCACCATCACCCGCAGTTCGTTCCGAGCGCACTTCGCCAAGGCCGGCCGTCAGGTCGCGAACACGCGTAGCGCCTCCCCGGTCGCCCTTTAGAGCTGCTGACGCGATAACTGCTCGGCTCGCGACGCCCAGGCACGCGATCTCCGGCGTTGTCGTCGCCGCCGGTGCCCCGGCACCGGCAGCTCCACTCGACATGCGCCCTGGAAGACACCTCGCGCACCTGGACGCCGCTCCCTGATCGAGCGCCATCGCGTTAGCAGCTCTAGCAGTTACCCCTCCCGGGCGTCCACGCCGCCTCTGTCCTTTTGGGCAGAGGCGGCGCTCGCGTTTGTCTACTATTCGTGCCGTGGAGGAGATGACGGTTCGGCTCGGGGGTAGTACCAGGCGGCGGGTGCGGTGGGCGCTGGGCGGGTTCACCGTGGTGTGGACCGGCCTGTGGATCGCAGGGTTGATAGCGAGCCTGCGGTCCGGCACGTTGGTGACGGTCCTGATCGTCACCGGGTTCTACCTGATGGTGATGCTGGTGGCCGTGGTGGCCATCGGGATCCCGGCCGCCGGGAGCACCCAGATCGGCCCGGCCGGGCTCCGGTTGCGAGGAGTGTTCGCACGGGGATTCATCGCCTGGGGCGAGGTCGTCGAGGTCAAGGACCGGTTCCACCCAACGCGCGGCACCGGCTGGTGGAGCGTGGAAGCCCAGCTGACCAACGGCCGCGTCCGGCGGCTGCCGGGCTTCTACTGTCAGAGTTCGGCTCCCGGCGCGGTCTCGGGGCCCAAGCGGGACGC
Source organism: Pseudonocardiaceae bacterium (assembly GCA_035248365.1). Classification (GTDB taxonomy): domain Bacteria; phylum Actinomycetota; class Actinomycetes; order Mycobacteriales; family Pseudonocardiaceae; genus CAJCJE01. Next base: position 3,538 of record DATFHN010000048.1, on the reverse strand, counting down.
CGAGTTCGACGACCAGCTGTTCGAGCTGCGTCACCGCTTGCGCCAGTGGCAACGCGCCTGAAGGATGCCGGGATGGTCGACGCCAGGTCCGTGCGCCGCGTGCTGATCGTGCTGCTGCTGTCCCTGGCGGTGATGATCGCCTACTGGACCCTCTGGTTCACCGCGCGCGGAGTGGTGGCCAGCAACGATCGCCCCGCCTACGTCGAGTTCGAGAACGCCTTCCCTGCGGCGGACGCCTGGCTGACCATCTGCCTGATCGGCGCCGCGATCACCCTGCCCCGGCGCAGGCCGATCGCGTTGCTGTGGTTCCTGGCCGGTGGCGGCGCCGGGCTCTACCTGTTTGGCATGGACGTCTTGTACGACCTCGAACACGGCATCTGGTGGAGTTCCGGTGCGGGCGGCGTGATCGAACTGGTGATCAACCTGCTCACCCTGGCCTTCAGCGTCGGCCTGCTCCGCTGGGCCTGGCGCAGGCGGACCGCGTTGCTCAGTCCGGCAGGTTGAAGAAGATCATCGGGTTGTCCTTGCTGGTCCGCACCGGCGTGCCCAGCCCGATCTCCTGCTTGAGTTCGTTGAGCGCGCGGTAGACCTGCGGCGCCTTGGCCGCCGACGGCGTGAACACGTCGACGTTGTGGTCCTTGAGCCAGCGCATGACGACCCGGCCCTCGTGGAAGGGCAGCGTGACGCGGAAGTGGTAGACGTCGTGCACGCTGACCGGGGTGCCACCGGGCATCAGCGGGAACAGGTTGTCCAAGTACCAGCGGCCGAACGCGGCGCCGTGCGCGGCGTCGACGAACAGGTAGTCGGTCTTTTCGGGCAATTTGTCGAGATTGGTCTTGATGTCGCCCTTGGTGAAAGTCCAGCGGCCCTCGGACAGTTGCGCCGGGACGTTCTTGACCACGTTGTCCACGATGTCGTACGAGTGCAGGTGGCCCATCTCGTTGTCGCGCAGGGCGCTCAGGATCCAGGTGGTCGACCAGCCGTGGAAGGTGCCGATCTCCACCACTTGCTCCGGCCGGTACTCGCGCAGCAGCAGGTAGGTGATCTCGGCTTCGTGGTCGTCGAGCTGGGGCGTCATGTGGTCGGCGTTGGCCTGGTGGAAGGCCCGCTGCTGGTCGCGCACCTCGGCCAGGGACGCCGCGTACTTGCGGTACAGCTCGGTGACGAAGCCGAGGTCGACCTTGCTCATGACTGCCTCTCGTAGCGGCCCAGGTGCCCGGGAACGGGCAAACCTTCCGGCGCCCGAGAATACCCAGCGCCACTCTCCGGCCCGTGCGGGCGGCGGCGGGGAAGCGCTCTCCACTCGAAAACCGCTGGTGAACGGGACGAAGTCGAGATCGATACCTAGTTGATTCGCCAAACGGCTATCTACGAACGTTTCTCGGATGTCATCATCACGTTAAGGGTCGTCGGGGACCGGGTAGGTGGTAACCATGAGCGCGGTAGAGCCGGTGGTGGATCACCGAGGCGGGGTCAGCATTCGTGCCCGCGTCGTTTACGCGGCCGCCAGACTGATGCTGCGTCCGTTGCTGACCTACTGGCCGCTCAATCCACTCGGCATGGTGCCGTTGCCGCTGGTCGACGGCCTCGCCGAGCTGCTGCCCAATCCACACGACACCGACTTCGAGCGGGTCGAGCTGCCGGGCTTCCGTGGCGAGTGGGCGCGGGCCGAGAGCGTCGAGGAAGACGGGGCGGTGCTCTACTTCCACGGCGGCGCGTTCATCGCCTGCGGCCTGGCCACGCATCGGCACGAGGTCGCCAAGATCTCCGATTCGGCCGGGCTGCCCGTGCTCTCCGTCGCCTACCGCCAGCTACCGAGGGTCCCGCTGGCCGGGTCGCTGTTGGACTGCCTGGCCGCGTATCGCCATCTGCTCGACTCCGGCCTCGACCCGAGCCGCATCGTGTTCGCGGGCGACTCGGCCGGTGGGCACCTCGCCTTCGCCACCGCGCTGGCCGCGCGGCACGAGGGCCTGCCGCAGCCGGCCGGGATCGTCGCGCTCTCGCCGTGGCTGGACTTCGACGCGACCGCGAAAATCGCCCACCCCAACGCGGCCCGCGACGCTTATGCGCCGGTCAGCCGACTGCCGTTCCTGACCACGCTGTGCCTCGGCAAGGGCGAGGTCGACCCGCTGGCCTCGCCGGTGAACTGCAACCTCACCGGTCTGCCGCCGGTGCTGCTGCTCGCCGCCGAGGACGAGATGCTGCGCTGCGACGCCGAACTCATGGCCGAGCGGCTGGCCGCTGCCGGCGTGCCATGCACGCTGCAGATCTGGGCCGGTCAGGTGCACGCGTTCCCGGTGCTCGGCGACCTGCTGCCGGAGAGCCGCGCGGCCATCCACGAGATCGGCGCGTTCATCCGCGACGTGACCGCACCGGCTCGGCTGACCCCGCACTCGCCGCACCTGCGCGCGCTGGCCGGCTGACCCCCAGCGCGATCAGTCCGCTCAGGCATAACCCGTCGGTGAACATCGGCCTCGACCCAGCGTCCCGCCGGGCGAGACAGCCCAATCACGCCATCAGATCGGCCTGGTTCAGTTCTTCCTGGCCGCGCTGTTCGCGGTGGCCTTGGTTTCCGGGCGCTCCGGGCGCTGCTTCGGCACGGCCTGGTCGGCGGCGGCCTCGGCGTGCTTGATCTCCTCGTCGATGGGATCGAGCATCGGGGTCGCGTCCTTCATCAGCTTGTGCGCGGTGTGCAGCTGCTGGGTGATCCGGCCGCGCAGCGTGCGCAGGTCCTGCACCTGGCGGTTGGCGTCGGCGACCCGGCGGTGGCACTCGTCGGTGGTCTCGCGCAGCTTGCGCTCGGCCCGCTCGGTCGCTTCCCGCACGCGCCGCTCGGCTTCCTCGGTCGCCTCGCGCACCCGCCGCTCGGCCTCGGCGCGGCTGGCCGCCCGCTGCTGCTCGATCTCCTTGGCCAGCGCCTGCCGCTTCGCCGCCATGCCGCGCTCGAAGTCCTGCTCGATCTGCACCCGGCGGCTCTCGGCCTGGGCGTCCTGCTCCTGGCGCTGCTTGGTCGCCGCGGTCGTCATGTCCGCAACCGAGATGCGCGACTGCTTCACCAGCGCGGCGTGCTGATCGCGCATTTCCTGGCGCTGCTGGTCCAGGTCGGTCAGGAGTTTCTCGTAGCTGCCGCGCAGTTTCGCCGCGGCATCCTCGGCGCTGGCCCAGGTGTGACTGGCCGCGGCCTGTGCGCGTGCGGTGATCTCGGCGGCTTGGTGCTGCGCCAGTTGAACCATGCGGCGGCAGCGATCATCGAGATCGTCGGCGTTCTTGGGCAGTTCCGCCAGGCCGTTGACCTGTTTGTTGAGTTGCTGGGCGCGTGCGTGCGACGCGGTCAGCTGCTCGGTGAGGTCGGCGACCTGGGAGAGCGCCGCGTCCCGGTCGGCCGCGAGCAGCTTGGTCTCGGCGTCGAGATCATCAAGGTATTGTTTCACTTGGGCCCGGTCGAAACCGTGCCACACCACGTCGAAGCCGGGCTTGAGGGGAACGAGTTCACGGTCTTCCGGACGCGCCATGCTTCGACGTTACGCGATCCGCGTGT
>DATFHN010000047.1:0-2888 GCA_035248365.1 Pseudonocardiaceae bacterium | reverse complement strand
ATCACCAGCCCCGGTGAGCTGTCCATCGGCGAGTACGGCGCCAGGACGGGCGCGCCGAGGGTGATGCGGCTGCTGGCCGAGTTCGGCATCCCCGCGTCGTTCTACGTGCCCGCGGTGTCCGCGTTGCTGCATCCGGCCGAGGTCAGGGGGTACGCGGAGGCCGGGCACGAGGTCGCGCTGCACGGCTGGATCCACGAGCGCAACACCCTGCTCGACGCGGCCGACGAGCGCGAGCTGCTGCTGCGCGCCGCGGACACGCTGGAGTTGATCACCGGCGCCCGGCCGGTCGGCATGCGCACGCCGTCCTGGGACTTCTCGCACCACACCCTGGCCATCGCGCGCGAGCTGGGGCTGGTCTACGACTCCTCGCTGATGGCCGACGACGAGCCGTACGAGTTGATCCACGAGGGCGAGGCCACCGGCATGGTGGAGATCCCGGTCGAGTGGATCCGCGATGACGCGCCGTATTTCGTGATGGCCCGGTTCGACGGGGTTCGGCCCTACACGCCGCCCCGCGCGGTGCTCGGCATCTGGCAGGACGAGTTCCGCTCCGCGCTGGCCGAGGGCGGGCTGTTCCAGCTCACCATGCACCCGCACATCATCGGGCACCGGTCGCGGTTGGTGATCCTGCGGGAGTTGATCGAGGAGATGCACGGCACCGACGGGGTCTGGTTCGCCACCCATGCCGAGATCGCCGAGTACTGCCGGTCCAACGCCGGCCTTGGCCGTTCCTGAGCAGGCCCGGCTCGGCTCAGGCCATGGTTTCGGTCGACGCGGCCTCCAGCGCGTCGATGATGTCCTGCATGTCGCGGTAGGGCGTGCCGCGGGTCGGGAGCAGGCGCAGTCGCTCGCGGGTCACGGCATCCACGCCGTAGAGGTCCGCCTGAGTGAGGACTTCCCAGCGCTGTGCGGGAAAGGTCAGGTCGGCGAGCACGAAGCACAGCGACTGTTTGTCCAGCTCGGTCATCATCACTCCTCGGTTCGGGACCAACGCCCGAGCGAAAATGGGATTGTGAGCCACGTCACTCCAAAAGGCAAACATCCGAGCTGAGAGGCGCTGCTCAGTTGGTGACTGAGCGTGTTCACCTCTTGACATGACCTGGTGACCGGGCCAAGCTTGGGTGACTATTTAGGTAGGGAACTTTACAAACTAACGGCCCAGCAGCGGATGCCCGCCGCGCCGCAGCTGCCTGTCCCTGATCTGGGGAGCACGCATGCGAATTCGCACGCGGACGCCTGAGCCGCGCCCCGGCTGAGCCGGGTCCGTTCCCGGCCCCCGACCCCGATCGCCTCGGCGCGCTCGTCGCCGTGGCTTGCTTCGCCGCGCACAAAACCCGTAATTCGGCAACCACAGAAAGTGGCAACAGATGATCCGCATCAGCCGAGCGCGGCTGGGACTCGCCGCGGGCATCGCGTTCGCGGTGGCCACCGCCTTGAGCGGAGTCCCGGCAGCGATGGCCTCGACGAGCATTGCCGCACCGACCGGTTCGGCCACGGCCTCGGTCGCGGCCTCGACCCAGCCGAACACAACCCGTGGTTTATCCATTGTGGGCAGTTCCGGGTGGAAGGTACTGACCAGCGCGACCGCGACCCAGGGCGGCGCGGCCATTTCCAAGTCCGGCTTCGACACGTCGAAGTGGCTCTCGGTCAAGCCGGACGACGGTGGCGCACCGGGCACCGAGATCGCCGCGCTGCTGCAGAACGGCGCCTGCCCGAACGTCTACTTCTCGACCAACATGAAGACCTGCTTCGGCTACCTGAGCAAGCCGGGCGCGAACACGCTCGCGCAGTTCGACGTGCCCTGGTGGTACCGCGCCGACTTCACCCCGAGTGTGGCCGCGGGCCAGTCCGCGACGCTGGTGGTCAACGGCGTGGTCGGCTCGGCCGACGTGTGGCTCAACGGCAAAGAGGTGTCCACCAGAACCACGGTCACCGGTGACTACACCAAGTACACCTTCAACGTCGGCAGCGACCTGGTCTCCGGCACCAACTCGATCGCGTTCGAGGTCTACCCGAACAACCCCTCCTCGAACCTGACCGTGGACAACGTCGACTGGACCCAGGTGCCGCCGGACGAGAACACCGGCATCCAGTTCCCGGTCGAGTTGCAGGTCAACAACGCGCTGTCGGTCGGCAACGCGCACGTCGTCGAGGCCAACGCGAGCGACCTGTCCAGCTCCGCGCTGACCGTGAAGGTCGACGTCACCAACGGCAGCGGCAGCAGCCAGACCGGCACGGTGTTCGCCACGGTCACCCCGCCCAGCGGCGGCGGCTCGCCGATCACGGTGAACCAGTCGGTGACGGTGGCCGCGAACTCGACGAGCACGGTGAGCTTCACGCCGGCCAAGTTCTCGGCCCTGAACATCAGCAATCCGCAGGTGTGGTGGCCCTACCAGATGGGCGCGCAGCCGCTCTACGCGCTGGACACGACGCTGACCCAGGGCAGCGTGAGCAGCAACTCCACGCACGAGACCTTCGGCATCCGCACCGTCACCTCCAGCATGATCGGCAAGTCCAAGGAGGCACCGGACGGCGTGCGCCAGTTCCAGGTCAACGGCGTGCCGATCGTGATCCGCGGCGGTGGCTGGGAACCGGACCTGTTCCTGCGCTACTCCTCGGCGGACATCGCCAACCAGATCGCGATCGTCAAGAACATGGGCCTGAACACCCTGCGCCTTGAGGGTCACTTCATGCCGGACGACTTCTACGAGCAGATGGACGCGGCGGGCATCCTCATCGACTCCGGCTACTCCTGCTGCGACGCGTGGGAGGACTCAAGCCCGAGCGCGGCGAAACTGGCCCTGATGACCAACTCGGCCACCGTGATCGGCCAGCAGCAGCGCAACCACCCGAGCGTCATCGCGATGGGCTGGAGCGACAACGCCCCC
>DATFHN010000046.1:0-52747 GCA_035248365.1 Pseudonocardiaceae bacterium | reverse complement strand
CGAGCACCCACGGCGCCAGGGTCTCCACGTCGATGGTGTTGCGGGCCAGATCGAAGTGGTAGAGCCGGAGCATCGCCGCGCCGCCGAAGTAGCGGTTCTGGTAGTCGGCCACGTGCACGTGCACGTCGTTGCCCTTGGCGTTCTTCATGACCGTGCGCCCGGGCGGCCAGTTGTGGCCGCTGAAGGAGATGAAGATCTGGTCGTTGTCCTTGATCAGCTGATCCCACAGCTGCTGACCGAAATCGGACAGCACCGCGTTGTTGTTCGGGTCGCCGTAGTCCGGCGGGTCGAACATGCTGTCGTAGGTGGGTGCGCCGGTTTCGTGCGTGGTCAGGATGACCGGCAGGCTCGGGTGCTGCCGGATCACGTTGCCGGCCCACGCGAACCCGGCCGGGGACGGGCGCCAGTCCATCGCCAGCACCAGCCAGTCACGGCCGGCCGCGTGGAAGACGTGGTAGCTGTTGTAGCCGTCCGGGGTGGCGCCGCGGAAGCTCGGCGAATTCTTGAACCGCTGCGGGCCCATCGTCGCCAGGTACGGGCTGGGGCCGCGCTGGTCGGTGGTCGAGGAATTGATGTCGTGGTTGCCGGCCAGCACGCTGTAGGCGACCCGGCGCTGGTCCAGGTAGTCGAACGCGGTGCTCACCGACGCGAATTCGCTGGCCAGCCCGTCCTCGGTGAGGTCGCCGAGGTGGGCCAGGAACACGATGTTGTGATCGTGCTGGCCGCTCTCGTTCACCACGTACTCGAACGACGCGCGCTGCACGTCCGGATAGAGGCTGTCGTCGAAGTACAGGAACTGCGTGTCCGGCATGACGGCCAGGGTGAACTGCGGGCTGTTCGGGTCCGGGCACCAGCCGGACCGGTTGGCGGTGTTCGCCGGGTCGGCCGATGCGGTCGCGGTGCCGCTCATCCCGAGTACGGCGGCGCTCGCACCGACCAGACCTGTGGCGCGCAGGAAGCCCCGCCGATTCGTTTGCGACATGAGCGCAAGCTACGGCGCGACGGCGAACGGATCACGACGCCCGAGTGAACCGTGCGGCTCGGCAACGCGGCCAACGACTGTGTTGGCCGCGTTGCGCGATCGAGCGCTCGCGCTCAGCCAGCCAGCCGCACGGATCCGGTCAGCGGCAGGTCGCGTGAACTGTCACCGACGCTGATCCGGTACTGACCGCCCGCGACCTGCCAGTTGTTCGCGGTCGTGTTCCAGTAGCTGAACGAGCGTGCGTTCAGCGTGAACGAGACCCGCTTGCTCTGACCGGGGGTCAGTGACACCTTCGCGAAACCTTCCAGCTGGTTCGGCGGCTCCGGCACGGCCGAAGAGGACGGATCGCCCACATACAGCTGCGCGACCTCCGAACCGCCGCGCTGCCCGGTGTTGGTGACCGTCGCGCTCACCAGGACCTTGCCGCCGCCGGTGGGCTGCACGCGCAGACCGGAGAAGGCGAAGTCCGTGTAGGACAGTCCGAAGCCGAACGGGAACAGTGGCGCGATGTTCGCCTGGTCGTAGTGCCGGTAACCGACGAACACCCCTTCGGAGAAGGTCGCGGTGTTGTCCACGCCCGGGTACTGCGCGGGCGTGTTCGCGGGCACGTCGCCGGCCTGCACCGGGAAGCTCAGCGGCAGCTTGCCGGACGGGTCGACCTTGCCGAACAGGATGTCGGCGACCGCGTTGCCGTCCTCCTCACCCGGATACCACGCCTCGACCAGTCCGGCGACGCTGTTCGCCCACGGCATCAGCACCGGCGCACCCGACTTGAGCACCACGATCGTCTTCGGGTTGGCGGCGGCGACGGCCTCGACCAGCGCGTCCTGGTTGCCGGACAACGCGAGGCTGGTGCGGTCCTTGCCCTCGGTCTCGTTGTCGCCGACCATCACGATCGCCACGCTGGACGACTTGGCCAGCGCCGCGGCAGCCGCGGTGTCGCTGCCGTCGTTGTAGGTGACCGTCGCCTGTGAACCGGCCGCGCCGGTGATGCCCGCGACCGGCGTGACGGTGTACAGCGGGTCGACGTGCGAGCTGCCGCCACCGCCGGTCGACGCCGCGCCCGCGTACGGTCCGATCACCGCGATCGACTGGCCGGTGGCTGGTTTCAGCGGGAGCACGTTGTTCTGGTTGCGCAGCAACACGATGCCCTCATCGGCGATCTGCCGTGACACCGCGCCGTCGGCCTGCGCCGGGATCGGCGTGATGGTGCGCGGGTGATCAAAAAGGCCGATCCGGATCATCGTGGCGAACCGCTGCACCAGCAGGTTGTCTATTGTGGACTCACTGACCTGGCCACTCTGCACGGCCTGGGTCAGCGCGGTGTCGTAGTAGACGCCGGTCGGCATTTCCAGGTTCATGCCCGCGTCGATCGAGGGCGCGGTGCTGTGCGTGGCGCCGAAGTCCGAGGTGATGAAACCGTGGAAACCCCAGTCGTTGCGCAGATCGGTGGTGAGCAGTTCGTTGTTCTCGCAGGAGAACGTGCCGTTCACCTTCGGGTAGGCGCACATCACCGCGTCCGCGCCGCCCTGCTGCACGGCGGCCTGGAACGGCGGGTCGTAGATCTCGTGCAGGGTGCGCTCGTCGATGTTCTCGTTGAGCGCGAAGCGGTTGTTCTCCTGGCTGTAGGCGTCGAAGTGCTTGACCTCGCCGATCACGCCGGCCGACTGCACGCCCCTGATGTTGGCCACCGCGAGCTGGCTGGCCAGGTAGGGGTCCTCGCCGTAGTTCTCGAACGCGCGGCCGTTCTGCGGCACGCGCACCACGTTGACGTCGGTGCCTTCCAGCAGGCTGTTGCCGAGGTCGGCGGATTCGGTGCCCATGATCCGCCCGTAGGCACCGGCTTCGGCCGGATCCCAGGTCGCGGCGAGCAGTTCCGGCGCGGGTAACGCGGTCGCCGGCGCCTGCTTGTGCGGGTCACCGGGACCGACCCCGGCCGGGCCGTTGGTCACCACCAAGGGCGGGATGCCCAGGCTCGGAATGCCGGGTACGTAACGCTGATGGTCGGCATTCTGGATGCCGTGCATCTCCATGACTTTCTGCGCCAGCGTCATTTTGGCGACGATCGCCTTGGCGCGGGCGACGGAACCAGGGTAGGAATGTGGGTCGGGTGCCGCGTTCGCTCCGGTCGCGCTGACCGCCAACGCCGCCGTAGCGACGACGGCAGCCAGAGCCAAAGCATGTTTCGAGATCGACATTGATCTTCTTCCCCATCTGGATGATCCGACGTTTACTCGTTCTGATCAGGCCAGTCATGGAGAAGCTACTGGTTGCCGATGATCGGGTCAATCGAATCATCGGACCTGTTCTCGCAGGTCATCGCTGGTGAAAATGGCGTCAACCTCAACGAAACCCCATCGGGTCGGCGAATCACCGTTCCGGCCCAACGGGATCCGGCGCCGGGTCGCGCGCGTCGGCCATGAGTGGTTCGGCCTTGCCCGCGCATACGGCCGAGCGGGTCGGCGGGGCCAGCCGGACAGCGGTTGACGCCTGGTGTTCGTCGCTCAGCGTTCGCGGTCACGCGACGAGCCCGATGAGCCGCGTGTTGCCGGAAAGCCCTTTCCTCTCAACGATGTGCGCATGGCACTGGACCCGCTGGCGCTCGAGGGCGACCCGCTCGCCGACCAGGTGATCACCGACCTGGTCGCCACCGACTCGATCGCCGCGGTCAACGCGGTGCTGGAGCACCTGCGCGGCAACGACACCCCGATCCCAGCCGACCTGCCCGAGTCGGTGCGCGAGTACCTGATCGCCACCGACAACCCGCCGGACTGGGCCGACCAGCAGCGGATCGCCCGCGCCCGCGAGTTCTTCGTCGACGACGGCGTGCACGTGGCGTCGGTGCTCTCCTACGGCGCCATGGTCAACTGCTACGCCCAGCCGCGCCCCTCGCGGCTGCTGCGCTTGACCCACCGGCTCGACCACCCGCACCGGCGACTGTCCGAGACCTCGCAGTTCGTGCTGCACATGATGACCACCGATCCGTTCGGCGACACCGGTTCGTTCGTGCCGACCATCCAGAAGACCCGGCTCATCCACGCCGCGGTGCGGCATTTCGTGGCGGCGTCGGGGGAGTGGGACGCGGCGGCCGATGGCGTACCGATCTGCCAGCAGGATCTGCTCGGCGCGCTGATGATCTTCTCGGTGCAGGTCATCCAGGGCATGCGGCGGATGGGCGTCGAGGTCACCCAGGCCGAGGCCGAGGACTATTACTACGTCTGGCGGGTCGCGGGCAGCATGCTCGGCATCCGCACCGCGATCATCCCGGAAACCCTGGCCGAGGCAGAAGAATTCAGCAAGGAGCAGGTCGAGTCGACCTACGGGCCTTCACCGGACGGGATCGCGCTGACCAAGGGCCTGATCGAGCTCTACGAACAACTCGTGCCCGGCAAGATCTTCGACGGCGTGGTGCCCGCGATGGTGCGCCAGGTGGTCAATCCGGAGGTCGCGGACTGGCTGGAAGTGCCGAAGTCGCGCGGCTGGATCCGGTTCGTGCATGCCGCGACCGGCTTGCTGCGGATGTCCGAACATGCCGAGGACTCGAACAAGATCGCCCGAACCGTGCTCGATCGCGCGGGCCAGCTGCTGCTCGGCGGCAGCGTGCGGATGCTGACCAGCGGCGAGACGGCCACGCTGGACATCCCGGCCGATCTGCGCGACCGCTGGTCAGCCTCGGGGCACTGTCCGGCGCGCTGACCGGGTGCCCGGTCCGGGCAGCACCGTGTCCAGGATGGCTTCGAGGTCGGCAGGGGTCGGCGGCTCGCCGGTGAGCAGGATCGTCTGCATGATCAGCGACGGGCCGACCTTCGCGGCCAGTGGGGCGAGCGCGCCGGGGGCGACCTCACCGGTCTGCTCGGCCCTGGCCAGGATCGCCGCGATCACGGTCAGCCGGGGCAGCACGATCGCGTCGACGAACGCGGCGCGCAACTGCGGATCGCCGAGTACACCCAGCATGACTGCCAGGCCGGGGAACTCGGTGTTGTCGCCCGCGAACGCGCCGGACAACGTGGTGAAGATCTGGCGCAGGTTGTCTCGCGCCGGGATCGTCAGGTCGAGTTCGGGCGGCGGCGGCAGAACGTAGCGCAACGCGTCGAGCGCGAGCGCGTGCTTGTTGGGCCAGCGCCGGTACACCGCGGCCTTGCCGGTCTTGGCCCGCGCGGCAACGCCTTCGACGGTCATGCCCGTGTAGCCGACCTCGGCCATTTCGGCGACCGCGGCCAGGTAGAGCGCTTCTTCCAGCACCGCGCCTCGGCGTCGCGATTGGGTCACCCGGCAATAGTAGACGTTGACGGGCACTATCGCTCGCGATTACGCTCACAGATAGTGGTCGGTCGCGTCTACTACGTAGGGGAGTGAGTGGGATGACCGAGCAGGAAAGCAATGGGCTGCTGCTGGACTTCGATGAGCTGTACAAGGGCGGGAGCATCCGGGTCGGGGACGACGGCCCGCTGATGGACGTGATTCCGTGGCAGCTGGACGGCCCGCAGCCGATCGTCACCGAACTCGCCGACACCGGGCAGATCACCGGGTCGGTGCTGGAATGCGGCTGCGGTCTCGGCGACAACGCGCTGTTCCTGGCCGAGCGCGGCTACGAGGTGACCGCCATCGACGCCTCGCCGACCGTGATCGAGCGGGACCAGGCCAAGGCCAAGGAACGCGGCCTGGCCGTCGATTTCCGCGTGGCCAACGCGACCGTGCTCGACGGCATCACCGGCGGCTTCGCCACCGTGCTGGACAGCGCGATGATGCACTGCCTCACCGGTCCGCAGCGCCGCGACTACCTCGCCGCAGCGCACCGGGTGACCGAGCCCGGCGCGCGCCTGCACGTCCTGTGCTTCGGCGAGGGCATCACGGCGGGCCTCGGCATGCCGGCCGACACCGACGAGGCCAGCCTGCGCCGCGACCTGAGCGAGCACTGGCAGGTCGAGCGGCTGGAACAACGCCACTACACCACCGGACTGACCGAGGACCGCTGGCGCGCGATGATGCCGGCAGCGGCCGTGTTCCCGGCGGATCTCACGTCACCGGGCAACGTCGACGCGCAGGGCCGGGTGCTGCTGCCGATCTGGCAGATCACCGCCGTGCGCGCCTGATCTCACGGCCGCAACGCGTACAGCGTGTCCACCCCGGGCGGATTCGCCGACGTGCCGACGTAGACGAGGCCGTCGAAGGCCGGGTTGGTGCCGACCTCGCCATGGGCGAACCGCCAGCGCACCTGCCCGGTCGAACCGTCCAATGAGTACAGTGCGTCCTTGCGGTTGCCAGTGATCAACGCGGTGCCTGCCGGGCAGGCGCCGAAATCGCCACCGGAGTCTGCTGTGGACAGCCAGCGCCGGGTGCCGGTTGCCGCGTCCACGGCGTAGACGTTGCCGGTGGTGTCGTTGATCAGGCAGATCGTTGAGCCGGCCAGGTAGGGCCCGTGGTAGGAGTCCGCTACCGAGGTCTTCCTGGCCGGTGCGGTCACCGTCCAGGCGGGCTGGCCGGTGTCCGCGCTGAGCGCGTGGCACATCGGCTGACCTTCGTCCGGAGTGGACACCGAAACACAGACCAGCCCGTTGGCGATCAGCGGCGGGCTGTAGCTGAGGTCCGGCAACCGGGTCGTTCCGGTCTCCGTGCACTGGTAGCGCCATCGCTGAACGCCGGAGGCGGCATCGACGGCGACCACCGCGCCGCTGCTGTCCGCCGCGTGGACGATGCCATTCGCCACGGCCGGCTGGCCACAGGTGCCGAGGGTGGTCACCGTCCAGCGCTGGTGACCGGTGCCCGGGTCGAGCGCGAGCAGCGCATCGCTGGTCCCGGCGAAGATGCCGTCCGCGGTCGCGGCGGCCGGGCTGATCGGCGCGGCGTAGCGCCAGCGAAGCTTCCCGGTGGCCGCGTCGACGGCGTGCAACGCGGCTGAGCTGCCACCGGACGTCGCGTAGATGGTGTCGTCGGTGCAGATCGGCGGCCGGTACTCCGTGGGGGCGTTGGCGAAGAACAGGTTGTCGGCGGAGTAGCGCCAGCGCTGGCTGCCGTTTCTGGCGTCGAAGGCGTAGAGCGCGCCGCTGCCGTTGGCGTTGCTGCCCGCGTACAGCGCGCCGCGGCGTGCGGCCAGCGACACCAGCCCACTGCCCGCCGGCGCGTTCTGCTGCCACACCACCCGGCTGCCGGTACCACTGGATCCACTGCCCGAACCACACCCGGCCACCGCGACCCCGGCCAGACCGCCGACGCCGAGCAGTAGCCGTCGCCGGTTGATCACTCGCGCCATGAACGGAAGCTAACCAGCAACGATTACCGATCGCTTACCGAGCGGCGCGAGCCACGTCCAGGGCTTGCTGGGCGTAGCCGCGGCCGTACTGGATCGCGTGCACCAGCAGCGGGAACAGCTGGTGCAGGCCGATCCGCTGGCGCCAGCCGTCCGCGAGCGGCGCGACCTCCTGGTACCCGGCGAGCACCCGTTCGAGGTGGGTGCAGCCGAACAGGTGCAGCATGGCCAGGTCGGTCTCGGGATGACCGCCGTGCGCGGCCGGGTCGATCAGCCACGGGTTGCCGTCCGCGCCCCAGAGCACGTTGCCGTTCCACAGGTCGCCGTGCAGCCGGGCCGGTGCGGAGATCGGCGGGACCAGCTCGGGCAGCCGCGCGCACACTCGCTCCAGCTCGGCCACCTCGTTCTCGCTGATCAGGCCGTCGTCGCGGACGCTGCGGAGGTAGGGCAGGACCCGGCAGCGCGCGTACCACTCCGGCCAGTCCGAACCGGGATCGTTGATCATCGGAACCGGGCCGATCCACGCGTCACGCGGACCCTCCGGCGGGGGAGCACCGAACGCGGGAGCGCCCGCGGCGTGCAGCGCGGCGAGTTCGCGGCCGAACTGCTCGGCGACCGGAACAGTCGGGCTGGTGGTCGGGACCCGATCGATGACCAGCCAGTCCGCGTCGGCGCCGCGCACCTTCGGGATACGGATGGCGTGCGCGTCGGCGAGCCAGCGCAGGCCGGTCGCCTCGGCCAGCGCGGCGTTGCGGCCGACGCCGCGTTTGAGCAGCACCACGCCGTCATCGGCCAGCCGGACCTCGGTAAGCCCGGTCGCGGACCGGCCGGTCGGCTGGGTGGGCAGGCCGGTCAGCCTGGCCACGACCTCCTCGGCGGGCTCGTTGTCACTCACCACGTCCGACAGGATACGGGCGGTGACACAACTCCGAACGCGAACTCGTCGGTGTCTGCCGTTACGGTGGGAGGCGTGCGGATCGCGACCTGGAACGTGAATTCGATCAAGCAGCGGATGCCCCGGTTCCTGCCGTGGCTGGACGAGCGGGCGCCGGACGTCGTGTGCCTGCAGGAGACCAAGCTCGCCGACGACGCGTTCCACGCCCTGCTGGACGGCGAACTCGCCGAGCGCGGCTACGAGGTCGCGGCTTATGGCGAGCCGCGCTGGAACGGGGTCGCGCTGCTGTCCAAGGTCGGCCTGGCCGACGTGCGGACCGGCATCGCCGGCGCGCCCGGCTTCCCGGACCCGGAGGCCCGCGCGGTGTCCGCGACCTGTGACGGGCTGCGCGTCTACTCGCTCTACGTGCCCAACGGCCGCGAGCCCGACTCGGACCACTACAAGTACAAGCTGGCCTGGCTCGCCGCGCTGCGCGAGCTGGTGTCGGCGAACCCGGAAACCTCGGTGCTGTGCGGCGACATGAACATCGCGCCCGCCGACGCGGACGTGTTCGATCCGCAGGCCTACATCGGCCAGACCCACGTGACCCCGCCGGAGCGCGCCGCACTGAGCGCGATCGAGGATCTCGGCCTGCACGACGTGGTCCGCGACCGGTGGCCGAGCGAGCGGGTGTTCAGCTACTGGGACTACCGCGCAGGCATGTTCCACCAGGACCTCGGCATGCGCATCGACCTGGTGCTGGCCGGCGCCCCGGTGGCCGAGCGGGTCAAGGCCGCCTGGATCGACCGCAAGGCGCGCAAGGGCACCGGCCCGAGCGACCACGCCCCGGTCATCGTCGACCTGGACACCGCGCCGGACGGCGACATCGGCCCGATGGTGCCCCCACCCTCGGCGCCGCGCGCCAAACGCGGCGCGCACAAGCTCCCGCAGGCTTAGGCGTGCGGCGCAAGCAGAAATCGCCGCTGCCGCAACGACATGGGCTCGACCCGGCCCGCCTGCGCCTGCCCGAGGACGGTGACTGGGCCACGATCCGCGATCACCTGGTCGACCGGTTGCCGCGCGTCGCGCCGGAGCGGATCGATCTGCTGCTGCGCGAGGAACGCATCGTCGACCTGCACGGGCCGATCGCGCCGGACGCGCCGTTCGTGCCGGGCGGCGTGATCTGGTTTCACCGCGATCTCCCGGACGAGACGCCGGTGCCGTTCGACATCCCGATCGTGCACCGCGACGCCGACCTTCTGGTCGTCGACAAGCCGCATTTCCTGGCCACGATCCCGCGCGGCCAGCACATCGTCCAGACCGCGCTGGTCCGGCTGCGCCAGGAACTCGACCTGCCCACTCTGGTGCCCGCGCACCGGCTGGACCGGGCCACGGCAGGGTTGGTGCTGTTCGTGATCAATCCGGCGCTGCGCGGCGCGTACCAGACGTTGTTCATGCGCCGCCGCGTGCACAAGGAGTACGAGGCGATCGCAGGCTACGACCCGGAACTGGCGCTGCCGGCCGTGGTGCGCAGCCGGATCGTCAAGGAACGTGGCGTGATCACCGCGCGGGAAGTGGACGGTCCGGTCAACGCGGAAACCCGGGTCGAGCTGATCGAACACCGCGATGGCCTTGGCCGGTACCGGTTGCTGCCGCTGACCGGACGCACCCACCAGTTGCGGCTGCACCTCAGCGGCCTCGGGATCCCGATCGTCGGCGACGACTTCTACCCGGTGCTCACCGAGAAGCCATTGGACGACTTCACGAACCCGCTGCGGCTGCTCGCGTCCACAATGGAATTCACCGATCCGGTCAGCGGCGAGCGCAGGGTCTTCCGGTCCAGCCGCGAACTCAGCCTCGACCGATGAACGGCATGGTGGTCGCGGTGATGGTCAGGAACTGCACGTTGGTGTCCAGCGGCAAGCCCGCCATGTAGAGCACCGCCTCGGCGACGTGCCGCGCGTCGAAGGTCGGCTCGGCCTTGATCGAGCCGTCGGCCTGCGGCACGCCGACCGCCATCTTCTCGGTCATCTCGGTGGCCGCGTTGCCGATGTCGATCTGGCCACAGGCGATGCCGAAGGGCCGTCCGTCCAGTGACAGCGACTTGGTCAGGCCGGTGATCGCGTGCTTGGTCGCGGTGTAGGCGGCGCTGCCCGGGCGTGGCGTGTGCGCGGAGATCGAGCCGTTGTTGATGATCCGCCCGCCGCCCGGTTCCTGCTCGCGCATCAAAGTGAACGCCTCGCGGGCGCACAGGAACGAGCCGGTCAGGTTGGTGTCCACCGCGTTTCGCCAGTCCGCGACCGGCATGGTGTCGACGGTGCCGCCCGCGCCGAACAGGCCCGCGTTGTTCACCAGCAGATCGACCCGGCCCCAGGCCTCCCGCACCGCGCCGAACAACGCGGCGACCGAGTTCTCGTCACGCACGTCGGTCGGCACCACCAGCGCGGACTCGTGCCCGGCGGCGGTTTCCTCCAGCGCGTCGGCCCTGCGCCCGGCCAAGGCCACCCGGTAACCGGCGCCGAGCAGGGCCGTGCTGATCAACCGGCCCAGCCCGCTGCCCGCTCCGGTCACCACGGCGACCTTGGCTGCACTCACGTCGTCGACTCCTAGGTCAGTTGCGGGATGATGTCCGCGGCGATCCGCTCCAGGTGCTCGGGCTGGTCGTAGAGGGCGGTGAACAGGACCAGTTCCGCCCCCGCGTCGATCACCTCGCGCACCTGCCGCACACAGTCGTCGACCGTACCGGTGATCGCGGCGGCCGCGATCACGTCGGGCAGGCTCCCGTAGACGTTGGTCAGTTCCGTGTTCATCCGCTCGCGTGCGCGGGCCGGGTCCTCGTCGACGGCGAGGTAGACCCGCTTGGCGATCGGGAAACTGGCTTCGTCGCGACCGGCCTCGGCCAGGGCCGCGCGCACCACCTGAACCTGCTCGGCGAAGTTCTTCGTCGGCGAGGAACCCGCGCCGAAGAAGCCGGTGCCCAGCCGGATCGCGCGGCGCAGCGCGGTGGGTCCCGCGCCGCCGAACCACAGCGGCGGGTGCGGCTTGGTGAACGGCTTCGGCTCCATGCTCAGGTCGTCGACCTGGTAGAACTCGCCGTCGAACTTGACGTACTCCTCGGTCCAGAGCGCCTTCATCAGCTCGACGCCCTCGGTGAACCGGGCGACGTAGCGCTCACCGTCGATGCCGAACGCCGCGTAGGGACGGTGCTTGCCGCCGGTGCCGACACCGACCTCCAGCCTGCCCCGGCTGAGCTGATCCAGGCTGGCCAGGCTCTTGGCCAGGTGCGGCGCACTGTGCACAGTGGACACATAAACGGTGCAGCCGATGTGCAGGGTGTCCGTGCACGCGGCCGCGAAGGTCATCGCCTCGGTCGGGCTGAGCTGCGGCGAGGTGCCGTAGACCTGTTCCTGGGTCCACGCGCTGTGGAAGCCGAGCGCTTCGGCGCGTTGGAGATACTGGCGGAACGCGGCCGGGTCGAAGGTGCCGTCGGCGTAGAACTGCGGGATCGCGATCGCATACCTCATAGTTGAATCCTAAATCACGTTAGGAAATCAAGTCGGGAAGCAGATCCTTGATCGCGGCGGTCAACTCGTTGCTGTCCTTCTTGCGCACGGCCGAGCCGCCGCCGGTGTCGTGCACGGTCAGCACGGCCACGATGTAGCGCTGGTCGGGGCCGACCAGGCCGGTCGTGTTCAGCACCCAGCCCGGTTCACAGCAGGCCCAGCCCTGCTTGACCGCCCAGTAGGTCGCGCTGCCGACCCCGTACGGGATGCCGAAGTACTGGTCGGTGCCGTCCGCGCCGAGGTTGGTGGCGTTGTGCATCGCGGTCACGATGGTGTCGCGCTCACTGGCCGGGGCGGTGTCGAGGATGTACTGGTAGATCAGCACCAGGTCGTTGGCGGTGGTGCGGGTGTCGCCCCATTCACCCGGGTTCTTCGGCGGCGTGGTGTCGTGCAGGCCGATCTTGGCCGCCATGGTGCTGACGATCTTGACTCCGCCGAGCTTGCCCCACAGGTTGCTGGCGGTGTTGTCGTCGCTGCGCGAGATCATCTCGGCGACGGTCGACGCGCTGCCGCCGTGGTCCAGGCTGTCCAGCCCGATCAGCAGCTTCACCACCGACTCGGTGAACCAGGGCGTATCCGGGTTGTAGGAGCCGACCAGCTTGTTGTTCAACCGGTCGAACACGGCGATGGAGATGTTGCCGTCCGGTACGTCGGCGACGGCCTGCTTGATGGCGTCGGTGAAGTCCACCGGGGGCGGGGTGGTCGTGGTCGGCGTCGGCGGGGTGGTCGTGACCGGTGGCGATGCGACAGCGGAGGCCGTGTGCATCGTGTTGGCGACGCGCGAGGGGGCCGCGTCCGGGTTGGCGGTGTGCGCGCAGCCCGCGATCGCGAGCAGCGCCAGCGCCGAGCCGCCGGCCAAGACCTTCCGGAAACGCACCGTCATGGTCACCAATATGCACGGCCAACCTGAAGCGGGGCGAACCGCCTCCCGGTTACCGCGCGCTACAGGCCGATCGCCTTGGCGATCTGCTGCGGGCGCAACAGCCGCATGATCCCTTCGAACAGGTAGTAGTCGGCGTAGGGGAGCGAGACCTCGATGCCGTCCTCGGCGGGCCGGTTGCGGGTGCAGCGGGCCACCACCGCGTCCGCGCGGGTGGAGTGCTCGGTCAGGCAGGTGCGGCTCAACGCGGACAGGATGCGGATGCCCGCCTCGCGGTAACGCGGCTGGTGGGTGGCGGCGGCCAGGTCGAGCAGGCCGCAGGCCATCACCGCGCCCGCCGACGCGTCCTTGATGTCGTAGGGCGCCTGCGGCGCCTTGTAGTCCCACACCGGGATGCTGTCCGGGGTGAGCGCGCCGAGCGCGAAGTTGGCCAGCTTGGCCGCCGTGTCCAGGAAGTCCTGCTCGCCGGTGCGCCGGTACATCGTGGTGAACCCGTACACGCCCCAGGCCTGCCCGCGCGACCAGCACGAGGACGGGCTGTAGCCCTGCACGGTGGCCGGGCCGATCGGCGCGCCGGTCGTCGGGTCGAAGTCGAAGCAGTGCGGAGTCGAGCCGTCCGGGCGCGGGAAGTAGGTCTGCTGGGTGCGGGCGTGGTTGATCGCGATGTCCAGGTACTTCGGGTCACCGGTCTGCTCGGTGGCGAACGCGAGCAGGTCCAGGTTCATGATCGTGTCCATGATCGCCCGGCCCGCGTTGCCCGGCGTGCCCAGCGCGCCCCAGGCCCGGATGAACTTGCCTGCCGGGTTGTAGCGCTGGATCAGCGAACCGGCCGCGGTGATGGCGCCGTCGCGCCACTTGGTGTCACCGGTGAGCCGGTAGGCGGTGATCCAGGACGGGGTGAACAGGAAGCCGACGTCGTGCGTTGTGGTGTCGGTTTCGCGCGGCGCCAGCTTGAGCGCCCAGTTTTCCGCCCACTGCTGGAAGGTGGCGTCACCGGTGTAGAGCCAGGACAGCCAGAACAGGCCGACCCAGAAACCGCCGACCCAGTCACCGTCCGAGGTGAACGTCCACTTCTCGAACTTGGTGCCTTCGGGAAATCCGGTCACGGTCGGCTCGACCGCGCGTAACTTGGCGACCGTGTACTCGACGGCGTGGGTGAGCGAGTCGAGGGAATCCGCCGAATCCGGTGAAGGGGCTGCCGCCGAGGCGATGCCGGGCAGGGCCGCGGTGGCGACCACGGCGCCCGCGGCCGAGGTCAGCAGGGAACGACGCGAGACAGCCACGGAAACTCCGCCAATCTGCCGGTGTGGACGGGGCTAAGAGCGTTCTCGTTTCTACACCAGCGTTCCCGGCGTGTACAGACATGAGAATGCTATTCACGGTTGTGAATGCGTCCATCCGGGTGATGCTGGGCCGGATGGCCCAGCATCCCGGTGTGGTCAGTCGACGACTTGCCAATGGCTGTACTGGGTGACCATCTGGTAGCGCATCGCCGGGCAGTCGAAACCCGACGCGGGCGTGTCGAACTCGGTGTCGGAGTTGCTCGGCGACGCGTCCGTCCAGACCCCGCCGAGATCGACCTGGATCCGCGTGGAGGAGAAGGTCAGGTTGGCCATGTCGGTGCAGGCGTAGCTCTGGCCGTCGCTCCGCACGTTCGAGTACAGCTCGTTGATGTCCCAGCCGGTGTTGCCCGCCTGGGTGCTGCCGGAGGACTGGTAGAACTGGTCGTACTGGCCGGTCGAGTAGTCGTACAGGAACGCGGTCCAGGTGTTGCTGCCCGGATCGGTCTGCCAGATCTGCACCGTGTACGCGCCGGTCCCGTTGGTGTAGCGCTGCAGGAAGTTCGCGTCGATCGGCACCGAGGCCTCGAAGTTGATCTGGTTGCACCAGTCCCACGCCTCAACGGCCTGGGTGTCGGTGGTGTACACGGTGGTCACCTCGATGCACGACCCGCCGGCCGGGTACATGGTCGGCGTGTAGATCGTGGTGCCCGCGTCGGTCGGGTGCAGGTCGGTGGTCACGCTCTGGGTGGCCATCGCGCCGATGCTGTTGCTCTGCTGGACGAACGCGGTGCCCTGAGCCGGGTGGATGGTCTCCGCGGCCGACTTCGGCGACTTGGCCGAGTGCGGCAGCAAGCCGGCGTGCGCGGCGCGGAACGAGCTGACCTGGTCCTTGGTCGCGGCGCGCGCCTTGGCCCCGGTCACCTCGCCGTGGACGGACGAGTGCGAAATCTGGGGAGTCGGTGATGCGATCGCCGGCGTGGCCGCGACGATCAGCGCGAGCGCCGAACCGGCTAAGAGTCCGGTGCGAAGGAAACGATGACTGCGTGCGCGCATAGCAATATTCCGTTCATGGCAGGGAATTGACGGGCCATGGACGTTACCGCTGGTCAAGACCGATCGAATGGTGTTGGCACAGACCAGAAATCAACGCATTTCGGCGCGGGCGATGTGAATTGTTCGCACCTGAGGAGGGTGGACGGATCGCCGGATTCCGGTCAATGCCGCGTATTCGCTGGCAATTCAGTTCTGCAGGGGGAGCAATTCGGCCACGAACTCGTCGACGAACCGATCGTAGGACGCGACCGGACCGGCGGGCCGCACCACGAACTTCGACAGACCGACGTCGACGTAGCGGTTGAGCAGCTCCCGCGCGTGCGCCCAGCCGTGCGCGATCAACGTGGCCGGGTCAGCGTCCGGCCTGCGCCTGCGCGCCGAGGCCAGCAGCTCGTCCGGGATGCCGTTGGGGGCGACCACGAGGCTCAGACCGTAGTGGTCGTCCTCGATCTCCCGCTCCGCGTCCGCCGCGGCCGCGATGATCGCCTGGCGGGCCCGGCCGGCCTCGTCCGGAGCGAGGAAACTGCCGAGCCAGCCGTCCGCGTACTTCCCGATCCGGGTGAACGCGGCGGGTGCGGACCCGGCCAGCCAGACGTCGAGCGGCTTGGCCGCCTTCGGCCCCAGCGTCACCCGGTCGACCTGGTAGAACTCGCCGTCGAAGCTGACGTCGTCCTCGGTCAGCAGCAACCGCACCAGCCGCATCGACTCGTCGAACACGTCGGCGCGCCGCCCGGCCGGTACCGGGAAGGCCTGCCACTCGTCCCGCCGCGCCGGGCGCAGCCCGAACGCGGGCAGGATGCGCTTGGGCGCGAGGCCGGCCAGCGACAGCAATTGTTTGGTCAACAGGACGGGATGACGCCCCGGCAGCACCGCGATACCGGTGCCCACCTTGAGGTTCTTGGTCCGCCCGGCCGCGTTGGCCATGGCGACGAACGGATCGACCTGATCGGAGAACACGATCTCGGAAAACCACACCGAGTCGACGCCCGCCGCTTCGAGTTGGTCGATGTGCTCGCCGAACGTCGCGGGCGCGCTCTCCGCGCCCAGACCGACGCCGATCCGAACCTTCACTCAGCCACCAGGGCTTTGGCGATGTCCTCGGCCAGTTGCGGGATGACGTCGACCAGGTAGAAGTGGCCGCCCGGATAGATCCGCACGTCGCAGCCAGCGGTGGTGTGCCGCGCCCACGCCTGGGCCTGGGCCAGGTTGGTGGTCGGGTCGGCGTCGCCGGTCAGCACCGTCACCGGGCAGTTGACCTGCGCGTCCTCGGTCGAGCAGTAGGACTCGATCGCGGTGTAGTCGGCGCGGATCGCGGGCAGCATGATGTTGAGCATCTCACGGTCGTTGAGCAGCCGGGGATCGGTACCGCCCAGCCTGGTCAGCTCGTCGACGAAGCCCTGGTCGTCGGATTCGTGGATACGATCGGTGCGCGGCAGCGACGCCGCCCGGCTACCCGAAACGAACAGCCGCACCGGCTCCTTGCCCGCCCGTTCCAGCCGCCGCGTCACCTCGAAGCCGAGCGCGGAGCCCATGCTGTGCCCGAGCAGCGCGATCGGCTCGCTGAGCTGGTCGAGCAGTACTTCGGCGACCTGGTCGGCCAGTTCGAGCAGATCCGAGGCGGGCGGCTGCTTCCAGCGGTCCTGGCGACCCGGGTACTGCACGCCGATCACCTCGGCGACCGAGTCCATCGCGGCCGAGAGCGCGAACCAGCTGCTCGCCGAACCGCCCGCGTGTGGCAGGCAGACCAGCCTCATCGGCCGTTCCGGAGCCGGATGGAACACGCGCAGCCACAAGTCGTCCATGCCAACGACTATCGCAGCCGCGCGCGGTGTCCGGCAATGTCAGTCGGGCAATAACGGCACAGTGAGGCCACTTCCGTGCCGTAACAACGCGGCCCGGGTGACCGCGGCGGAGCCGAACTTCTCGCGCACCGAGTCCAGTGCGGTGTCCAGCGCGAACGTGTCCGACTCGTCGAACGGAAGCGCCAGCTGGATCGCGTTGGCGTTGTCCAGATTGGACAGTGCGACGCCGATCAGGGTCAGGCCGTTGTCGGCGATCAGCGGAATCGCCGTGGTCAGCATCGACTGGGCGGCCATGAGGATGGTGTCGGTGTGCGCAGTGGCCTGACTCAGCGTGCGCGAGCGGGTGGCCCGGTTGAAGTCGGCGAACCGCATCCGGATGGTCACCGTCCGGCACACCCGGTCGGCCGCGCGCAACCGACGTGCCACCCGATCGACCAGACCGGCCAGCAACACCGCGAGCTCGTCCGGCGGTCGTGGCTTGCGGCCCAGCGCACGCTGCGCGCCGATCGACCGGCGCCGCTGCCCGACCCGGACCCGGCGCGGGTCGACGTTGTGCGCCAGCGCGTGCAGATGCCGCCCACCGGCCTGGCCGAGCCACGACACCAGCCGCCCCTCGGCGAGTTCCGCGACCTGGCCGACCGTGGTGATCCCGCGCGCGTGCAGCTTCTCCGCCGTCACCTTGCCGACACCCCACAACCGCTCCACCGGCAACGGATGCAGGAACGCCAGCTCGCGATCGTGCGGCACGACCAGCAGCCCGTCCGGTTTGGCCACCCCGCTCGCCACCTTGGCGAGGAACTTGGTCCGCGCCACGCCGACCGTGATCGGCAGCCCGACCCGTTCCGCGACGTCGACCCGCAGCTTGGCGGCGATAGCGCTCGGCGAGCCCGCGATCTTGGCCAGCCCGCCGACGTCCAGAAAGGCCTCGTCGATGGACAGGCCCTCGACCAGCGGCGTGGTGTCCTCGAAGACCTCGAACACCGCTTTGCTCGCCGCCGAATACGCCGACATCCTCGGCGACACCACGATCGCGTTCGGACACAACCGCCGGGCCTGATGACCGGACATGGCGGTGCGCACCCCGTACGCCCGAGCCTCGTAGCTGGCGGCGAGGACAACGCCGCCGCCCACGATCACCGGTTTGCCGCGCAACGACGGGTCGTCCCGTTGCTCGACCGACGCGTAGAACGCGTCCAGGTCGGCATGCAGGATCGGCCCTTCGTCTGTCACCAGGCCATCCTCGCCCCGGCTACCGACAAAAAGAAGCGCCTGCCGATATTGCTGGATCAGCAACTTTTCGTGCCATTTCGGCGATTCGGCGCCAAGGTGGCCGACATGACCAACGACGATGAAGCCGCCCGCTTCTGGGAAGCGCACTACCGCGACCGCCCCGCCGATGCGCCACCGGCCACAGTGAACCCGCGCCTGGCCGAGATCGCCGAACCGCTGACCCCGGGCATCGCGCTCGATCTCGGCTGCGGACCGGGCGGCGACACCCTCTGGCTGGCCGCGCGCGGCTGGCAGGTGACAGCGGTGGACATCTCCGCGTCAGCCGTGCGCTCCCTCCAGCAGCGAGCGGCCGGTCTGCCGGTCACCGCGGTGCGCGTCGACCTCGCCGACGACTTCCCGGCAGGCAGCTTCGACCTGATTTCCGCCCAGTTCCTGCAAACCCCGTTCCCCCTGGACCGAGCCGGCGTCCTGCGCAGTGCCGCGAACGCGCTGAACCCAGGCGGTCGGCTGGCCGTCGTCGATCACGGCTCGACCTCGCCGTGGTCCTGGAACCAGGATCCCGGGCTGCATTACCCCACCCCGCGAGAAGTAGCGGCCGAACTGGCGCTCGACTGGACCGAATGGTCGATCGAACGCGCCGACGCCGCGCACCGCCTGGCCACCGGCCCTGCCGGGCAGCAAGCCACGGTCATCGACCACGTACTGATCATCCGGAGGAACGGCAATGGCTGAACGGGACCTGCTCGCCGGCTTCCTGGACGACCTGCGCGCCTCGATCGCGGCCAAGGCCGATGGCGTGCCGGAAACGCAGGCCCGCGCTCCCGGCGTGCCGTCCGGGACCAACCTGCTCGGGCTGATCAAGCACCTCACCTACGTGGAACGGTACTGGCTGCTCGGCGATCGAGTGGCCGACTGGCAAACCACCTTTGACCTGACCGCCGACGACACGGCCGCCACGATCATCGCCGCCTACCGCGCGACCAACACCGAGACCAACGCCCAGATCGCCACCTGGGACCTGGCCGAACCGAAGCGGCGCTGGACGCTGGTGCACCTGATCGAGGAAACCGCGCGGCACGCCGGTCACGCCGACATCCTGCGCGAACTGATCGACGGAGCTACCGGACGCTGACGGTCAGCTCCGGACGGCCAGGTGCGAGATGTAGCGCTCGTAGTCCTGGTTGGTGTGCAGGTTCGACGGCACCCGCTCGTCCCCGGCCGCCTGGGCGAGCAGAGCCGCGTGCAGCCTCTGCAGCCCGGAGGGCTGGTCGGCCAGCACCTTCGGCGTCGGCGGGGGAGTGGGCGCGGTGACGTTGGCCAGCGGGTCGTCCGTGCGCGGGGTGCTCAGGCTCAGCGCGGCGCCGACATCGGGCGCGGCCGCGTCTCGTTTGGTCAGGGGCGGGATCGACCAGCGGTGCTCGATCGTGGCCAGGATGCTGGTGTGATCCAGCGGCGTCCCTGCGGCGGGCGCGCGGAACACCGTGCCTGCCGGGATCAGCGGGCTCACCAGCACGGCCGGCACCCTCGGCCCGAACCGGGTGAAGTCGAACCCGTACTCGCCCGCCGAGGTGTCCGGCGGCGTCGCGCCCCATGGCGGGGACACGTGGTCGTAGCAGCCGCCGTGCTCGTCGTAGGTGATGATCAGCAGCGTCGAGTTCCAGGCCGGTCCGTCGCGCAGCGCGCGATAGGTGTTCCGCAGCAACACTTCGCCGAGCGCCACGTTGTAGTTGGGGTGCTGGCTGTTGCCGGTCGAACTCCAGCTCGGTTCCATGAAGGAGTACGCGGGCAAGGTGCCCGCCGCCGCGTCCTTCTGGAAATCGGTGAACAGGCCGAAGTTGGTGGCAGGAGCGGATTTCGTGTCAGGGAAGTCCAATTTGGTCAGTGGGGTCGCGGTGTCGCCGTAGATCTTCCAGCCGACCTTGTGCGTGCTGAGCGAACCGAAGATGCTCGGGCAGGTGTAGGCCTTGACCTTGTCGTCGAGATGTCCCTGACTCGTGCCGGCGCAGGCGAACGCGCGGTTGGGCATCGTCATGGTCGGCGCGGAACAGAACCAGTGGTCGCACACGGCGAAGCCGCGCGCCAGCCCGCTGAGGATTGGCAGCGTCGCGGGCGTGTAGCAGCCCATGATCCAGTCGGCGGTCGTGCCGGGCACCACGAACCAGCCCTTCTGGTTGTTCGCGGTGATCGCGTTCGCGTAGTCGGTGATCCAGCCGGTCATCGGCGCGGTCGCCCCGGAACTCGGCGCCGCCGTCGAGCCGTACAGCTGGTCGTTGGTGGCCTGATAGCCCTCGCCGGGATCGGCGCCGGGCATGAAGTAGGCGTCGGTCGTGGTCGGCGTGATCGGGTAGACCGAAACCGGTTTACCGTCCGTGCCCGGGCATTGCTCCTTTCCGGTCAAACCTTCGAACGGCTGACCGGCCGGGGAGACGTTGCCGGAGTCCGAGTAGAGGTAGCCGAGCATGTGGTCCAGCGACCGGTTCTCCAGCATCAACACCACGATGTGGTCGACCGCGTTCAGCCCTGAAGCGCTCATCGCGTCCCTCGTTTCCGCAGGTCCCGCCCTTCGAGCGTGCCATCTGCGACTCGTCCGGCGGACCGCCGAACAGGTGGTCCATACTTTGTTACATGGATCGGGATGAACTCGACGACGACGTCTACGAGCAGCTGGACGCCGAGGACACGCTCGACTACGGCGGTCCGGCCGACCCGCTCGACGAGGGCTACTCGCCTGCCGAGAAGCCCTGGGCAGTGAACGACTGGGGAACCACTCCGCAAGAGGAGCGCGAGGGCGAGGACCTGGGTCACCGGCTCGCCCGCGAGCTGCCGGACATCGGCGCTGACGAGGACGGCGACGGCCTCGGCGACAGCTACGACACCGACGGGGAACTCATCGACGACGAGGTCGGCGACGCGCGCGCCGGGCGCCTGGTGATCGAGCCGAACATCGGCGACGAAGGCGACGAGCAGGACATCGACCTCTACGCCCAGGACATCGGCATCGACGGCGCGGGCGCCTCAGCCGAAGAAGCCGCCGTTCACCTGGTGCCCGAGGCCGAGTAAGCCGACAACGCGGCAGGCAACAGCATGACCGCGATGACCGCGCCGGCCACGGCCAGCATCGGGTAGCTGCCCTCGGTCATCACCAGGCCCGAGCCGAACCCGCCGCAGGACGCGGCGATGCCCATCCCGGTCTCGCCCCAGCCTTCGCGCTCCGGGCGCCGCTGCTTCGGCACGTCGGCCGTGAGCAAGGCGCTGCCGGACAACAACGCCAGATTCCACCCGACCCCGAGCAGCACCATGCTGCCCGCCAGCATCGGATCGGCGGGCGCGGCAGCGGCCCACACGCACGCGGTGACCAGCGTCGCCGCACCGAGCAGGGCGGTCAGCAGCGGACCGAATCGATCGGTGAGCCAGCCGCTGACCGGCGACGGCAGGAACATCCCGGCGATGTGCCCGCTGATCACCAGACCGATCATGGTCAGCCCGGTGCCCAGGTCGTGCAGCTGCACCGGAGCCATGGTCATCACCGCGACCATGACCAGGTTGGCCGCACCGAGAATGCCCAGCCCGGCCAGGTTGCGCCTGCTCCAGGCCGGTGCTGGCCCGCGCGGCGCCCGCGTCGGTCGCGGCGCGCCGGACGAACCCAACGCCAGGATGACGACGGCGGCACCGAACGCGCAGGCACCGACCAGGTACGGGCCGGTGAGCGGCGGCAGGCCGATGCCGGTGCCGAACGCGCTGGTCGCGGAGAGCAGGTTCGGCCCGGCCACGGCGCCGATCGTGGTCGCGGCCAGCACCGAGCCCATCGCCCGCGCCCGTTGCCCGGTCGGCACCAGATCGGCGGCGGCATACCGCGCCAGCATCACGGTGGTGCTGCCCGCGCCGAGCAGGAAGTTGCCGCCCAGCACGAACCCCAGCGACCTGGCCTGCGCCGCCACCACGACCACCAGCGCGCCCGCCGCCGCGGTCGCGGCGCCGACGGCCAGCGCCCGATTGCGGCCGATGCGCGTGGTCAGCCGGGACAGCCCGAGCGCGGCCAGCGCCGACCCGATCACCAGCACGGTTTGCGGCAGGCCGGCCGCGACCGCGCTGCCGCCGATTCGCTGCGCCAGCAACGCACCGGCCGAACCGGACAGTGACTGTCCCACGCCGCCGAGCAAGGCGGCCGCCCATAACCACAGCATGTAATCGAGGCTAGAAATGTCCGGCTTGCCGGAACAGGGTCGCTGCTACCGTCGCAAACGGCACGGGCTTTGCGGGCAAAAGGAAAAACGGGGGATCGACTTTGCAACCGGTGAAACTCGACGATATCGACTGGCGCATCCTGGCCGAACTGCAAGCCGACGGGCGGTTGTCCTTCAACGAGTTGGCGCGCCGCGTGCACCTGTCCGGGCCCGCCGTCGCCGAGCGGGTGCGGCGGCTGGAACGCGAGCAGGTGATCACCGGCTACGGCGCGCGGGTCAGCGCGGAACGCGCCGGGCAGCCGTTGGTGGCGTTCGTCGAGATGCGGTGCAGCCTCGGCCGCTGCCTGCTGCGGACCACGACGGCCGAGGACTTCCCGGAGATCGTGGAGATCCACAAGCTCTCCGGCGAGCACTGTGTGCTGCTCAAGGTCCGCGCGGCTTCGCTGTTGCAGGTCGAGGGACTGACCGAGCGGCTGGGCACGCACGGCGAACTTCGCACCCACATCGTGATGTCCACCCAGTACGAGGGCAGGCCGGTGCAGCCGCCCGGGCCGCAACGACCGGTGACCGCCGCCGAGGGCTGGTCCTGACCGGTCGCTGCCCGTGATCGGCCGAATTCTAGGCGGAGCCGGCCTGCTGCGCGTCGATTCTGTCCACTACCGGTCGAAAACGGTCGACACCCTGTGCCGGGGTGCGGTGCGCGTTTAGGGTCTTGCCCGTCCTGACAACGTTGTCACACCTGGGGAGGCTGTGCATGCACAACAGAGTCCGGCGTCGACTCAGCTACGGGGCCGGCGCGCTCAGCGTCGGTCTCGCGGTCGTGCTGACCGCTCCGGCCGTCGCCGCGCCACCGACCGCGCCGGCGGGGCAGGCCGCCGATCCGACCACGCTGGTGAATCCGTACATCGGGACCCAGAACCAGGGCAACACCTTCCCGGGCGCGGCGTTGCCGTTCGGCATGGTCCAGGTCAGCCCGGACAACGGCGGCACGGTCGGCTACGACTACGACCAGAAGAACATCTACGGCTTCAGCCAGACCCACTTATCCGGCGTCGGCTGCGGTGTCCAGGGTGAGTTACCGCTGATGCCGACCACCGGCGCGGTCAACGTCGACCCGAGCCAGTACGCGTCCACGTTCAGTCACAGCCAGGAAACCGCGAATCCCGGCTACTACTCGGTTCAACTGGCCAGCTACGGCATCAACGCGGAAATGACCGCGACGGCGCGCACCGGCTGGCAGCGCTACACGTTCCCGTCCACCAGTCAGGCGAACGTGCTGTTCAACACCGGCAAGGCTGACATGGGGGTCAAGGACTCCGGCCTGACCATCGTCGGCAACAACACCATCGAGGGCTACGTGCACGACGGCGGTTTCTGCGCCGGGCACGATCAGCACACCATCTACTTCAGCGCCCAGTTCTCCCGCCCGTTCTCCTCCTTCGGCACCTGGCGCGGCACCACGACAATCGCGGGTTCACGCGCCGCGACCGGCACCGGCGCCAACGGCGGCTGGGTTTCCTTCGACGCCAGCACGAACCACTCGGTCACGGTGAAGGTCGGCGTCTCCTACACCGGTATCCCTGGCGCGCGACTCAACCTCGCGGCCGAGACGCACAACTCGTTCGACTTCGACCAGGTGCGCAGGCAGGCCCACAACACCTGGCAGCGGCAACTGCGCAGCGCCCAGGTCGCCGGCGGCAGCAAGGACCAGCAGACCTCCTTCTACACCGCTCTCTATCACGCCCTGTTGCACCCCAACCTGTTCGGCGACGCCGACAACCGCTACATGGGCTTCGACAACAAGGTGCACCAGGCCACCGACTACACCCCCTACGCCAACTTCTCGCTCTGGGACACCTACCGCACCCAGAACCAGCTACTGGAGATGTTGCGCCCCGATGTCGCCCGCAACGTGGACCTGTCGATGCTCGCGGTCTACCGCGAAGGCGGTTCGCTGCCGCGCTGGGAACTGGAGAACAGCGAAACCAACATCATGACCGGTGACCCGGTCACCCCGTTCCTGGTCGACGGCTGGTCCAAGGGCCTGCTGGCCGGTCACGAACAAGAGGCCTACCAGGCGCTGCTCGCCAACGTGAACTCCGAGCCGCCAGCGGCCTCGCCGTTCAACGGTCGCAACGGCAATCCCTGGTACCTCACCGATGGCTACGTGCCGAGCAACCTGACCTGCGTGTACAAGGGCGGCGACAACGACTGCCAGCACCCGGCGTCGGCCACCCTCGAATACGCCGCCGCGGACGCCTCACTGTCCATTATGGCCAAAGCGCTCGGGCACACCTCGGACGCGGCCATGCTGGCCCAGCGCGGCGAGAACTACCGCAAACTCTGGGACGCCTCGATCGGCTTCTTCCGGCCGAGGATGTCCGATGGCAGCTGGTACAGCCCGTACGACCCGGAAACCGGCAACGACCAGTTCCACGAGAGCGGCGCGTACCAGTACCAGTGGCTGGTGCCGCAGGACGAGCCCGGCATGATCAAGCTGCTCGGCGGTTCCTCGGCCGCCAGCCAGCGGCTGGACTCGTTCTTCGACTACTCCGGCCTGCTCACCGACCCGGGCACGACGGTCAAGACCGGCTGGGTGAACAGCCCGTACGGCTACTACGGCAACAAGACCTACAACCCGAACAACGAGCCCGACCTCCAGTCGCCCTACACCTATCTGTGGACCGGCCAACCGGATCACGCGGCGACCGTGGTGCACGCGCAGGAAACGCTGTTCGCGAACGCGCCGAACGGCATGACCGGCAACGACGACCTCGGCGAGATGTCCGCGTGGCTGGTGATGTCCTCGCTCGGGCTGTACCCGATGATGAGCGGCGCCGACTACTACGCGGTCACCTCGCCCGCGTTCCCGCACGCCACCGTGCACCTCGGCTCCTACGGTCGCCTGCAGGGCGGCACGCTCACCATCGAAGCACCGTCGGTGAGCTGGGACAGCCGCTACATCACGGCGATGCGGGTCAACGGCACAGCCACCCAGCTGACCTGGCTGAGCCAGGCCCAGCTGGCGCACGGCGGCCACCTCGATTACACG
This sequence comes from Pseudonocardiaceae bacterium, assembly GCA_035248365.1. Taxonomy (GTDB): domain Bacteria; phylum Actinomycetota; class Actinomycetes; order Mycobacteriales; family Pseudonocardiaceae; genus CAJCJE01. The sequence continues at coordinate 27,597 of DATFHN010000046.1, read as the reverse complement.
GTGTCGTCCACCCCGGGCACCTGGGGCACGGCACCGGCCGACGCGCCGCCGTCGGTCACCGGCAGCTGAAATCCGTTCCGGGCGGGCCGAGCGTCGGCCCGCCCGGAACTGTCGGACCCCGCGCGCAGAATCCCGGCATGGTCACCGCTGAGGACGTGCGCGCGTTCGCCCTGACCCTCCCGCGCGCCTATGAGGCCGTGGTCCGGGACCGGGTGAAGTTCCGGGTCGGCCGGATCGTGTTCCTGGCGTTGTCGCGCGACGAGACCGAACTCGGTTTCGGCTACCCGAAAGAGGAACGCGAGGCGCTGATCGCCGCCGACCCGGACAAGTTCCACCTGCCGATCCCATCCGATCTGCGATACCACTGGGTGCGCTGCTGGCTGGCCGAGATCGAGCTGGACGAGTTGCACGAGCTGATCCTGGACGCGTGGCGAATGGTCGTGCCCAAGAAGGTCTGGAACGAGTACATCAACACAAATCCGCGCTGGTCAGCAGGCTTAGCTGGTCAACTCGACGAGGTCGGCGGTGATCTCGGCGGCGAGGACCGGTGGCAGTTCGCCGAACGGTAATGGTGCCTTCGATGGATGTGGCGCACTACCCGGTGCGGGGTTGAACCACACCGCAGGTTTAGCTGGTCAACTCGACGAGGTCGGCGGTGATCTCGGCGGCGAGGACCGGTGGCAGCTCGCCGAACGGTAATGGTGCCTTCGACGGATGTGGCGCACCACCCGGTCCGGGGTTGAACCACACCGCCGAGAGCCGCTGCTCCGGTTCGATCTCGATCCGATCGATCACCAATCCGGGATCGAGCGTGACCGCGACCGCGCGATGGCCCGGCACCGGCCGGAACACCCACCACACCAGCCCGTTGTCCTGCGGCCGGGCCAGCTCCCAGCCCCGCCGCCGCAGCCCGGTGACCTTGGCCGATGGCACCGTGACACCCTCGAACCGAGCCAGCCGCCCGGTCGCCAGCTCGGCCTCGGTCAACCTGCGCACCGGGCGGTCGAGTTGCGGGAACGGTTGCCGGATCCCGTCAGCCGCGAACAGTCGCGCCCAGGCGCCGACCGTGTCGCCAAGGTGCAATGGGTGCGCGATGCCGACCCAGGCCTGGTCCGGGAGGCCGAGTTCGTGGTCGTCTGGGCCGCCGACCCGGGTTCGGCCGGGGAGAGCGAATTCGTCGTCATCCGGGCCGCCGACCCGGGTCCGATCGGGGAGAGCGAGTTCGTCGTTGGCGAGTCCCGCGAACGTGCCGTCGTCCGCGACGCGGAACGCGACGCCGTCGCCGGTGCGCCACACCAGCCTGCGGGCCAGCTCGCTCAGCAGCGGATGCGTCCCGAACACGTCGCGGAACGTGCCCAGCGGCCACCGCCGCTCGTCGATCATGGCTCGTTCCAACCGGCGGATCTGGTCGGCGGCGACCGCGCGCAGCTCCTTCTTCAACGCCGCGAACCGCTTGAACTCGGTGGCGGCCCGTTCGCCGTCGCTGGCACCCGGCTTGGGAAGATCCTTGCGCCGCGCGCCGCTGTCGTCGGTCACGAACGGGCGGAGTTGTTCGTCCAGGCCGATCAGGAACGTTCTGCTGCCGTAGTCCAGGGTGCGGACGGCCGCGTCGTCGAGACCGAAGGTGGGCACCAGCCGGTCGGCCAGTTCGTCGGCGCCCAGCCCGAGCGCGTCGGCGAGGTCCTGGATCTTCTCCTCGGCCTTGGTCTTCAGTCCCTTGAACTTGACGTTCTGGGCTATCCCGGCCAGTTGCCCGAGCGCGGTTTCCGACCCGATCCCGGTCAGCACGTCCAGTCCGAGCACGGCTCGGTTGTGCCCGCCCTGCCCTGGCCATACTCGGATCAGCGGCGCGAGTCGTCGCACGGTGTCGTCGTCGCCGACGTGGCTGAGCCCGCCCAGGATCCAGTCCTCGCCGTTCGCCGATCCGTTGAACTGCCAGTGGCTGAACAACGCCCACCCGAACTCAGCCAGCGACCCGGGATCGACCAGCTCCCGTACCACCTCGATGCCGGGATAAGCCCGGTCCGGTTTGGACAGTGCCAGCATGGTGATCACGTGCCGCGTCGCATCAGCGGGCAGCGCGGTGTCCGCGCCGGCCAACCGGATCTGCGGAAGCAACTCCGGATCGGCCCACTCCGGCACGGCCGGGATCTTCGTGGGCAGCACGGCAAGCGGGTCCATGGCCAGGAACGCGGCGATCGCCGAACGCGCCGCATCGTCGTACCCACCCGCCGCGGCCACCACATCGGACCCGGTGCTGGCCAGATAGCGCAACGCCGCATCGGCCGCCGTTCTGCGCGGGCCCGGCTTGCTCAGCGCGGCCGGGATCAGCAGCCGCGCGGCCGCGTCGCGATGCCGGTCCAGCCAGCGATGCGCCGCGTTGCGTCCCTGCTTCGAACCCAGCCAGCCCGCGATCAGTTCGGCGACCTCGACCGACACCAGCGGCCCGAGTACCGCGCCGCGATTGGCCGGGTTCGACTTCGCCACCTGGAGCGCGATCGGCAATGCCGCCGGCCCGTACTTCGCCACGAGTAACCGGCTGGGCAGGTCGCTGTCGCTGAGTGAGCCGTGCCAGTCGGCCAGGAACGGCCGGACCAACTCCTCCGGCCCGTACGCGAGGCAGTCGAGCAGGTGCACATGGGGCCGATCCGGATGCTCGCGAAACCAGCCGATTTCGCGCACCCAGTGGTCGGGATCGGCCGCGTGCGGGTCGGCCTGCGCGATCGCCAGCCACTCCTGCTGCTCACCCGGCCGCCACACCAGTTCGACGCCGCCCGGCGTGGCCAGATCGGCGCGCACCACCGGCTTCACCGGTTTTCCCCGGTCCAGCCATGGTGGCCGCACCAGCAACTCGGGCAACGCCTGCGCGACCGGCATGCGTACCGTCGCCGCCGCCACCTCGTCGAACACCGTCCGCGCCAGCGGCGACAGCTCCGGAGTCGCCAGGCCTGGATGACCCAGCAGGTGCGAATACAGCAGCTGCCGCGCCGGTACTGCCGTCTTCGTGCCGCCCGCGGCCGCCTCGGCCAGCAACCGCAGTGCCCGCACCGGATAGCGCCGCGCGGCGCGTAGTACGACCGGCGGCATGGCAGGCTCGCCGAAGCGGTTGACCATCAACTGGAAGGCCTCGTCGGTGGCCAGTTCCAGCAGTACGTCGGTGAACGCCGGGTCCGTCCAGCGATCCCACTGCCGGGCGAGAAACGGCGCCACCGGAGGCCCGACCCCGTCGACGAGCGTGTAGAGGATGCTCCGGTTCAGCTCTCCGAGACCGTACTGCGGCTCGTGGTGCTCGTGGGAGCCTGCGGTGATCAGCTGATCGGGGCTGCCGATCGCGGCGAGCAGCAACGGATGGATCGCGGGCGTCGCACCGAGCCGCAACGTGCAGCACTCGTCCACCCAGCCGGTCTCGCCCGGCGCGACGCACGCGGCCAGTAACAGCTGCAACGGCGTCCGCCGCATCCGGCGCAGCGTTGCGACGACCTCGGCATAGGCCGCATCGCCGGCGAAGGCGACCAGTTCGCGCAGCCGCCAGTCCATCACCCGGAAGTCCTCCCATGCCACCGGCCTGCTGTCCGGCCCCAGGAACCGGGCCCTTTCCAGCAGCACGGCCGCGGCGAAGGGCAGACCGTGCCCGGCGACGACCGCATCGGTGACTGACGGGAGCACATCCGAGTCCTGGTGCAGCCGCTGCAACGTGCGCAGCAGCGCCGCGACCGTGGCCGGTGACCGCTCACCGCGCAACGCGGCGGCACCGGCCGTGGCCAGTTCGGGGTCCAGTTGCGGCTGGGAGAAGTACTCGGTCAGCCGCTGCCGCGACTGCTTGATCAGCCAGGCCAGCCGGTCCGCCGCCGACTCGTCGAGCGCCGCGACGGTGTCGGTGACTCCGCCGCGCCGCGGTCGCACCATCGCCCGCCACGGCGCGGGCATGACGAAGGCGTTCTCGTTCGGCGCTTCGTCGAGTTCCTTGTGCTGGACGCTCCCCATGGCGCTGAACCCTAAGTGAGCCCACCGACAGTAGTAGTCGAAGCGCTCTCCGGTGACCCGGCGCGAACGCCCGGTTCCTGTTCACTTTCGGGGGCGAGGTGAACGAAGCAATGGTTCAACCACGATCAGCGTAGGCAGTTCTACCCGGTAGTAACGGGAACATTCCGCGACAGTTTGCCGCGTCAAATTGTCAGTTAGCAACCGCCGGAACGATGTGCTGCTTGGGCGCGGACTTGCTGACCTGCAAGTTCGTACTGGCGCCAAGGTTCGACCGTCCATTATGGTATTACCAGTGCACTTGGCGGGCGCCGAGTTGTCGCATTATCAGCTAAACGCCATAGGCCCGCATCTCGACACGCCCGGAAAAAGGACGGCAGCGCCTGCCAGTGTTACGGAAAGTCGACGCCGCCCGGTTACCGGCCGGTCTACTGGCGCGTAAGTAGCAGCCGCATCACTCGTAAGGCGGATTGGCATTACATCGGAATCCGAGGAATGCTGGCTGCGCTTCACGAGCGGCACAACGGCTTTCGGAATGTGGAGAGGACCCTTACCGGCATGGATTTACGCTACGAGGAATACTGCTTCGGAGATCCGAATTTCTACGACATTCAGAGTCGGACGGATCGCGAAGCCCAGTCATTCCTCTCCGCGCTGCCGGAACTGCCATCCGGTTGGGACGTAGGGCGTCGCGGCGTCTGGCAGGTCCTCGGCCCGCATGATCGGCAGGTGGCCGATCAAGGCTGGAAGATTCATGTTTCCGCCGGTCTGGACAACGCTGCCCGGGTGCTTAGCACCACGTTCGACTACTGTATCCCGCGTGACATCGCATTCAAATTCCTGATCGACGCGCGCGTGCTGCTCGCCCGTAACTCCAAGTACGCGCCGAGGCACGCCAGTGGCAAGCTGATCACCATCTATCCTGGTGACGAAGATGAACTCCGCGACACGCTCGCGGATCTCGCCGATGCGCTGCGCGACGAGCCGGGACCGTACATTCTCAGCGATCTCCGCTACGGCGCCGGACCACTCTACCTTCGCTACGGAGCGTTTCTGGAACAATGGTTGATCGGCCCCGACGGTGAACGCATACCCGCGATTACCCGGCCGGACGGTGAACTCGTCCCGGACGAACGCAAACCCGGATTTCACGTTCCCGACTGGGTGGTCATTCCGGAATTTCTCGCCCCACACCTCGCGGCCCGGACGAAAGCGGCGGACGGTGCGTTCCCCTATCGCGTCGATGCCGCGCTGCACTTCTCCAACGGCGGCGGCGTGTATCGCGCCACCCGGCTGGCGGACGACCAGGTCATGGTGCTGAAGGAAGCGCGACCGCTGGCCGGTCTCGACATCAACGGGACCGACGCGGTGACCCGGCTCGACCATGAGGAACAGACCCTGCGAAGACTGGCGGGCATTCCCGGCATCCCCGCCTGCTCCGATCGCTTCACCAGCTGGGAACACCACTTCCTGGCCATGCAACACATGCCGGGCCTGCCGCTGGGCAAGTGGCTCGCCGCGAACTACCCGCTGAGCCGGACCTCGGCGAGCGAGGCCGACATCGCGGAGTACACGCGGCGAGCCCTGTACATCCTGGATCAGGTCGAGCGGATCCTGGTCGCGGTCCACGACCGCGGCATGGTCTTCGGCGACCTGCACAACCGCAACCTGCTGGTAGACGCGGACGACACGGTGTCGCTGATCGACTTCGAGCTGGCCTTCGACCTCGACTCCGGTCAGCGGCCCGGCCTTGGCGCGCCCGGTTTCGCGGCGCCCGCCGACCGCACCGGGTTCGGCATCGACGACTACGCGCTGGCCGCGCTGAAGCTGTGGATCTTCTTCCCGCTGACCGTGATGCTCACCCTCGATCCCGGCAAGATCACCGGCTACCTCCGCACCGTGCGCACCCGCTTCCCGGTGCCCACCGACTATCCCGACTCGATCCGCCGCGTGCTGGCACCGGTCTCGGCGCCGAGCCGGGGCGGCCACACCGAGCTTGACCGGCCCGACCCGGACTGGTCGTGTGTCGCCGCCGACATCGTCACCGCGATCACCGCCAGCGCCACCCCGGACCGCACCGACCGGCTGTTCCCCGGCGACATCGCCGCGTTCACCGTCGACGCGAACTGCCTGGCCTGGGGCGCCGCCGGCGTGCTGCACACGTTGTCGGCCTGCGGGTTCGGCCGCTTCCCGGACTACGAGCAGTGGCTGCTGGACGCGCTGCGCCGCACCCCGCCCAAGCGCGCCGGGTTCTACGACGGCGCCCACGGGATCGCCTACGTGCTCGACGAGTTCGGCCACACCGACGCCGCCGACGAACTGCTCGCCGCGGCCGCCCCGGCCACCGCCACGATGACCTCGCACACCCTGCTCAGCGGGTTGGCCGGCATCGGCCTGAACCTGCTGAGCCTGGCCGAGAACAGAACCGGCCCCGCATCGCGGGAGCAGGCCCTTGCCGTCGGCGAGCGACTGATCAGCGTGATGCGGGAGGCAATCCCGACCCGAGGGCGGGCCCGCGCCGGACTCATGCACGGCTGGACCGGGCCCGCCCTGCTGTTCCTGCGCCTGCACGCGGCTACCGGCGACCCGGCCTGGCTCGACCACGCCGACGCCGCCCTCCAGCGCGACCTCGCCGAATGCGTCACCAGCGCGGACGGTTCCCTGGTGGTCCGGGACGGCGGCCGGACCCTGCCCTACCTCGAAGTGGGCAGCGCCGGTATCGCCATGGTGGCAGGCCAGCTCGCCAGTCTGCGCCCGGACGCGGTCAGCGCCGCCGCGTTGCCCGCACTGCGCACCGGGCTCTACGGCGAGTTCGTGATCCAGCCCGGTCTGTGGCTCGGCCGCGCCGGACTGATCCTCGCCCTGGCCGGTCTGCGTGACCCCGAACTTCCCGATCCCGAGCTGGACCGGGCACTGAACCGGCACCGCAAGCTCCTTCGCTGGCACTCCGTCGGCTTCCGCGACGGCATCGCGTTCCCCGGAACGCAGCTGCTGCGGCTGTCCACGGACCTGGCCACCGGCAGCGCGGGGGTGCTGCTCGCCGTCGTCGCCGCGACGCCGGGCCAAACCGCCGCGCTGCCGTTCCTTGCCCCCCGGCAACAACCGGCGGTGGCCGCTCCCTAGACGTCCGGCCAGTACTGGCCGGCGGTAACACAGATGACAAGTTGGAGGAATCCGAAATGAACGTGCTGGACCTGCAGGAAATGGACACCCCCGAGTACCTCGACGGCGACGGTGGCGGCCACGGTGGCCACGGCGGCAGCCAGCTGAGCCTTCTGCTCTGCGACAGCGCGGCCTCTGTGATCGCTTGCCTCTGACCCCCGAGCGCCCTTGCCGTGGGATCGGTGATGCCGCGTACGGCAAGGTGAATCGGATCTGAGTGATGGTGGGGATCGGCGCATGCGGACTGCGCCGATCCCCACCGCACATCATCGATCAATTCACGCCGGGAAGGAACTGGCGAATGGCCCTGCGCGCGGCGGACACCGTGCTCCTGCGTACCGCGCTGCGCACGCCCGGCTGGCTGAGCACCGCGTTGCTGGCCGGCATCGCCTCCGGCGTCGCCGAACTGTTACTCCCGGACACCACCGCGCACGCCGTCGACCTCGCCCTCGCCGGGCCCGTCCGGCTCACCGACTTCCTGCCGCTGCTCGTGGTGATCATCGCGGTCGCCGGCACCAACGCCGTCTACCAGGCCACCGTCGCGCGGCTCACCGCGATCGGCACCGCGTGGTTGCGCGATCGCCTCACCGCGACCCTGCTCGGCCTGCGCCCGGCCAACCCCGGCCTCGCGCCCGGCGACGCGGTCAGCCGGTTGACCGGCGACTGCGCGCTGGCCGGTGCGTCCGCGAGTACCGTCGCGCAACTGGTGCTGGTGGCGCTCACCTCGATCGGCGCGATCGTCGCGCTCGCCCTGCTCGGCTGGTGGCTCGCGGTGGTGTTCGCGGTCAGCGTGCCGATCACCGTGGTGCTGGCGCGCGGGCATCTTCGCCGCACCGAGGGCAGCCTGGCCGCGTACCGCGTGTACTCCGGCGAACTCGCCGCGCGCCTGCTCGACGCGGCCACCGGCATCCGCACCATCGCCGCGACCGGCACCGCCGAGCAGGAAACCGCGCGCGTGCTGCGACCGCTGCCACAACTGGCCAAGGCCGGCCTGGACATGTGGCGGGCGCAGGCCCGGATGGCCTGGCGCGCCGCGCTACTGCTGCCCGGCGTCCAGCTGGCCATGCTCGGCGCCGCCGGATACGGCGTGCTCACCGGCAGGCTGACCGCGGGCGGACTGCTCGCGGCGCTCGGCTACTCCACCATGGGCATGGGCCTGGTCGGCGCGATCGCGCTGCTCACCACGCTGGCCACCGCCCGCGCCGCCGCCGACCGGATCCTCGAAGCGCAGCACCTGCCGCGCCGCCCGGTCGCCACCACCGCGCTACCGGACGGACCCGGAACGCTGGTGCTGCGCGGCGTCACCGTGCGCGGCGCCCTGCTCGACATCTCACTGACCATCCCCGCCGGTGCGACCGTCGCGCTGGTCGGCCGATCCGGTGCCGGCAAGAGCACGCTGGCCGCGGTCGCGGGTGGACTGCGCGCGCCGGACGCCGGCTCGGTGTCGCTGGACGGCGCCAACCTGGCCACGATCCGGCCGGCTGAACTGCACGCCGCGTTCGGCTACGCCTTCGACCGGCCGCACCTGCTCGGCGAGACCGTCGCCCACGCCATCGGCCACGACGCCGACCTGGCCAGGATCACCACGGCGGCCCGCGCGGCCCAGGTCGACGACGCGATCGCGCGCCTCCCGCACGGCTACCGCACCGCGCTCGCCGACGCGCCGATGTCCGGCGGCGAAGCCCAGCGCATCGGGCTGGCCAGAGCGCTGGTCAGCGATCCGCGCGTGCTGGTGCTCGACGACGCCACCGCGAGCCTGGACACGGTCACCGAGGAACGGGTCACCAACGCGATCCGCACCAGCCTGCCCGGCCGGACCCGGCTGGTCAGCACGCACCGGATCCGCATCGCCGAACAGGCCGACCTGGTCGCCTGGCTGGCCGGCGGACGGCTGCGCGCGTTCGCGCGGCACGACGAGTTGTGGCAGTTCGCCGACTACCGCGCCGTGTTCACCGAGGCGCGCGGATGAGCGCTGCCCGGCTCTACTTCGACGCGCTGCGCGGTCAACGGCGCCCCATGGCCATCCTGGCCATATGGTCCATTGTGGAGGGACTGCCCGCGTTGCTGTCCGGGCGGTTGGTCGCCGTGGCCGTCGACAACGGCTTCGCCGTGGGCAAACCGGCACAGGGCGCGTGGTGGCTCGGGGTCTACGCGTTCGTGTCGCTGCTCGGCGCGGTCGGCGCGCGCGGCGTGTACGGGCGGCTCGGCCAGGTCGTCGAACCGATGCGCGACGTGCTGGTGCGCACGGTCGTGCGCGGCGTGCTGCACGACGACGCGACCACCTGCCACCAGCCTGACGCCGCCGCGATCGCGCGCATCACCCGGCACATCGAGGTCGTCCGCGACGTCACCGCCGGAGTCCTGATCCAGGCTCGCGGCCTCGCCGTCACCACCGTCGCCGCGCTGGCCGGCCTGGTCGGCACGGCCGCGCCGCTGGCGTTGCTGGTGCTGCCGCCGATCGCCATCGCGGTCGTGCTCGGCATCGCGCTGCTCAGGTCGCTGGCTCGCCGCCAGCGCGAGGTGATCATGGCCGACGAGCGGTGCGCGCAGCTCGGCGCGAGTGTCTACACCGGACTCCGCGATGTGGTGGCCAGCGGTGCGGTTAACGAATCCGCGCGACGCATGGGCCGCGTCGTGCGCCGCCAGGCCCGGGCCGCGACCCGGCTCGGCAACGCCAGCGCCAACCGCGAACTGGTCACCTCGCTCGGTGGCCTGGTCCCGCTGCTGCTGGTGCTCGGGTTCGCGCCGGCCATGGTCGCCGAGGGGCGGATCACGGCCGGCGCGGTGCTCGGCGCGGTCGTCTACCTGGTCACCAATGTGCAGCCCGCGTTGATCGGGCTCGGCATGACCGCCGGAAACACCGTGCTGCGCCTGGTCGTCACCCTGCGCCGACTCGCCGAGATCGCCGCGCCGCCAGCGGAGACCGTTGTCGCGGAGGGCAAGCCGGTCGGCGACGAACTGGTCGTGCGCGGGGTGACGTTCGGCTGGGGCGAGGCGGCGCAGCCGGTTGTCACCGATCTTGAGCTGGCCCTACCCGCTCGCTCGCACATCGCGATCGTCGGCGCCAGCGGTATCGGAAAGTCCACCGTGGCTGGTCTGCTCACCGGGCTGCTTCGTCCGCAACGGGGCCGGGTCCTGCTCGGTGGCGTGCCGGTCGACACGCTCGCGCCTGCCGCGCGCAGCGAGCTGATCACGCTGATCCCGCAGCAGTCCTATGTGTTCGGCGGCACCGTCCGGGACAACCTCGCGCTGCTCGCCCGGCACGCCACCGACCCGCACCTGCTCGACGCCGCCAACGCCGTCGGCGCGGCCGATCTCGTGCGCAGGCTCGGCGGACTGGACGGCGAGATCGAGCACGGCGGGGGAGCGTTGTCCTCGGGGGAGCGGCAGCTGATCGCGCTCGCGCGGGTGTACGCGTCCAGCGCGCGGATCGTGGTGCTCGACGAGGCGACCGCCTACCTTGATCCGGCCGCGGAAGCCGTTGCCGAGCAGGCGTTCGCGCGGCGCGGCGGCACGCTGATCGTGATCGCGCACCGGCTCAGCTCAGCGCTGCGGGCCGGTCAGGTCCTGATCATGGACGGTGGCACGGCCGTACTGGACACCCATCAGGAGTTGCTGCGCCGTTCGGCTGGTTATGCCGAGTTGATGCGGGCCTGGTCGGGGGAGCCGGTGCCGGTCGCGCCGTAGCGCAGGCCGTCGATGAACAGATCGACCAGGCGCTGTGGCAGCTCCGGTCGACCCTCGGGAACATACGAGCAGAGGTTGCGCACCGCGTCGAGCAGATCGTCGGCGTTGACGTCCGCGCGGATCTCGCCCGCTTCGATCGCCGTTTTCAGCAATCCACCGAGGGCGGGCCGGAGCCGTTGGTCGAAGTAGGCGGGCAGCGGGTTGAACGCCGGATCGCCGGAATGCAGCGCGGCGGCCAGGCCGCGTTTGGTCGCGATGAACCCGGCATATCGGCGCAGCCAGCGCGCCAGCGCCTCGGCCGGCGCGTACTGGGCGGCGAGCGCGGGTGCCGCGTCCGCGGTCGCGTCGACCTCGGCCCGGAACACCGCAACGACAAGATCGGAGCGTTGCGGGAAGTGCCGGTAGACGGTGCCGACACCGACCCCGGCGCGGGTGGCGATCTCGCGCACCGGCGCGTCGACGCCGGAGGCCGCGAAGACCGCCTTGGCCGCGTCGACCAGCGCGTCGATGTTGCGCCGCGCGTCCGCCCGCACCGGACGCGGGTTGTTGCTGCCCTCGGTCACGACCCTCCCTTGCTCCCGAAGTGGAACAAGGTTCAAGTTTACAACCACTCGGCGAACAGCACCGGAATGTAGGCGTCGAACAGCAGGATCGTGCTCTCGCCTGCGTAGATCACGTTCAGCGACACCAGCTGGTAGAACGCCTCGGCGCCCTGGTGTGACGGCACGTCGGTGGTGACGTCGGTGGCCCAGTCGTAGAACGGGACGGTCGCGCCGAGGCGGTTGATCTCGTCGAGCGCGGCGGGCCGGTTCATCAGCATGAAGCGGTAGACCTGGGTGAACTGGAACCAGCGGCTCTGCACGTCGGTCGGGGCGTGACCGAGCTGCGCGGCGACCGTGGTGCCCCAGTCGGTCGAGGTCTGTTCCGCGTCGCCCCAGGCGTGATCGTGCGCGGCGCGGTCGGCCAACTGGCCGGCCTGCGACTGGGTCAGGAAACTGGCCCACTTCGCCGCGCCCGGATTGCCGTAGGTGTCGGTGCCCATGCCCAGCGCGATGGCAAGACCGCGCTCGGCGCCGGTCAGAATGCCATCATCCACATCGGACACCCAGGTGCCGGAGGCACCCCAGCCGTGGTCGATGAAGAACTCGAGCACACCCTCGATGTTGCGCCACTGGGCGAAGCCGGGGGCGATCCGCTGCGCCGGGCCGGATTCCATGTCGCGGACGAAGGTCAGCCGGTCCGTGATGGACATCGCGTCGATGTCGGCGGTGGTGCAGTCCAGAGTGGTCGCACAGTCCCGCGGCGTGGCGCCATGTGCCGCAGGCGCAACGAAACCGGTGATCAGCAGCGCGGCGAGCGGTGCGGCGAGCTTGGTCCAGCGGAACATGGGCCCATACGCTAAGGCTGGATCGACTGGGCGGCAAGCTATTCGAACTGGATGGAATCCGCGCGACGCGCGAGAACAACAGCGCCCGCCACTGGCGGTTCATCCAACAAGGTGATCTTGAGTTCCGGATGGGTGATCGCGATCCGGTTCTCGAACGCGACGGCCAACCGAGGCTGCCCGACGATCACGCTGCCCGCCGCGACGATGTCCGAACCGACCGCGCCCCGCGCCAGCAGTCGATCGACCAAAGTGGACAGGTGCTGGGCCGCCGCGTCGATCACCCCGACCGCCAGCTTCGAACCGGCGTTCGCGGCATCGAACACGGCAGGCGCGCGCGGACCCCAGTTGCCGGTGGTCGGCTCGTCGTTGACCGCACGGGCCAGCGCCTCCGGCCCGTCGACACCGAAGGCGCGTTGCAACGCAGTGAGCAGGCCGTCGTCCGGTCTGCTCTCGTCGTGCGCGGTGAGCGCGGCGATGGTGGCCAGCCGGACGATCCCGGCCGATCCGGCCTCGTCCCCGATCACCCAACCCCAGCCGCCCGCGAACAACGTATCGCCGCTGGCGTCCTGTCCGACCCCGATCGCGCCGGTCCCGGCCACCACACCGATTCCGGTGGTCAGCCCGGCCGCGGGCACCAGCAGTGCGGCATCGTTGACGACAATCGCCCGGATGCCGATCGCCGCCAGTGCCTGGGCCAGTTCGGTGCAGTGCTCCTGGGTGTCGCAGCCCTGCGCGCCGATACCGGCCGCGACCAATTCGGACCCGCGCGGCAGCACCCGATTCAGCCGCGCGCTCAGCCACGCCGCCGCGGTGTCGACCGGCGACGCGCTCCAGTCGTCGGCGGGAAGTTCCAGATCGATCAGTCGTCGTCCGTCGAGCCGCTCGACCCGGACCGCGATCTTGGTCCCGCCCACGTCGAGCCCGGCCACCACGCGCGTCATTCGGCTACCGCGACCTTGGTGTCGGTGTTGTTGAACACGAACTCCTCGATTTCCACCCCGCGCAGGCCGGCCACCTCGCCGACCAGGACCTGCATGAACAACGCCTCGATGATGGCCCGCTGCGCGGGCGGCAGCGCGGGCATCCGCACGGTACACAACCGCGGCCCCGCTTCGACGTCGGCCGCGGTCAGCAGCAGAACCTGGTGACCGGCGTCGGAGAGCGTGCGGGCGACCTCCAGTTCGCGGGTGTCGCCGAGCAGCACGTGCACGCCATCGCCTGCCGACTCCATCGAGCCGTGCAGGTACTGCCGGGTGCTCATCGCGGTCGCGTGGATCCGCGCGACCTCCCGGAACAGTAAGGCGCCCGACTCGGCCGAGCCGACCGACGGGCCGGCGCCGACGAAATCGATCGACTCGACCGCGGCGAACAACGCGGCGATCGGCTTGATCTGATTGGTGAACTCGGTGTCACAGGTGCGGAAGATCTCCGGCAGCCGCGCCCAGCCCGGGTCGATGTCGCCGTGGTCCCAACTGTCCGCGATCAGGCCGAGCGCGGCCACGGTCGCGGTGTAGCCGATGGTGGACGCGTAGCTGTCCGGGATGTTGTCCAGGCTGATCGTGCGCCGCACCAACGCGGCGATCGGCGAGGGCTGGTAGTTGACCACCGCGTACCGCTGGTCTTCCGGCACTTCCTTGAGCACGGTCAGCGTCTCCGCGCTTCGCCCGCTCTGCGACACCCCCACGATCGGATGCCTGCTCGGTGGGAAGGGCAGCGGCAGATCACCGGCACCGAGCCGCCAGGCATGGACCCCCCTGCCGCGCAACTCCCACACCGGCGCGCACGCGGCTGCCAGGCTCGCGCCGATGCCGACGAAGATCGGCCCCGGCCCGGTCAGCTCACCGGCATCCCGCAGCACGGCCAGTTGCGCCGTCACCGATTCGATGGCGAGGGCGAGTCTGGCCGCCTGCGTCAGGCGCGCCTCGACGAACGGGATGTCCCGAACGTCCACATTTCCTCCCCACGGAAAAAGATCACCAGGTTTGCGCGGTCGGATCCCAGTCGGCGGGCAGCGCCGTGATCGGATCGGCGGAACTGTCCAGCACGATCGGCGCCCCCGCGTCGATCGAGTCCTCCACCGCCAGCATGGCGTCGAGCACGTGATAGGCCAGCTTTCCGCTGGCCCGCGGTTGGTCGCCCGCGCGGATGGCGCGCGCCATCTCCAGTACCCCGACCCCGCGCACGCGCGGCACACCAGGTGGCGCGCTGCTGGTCCAGTCGTCCGCACCGTTGGCGTAGAGCCGGGTCGGGCCGTCGAAGCCGCTCACCGGTACTTCGAGGGTGCCGTCCGCGCCGGAGATCTCGAACAGCTGGCGCGGCACCGCGGAATCGAAACTGTAGATCGACGTGCCGACAACACCCGACGCGAACTTGGTCAGCACGCTCACATGGGTGAACACGTCGACCGGGAAGGTAGCGCCCGCGTCCGGTCCGGAGCCGACCACGCGCTCGGTTCGCGGTTTGCTCCCCAGCGCCTCGACCGACTCGATCGGGCCGAGCAACTGCACCAACGTGGCGAAGTAGTACGGGCCGATGTCCAGCAGCGGGCCGGCGCCGCGCGTGAACAGGAACTGCGGGCGCGGATGCCACGCGTCGGGTCCGGGGCCCTGCATCAGGGTGAGCACGGTGCGCGGCGCGCCGATCGCGCCGTCGCTGAGCATCCGCTGCGACTGCTGGATGGCCTCGCCGAGGATCGTGTCCGGGGCGCTGCCCACCGTCACGCCCGCCGCGTCGGCTGCTTCGAGCACCATCCGCGCGGATTTGCGGTCCAGAGCAAGGGGTTTCTCGCACCACACGTGCTTGCCGGCCGCGATCGCGGCCAGCGCCACCTCGACGTGCGCGGCGGGGGTGGTGATGTTGACGATCAGGTCGACGTCGTCCCGGGCGAGCAGCGCATCCGGTGATCCCGCGAAACCGACGCCGTACTTGCCTGCCTGCGCGCGGGCGCGATCCAGGTCGAGGTCGGACACGCCGACCACGGCGAGGTCCGGGTAACTGGTGAGGCTGCGCAGGTACTCGTCGGAGATGTTGCCCGCGCCGATCAGGCCGACGCCAACGGGACCGCTCATTCGGCCACCTCCTTGAGGAAGAACGCTGCGTTCCGTTCCAGCACCGGGAAGATGTCGCCCTCGTGCACGACCGCTTCCACGATCGGCAGCTCCACCGACGCCTTGGTGACCGCGAGGATGTCGGCTTGGCGGTCGCTCACATCGGGGCCGAGCATGACCCGGTCCGGTGGGTTCGGCGGCTCGGTTTTCACGTGCAGGAAGCGGATTCGCTTGCTGAACCGAGGGAGCAGTTCGAACACGTCCGCGCCGCCGACGCTGGCCCAGTAGGTGTCGACCTCAAGCACGACCGCCTCGTCGAACTGCGCGACGAGCAGGTTGTAGGCGGGCAGGCCGTTGAGGTGGTGGCTGAATTCGAAGTCATGGTTGTGGTAGCCGATGCGGATTCCGTGCTGCCCGGCGAACGTCGCCGCGTCGTTGATCGACGCGGCGAGGGCTTCGACGCCGGCCCGGGTCGCGAAGGTGTCCGGTTCGGCCCAGGGCACGATGATCGTGTCGATGCCGAGTTGTTTTGCCGCCGCGACGATCGCGTCGCGGTCCAGTTTCGGGTCGACGATGTTGGCGTGCGCGGTGCGCGCGACGAGACCGGCCGCGTTCATCGCGGCTTCCAGCGCATCGGTGTAACCGATGATGTCGTACGGCTCGACGTGCGTGAAACCCATGGCGGCCAACCGCTTCAGCGTGTCGCCGAGCACGGTCGGACCAAGATCGTCGCGCACGCTGTACAGCTGGACTCCGAGTTTCCCGGTCACGCCGTCTCCTTGCAGTGGGTGCCCGAGGGCAGGTCGAGCATGGGGTTGCGGCCGAAGAAACCATGTGGCTTCAGCACGAAACCGGTCGAGTCGACCGGCATCACCGGCCAGTCCTCGATGCGCGGGAAGTGGGTCAGGCCGAACGTGTGCCACAGCACGATGTCGGTGTCGTCGACGTCGCGGTCGGCCATGGTCCAGGTCGGCAGGCCCGCGCCGCCGGAATGCATGTTGACGAAGTCGCCCGCCGGGTGTTTCTCGTCCGGCGCGTAGGGCGTGACCCAGAGGTGCTTGGTGGCGAAGGTGGCGCGCGCGTAGAGATCCGACTGAGCGTCGGCCAGGAGGAGTGGTTTGCCCTCGGGGTAGAGGACGTAGCCGACATTGCCGCCGAGCCGGTTGTACACCGAGGGATTGGAGATCAGCCAGACGCGACCGGTGTTGTTGTCGGCGATGCGCTGGGCGTGCTGCTCGGTGCGCAGCCGGGTGACGGTCTGGATGATGCCGGTGCCGGTCGGGTTGTCCGGGCCGCGCGGGGCGGCCGCTGCTTCGAGTTCGTCGACCGCGTTGTCCGGCCCGTCGACCATCATGTCCAGTCGCGCGCTGAACAGGTGTTGGTGGTGCGGAGCACCGAGACCGGGCGCGATCTCGCTCGCGTAGCCGTTGCCGACATAGGCCGAGGTGAAGACCACACCGGTGGCCTTGACCTCCAGTTCGATCGTGCCGTCGAGGTAGAAGTACCAGTAGAAGCCGTAGTCGTAGTTGCCGACGGTCACGAAGAACGAGACGACCAGGCGGCGATTGCGCCGCGATGCCGTCGAGCCGTTCCAGTTGTCGAAGTGCTTCCAGCCGATGCCCGCGTCCTCTTCGTGGATGCAGATCGCCTGCGGCACCGTCCTAGCGTGGCCGTTGGCATCGGCCAGGGTGACGTCGAGATAGGTGATGTCGCCGACGCAGTCGCCGCCGAGTTCGAGCGAGTTCGCGAAGCCGCCGAGCAGGTATTCGCCGCCGTCGAAGAACGTCTGGAACCAGCGCTGCGGGCTCGGATCGCCATAGGGCACCACCATCTCGGCGATCGACGCGCGGTAGATCACCGGGCGGCCGTCGATCGAGATGTTGTGTAACACCAGGCCTTCGCGCTGGTCGAAACCGACCTGTAGCTGCCAGCCGAGCCAGTCGAGCACGCCGTGCTCGTCGATGGTGAAGCTCGGCCCTTCGGGCTGGGTGATCTCGATCGGCTTCACGCCGGGCCGTTCGGGTTGGTTGACCCAGGCCGGGTCATGGAAGTTGCCGTCCTCCTGCGGAACTGGGAGGTTGGCGTAGTCGATCACATCGAGCACTTCCCGGGTGACCACGTCGACGAGCACGGTCACGCCGTCGACCGGGTGGGCCCAGCCGAGATCGTCCGGGGTCTTCTGCACGAAGGTGAAGCAGCGCTGGATCCGGTGCCCGCGTTCGGCTTCGGCGAGCCGTCCGGCCGAGAGCGGGTTCACCCGTAATTGCCCGATGTCGGTCAGTCCGCGTTTGCGCATCGCGGCCTGCCACCGCTCGTCCTTTTCGACGATCTCCTGAACCAGTGGGAATTCCGCGATCACGACCGGCACCGCACCGTCGACGTCCGGATCGAGCTGACGCGCGGAAACCACGCGACCTTCCGCCGGGCAGACGACGACATCGTGCGAAATGCCGGTGCGCATGTCGATGAGGAACGCGCGGAACTGGCGCGGGGCGGTATTGCCCGCGAGTAATTCGCGCTTGTCCTGTTCAGCCAGTCCGAAGTACGAGACGTGCACGTCCGGCCCGAGATAGCTCGCGCGAGTCAACACCGCCTGGCTGGCTTCGATCTCGTCCGCGCTCGGTGACGCCAGCAGACTGGATAGTGGCATAAGGACCACTATATACCAATAGTAGACCAAGGCAATACAGTTCAGGAACGGGCAAAAGAAGTCCGCAGCCGGTACCGGTCGCCGACATAAGAGATGGTCGACGCGAACAGCGGCTTGTCGGCCGGATTCAGCACCGTCTGGTGCATGACCAGGATCGGTTTGCCGACCGCGACGCGCAGATGTTCGGCAATGGCGGCGTCGGCTTCCCGGGCTTCGATGGTGGTTTCCGCGTTGGCCAGCACGAGCCCGGCGGTCGCGAGGGCCGAATACAGCGACTCGGTGCGGAAATCGACGTCGACAAGACCGGGCGCGAGGTCGGCAGGCACGATCGAGCGGTCGATCGCGATCGGCACCTCGTCGAGCATGCGCACCCGTTCAAGGTGGAACAGCAGCGCACCGGGGGCGACGCCGAGCGCTTCGGCTTCGTCGAGGGTGGCCATCGCGGTGTCCGCGCGGAGCACGACCGACGTCGCGATCAAACCCATCCTCGCGGCTGTCTCGCTGAACGATTCCAGGCTGTTGGGCCAGTCCTTGCGCTCGTCGGAGGCCACGTACCAGCCGCGCCCGTGCGAGGGTTTGAGCACGCCGTCGTCGACCAGTTGCAGCAGCGCGCGGCGCAGCGTGACCCGGGAGATGTCCAGCCGACGGCACAGATCGCGCTCGGGTGGCAGCCGCGAGCCGGGGCGCAGGGCGCCCTCGGACACCTGGTCGCGGATGGTCTCGGCCGCCCGCAGCCACAGCGGCTCCGGGTTGTCCGACTGCAACAAGGTCACGGGGCGATCCGTACTTTCTCCCAGGTGCCGGACTTCATCGCCGCGTAGCAGGCGTCCAGCACGCAGTTGACGATGTGGCCGTCCTCGAACGTTTCGTCGGGCGCCTTGCCCGCCGCGAAGCAGTCGGCGAAGTGGCGCATTTCCTGGCTGAACCCGTACGCGCGGGCCTCCTCGGGGACCGGGTAGACCCAGCCGGTGTCCGCGTCGGCCTTCTCGACGAGATAGCCCGCCGGATGCTCGATGAACCCCCAGACCGGGGTCGACGCGGTGTCGGTGACGATGCGGCCCGCGCTGCCGACCAGCTCGTGGCGCAGCTGCATGCCGCCCTTCTCGATCCAGGACGACTCGACCGTGGCCAGTTGCCCGCCCGCGAACTTGAGCAGCGCGATCGCGGTGTCCTCACCGGTGGTCTTGTCCGCGTGGGCCAGCGTCGCGCCCCAGGCGAAGACCTCGGTGATCGGGTTGTCCTTGCCGAAGAAGTGCCGCGCCGACTCGATGGTGTGGCAGCCCATGTCGAGTAACGCGCCGCCGCCCGCGGTCTCGGCGTCCCAGAAATGTGGCGCGTGCGGGCCCGAGTGCGCCTCGCGGGCGCGCATGGTGAGCACGTCGCCGATCGCGCCGGCCTTCACCATCTGGTGGGCCTTTTTGATGTTGGGGGAGAACACCGACGATTCGGCGTAGCCGTGCCAGACGCCCGCGTCCCGCACGATGCGCAGGATCTCGGCCGCTTCCGCGCCGGTGCGGGCCAGCGGCTTCGTGCACACGACGGCTTTCCCGGCCTCGGCGGCGATCCGCACCGCGTCCACGTGCACCTCGTTCGGCAGCGCGACCACGACCAGGTCGACGTCCTCGTCGGCGCAGAGAGCGGCCATGTCCTCGTACTGCCGGGCGATCGGCCCCCACTTCTCGGCGAGCGCCTTGGCGCGGTTCGGGTCGCGCGAGTAGTTGGCGACGAGTTCGGCATTGCGCACGTCCTGGAGGGCGTCGGCGTAGGTGTCGCCGATGAAGCCGGATCCGAGCAGACCGACACCGATCACGTTTCCTCCAGGGCGCGTGACAACGACCGATGCCGGCATCATAACCATCTGGTCTACCAGTGGTCTACTCAAGAGGTGGCAATCACGTACCTCGTAGCACCTCTGCGAACCATCACCAGCCGTGCGTCGACCGGGCGAACGAGGTGCGCAGCCGGTACCGCTCGCCGACGTAGGAGATCACCGAGGTGAACAGCGGCCGCTCGGCGCCGTCGACCGCGACCTGGTGCATGACCAGCACGGGTTTGCCGACAGCCAGGTTGAGCTGCTCGGCGGTGTAGGCGTCGGCCTCGCGCGCCTCGATGGTGCTGTTCGCGCGGACCGGCTCGACCCCGGCCGCGGCCAGCGAGTCGTAGAACGATTCGGTGCTGAAGTCGCGTTCGCCCAGGTCAGGCACGAGCGACGCGGCGATGCGGGTGAGGTCGAGCGCGATCGGCACGCCATCGAGCAGGCGGACCCGTTCCAGCCGGAACAGTGGCGTACCGGGTGCGATGCCCAGGTCCTCGGCCTCGTCCAGGTTCGCAGGCCGCGCCTGCGCGACGAGCACGCGCGAAGACGCGGTCAGGCCCATGCGCACCGCGGTTTCGGTGAATGATTCGAGGTTGCTCGGCCATTCGCGTTCGGCCGCGGGTGCCTTGGCCACGTACCAGCCCCGGCCGTGCGATGAATTCAGCACGCCGTCCTCGACCAGTTGGTTCAGCGCCTTGCGCAGCGTCATCCGGCTGATGTTGAGCTGCTGGCACAGTTCCCGTTCCGGGGGCAGGCGCATCCCGGGCTGCAGCGCGCCCTCGTCGATCTCGGCCCTGATCAGCTGCAGCGCCTGGATCCACAACGGCTCCGGGTAGTCCGACCGGAAGGCCGTCGCCTGTTGCACCTCGGTCACCCTGTAGCCCTTCGCGGCACATCAGAAAAATGCGGGAAGTAAAAAGTGTAGCCGCCGGAGGCTTTGTGGTTACCGATCGCCACACCGATTGCAACATGACTTGCTCAGAGTCAGGGAATGATCACGGATTTGACGAAGCCGGACGGCCGATCGGTGAAGCAGGCGAACGCGTCGTCCACCCCGGACAGGTCGAACCGGTGCGTGATCAAGGGCTGGTAGCTGAACTGGTGGCTGCGGATCAGGTCGAGGCCGGTGCTCATCGCCCGCATGACCCGGGGCCGCTGCGGGGTGAACCCGTGCACCACGGAAAGCCCCTTGTACCACCAGTTCAGATCCAGTTCGCGGGCGCCGCGCGCGTGATAGCCGAGGATGCACAGGGTGCCGTGCGGCGCGGCCAGCTCGCCCGCCAGGGTCAGCGCACCCGCGGTGCCCGCCGCCTCGATCGCGACGCCGCACCGCCCGCGCAACCGTTCGGGCAGCTCATCGGGGTGATATGCGGCGGTCGCACCAATTTTCAGTGCGACATCGCGAAGATGTTGTTGATAGTCGACCGCGATCAGTTCGGCCGGACCGGCTAATTTCGCGAGTTGAACAAAGCCGAGACCCATGAATCCGGTACCGACCACGGCAACGGTGTCGTGCGGCTTGATCGGCGTTCTCGCGAACGCCTCGGCAATGCAGGCCAGTGGTTCGCCGATGGCCTGTTCGGCCGGGACACCGGCTGGGACCGGCAACAACGCGTCCGCGCGCATGGTGACCAGGTCGGCGAAGCCAGGCCCGCCGAAACCGGTGACGGTGTCGCCGATCTGCCAGCCGCGCGCGTCCGCGCCGAGTTCGGTCACAACGCCGACCACTTCGTGGCCGAAACGCACCGGCTCGGCATCGGCTGAATGCTCGGACCAGCCGTGGTATTCGGAGGCACAGACGCCCGATGCGGTCACCCGCACCACCACCTCGCCGGGACCCGGTGTCGGATCTGCCGTTTCCATCACCTGTGACCTGCGTGGACCAATGACCTGGCTGAAGCGCACCACGACCTCCAACGGCGAAGCGGGTCTAGACCTCTTGTGTCCGTGGAGAGCCAAGTGTAGCTTGTGGTCAGCAAGTGGTACATCATGGTCTACCCGCAGTTGTCCTCTGGTTCACGGGGGAAGGGGCTTCTCCGTGCGAGCTTTCGCCCGTCGGGCGTTCTTCTACCTGATCGCCGCCTGGGCTGCCATCACGCTCAACTTCGTTCTGCCCCGCGTCATGCCCGGCGACCCGGTCACCGCGATGCTGAACAAGATGCGCGGCGGACTCGCGCTCAGCCCGAACGCGGTTTTCGCGCTGCGCAAGCTGTTCGGCCAGAACGATGGCAACCTCTGGCACCAGTACGTCGATTACTGGGGCAAACTGTTCCACGGCGATTTAGGGGTTTCCGTCACCGACTATCCGAATTCGGTCTGGTCGGTGATCAGCCAGGGCGCGCCCTGGACGCTGGTGCTGATCGGTCTCTCAACAGTCGTCAGCTTTCTGCTCGGCACCATGCTCGGCGTCTTCGTCGGCTGGAAACGGGGAACCTGGCTCGACTCCTTCGTGCCGATCACCAACTTCATCTCGGCGATTCCGTACTTCTGGTTCGCGCTGATCGCGGTCTACGTGCTCGCCACCCAACTGCACTGGTTCCCGATCAACCAGGCCTACGGCCTCGGCATGCAGCCCAGTTTCAACGGCTCGTTCATCGGCAGCGCCCTGTACCACGGCATCCTGCCCGCGCTGACCATCGTGGTGTCCTCGATCGGCGGCTGGCTGCTCGGCATGCGGAACATGATGGTCACCACCCTGTCCGAGGACTACGTGCTGCTCGCCGAGGCCAAAGGGCTCGGCAAGCGCCGGATCGTGTTCACCTACGCCGCGCGCAACGCCCTGCTGCCCTCGCTGGCCGGCTTCGCCATGTCGCTCGGGTTCGTGATCGGCGGCTCGATCGTCACCGAGGTCGTCTTCTCCTATCCCGGCCTTGGCTACACCTTGTTCACCGCGGTGCAGAACCAGGACTACCCGCTGATGCAGGGCTGCTTCCTGTTCCTGATCGTCACCGTGCTGCTCGCCAACCTGGCCGTCGACTTCCTCTATGTCCTGCTCGACCCGCGAACGCGTCAGGAGGCATGATGCGGCGGCGTGCGTTGCGTTCCCCGAAGATCCTCACCGGGCTGATCATCGTCGCGTTCTTCGTGCTGCTGGCCGCGTTCGGGCCGCTGATCGTGCACACAGACCCGTCCGCGGTGTCCAACGACGCGCTGCAGCCGCCCTCCGGCGCGCACTGGTTCGGCACCACCCAGAACGGGCAGGACATCCTCGCCCAGGTCGTCGACGGGACGCGGAACTCGATGATCGTCGGCTTCGTCGCTGGCGCGCTCTCGACCGTCCTATCGGTGATCTTCGGCGTGACCGCCGGTTATCTCGGCCGGGCCTGGGACGAGTCGCTTTCCGTGGTGTCCAACGTCTTCCTGGTCATCCCCACCCTTCCGCTGACCGTCGTCGTCGCGGCCTACCTGCCGCATTCCGGCCAGTTCGGCCTGATCATCGTGATCGCGCTGACCGGCTGGGCCTGGGGTGCCCGTGTGCTGCGGGCGCAGACCTTGTCGCTGCGCAAACGCGATTTCATCGAGGCGGCCCGGGCGTCCGGGCAAGGGTCGATGCGGGTGATCTTCGGCGAGATCCTGCCCAACCAGACCGCGATCATCGCGGCCGCGTTCCTCGGCAACGTGGTGTCGGCGATCCTGACCGAGGCCGGTCTGGCCTTCCTCGGCCTGACCGACCTGACCCAGTGGAGCTGGGGCGGGATCCTGTACTGGGCGCAGAACGGCAACGTGCTGCTCTCCGGCGCCTGGTGGTGGTTCGTGCCCGCCGGTCTGTGCATCGCGCTGCTCGGCGCGGGCCTGTCGCTGGTCAACTTCGGCATCGACGAGTTCGTCAACCCGCGCCTGCGCGCGGTCGGGGTGAACACCCGGCGCGGACCACGCAAGCAGCGGATGCGCCCGGCCCGCTGGGACACCGGCAAGGAGTCCATTGCGGACGATGCGCAGCCGGATGCCTTGCTGGAAATGCGCAACGTCAGCATCGACTACGAGATCGAGGGCGGCGCCGTACACGCCGTCGACGACGTGACGCTGACCCTGCGGCGCGGCGAAGTGCTCGGCATCGCGGGCGAATCCGGCTCCGGCAAATCCACCCTCGCCTATGCGATCACCAGGCTGCTGAAGGCGCCCGCGCGCGCGACCGGTGGTCAGATCGTCTATCGGACCAAGGACGGCAGAGCAGTCGACGTGCTCGCGCTGAGCGGGGAAGAACTGCGGGCGTTCCGCTGGGACAAGCTCTCGATCGTGTTCCAGTCGGCGATGAACGCGCTCAACCCGGTGCTGCGCATCGGCACCCAGATCGGCGACGTGATCAGCGCGCACCGCAAGGATCTGACCGCGCTGCAACGAGTGGCGCGAGTGAAGGAACTGCTCAAGCTGGTGGGCATCCCGGAAGACCGGGCGACCGCGTATCCGCACGAGCTGTCCGGCGGCATGCGGCAGCGGGTGATGATCGCGATCGCGCTGGCGCTGGATCCCGAGGTGATCGTGCTCGACGAGCCGACCACCGCACTGGACACGGTGATCCAGCGGGAGATCGTCAGCCAGCTGGCCGCACTGCGGGAAAAGCTCGGCTTCTCGATCGTGTTCATCACCCACGACCTTTCGCTGCTGGTCGAGATGTCCGACACGATCGCGGTGATGTACGCCGGGCGGGTGGTCGAGACCGGGCCGGCCGAGGAGTTCTACCGCAACCCGAAGCACCCGTACAGCAAGGCGCTGATGGAGTGCTTCCCGACGCTGTCCGGCCCGCGCAAACAGCTCACCGGTATTCCCGGCTCACCGCCGGACCTGCGCGAACTCCCAGCCGGGTGCCCGTTCCAGCCGCGCTGCGCGCACGCGTTCGAAGGGTGTGCCGAACAGCGTCCGGTGCTGCTGCCGCTCGTCTCGCAACAGGTCGCCTGCCTGCTCTACCCGGCCGGTGACGACAGCCAACTGTCCGCCCCCTCAGTTCCGGAGCCGGTGTGACCGCCACGATGAACAGGAGCCCGGTGCTGGAAGCGACCGGGCTGAGCAAGCACTTCAAGGTGCGCGGCCAGGGCGCCGCGCGGCACGCGGTCGTGCACGCGGTCGACGACGTGTCGCTGGCGCTGTTCGCGGGCGAGGTGACCGCGCTGGTCGGCGAGTCCGGCTCGGGCAAGTCGACGGTGGCGCGGCTGCTCGCGCAGCTGATGCCCGCGACAGCCGGCGCGATCAAGCTGCGCGGTGAGGAGATCACGGTGCGGCGCGGCAAGCTGTTCCGCGCCTACGTGCGGTCGGTTCAGCTGATGTTGCAGGACCCGTTCGGCTCGTTCAACCCGGTGCACACCATCGGCTCCACGCTGCGCCGGGTGCTGCGCGTGCACGGCCGGGACAACGCGAAGATCAGCCAGACGATCGACCGGCTGCTCACCGAGGTCAACCTGACCCCACCGGCCCAGTACGCCGGCCGATACCCGCACGAGCTGTCCGGCGGCCAGCGGCAGCGGATCTCGATCGCTCGAGCCTTGGCGGTCAACCCGGACGTGCCGCTCGCCGACGAACCGGTGTCCATGTTGGACGTCTCCATCCGGCTCGGTGTGCTGAACCTGCTGGCCAAACTGGCCTCGGAACGCGAACTCGCGCTGCTCTACATCACCCACGACATCGCGTCGGCCCGCTACTTCGCGACCACCACCGTGGTCATGTACGCGGGCCGGATGGTCGAGGGCGGGCCGTCCGAGGTCGTCACCCAGGAGCCCGCGCATCCCTACACGCAACTGCTCGTCGCGTCCGCGCCCGACCCGGGCCGACCGCTCGCCCCGGTACCACCGGGTGGGCTCGGCGCACCGCCGAGCCTGATCGACCCGCCGCAAGGCTGCCGTTTCCACCCTCGTTGCCCGCTCGCGCTGTCCAAATGCGCGACCGACGTCCCACCGAAGTTCACGCTGGCCGCCAACGGGCACTGGGCCGCGTGCTGGCTGCACGAGAAATCGGAGTCCTGATGTGATGAGAGCACATTCGCGGTGGCGCAGGCTCGCCACCCTGGTCGCGGCCGTGACCGTTGCGGCAGCAGGGATAGCGGGCTGTTCGGGTGGGGCGAGCGCGGGCGCGAACGGCGTCATCCTCACCGTTGCTGGCGGGCCGTCCGGCCCGATCCAGCGCATCTTCAACCCGTTCCTGGACACCAACGCGTTCAGCCAGGTCGGCGCGGGCGGTTACGTCTACGAGACGCCCGCCGCGCAGAACACCCTCAAGCCCGACGACTACGTGCCCTGGCTGGCCACCTCGTGGGCCTGGTCCAACGACAACAAGACGTTCACGATGCAGATCCGCAAGAACGTCAAGTGGACCGACGGCACCCCGATGACGCCGCAGGACTTCGTCTACAGCTTCAACCTGATGAAGAAGTACCCGGCGCTGAACCTCATCGGCGTCGACTTCCAGACCATCACCGCGGACGCCAACTCGGTCACCATGACGTTCGCGACGGCGGACGTCCAGAACGTCGACAAGCTGCTCAACCAGACGATCGTGCCGCAGCACATCTGGAGCAAGATCGCCGACCCGACCACCTGGGCCGACCCGAACCCGGTCGGCACCGGGCCGCTGATGCTGAGCAACTTCAGCGCGCAGAGCTACCTGCTGGCCAAGAACCCGAAGTACTGGCAGCCCGGCAAGCCCGCGATCGGCGGCATCCAGTTCGTGTCCGAGCGGGACAACACCGGCGTCGCGCTCGCGCTGGCCCAGGG
This sequence comes from Pseudonocardiaceae bacterium, assembly GCA_035248365.1. GTDB lineage: Bacteria > Actinomycetota > Actinomycetes > Mycobacteriales > Pseudonocardiaceae > CAJCJE01. Next base: position 1,166 of record DATFHN010000046.1, on the reverse strand, counting down.
CCAGTTGGACTGGGCAGGCGTGTTCATCCCGAACGCGCAGTCCGCGTACACCAGCAAGAGCCCGAACAACCACATCTTCTGGCCGACGGTCGGCACCGACGGCCTGATCACCAACCAGCAGACCGCGCCGTTCAACGACCTCGCCGTGCGCAAGGCGGTCAGCCTCGGGGTTGACCGGACGCAGATCGCCAACGCCAACCAGGGCCTGCCCGCGACCAGCGTCACCGGCCTCCCGATGCCGCTCTACCAGGACGACATCGCGCCTGATCTCAAGGGCGTCAACTTCAAGCAGGACACCGCGCAGGCCAAGCAGATCCTGCAGCAGGACGGCTACACCATGGACGGCAACGGCTACTTCGCCAAGAACGGCCAGGAGCTGTCCTTCACCATCACCGACCCGTCCTCCTACACCGAGCAGATCGCCGAAGCGCAGGTGATCGTCTCGCAGATGAAGGACATCGGCATCAAGGTCAGCATCAACGGCGTCCCGGTCGAGTCGATCAACACGCTGACCGGCAAGGGCAACTTCCAGGCCTCGCTCGGTTACCCGATCGCCACCCAGACCACCGAGTTCGACATCTACGACACCTGGATGGACCCGGCCTTCTCGGCGCCGATCGGCACCCTGATCCCGACGTACCAGAACATCGAGCGCTGGCAGGACCCGCAGACCGCCGACCTGTTCAAGTCCTACCCGCAGCTCACCGACGCCGGGCAACAGCAGCAGATCCTCTACAAGCTCCAGCACATCATGGCCGACGACCTGCCGATCATCCCGTTCACCTACTTCGCGGACTACACCGAGTACTCCACCGCGAAGGTGACCGGCTGGCCGACGGCGCAGAACCCGTACGCGACGCCCAACCCAGGTGGCCCGGGTTCGGTGCTCGTCGTGGTCAACCTGAAACCGGTCGGCTGAACAGATGACGGGTGGGAGTGTATTGGTCCTCATCGACGGCACCGACATCCATCACGACCTCTTCGGGGCAGCGCTCACCCTTCAGTCGATCGGGCTCGCGGCCGGCGTGCGCACCGGCCGCGGGGTGGGCATGCAACGGTTCGTCGACCCGCGCGAGGAAACCGCGAACGTCGACGCGTATGTGCTGTACACGGCGGGCGGGGCGTTCGGCCCCGACCAGCAGGCGGCCCTTGCCGATGCCGTTGCG
>DATFHN010000045.1:0-28980 GCA_035248365.1 Pseudonocardiaceae bacterium | reverse complement strand
GGCGAACAGGACGGTGAACATCCTGGTCGGGAAGCCCATGGCGCGGTAGATCAGGCCGGTGTAGAAGTCGACGTTCGGGTAGAGCTTGCGCTCGACGAAGTAGTCGTCGGACAGCGCGCGCTCTTCCAGCTTCAGCGCGATGTCGAGCAGGTGGTCATCGCCGCCGAGCTTCTTGAGGATCTCGTCGGCGGTGCGCTTGATGATCTTTGCCCTGGGGTCGTAGTTCTTGTAGACCCGGTGGCCGAAGCCCATCAGCCGGACGCCCTCCTCCTTGTTCTTCACCTTGTTGACGAAGGAGTCGACGTCGCCGCCGGAGCGCTGGATGTCCTGCAGCATTTCCAGCACCGCGCTGTTGGCGCCGCCGTGCAGCGGGCCGAACAGGGCGTTGATGCCAGCCGAGATGCTGGCGAACAGGTTGGCCTCGGACGAGCCGACCAGGCGCACGGTCGAGGTGGAGCAGTTCTGCTCGTGGTCGGCGTGCAGGATGAACAGCAGGTCCAGCGCCTTGACCAGGGCCGGGTCGACCTCGTAGGGCTCGGCGGGCAGGCCGAAGGTCATCCGCAGGAAGTTCTCGACCAGGCCAAGCGAATTGTCCGGGTACAGGAACGGCTGGCCGACGCTCTTCTTGTAGGCGTACGCGGCCAGGGTCGGCACCTTGGCCAGCAGGCGGATGGTGGACAGCTCCACGTTGGGCTCGTCGAACGGGTTCAGGCTGTCCTGGTAGAAAGTGGACAGTGCGGACACCGCCGAGGACAGCACCGGCATCGGGTGCGCGTCGCGCGGGAAGCCGCCGAAGAATCCCTTGAGATCTTCGTGCAGCAGGGTGTGCCTGCTGATCTTCTCGGTGAAGTCGGCGAGCTGTGCCTCGGTGGGCAGCTGGCCGTAGATCAGCAGATAGCTGACCTCGATGAAGCTCGACCGTTCGGCCAGCTGCTCGATCGGGTAGCCGCGGTAGCGCAGAATCCCCGCACCACCGTCGATGTAGGTGATCTCCGACGAGCAGGAAGCCGTGTTCACGAAACCGGGGTCGATCGTGACCAGGCCGGTGGTGGACAGCAGCTTCGTAACGTCGATCCCCGGCGACCCCTCCGTGACGGGTCGTACCGGAAGCTCCAACTCGCCGCCTGAATGGCGCAGCACAGCAGTCTGAGTGCCGGCGGAGGTCGCGTCGGGCATTCGAGCCTCTTTCACGCTTGGAACGAGGCGTGCTCGTGGGTAGAGCGAGAAGGCAACCGGATCGGTGTAGTAACCGATCCAGACTGACCACCGCGAATGACCACTCGATCGGGGTGACCGACCGCAGCACCGCCCCGTTGGGGTCTGAGTCGCTTCTTACGTTAGTGCCAAATACACGTCTCGCCCACCCGGACGGCACGTCAAGTCCCCCACATGGGACCTCCATCACAGGAGCTTGCGGTGCGATTAGCGGCGGGGATCATGGTTTGGACCGCGAGGCGAAGTGGTACCGCGTTCGGCAATGATCCACAGGCAATCGTGACCTCCGCGCCGTTGACAGGTAATGTGCGCATTCGCGAACGGAACGCGGCCCGCGCCGGGACCACCTGATCGGGAACACCACTGGGCCGACCCGGCGAATGTGGGTTTTTCTTTCCGCGAAAGTGAATACTCCTCGGAGTCGGTCGCCACTCAACCCGGGGAACGACAAGCATGGGAGAAACCGACTAATTTCGGTGTCGCGGCCGTGAATAACTCCAGACCTCGCCGAGAAATTCGGAGGTAAGTCATGATCGCCATCGGTATCGGTTTGGGTATCTTCGTCGGACCGTGGTGGTTCTGGCACTGTCACCACTGATGACCCGATGAAACCGTTGTCCTGACTGGGAAATCCCACCAGGACAGTCTCCCCTTCCACGCGGGCACGGTGGCGTCCCGTCGCGATGACGGGACGTCTACCGTAATTCGCGCGCTATTTTAATTCTGCCCGTCGTTCAATCAGCCAATTCCGCGGCGAAAGGCGGTTCAGCACCTACCCGGGAAACGGTGATAGCTGCGGCTTTCGCCGCATATCCGAGCGCTTCGCGCCACGCGTCCGCGCCGAGTTCGCGTAGCGCCGCCGTGCTGTGCACGCCGTGACCGGTCAGCCAGGCCAGCAACGCGGCATGCACGGTGTCGCCGGCACCGATGGTGTCGGCGACCTTGGTGCGGACCGCGGGCACGTCCACCCGGCCGATCGACTCGCTGAGCACGGTCAGCCCGTCGCTGCCCCTGGTCAGCACGACCGCGCCGACTCCGGCGCGCAGCCAGTCCTTGGTCAGCGGGAACACGTCGGTGCCCTCGGGGGCGTCGGCCAGCCACCAGGCGTCCTCGATCGACGCCTTGAGCAGCCCGACCGACGGCAGCCAGCCCGTGAACCGGGTCCGGTAGGCGGCCGGGTCCTCGATCAGGCTGGGCCGGACATTCGGGTCGAGCACGGTGAGCCGGCCCACCGCGGCCTCCCGGTGCAGCATCGTCTCGTAGACGGTCGCGCCCGGGTCCAGCACGAGTCCGAGGGTGCCGAGCGAGAGCGCGGTCACGTCGGCGGGCAACGGGCCGGGGTCGGCGACCAGCCGGTCGGCGGTGCCCTGGACATGGAAGGTGTAGCGGGCCGAGCCGTCCTCGGCCAGCGTCACCACCGCAAGGGTGGTCGGCTCGCTGCCGCGTTGCAGCAGGTCAAGGCGCACTCCGGCGCCGCTCAACCGGTCGAGCAGGGCATCGCCGAAGGCGTCGGTGGAGATCCGGGACAGGAACGCGACCGGCGCGCCGAGCCGCCCGAGCGCGACCGCCGTGTTGTAGGGACCGCCGCCGAGCGCAGGCAGCAACGGGCGCAGCGCGCCAGTCCGACCTGGCTCGGTCGCCGGTGCGGGGACCAGATCCACCAATGCCTCGCCGCCGACCACGATCACCGCACACCTCAAAGTTTCCTCGTTCGGGTTTTCCTCCGCACGAATCTACCCATGGCGCCCCTCGGGTTTTGTACCGTAGGACGTCCGACCGTACGGCCGCCAAACATGTGTGCCGTGCCGCCGTTACTCGTTGTGCTGGAGGACCCATGCCGGCTGAGAGAAATCTGCCGTCCACGGACGCAGAAGACCTGATCGCGCTGGTGCGCGAGATCGCGACCGAGGAGCTGGCGCCGGCCGCCGCCGAGTACGAGGAAGCGGCCCGCTTCCCGCGCGAGAAGTTCCGCTTACTCGGCAAATCCGGCCTGCTCGGCCTGCCCTACCCGGAGGAGATCGGCGGCTCCGGGGTGTCCTACGAGGTGTACCTGCAGGTCATCGAGGAGCTGGCGACGGCGTGGATGACCATCGGCGAGGGCCTCTCGGTGCACACCATGTCCTGCTACGCGCTGGCCGGGTTCGGCACGGACGCGCAGCGTGAGCGCTGGCTGCCGGACATGCTCGGCGGCGAACTGCTCGGCGCCTACGCGCTGTCCGAGCCGCACGCCGGTTCCGACCCGGCCTCGATGACCACCCGCGCGGTGCGGGAGGGCGACGAGTACGTGGTCAACGGCACCAAGGCGTGGATCACACACGCGGGGGTCGCCGACTTCTACACGATGATGGTCCGCACCTCCGACGACGACAGCGGCCACAACATCAGCTGCCTGCTGGTCGACGGCCACACCGAGGGCCTCTCGGCGGCCAAGCCGGAGCGGACCATGGGCCTGAACGGCTCGGTGGTCGCCCAGCTCAACCTGGACGGCGCGCGGGTGGACGCGGACCGGTTGATCGCGAAGGAAGGCGACGGCCTGAAGATCGCGCTGGAGGCGTTGAACTCGGGGCGGCTGGGGATCGCCGCGTGCGCGGTCGGGCTGGCCCAGGCGGCGCTGGACGAGGCGGTGCGCTACGCCAAGGAGCGGACCCAGTTCGGCAAGCCGATCATCGAGTTCCAGGGTCTTGAGTTCCTGCTGGCCGACATGGCGGCGGCCGTCGAATCGGCGCGGGCGACCTACCTGGAAGCCGCGCGGCGGCGCGATCGCGGCCTGCCGTTCCGGCGCCAGGCCTCGATCGCCAAGCTGATCGCCACCGACAACGCGATGAAGGTGACCACCGACGCGGTGCAGGTGCTCGGCGGCGCCGGCTACACCAGGGACTTCCCGGTCGAGCGGTACATGCGCGAGGCCAAGGTGCCACAGATCTTCGAGGGCACCAACCAGATCCAGCGGATGGTCATCGCCCGGGAACTGCGCCGGAGCTAGCTTTCGTCCACTCCGGACTCCATCGGCCGAGGAGTCCGGAGTGGACAGTCAGGTTCAGCGCTCGGTGTAGTAGGGGTTGGCCACGACCCCTTCACCGCGGTCCTCGTCGTAGGTGTAGACCTCGCGGCCGTTGATGAACACCCGCAGCGCGCGGCTCATCACGTCGAGCGGATCGCCGGACCACAACACCACGTCGCCGTCCAGACCTGGCTTGAGCGCGCCGATCCGGTCGTCCAGGCGCAGGATCTGCGCCGGGTTGACGGTCAGCGCGCGCAGCGCGGTTTCCGGGTCGAGGCCCTCCTTCACGGCCAGCGTGGCCTGGTGGACCAGGAAGTGGATGGGCACCACCGGATGGTCGGTGGTGATGGCCAGCTTCACTCCCGCCCTGGCCATGATCCCGGCCGCGCGCATGGTGCGCTGGCGCAGTTCGACCTTGACCCGCGCGGTGAACATCGGCCCGAAGATCACCGGAATGTCCCGCTCGGCCAGCAGATCCGCGACCAGGTGGCCCTCGGTGCCGTGGTTGACGACCAGTTGGTAGCCGAACTCGTCGGCGATGCGGATCGCGGTGGCGATGTCGTCGGCGCGGTGCACGTGCTGATCCCAGAGCAGTTCGCGGTCGAGCACGCGGACCAGGGTCTCGAAGGTGAGATCACGGTCGAACGGCTTGCCCTGCCCGGTGTCGTGCTCGCGCTTGGAGCGGTAGTCCTGCGCCTTGGTGAACGCCTCACGCAGAATCGCGGCGACCCCGAGCCGGGTGGACGGGGTTTTGTCCTTCTCGCCGTAGACCCGCTTCGGGTTCTCGCCGAGCGCGCTCTTGACGCTCACGTCGGTGCGGAAGGCCATCTCGTCGACGCTGCGACCCCACGTCTTCACCGCGACCGTCGCGCCGCCGATCGGGTTTCCCGATCCGGGCTTGATGATCGCGCTGGTGATTCCGCCGGACAGCGCGTCGGCGAAACCGACGTCGGCCGGGTTGATCCCGTCCAGCGCGCGGAACCGGGCCCCGTTCGGGTCGGTCATCTCGTTGGTGTCGTTGCCGGCCCAGGCCTCACCGTCCTCGTGCACGCCGACGTGCGCGTGCGCCTCGATGAACCCGGGCAACACCCAGCAACCCGCCGCGTCGACCTCGGTGACGCCCTCGGGAACCACCACCTCCTCGGCAGGCCCGACGGCGACGATCTTCCCGCCGCTGACCAGTACCGTCCCACCCTCGATCGGGTCCCCGTCGACCGGGACCACGTAACCGCCTGAGATCGCGACATCCATGGTTTGCGAGGCTAACTGATGTTCGATCCGTAGTCTGTGCCTGTGGGCTGGTTGAATTTCAACGACCTCAGCGAGACCGAGTGCTGGCTGGCCAACGCGGTCCTCAACGGGACCCGGCTGGAACTTGATCAACCGGCCGAGGTGCGCGCGGAGCTGATCCGGCAGATCATGCTCGGCGGGTTCCACTGGCCGGACCGGCTGCAGCCTGATCCGCGCGGAATCCGGTTGCGCGGTGCCGTCATCACCGGCCGGCTCGACCTGGCCGAGGTCCGTTCGCCGCTGCCGCTGGAGCTGTCGAATTGCCGCGCGGAGGAAGGGATCCGGCTGACCGGAAGCCATCTGTCCGCTGTGGACTTCTGCGGGCTGATCGCGGCTGAGGTGGTGGCCAGCGAGGTGGTCGTCGAGCGCAGTCTGCTGATGGCCGGCGCGCACCTGAACTCACTGAACCTGTATGCCGCGCGGATCGGCGGCATGGTGAACCTGTCGGCCGCGACGTTGCACGGCAAGGGCGAACAAGCCGCGCTGCTGGCCGATCACCTGCAGACCGGTGGCGGGTTGTTCCTCAATCACGGCTTCCAGGCCGACGGCGGCGGAGACGGCGGCACGGTGCGCCTGTCCGGCGCGGTCATCGGCGGGCTCACCGACCTGGGCACCGCGCAGCTGACCAACCCGGCCGGTCCCGCGCTGGTCGCCGACTACCTGCGCACCGAGAGCAACCTCATGCTCAACCAGGGCTTTCGCGCGAAGGGCAGGAAGGACACCGGCACGATCCGGCTGGCCGGCGCGTGCATCGGCGGGCGGCTCAGTTTCGAGGACGGCCAGGCCAGCGCGGTCGTGCCGGGCGCGCTCGCGCTGAACATCGGCCGGGTCAAGGTGAGCGGGGACGCGCTGTTCCCGGTCTCGTTCCTGGATGGCGCGATCAACCTGGACGGCTTCACCTACAGCCGGATCCGCCGGGCGAGCGTGCCGGAATTTCTGGACCTGCTGGCCAATCGCACGAACGGCTACGCGAGCCAGCCCTACCACCAGTTCGCCGCGACGCACCAGGCCGCGGGCAACGAACGGGACGTGCGGCGGATCAACATTGCCGCGCAACGGGAACTGCTGCGCCGGGGCCGCCTGGACTTCTGGGCGCGGATCTGGAACCGGGTGACCGGGGTGGTGCTCGGTTACGGCTACCGGCCCAGTCGCGCGCTGCTCTGGTGGGCCGGCACGGTGGCTCTTGCCCTGGTGCTGCTGGTCGGCGTGGGCGGACCGGCCGGGCTGATCACCGTCGGCGCGCACGGGGCGCGCTGCGGCACGGTGGATCAGGCCGGGCTGGCCTTGAACACGGCGACGCCGCTGGTGAAACCGGCCGGTCAGCCGAACTGCCAGTTGGACAGCGGCAGTGCGCTGGGCGCCCTGCTCACCGTCGCGGGCTGGGCGATCCAGGCGCTGTCCTGGGCGTTCGTCACGCTGTTCGTGGCCGGTTTCACCGGGTTGGTGCGCAAAAGCCCTTAACCCAAAGGCAGGAAACCCCAGCGGGCCGACCACGATTCGCCGGGGGCGAGGGTGATCAGGTCGATGCCGGAGTTGAGCGCGTCCGGCGGGCAGGTCATCGGTTCCACCGCGACCACGCCGTCGGCCCGGCCCGGGAACTCGGGCGGGGTGAACGCCTGCACCCAGCGGAAGGCCGGATCGGCCCACAGTTCGATGCCGCCCTGCGGACTGGTCAGCCGGTGGTGGATCAGGCCGTCAGGGCCGGGGAGGCATTCGCCGAAGGGCTGGTCCAGGAAGACGCCGGCCAGCTTGCGCGGCTCGCGGTAGTCGTACTCGGTGCCTTCCACCGGCACGGCCGGGCCGGTCGGCATCAGGGTGTCCGGGTCGAGCGGGAGCATGGTGTTCGCGGCGAGCTGGAGCTGGCTTTCCGCCCGGTTGGCCGCGCCCGCCCTCGGGTACGGGTGGGTGCCCACACCGAAGGGCACCGCGGCCTCGCCGATGTTGCGCACCCCGTGTGTGACGGTGAGACCGCGGTCGTCCAGCGCGTAGTCGATGGTGGTGCGCAGGGCGACCGGCCAGCCGGCCTGCACCGGGATGTCGGTGGCCAGCATGATCCGGTCCGAGCTCTGCCGCACGACCTCCCAGACATCGTGCCGGACCAGGCCGTGGATGGCGTGACCGCGCGCGGGCTCGTTGATCGGCACCCGCTGCTCGGTGCCGTCCCAGTGCCAGACCCCGCCGTTGATCCGGTTCGGCCACGGCACCAGCACGGTGCCCGCGCCCAGCGGCGGGTGGTCGCCCTCGGGGAAGGTTTCCAGGTAGGGCACGCCGGCCACCTCGAACGCACGCAGCCCGGCACCGATCCTGGTGATCACGGCGCGAGCCCCGCCCGAGGTGATCTCGTAGTCCGCGGTAGTCATGGCCGCAGCCTAACCGGCGCAGGACCTCAGCTGGAGACCACGATGCCGGCGAATTTGATCACCTGGTCCAGCTGAACTTGGCCGACCGCGGTGACGTCGATGCCCGCGGTGCTGCCTTGCAGGGTCTTGGCTGCGAAGACGGCGAAACCGGTGGCGCCGCCCTGCGTGCTGACGCTGTAGGAGAACGCGCCGTCCGCGTCGCCGACCCCGGTCTGCGGCTGGAAATTACTGGCGTGCCCGCTGCTCTGCAGTTGGTTCTGCGCGTTCTGCAACGCCGACTGGCTGGTCACGTTGGCCTGACCGCCGTAGTTGAACGCGATCACGTCGATGCCGAGCGCGCTCGATCCGCTCTGCGCGGCGATGGTGCAGCTCACCGCGGCCACGCCGTCGGTGTCCTGCTGCTGGCCAGGGGTGATCGTCGCGCCGGAGGCGCCGAAGGCCTGCTGGACCATGTCCGGGGTGATCGTCGAGCAGAACTGACCGCCCTGGGTGTTGCCCGACCCCCCGGAACCGCCCGAGCCGGTGGTCGGCTTGGGGGTGGTGGTGGGCAGCGGGGTGACCTTGGCCTCCGGAAAGCCGGCCACCGCCTTGGCACAACCGACAAGGCTCATGGCGAGCAGCGCGCCCGCGGTCAGGGCAACGACGATCGTGCGACTACGCGACATACGGCCCAGTACACACCATCGCGGCACCCCGCGTATGACAGGTCAGCCAACGGGCGCGCGATATTTCACGAAGGCGGGCAGGGCCGCCGCGGCGATCAGCACGAAGACCACGACGAGCAGGCCGCCGCCCACGACCGTCGCGGTGGTACCGGCCACCGCGCCGACCGTGCCGTGCAGCGTGTCGGCCAGCCGGGGCCCGCCGGCGACCACCACGGTGAACACGCCCTGGGTCCGGCCGCGCATCTCGTCGGTGGCCGCGGTCTGCAGGATCGCGCCGCGAAAGACCATGCTGACCATGTCGGCCGCGCCGGCCAGGGCCAGGAAGATCACCGCGAGCGGCAGCGTCGGGCTCAACCCGAACCCGGCGATGGCAACGCCCCAGGCGGCGACCGCGACGATCACCACCACCCCGTGCCGGGGAGTGCGCCCCAGCCAGCCGGAGAACAGGCCGCACACGACGGCGCCGATCGGGATGGCCGCGAACAGCCAGCCGTAGGCGATGCCGCCGCCGGGAGGATCGCCGAAGGTGTGCTCGGCCATTTCCGGGAACAGCGCCCTGGGCATGCCGAAGATCATCGCGATCATGTCCATCAGGAACGACGCGAGCAGCACCTTCTGGGTGTTCAGGTAGCGGAAACCGGCGAAGATGTCGGCCAGCCCGGCGCGGCGCACCTGCCCGGCCAGCGGCGGCAGTGGCGGCAGGCGCCAGACCGCCCACAGCGTCAGGCACAGTCCGATCGCGTCGATCAGGTACAACGTGGACAGCCCGATGAACGGGATCAGCGCACCGGCCAGCAGTGGCCCGAGCACGGCGCCGACCGAGAAGACCGTCCCGTTGAGCGCGCCGGCCTGCGGCAGTAGTTCCGCCGGGACGAGCCGCGCGATGGACGCGTTGGCGGCCGGCTGGTTGATCGCGAACAGGCCCTGCTGCACGCCGAGCAGCACCAGCACGACGGCGACCGAGTTGAGTCCGGCGGCGGCCTGGAGCCACAGCAGCACCGACATCAGCGCGATGCCGGTGTTGGTCCAGAGCAGCAGTTTGCGCCGGTCGACGGTGTCCGCGATGGCGCCGCCCCACAGCCCGAACACCAGCAGCGGGACCAGCGCGACCGCACCGGCGATGCCGACCCAGCCGGAAGAGTTGGTGATGTCGTAGACCTGTTTGGGCACGGCGACGGCGGTCAGCTGGCTGCCGATCGAGGTGACCGCGGTGGCCGCCCACAGCCTGCGGAACGGGAGCACCTTGAGCGGCCGGGTGTCCATCAGCACCCGGCCGAACCGTCGTCGGGATTTCTCCGGCGGACTATCGGTCTCGGCGCTCACGACCGATTAGCTTAGGCTAGCTAACGACCTCGTGGGAGACTCCCCAACAACGAATCCGGCCGGTGCGATGATCACCGCACCGGCCGGCCGCAAGCTGTTTGACCTGGGATCCTGCTGCTCGATCAGGGAGCGAGGCGTCGTACTTTCCAGTCGTCGCCTGTGAGCGCAAACACCAGACGGTCGTGCATCCGGTCGCGGCGGCCCTGCCAGAACTCGACCGTCTGCGGCCTGATCCGCCAGCCACCCCAGTGCGGCGGCACCGGGATCTTCTCGGCGTCGGCGAACTGCCGGTTGATGTTGGCCAGCGCACTGTCCAAAGTAGAGCGACCGCTGACCGGCTTGGACTGCGGCGACGCCCACGCGCCCAACTGCGAGCCACGCGGACGGCCGGCCCAGTAGGCGGCGGTCTCGGCCGCGCTGACCTTCTCCACGATCCCGCGCACGTGCGCCTGGCGCTGCATGGCGAACCAGGGGAAGGTCGCCGAGGCGAACCGGGTGGAGATCAGGTCGTGGCTCTTGTTCGAGGTGTAGTTCGTGTAGAACACCACGCCGCGCTCGTCCAGCCCCTTGCACAGCACGGTCCGGGAGGACGGCCTGCCCTCCGGGTCCGCGGTCGCCAGCACCATCGCATTCGGCTCCGGCAGACTCGCCCGAGTCGCCTCGTCGAGCCACCGCTGCAACTGCCCGAACCAGGTGCGTTCGAGCGAGCCTTCGTCGAGCACCCCTTCCTCGTAGGACACCCGCATCGCGGGGAGTTCGAGTGCGATATCGGTTTGTGACATCCCGTATCACCTTCCGGCCTGTCGGACCCGTTGTGCGGGGATTGTTAGCGGCTGGTTTTCAGAGGGGTGGGTTAACGAGGGGTGGGTGGAATTCACCGGTAGTGCGTTGACGCTACGGGTTATCCAGCGTTAGCGGAACCACCCGAGCGGTGATCCGAGCCACCGTGACCGGTTACTTTTCGCGAGGTCAATCACTGGATCGTGCACGGGATCGAATCAGAAACCGTACGCTGCGCCGGTGAGCAATGGAGCCGCAGCTGGATTCGTGCCGGGACTCGAAGGTGTCGTCGCGTTCGAGACCGAGATCGCCGAGCCTGACCGCAACGGTGGCGCGCTGCGCTACCGGGGTGTGGACATCGAGGACCTGGCAGGCAAGGTCACCTTCGGTGACGTGTGGGCGCTGCTGGTCGACGGCCGGTTCGGCGCCAGCCTGCCGCCCGCCGAGCCGTTCCCGCTGCCGGTGCACACCGGCGACGTCCGGGTCGACGTGCAGGCCGCACTGGCCATGCTCGCGCCGATCTGGGGCTACCAGCCGCTGCTGGACATCACCGACGAACAGGCCCGCGAGCAGCTGGCCCGCGCCTCGGTGATGGCGCTGTCCTACGTGGCCCAGTCCGCGCGCGGCATCCACCAGCCGGCAGTGCCGCAGTCGCGGGTCGACCAGAGCGCGACGATCACCGAGCGGTTCATGGTCCGCTGGCGCGGCGAGCCCGACCCGGCGCACGTGCGCGCGGTCGACGCCTACTGGGTCTCCGCCGCCGAGCACGGCATGAATGCCTCCACCTTCACCGCCCGGGTGATCGCCTCGACCGGCGCGGACGTGGCCGCCTCGATCTCCGGCGCGATCGGCGCGATGTCCGGGCCGCTGCACGGTGGCGCGCCGGCCCGGGTGCTGCCGATGATCGAAGAGGTCGAGCGGGTCGGCGACGCGCACAAGGTGGTCGCCTCGATCCTGGACCGGCACGACCGGCTGATGGGCTTCGGCCACCGCGTCTACCGGGCCGAGGACCCGAGGGCGCGAGTACTGCGCCGGACCTGCCAGGAGCTGGGCGCGCAGCGCTACGAGGTCGCGGCCGCGCTGGAGCAGGCCGCCCTGGCCGAGCTGCGCGAACGCAGGCCGGACCGGGCCATCGAGACCAACGTGGAGTTCTGGGCCGCGGTGATCCTGGACTTCGCCCAGGTGCCGCCGCACATGATGCCCGCGATGTTCACCTGCGCGCGGACCGCGGGCTGGTGCGCGCACATCATGGAGCAGAAGCGCACCGGGCGGCTGGTGCGGCCCTCCGCGCACTACGTCGGGCCCGCGCCGCGCGGCCCGCAGGACGTCGAGGGCTGGGAGACCGTCCGGCACGTCTAGTTTGCGAAACACGGGCGTGATGTCCGTGACACCTGCCGGACACCGAAATCTCTGCCGTCCCACCGGCTGGACCGAGCAAATCCGCAGGTGAACCCGGCTTTCCCCAGTTGCGGGAACCGCCAGCGCACCAGTGGGTGGGAATGCGACACTGGCCACACCGGCAACGGCGCCGGGTGCCCATCGTCCGTTCGCTCCCGAAAGGCGCCGCACATGACCAAGGCCGCCGATCCACTCACGCTCGAAATTCCCGCCGAGCTGAAGCCGTCCGACGGCCGGTTCGGTTGCGGCCCGTCCAAGGTGCGGGCCGAGCAACTCGCCGCGCTGGCCGCGTCCGGTGCGCGATACCTGGGCACCTCGCACCGGCAGAAGCCGGTCAAGTCGCTGGTCGGCCGGGTCCGGGCCGGGCTCAGCGACCTGTTCGCGCTGCCGGATGGCTACGAGGTCGTGCTCGGCAACGGCGGCACCACCGCGTTCTGGGACGCGGCCGCGTTCGGCCTGATCCGCGAGCGCTCGCTGCACCTGACCTACGGCGAGTTCAGCTCGAAGTTCGCCAAGGTCACCCAGGGCGCGCCGTTCCTGGCCGACCCGGTGGTGGTCAAGGCCGACCCGGGCAGCGCCCCCGCGCCGCAGTCCGCCGAGGGCGTCGACCTGATCGGCTGGGCCCACAACGAGACCTCGACCGGCGTGATGGTGCCGGTGACCAGGCCCGCCGGTTCCGACGGCGCGCTGGTCGCGATCGACGCGACCTCGGGCGCGGGCGGTCTGCCGGTCAAGGCCGAGGACTTCGACGTCTACTACTTCGCGCCGCAGAAGTCCTTCGCCTCCGACGGTGGCCTGTGGATCGCGCTGATGAGCCCCGCCGCGCTGGAGCGGGTCGCCGAGATCGGCGGGTCCGACCGCTGGGTGCCGGAGTTCCTGTCGCTGCCGACCGCGCTGGACAACTCGATCAAGGACCAGACCTACAACACCCCGGCCGTGGCCACCCTGTTCCTGCTGGCCGAGCAGCTGGACTGGATGAACGGCAACGGCGGCCTCGCCTTCACCACCGGCCGCACCCAGGACTCCTCGAGCAGGCTCTACACCTGGGCCGAGAAGACCTCCTACACCACGCCGTTCGTCCTCGACGAGGCCAACCGCTCGCACGTGGTCGGCACCATCGACTTCAGCGACGAGGTGGACGCGTCGGTGGTGGCGAAGGTCTTGCGGGCCAACGGGATCGTGGACACCGAGCCGTACCGCAAGCTGGGTAAGAACCAGCTGCGGATCGCGATGTTCCCGGCGATCGAGCCCGCCGACATCACCGCGCTGACCGAGTGCATCGACTGGGTTGTCGCTCGATTGGGCGCTGCATAAGCAAGTTCTCCAGGCCGCTGTGTTTATCGAACGAGGGACAACCGAAGAGCGGATTGACGTCGTGGGGCCAAGTGTGGGATTGCCTAAACCGGAAGACAGCGCGGGCCCGGCAGGATCACACTTGGATCTCGATGGACTCGGCGCGCCTGCCACGTCAAGGAGGCGCGCCGACATAACGTCGTACCCGGCGAGGTGAAGTCACAGGAGGCCGTGATGCGTGCGCTGCGAGTCGTGGGACTCAGCGAGGACGGTGAGACCGTCATCCTTGAGGACCTCACGCGCAGTGAGCGGTTCACCATTCCCGCAGACGAGCGACTGCGCGCCGCGGCCCGAGGCGACATCACCCGACTCGGCCAGATCGCCATCGAGCTGGAGAGCCAGATGCGTCCTCGTGAGATCCAGACCCGCATTCGCGCGGGTGAGTCCGTTGAGCAGATCGCGGCGGCGTCGGGACTGCCGGTGAACAAGGTGGAGCGCTTCGCCTACCCGGTTTTACTCGAACGGTCCCGTACTGCCGAACTCGCCCAGCGGGCGCACCCGGTCCGGGAGGACGGTCCGGACGTGCAAACGCTTGCGGAGGTGGCCGCGCACGCGTTCGGCCTGCGTGGCCAGGACTACGCGACGGTCACCTGGGACTCCTGGCGCGGCGAGGACGGCAAGTGGGTCGTGCAACTGTCCTGGCAGACCGGGCGTTCGGAGAACCACGCGCACTGGGCGTTCCACCCGGGCGCGCACGGCGGCACGGTCAGCCCGCTGGATGACCTGGCGCTGGACCTGATGGACCCGACGGCGGCCAACCGGCCGTTGCGCACCGTCCGTCCGGTCACCGAACTGGCCCGGCAGGCGATGGACATGGCGCCCGCGCCGGTCCGGCCGGTCGAAGCTGAGGTCGAGCCCGAACCCGAACCGATCGAGGAGCCGCCGCCTGCGCCGCCGGTGCGGGCCAGCAGGCTGGTCGAGCCGGAACCAGAGCCGGAGCCCGAACCCGAGCCGGAACCGGTGGTGACCAAGCCGGTCGCCAAGCCTGCGGCGCCGAAACCGGCGGCGGCGAAGCCTGCCCCGGCCAAACCGGCACCGAAGCCCGCGCCCAAGCCGGTCGAAGCCAAGCCGGTCGAGCCCGAGCCGGTGGTGGCCGAGGAGCCCGCGCCGGAGCAGGCCCTGGTGCCCGAGCCGGAGCGCGAGCCCGCCGCGCGCAAGGAGCCCCCCGCTCCGCCCAAGCGCGGCAAGAAGAACCACCCGATCGTGCCGTCCTGGGAGGACGTGCTGCTCGGGGTTCGCGGCCAGCGCGGCTGACGTCTGCCCTGCTGTGGCCTCTCCGTCACGGAGGGGTCAGAGCAGGGTGAACAGCAGCGCGATCCAGGCCAGCACGATGCCGCCGATCACGCCGTAGGCCACCCAGCGCCACACCGGCACGTTGCGGGCCAGCCAGATCGACGGGGCCAGGCCGAGCGCGATGATCACGTTCGCGGCCACCGCCAGCCACCGGCTGGCCGCGCCCAGCGCCTCGGACAGCGCGATCACCGCGAACAGCACGATGACCGCGGCGAACGCGCTGACCACCAGCCCGGTGAACCAGGGCGTCGGTTCGGCTCGCCGCGCAGGCCGCTCCGACTCCTCGCGGGCGGCGTGCGCGCCGCGCGTGCGTGGCGGGGGCCAGTCGTCGTCCGGCTCGCCGACCTCGACGATCTCGCCGCTCAACGGATCGACGTAGCTGACCACCGTGCCCAGCTCGACGGACAGGCGCGTGGCCAGCTGGCGGCCGCGCCGGGAGATCAGGCTGCCTGCCGCGACCGCGCTGCCGTCCGTGCCCGCCGAGCGGGCGACCGCCTCGGCGACCCTGGCCCATTCGTGCAGGGCGCGGGCCAGATCCACGTCCAGGTCGATCTCGTCGGCGTCGAGATCGACGTCGTCCTCGGCCAGTACCGCGCGACCGTCGCGGGCGCGAAGCTGCACCGGCCTACCTCCCGTTCTCGGCAAAACATCCCGACAAGACCGCTGAGGACGAAATTACTCACCTGGACGCAGCGCGTGAAACACCACGGCCGCCGCGGTCGCGACATTCAGCGAATCGACATCTTCGGCCATCGGGATGCGCACGTGCTCGTCCGCGCCGCGCAGCGCCTGCTCGGTCAGGCCGGGACCTTCGGAACCGAGCAGCACGGTGTCGCGTTCGGTCGGCCGCACTTTCGACAACGGAGTCGCGCTCGCCCGGGGGGTCAGCGCGAGCACCCGGTGGCCCGCGGCGCGCAGCACGCCGAGTCCGGTGTCCAGATCGGGCACGGTGGCGAACGGGACGCGCAGCACGTGCCCCATGGACACCCGGACGCTGCGCCGGTAGAGCGGGTCGGAACAGCCAGGCCCGAGCAGCACACCGTCCACGCCGAGGGCGGCGGCGTTGCGGAATATCGAACCGAGGTTCTCGTGATCGCCGACGCCTTCCAGCATCGCGAGCAGTCGTGATCGATTGGCCAAATCGACCGGATTTGGTTGCGGTGCACGGTCGGCGACCGCGAGCACGCCGCGGTTGAGGTGAAACCCGACAACGGTCGCCATCACATCGGCCGAGGTGATGTATACCGGGGCATCCAATTCGGACAGTTCGGCACCGAGCTGTTCCATTCGGCGGGACACTCCGAGCAAAGCGCGAACCGGATATGCCGAATTCAGCAATCTACTGATCACCACCGTGCCCTCGGCAATCACCAAACCGCGGCCCCCGGGTCGATCAGGACGGCGGTCGGCCGTGGTGAGGTCCCGGAAGTCGTCCACTCGAGGATCATCCGGGTCCGTGATCTCGATCATGCTCGGCACGCTCGCGAGTCTCCCACGACCCCGTTGTGCTCGACAGATGGGAGTCGGGAACCCGCTGTGTGTAACAGGGGCGCGGCGCCCATCACACCGGCGGGGCGGCGCGGCGCACACTGCACCGGTTTGGCCTCTGGACGATCGTCCAAAGCCGTGTCACGGTGTGTTTTCGGCGCGGCGGGGGCCTTGGGAGGGCGGGTAATGAGACAGGACGCCGCATGGCGTGCGGCCAGCAGCGTTGATCGACAACAATTCCGGGAAAAGGTGCGGCAATGCCTTGACGCGCTGGCCATCATGCTGGACGGCGACAGCTTTTCCTTTCAGCAAAGAAAAATCGGTCTGGAGATCGAACTCGACCTGATCAATGAGCAGTACGGACCGGCGATGGCCAATGCGGCGGTGCTGGACAAGATTGCCAATCCGGCCTTCACCACCGAACTGGGCCAGCAGAACATCGAGTTCAACGTGGCACCCCGGCCGCTGCACGGAGATCAGGCACTGCGCCTGGAACGGGAATTTCGCGCATCCCTGCTGGCGGCGGGCAGTATCGCCGCCGAGCACGGGGTGAACCTGGTGATGATCGGAACCCTGCCAACGCTGCGGGCCGAGCACTTCGACGCCAAGTGGCTGTCCAACGGCGCCCGCTACGCCAAGCTCAACACCGAACTGTTCGCCGCCCGCGGCGAGGACATGCTGCTGAACATGGAGGGCGCGCCGTTTCCCAGCGGCGCGGTCGACCGGCTGACCACCAGGGTCGGTTCGATCATGCCGGAATCGGTGTGCACGTCGGTGCAACTGCATATCCAGACCGCGCCGGAGGACTTCGGCGCTTACTGGAATGCCGCGCAGTGCCTGGCCGGCGTGCAAGTTGCCGTCGGCGCGAACTCAGCCTTCCTGCTCGGCAAGGCGTTGTGGCACGAAACCCGGATCCCGCTGTTCCTGCAGGCCACCGACACCCGGCCGACCGAGCTGGCCAACCAGGGCGTGCGGCCCAGGGTGTGGTTCGGGGAGCGGTGGATCGACTCGGTTTTCGACCTTTTCGAAGAGAACGTCCGGTATTTCCCTGGCCTGATACCGGAAACCTCCACCGAGGATCCGCTGACCGTGCTGGCCCAGGGCGGCGCGCCGCAGCTCGGCGAGTTGCGGGCGCTGAACGGGACGATCTGGCGGTGGAATCGGCCGGTCTACGACGTGGTGGACGGTATCGCGCACCTACGGCTGGAAAACCGGGTGCTGCCATCGGGTCCGACCGTGCTGGACATGATGGCCAATGCCGCCTTCTTCTACGGCGCGCAGCGCGCGCTCACCTCGCTCGGCCGTCCATTATGGACCAGAATGTCCTTCAAGGCGGCCGAGGACAATCTCCATGCCGGCGCCCGGTTCGGCATGGGCGCGCACTTGTACTGGCCCGGATTGGGTTCGGTACCGCCGGATGAGTTGGTACTGCGCAAGTTGCTGCCGATGGCTCACGAGGGCCTACGCGAGCTGGGCATGTCCGACGCGGCCGCCGATCGCTATCTCGACGTGATCGAGCAGCGCTGCCTGCGCAGGCGGACCGGCGCGAGCTGGCAGCGCGACACCGTGGCCCGGCTGGAAGCGCGCGGGGCGAGCCGGGAGAACGCCGTGCTCGGCATGTTCCACCACTACGTGGACCTGGCCCACTCCGGCGAGCCGGTGCACACCTGGCCGATCCCGCGGTAAGACGAGCTGGACACGAGAAGGCCCCGCAACCGCCGTGACTTGCGATTGCGGGGCCACACCGTATTCCCGAACTGACTGCCGCTCCCACCACGAAGCGGGCAAGAGTTAGGTTAGGCTAACTTCAGCTGGTGCGTCAAGCGGGGCCGTCGCCCGAGCCCGCCGAGTGCGCACGATCACAGCCAGCGTCAACGCGGCCAGCACCGCGATCCCGCCGCCGACCAGGAACGGCGAGCGGCCGCCGAACTGCTCGGCCAGCCACCCGGTGAACGGGCCCGCGATCGGGTTGCCGCCCAGGAAGACCAGCATGTACAGGCCCATCACCCGGCCACGCATCTCCGGGCTCGCGGCCAGTTGCACCGACGAGTTCGCGGTGACCGTGAAGGTCAGCATGGTCGCGCCGACCGGGATCAGCATCAGCCCGAAGGTCAGGTAGGTCGGCATGAACGTCAGCCCGGCCTCCAGCAACCCGAACACCAGCGCGCCGCCGATCAGCATCCGCCGCGTCGGTATCCCCTTGGCGCTGCGCCGCGCGGCCAGCGTCGCGCCCAGCAGCGTGCCGACCGCGATCAAGGTGGTCAGCAGGCCGTAGCCGGTCGCATTGCGGTCGAACACGTTGGCGGCCACATTGGCCAGCGTCACCTGGAAGTTCATCGCGAACGTGCTCACGCAGAAGATCAGCACCAGCACGATCAGGATGTCCGGCTTGCCGCGCACGTAGCGGATGCCCTCGATGAGCTGGCCGCGTTTGCGTGGCGCGACCGGTCCTCGGTAGAGCTTGCCCGGATCCATCATCAGCAAGCCGGCGATCACCGCGACGAACGTGCCCGCGTTGAGCAGGAACACCCAGCCGGTCCCGATCAGATTGATCAGCACCCCGGCGATGGCCGGGCCGACGATCCTGGCCAGGTTGAAGGTCATCGAGTTGAGCGCGACCGCGTTGGGCAGCTGGCGCTTGCCGACCATCTCCATCACGAAGGACTGGCGCACCGGCTGGTCGATCGCGGCGAAACAGCCGAGCAGGAAACACATCAGGTAGACCTGCCACAGCGCGGCCGAGTTCGTGACCACCAGCAGCCCAAGCACCAGCGCGGGAATCCCCATCCCGGCCTGGACGACGATCTCCAGCTTCCGCTTGTCCATCCGGTCGGCGAGGATGCCCGCCCACGCGGAGAGCACCAGGGTCGGCGCGAACTGCAACGCGGTCGCGATGCCCAGCGCCATCGGGCTGCGCGCGGACAGCTCCAGCACCAGCCAGTCCTGCGCGACCCGCTGCATCCAGGTGCCGATGTTGGACACGATCTGGCCGGAGGCGAACAGCCGGTAGTTCCGCTCCGACAGCGAGCCGAACATGGCCTTGATGGAAGCGAGCTTGGCGGGCTTCGGCGGCGGGTCCGAAATGGATGGTGATCGGTCCTGGATAGGGGTGATGGCCTCTTCTTCGGTTCCGTTCACCTGGGTCCGCACCGCGTTACTGCCCCGCCATCCTGTCGATGATCTCGGCTGCCTTGTCCAGCAGCTCACGTTCCTCGTCCGTCAGCTCGGCGAGCCGGCGGTCCAGCCAGGCCTCCTTGGCCATGACCTGCGCATCGTGGAAAGCCCGCCCCGCCTCGCTGAGCGCGACGATCGCCTGCCGCCCGTCGGTTGGATGCGGCTCCCTGGTGACGAAGCCCAGCTCCTCCAGCGCGGCGATGACCCTGGTCATCGACGGCGGCTGCACGCCCTCCTTGGCGGCCAGCTCGCCCGGCGTCAGCGGACCGCACTTGTACACCGTGGACAAGGCGGCCAGCTGGGTCAGCGTCACCGTCGAGTTGGTGCGCTGCGCCCGGAGTTTGCGGTTGAGCCGCACCACGGCCAACCGCAAACGACTGGCGAGGGAGCGCTCCTCCGCAGCGGACTGCGTCACGTAGTTAGTGTAGCTCACGAACTATCTCGGCAACACGTGTTCATGACCACTACCGCGCGTGTCCGATAGTCTTTTGACGTGCCAGAACCCATCACGCTGCGGCAGGTGCCGCCGCTGCCGAGCAGGCTCACCGATCTGCGGCCGCCGCTGTGGATCGGCATCGGGCTGTGGTTCGCGGCGTTCGTGGTGCTGCTGGTCGCCCGGCTCGGTTTTCACGCCGGCCCGCCCACGATCTGGCTGTGGACCTGCTTTTCCGGCTGGGTGCTCGGCCTGATCGGGCTCGGCATCGTCTACTGGCAACGGGGCGCCGCGCGACGCGGCGCCCGTGCCGCCCAGCAGGGCATCGTCAACTAGCGCAACGCGGTTCCGGCGGTCGGGTCGGTGAGCAGGCCGGCCAGCAGCCAGCGGTCCGGCCAGCGATCCAGCACCCAGGCCAGCGCCCGGGCCAGCCCCTCCGAGGTGTCCTCGGCATAGACCGTGTCGGCGCCGTACTCGTGCTCGATCACCCACCAGTCGACCCGCTGCCCGTCCACCACCAGCTCGTCGGTGACGAACACCAGGCCGTCCGGCACGTGCACGCCCAGCAGCGAACAGGCCAGCCGGATCGCGCCGAGATCAGACCAGGCCACCGGCTCACCGTCCAGCGCGGGCTCGGCCGTGACCACCTCGCTGGCCAGCGCGATCGAGCACAGTTCGGCCAGGCTCTCGATCGGATCGAACTCGACATCCTCGGTGACCGGCATGATCCGCGCGGCCAGCACCCGGTTCTCCGGCAGCACACCGAGAAACCACGGCCGGTCCAGCAACACCGCGTCCTCGGCGTCGGCGCTCTCACCCGAGATGGTGCGCACCCGCGCGGGCGGCTGCACGTCCGCCGGTTCGAAACCACCGGCCGCCATCGCCGAGACCAGCTCGGCATGCATCCGCATGGCCGTGCCCGAGGACACCGCGCGATCCGGATCGCCAAGCCGCTGCAGCATTTCCTGCGCGTCCGGCGCGTCCGAGATCACCAGTTCGGCCTGCACCCCGACGCTGGTCAGCAGCTGCGCGGACAGCCCGACGTTGGGCACCTCGTCGTAGAGCCCGACCAGATCAACCGCCCCCGGCAGCCGCCAGAACATCGGTGGATGCCCGCCGAGCAGCGCGTAGCGCGCCAGCCACCAGGCCGAGTAACCGGCGGGGTCGGCGAGCGCGCGAGCGGTGTCCGGTTCACCGGACAGCAGCCGCAGCGCCTCCGGCCAGCGGTCCTCGTCGACCAGGTCCAGGTCGCGGATGCCGATCAGGGTGTCCGGCGGGGACACGTCGCCCTCGATCCACTCCCACCACTCGGCCTCGTCGGCCAGCTCGTGGTCTGGGCCCGTCGGCGAATCGACCACGAGGACCGCGAAGTTGTTCAGCACGCCGAGCGCGGCCAGCGTGCGCGGCGACCAGTCCTGCGCCAGTTCGGCGGCGAGCACGCCGAGCGGCGCGTCCGAACCGATCGCGTCGTCCGCGAGCACGCCGAGCAGCGGCGCGCCCGGCTGCACCAGTTCCGCCGCGCGCCGGGTACCGCCCTGATCGTCCGGCAGCGCGAGATCGCCGAGCCAAGGCCGTTCGCCCGCACCGAAATCCGCCCGCTCGACCAGGTGCAGGACGGTGTCGACGAGGCCGGTGATGTCCACGCCGGACTGGGCGTCGGCCATGCTGTTGGCCACCGCGTCGCGCAGCGCGGGCGCGTCGAGCAGATCCAGCGCGTCGGCGTGCCGGGCCCCGAGCCGCTCCAGCAGCGGATGCACCGCGTCCGGGTCGGCGACCCGCAGGCCGACGATATCCACTTCGGACAGCAGCTCGCCGACCTCGGCCGAGGGCAGCAGCAGATCGCGCGGGCCGAACGACATCCGCCCGTCGATCAACGGCACCGGCAGGCCGCCGAGTTCGTCGGCGATGTCGGCGTCCGAGGCGACCCAGCGGTTCAGCGCCGCGTACAGCCGCGCCCACCAGGCCGGTTCCCGGTCGATCCCGGAAATCGCCGCGACCAGATCGGCCGCCCGCACCCGGCGCACGTCGAACACGGCCAGCGCGGGCGCGTACACCGGTTCGGACAGCCACCCCTTGAGCAAGCCCGGCAGCAGCGCGACCACCAGCCCGGCGAGTTCGCCATCGGGCAGGTCGAGCACGCTCGCCCCGGCCGGCGGGCGCTGCGGACCAGCCTCGGTCGGCAGCCAGGACGCCTCGCCCAGCGCGGCCAGCACGCTCG
Organism: Pseudonocardiaceae bacterium; assembly: GCA_035248365.1. Classification (GTDB taxonomy): domain Bacteria; phylum Actinomycetota; class Actinomycetes; order Mycobacteriales; family Pseudonocardiaceae; genus CAJCJE01. Next base: position 6,989 of record DATFHN010000045.1, on the reverse strand, counting down.
CGCGCAGCTGGCCATCCACTTCGGACAGCGGGAAGCCGGGCAGCGGCACCAGCGCGAGCCGGTGCTCGGTCGGCAGCGCCGCGACAAGTTCGGGATAGGCGGCAGCGGCCGCGTCCAGCACCGCGTCGGTGGCCGGGCCGGGCAGCAGCCTGCGCCGCGAGGGTTCCACCGGGAGGGTGGCCAGCAGCCGGGCGGGCAGCGACAGCCGTTCGTCGGTCGGGGTGGGCGCGTGCAGCACCTCGCCGGAAACCGGCACCGGCGCGCCGTCTTCGTCGAGCGGGATCGCCCAGCACACCGACCAGTTCGCCCTGGCCCGCGCCTCGACCCCGAGCCGCTGCGACTGCGCATCGGTCAGCGCGCCGCTGCTGCGCAGCGTCAGCCAGCGAGTGAGTGCCTTGGGGCCGTGCAGTTCGATCAGCCCCGGCTTGTCGCCCTCGGTGCGCTCCCAGCGCTCGTCGCCGACCTCGATGACGGCCAGGCCCGGCAGCGCGAGCAGCAGATCCGGCGCCTGCTCGGCGGCGGAGGCCAGCAACTGGTCCAGATCGACCTCGGGCCGCAGCGGCAGCCGCACCTCGGTGTCGAACCCTGTCGGAACCGGAGCCTCGGCGGCGTCGACCGGCCAGGCCAGCCGCAACACCGGTACTTCGTGGTCGCGCTCGGCCAGCAACGCGCCCAGCCGACCATGATCCGCGATCGACTCGCGGGTACGCGCCGCGGAAAACCGGACCCCGCCGGTCGACGAGACCACGCGGGGTTCCTCGGTCACCGCGAGCACCGCGGCGAACCCGACCCCGAACTGCCCGACCTGCTCCCCCGACCGCTTGGCCGACGCCCGCAGCGAAGCCAGCGCGGCGACACCCTCGTCGGTCAGCGCCGCGCCGGTGTTGGCGACGCGCAGCTCACGGCCATCGACGGCCAGCCGCAACCGGCCCGGCACGCCTGCGGCGACGGCGGCATCGGCCGCGTTCTGGGCCAGCTCGACCAGCATCCGGTCGCGATAGCCGCCGAGCCGGAGATCTTCCTCGGCGTTGGCGTCCTCGCGGAAGCGGGTCGGCGAGTCCCGCCAGGCGGCCAGGACGGAATCGCGTAAAGCGGCGGTGCCGAAGGGATCGGCCGCCGTGGACACGGTGGTCACTCGTCGGCAGCCGGTTCTTCGGCAACGGGCTGAGCTTCGTCGGCCATGCCGTCCTCGGAAACTTCGGCGGCTTCAGGAGCTTCGGCGGCTTCGGCTTCCGGGGCTTCGGCTTCGGGGGCTTCGGCCACGGCTTCATCCGCCGCAGGCTCCTCGGCCACGGGGGCTTCGGCCTCGTCGGCCACAGGGGCCTCGGCTTCCGCCGACGGCTCTTCGGCCGCAGAGGTTTGGGCCCCATCTGCCACAGGGGCTTCGACTTCCGGCGACGGCTCCTCGGCCGCAGGGGTTTCGGCCTTGTCGGCCACGGGGGCTTCGGCTTGCTCTGCAGCGGGCTCGTCCGCTGCGGGCTCCTCGGCCACGGGGGTTTCAGCCGTGGCTTCTTCCTCGGCGGGCGCTTCCGCCGCAGGGGCTTCGGCCACGGCCTCTTCCGCCACCAGCTCTTCGGGGGCTTCGGTGGGCTCCATGTCCAGCGTGGTGTCGTCGTAGACCAACTCCGAGACCGGCACCGGGGAGCTGGTGTCCAGCTCGACCTCGGAGTGCGCGCCGCAGCCGTATTCGACATGCACGACGCGGCCATCGGCCGGGGAGAACTCGTTGCCGCACACGCCGAAGGCGGCCCGCATCGAGCCCGCCACGGACAGGTAGAAGCCGCAGGTGCCGCAGTGGTCGGGGGCGCTGCGCGCCATGTCGGACTCGGGCCCGAAGTCGCTGGCCTGCCAGCGGTCGGCGGCGTCCTCCCGGCCGATCCTGGACATCACACGGATCCGGCCGAGGCCGATCTCGGTCGCGACTTCGGCGATCGCGTCGTCATCGTCGGCCGCCTGGTAGGCGTAGACCAGCCTGCTGTCGCCGGGGTTGGTCGGCAGCAGGTCGCCGACGCCTAGGTCGCCGGCCTGCACGCGGTTCTGCCACGGCACCCAGCTCGGCGCGGTGAGCGCGTCCGGGCCGGGCAGCAGCACGACCTCGCTGATGGTCACGGTCTCGCCCGCGCCCGCGTTGGCCACGGTGACCGCCCAGCGCCAGCCCCGGTAGCCGGGCACGTTGGCCTCGAACAGGTGGGTCGCGGCGCCGCCGTCTTCCGGCTGGACGCCGACGTGGGCACCGACCGGCTCGCCGCCCGCCTCTTCGATCGCCGCGGCACGGGCGACCTCGACGGCTGCCGCCAGTTCGGGGTCGGGTGCGGCAGTCGACGTGGGGTCCCCAGACACAGGACAGTTCGAGGTGGGCATCACAGCCCTAGATTGTGCCTCACTACCGCGCGCCACTCCGCAGCCGCTCGGCCACCTACTCGCGTTCGCAACTTGATTACTCTGTGTAAGGGCGGAACGGTAGCGTGAATCTGCGGAAGCTGACGCGTCCGACCCCGGTATTGACCCGCTGGCTTGCCGGGTGAGGCAGGATAGAAGAGTGATTCGCGGCAACTCGGCTGACCAACCCGGTGATGCCCGACGTGGGCGCCCAGGCTGGAGCGCGGGCAGCCGCAGGAGAGTCGTTCAGGGGCCGTGGCGGGACGACAACGGCGCAGGTCAGGGGCAGCAAGCCAGCCCGATGGCGCCCCCGGTCGGCCGCCGCCAGGAGCCACCGGCCCGGATGGCGCCGCCGGTCGAGACCTACCAGCCCAACGGCTACCCGCCCGGCGATCAACCCTCCGGCGACTTCCCGCCGCCGCGCCGCTCGGGCGGCTGGCGTTCGGCGCCGCCCCCGCAGCAGAACCAAGGCCCGCCGCCGCAGCACAACCAGGGGCCGCCGCAGCAACCGCCACCGCCGCCTCGGTCCGCGCCACCGCCGCCCGGCCGGGTCCCGTACGACCCGAACACCCGGCACCTCGATCATGAAGCCGCCGACCAGTCCGGCCCGACCCCGCCGACGCTGCCCAAGAAGCTGACCGTGACCCGGGTCGCGGCCTGGCGCAGCAGGCAGCTGACCCAGCAGGGCGTCGCCATGTTCCAGCGGGCCGTGCACGCCGATGGCGCCCGCGAGTCCGGCATGGCCGCGCTGAACTACGCGGTGATGCTGAACTACGCGTCCTCCGCGACCATGGCGGTCGGCCTGGCCAACACGCTGTTCTTCTCGGCCGCGACGGCGGAGAGCAAGACCAAGGTCGCGTTGTACCTGTTGATCACGGTGGCGCCGTTCGCGCTGATCGCGCCGGTGATCGGTCCGCTGCTGGACCGAATCCAGCGCGGTCGCCGGATCGCACTGGCCGTGTCCTGTGTCGGTCAGGGCCTGCTGTCGATGGTGATGGCACTGCACTTCAACGACTGGATGCTCTATCCGGCCGCGCTCGGCACACTGGTGCTGTCCAAGTCGTTCGACGTGCTCAAGGCCGCGGTCGCGCCGAGAGTGCTGCCCTCCGGCATCACGCTGTCCAAGTCCAACGCGCGGCTGACCGTGTTCGGGCTGGCCGCCGGCGCGGTGTTCGGCCTGTTCGGTACCGGTTTCCTGAAGCTGTTCGGTTCACCGGGCGCGCTGTGGTTCACCGCCGCGCTGTGCCTGGCCGACGCCGTGCTGTGCCTGCGCATCCCGGCCTGGGTCGAAGTGACCGAGGGCGAGATCCCGGCCACCTTCCGGTCCGGCTCGCGCAAGGCCAAACGCCAGCCGATGGGCCATCAGGTCGTGGTCGCGTTGTGGGGCAACGGCACCATCCGCATCCTGACCGGCTTTTTGATGCTGTTCCCGGCCTTCGTGATCAAGGGGCTGACCGAGCACTCGCCGACCAAACAGTTGCTGCTGCTCGGCCTGATCGGCGCGGCGGCCGGGCTCGGCGGGTTCGTCGGCAACGGGATCGGCGCGCGTCTGCAGTTCGGCAAACCCGACCAGGTGATCATCGGCTGCCTGGCTGCCGCGCTAGGCGGCACAGTGCTGGCCGCGATCCTGCCCGGGATCGGTACCGCGGCCATTGCCGCGCTGTGCGCGTCGGTGGCCAGTGCGCTGGCCAAGATCAGCCTGGACGCGACCATCCAGAAGGACCTGCCCGAGGAGTCGCGGGCCTCCGCGTTCGGCCGCTCCGAGACGATCCTGCAGCTCTCCTGGGTCCTGGGCGGCGCGATCGGTGTGTTGTTGCCCACGACGTTCTGGCTCGGCTTCACTGTCATCGCCGTGTTGCTGGCCGCCGGAGGGGCACAGACCTTCGTCGCGCGGCGCGGTTCGACCCTGGTGCCGAACCTGCCGTTCCGGCGCGGAAACCCCGTGCCAGCTGCGGCTTTCGCGTCCGAGGCGCCCTACCAGCCGCCCGCGAAGGGCCCGAACGCGACCAAGCCGATGCCGACCGACCGGATCGACGGCCCGGCCTGAGCGGATTCGCGGCCGGGCTCGTAATGTCTGCGACGTGCGCCGTAACGTTTTCCGCTTGCTGGGTCTGCCGCTGCTGGCCGCTGCCGGCCTGATCGTGGCGGGCTGCTCGACCCCGCCGCCCGCGTTCACCATCTACGTGGGCAGCGGCAGCGTGCAGGTTTCCCCGTCGCAGTACTGCGACGTCACCGGCCAGCAGTGCCAGGCCAACGGCACCGCGGCGCAGGTGGCGACGGTGCCCGACGGCCAGATCGTCCAGGTGTCCGCGCCGGATCCGGTGGCCAGGACGCCGTGGCAGGTCGCGGCCGAGTACCACAACGCGTCCAACGGCAACAGCTACGTCTCGTGCAGCCCGCTGTTCCCGGCCAACGGCCAGTACGCCTACACGGTGCGGCCGCCATCGGGCGACCAGCTCGTGCTGATCGAGATCTACCAGCTCTCGACGACCCTGGTCGCGCAGAACAACGGCGGCTTCGCCGCGCTGGGGCGGGGAACCTGGGTGCTCACCAACAACGCGAACGGCACGCCGGTCTACCCGAGGGCGCACGACAACCTGTGCGAGGACCAGGGCAGCTGATCAGCCCGGGTCGAGTTCGCGGGCGACGCCCCGCACCACTTCGGCCACCAGCTTGACGGTCTTGCGATCCGGGTAGCGGCCGTTGCGCAGGCTCGGCTGGACCTTGCTTTCCAGCATCTTGATCATGTCATCGACGAGGCCGTGCAGCTCCTCGGCGGGGCGGCGGCGCGCCTCGACGACCGAGGGCGGCGGGTCGAGCAGTTTCACCGAGAGGGCCTGCGGTCCACGCCGCCCCTCGGCCATGCCGAACTCGATGCGTTGGCCGGCTTTCAACCCCGAAATCCCGGGCGGCAGCGCGGATGCGCGCACGTAGACGTCTTCGCCACCGTCCTGGGTGACGAAGCCGAAGCCCTTTTCCGAGTCGTACCACTTGACCTTGCCGGTCGGCACTGCGCTCACCGTTCTCTCTTGATGCGTAACAAGCCGCGTCACCAACCGGATGCGGCCGGTCACACGACGAACGCGCCCCGGGCGTACCCAAGACGCGTATCCATCAGGGTAGCGACAACACCCGACGAAAAGCACGCCCGTAAGTTCGGCGGTTATGCTGACCTGGTGGAAACTCCGGTCAAGGGCCTGCGGCTCGTGCCTGTCGCGGTGGTGATTTTCGGTATCGGCCTGCTGGCGCTGGCCGCGATCTTCGTGCTGTTCGTGACCGGGGCGCACGATCTTCCGGTGTGGCTCAACGCGTCCGCGGGCGTGCTGGTGCCGTTGGGTTTCGGTCTCGCGCTGATCGGTCTGGTTCGCGAGGCGCGGCAAGGTGCTCGCCGAGCCAGTCGCCGAAGCGAGTGAGATCGGGCAGCACGACCTCCGCGCCCGCCGCGCGCAGTTGATCCGCGTCACACGGCCCGGTCGTCACGCCGACCGGGTACGCGCCTGCCGCGCGAGCGCCGAGCATGTCGCCGGTGTGGTCGCCGACGTAGATCCGGGCCTGGTGGTCGCGTAGCGCCCGGCCCTTGCCCGCCGCCCACAGTTCGCCGATGACCCAGTCGACCTCCCAGCCGAGCGCGGCCACGTGCAGGGCGGCGTTGGGCTGGTATTTACCGGTGACGACCAGGATCCGGCCGCCCGCGTCACGAACCGCGCGCAGGGCGGCCTCGGCGCCGGGTAGCGCGACCGTGCCCGGGATCACGATCGGCGGGTACAGCTCGCGGAACCGCGCGACCATCGGGTCGATCCTCGGCTCGGGCACGCCGAACTCGGCCAGGATGTGCGCCAGCGGCGGCCCGAGGTTGGCCGCGAAGTACTCGCCGTCGAGGTCGAATCCGGTTTCCCTGGCCAGTTCGGCCATGCACGAGACCATGCCGGGCCGCGCGTCGATCAGCGTCATGTCCAGGTCGAAGCCGACGGTCAGCACCCGACCCACCTTAGCTACGTAACGGCATTGCGCTGCCGTTCCCGGAATGTGGCCGCCTTGACCCGGTTCTGGCATGCGGTGGAACAGAAGCGGCGCGCGCCGTTGCGCGAGGTGTCGACGTAGGCGCGGTCGCAGGAGGGCGCCGAGCACAGGCCGAGCCGGTCGGCCATGGAACTGCCGAGCACCATCGCGGTCGCGGTAGCCATCGATCCGGCCCAGCCCTGCGCCCAGGAGGCGTCGCGGGAGTGGAAGTGCAGGTGCCAGGGTTCGCCGTCGTGATGCGAGAGCATCGGCGTCGCCTCGGTCTCCGTGAGGATCTTGTTGACCAGCTCGCAGGCGCCGTCGAGATCTTCCTGGTCCAGCAGCCCGAACACCACGCGCAGCTCGCTGAGGTAGCCGGCGAGTTCGGCGACCTCCGCCGCGCTCACGTCGGCCTTGACCCGGCGCGATCCGCTGTTCAGCGCGGTGATCAGCGCGTCGCGCAGTTCGTCGCCGGCCGGCGGCCGGTACTGCTTGCCGCGGGCCCAGCCGGGCGCGACCGCGTTGATCGCGCCGACGGTCGCCTGCACGACCCCACTCGTGTGACTGTCGAATTCCACTTGACCAGTCACCCTCCTCCGGCTAGGTTCATC
>DATFHN010000044.1:0-16244 GCA_035248365.1 Pseudonocardiaceae bacterium | reverse complement strand
AACGCGGAGGACATGGGCAAGAAAGACGGGGCCATAGAGGTAGAGGGTCGCGTAGTCGAGCCGCTTCCCAACGCGATGTTCCGCGTCGAGTTGGAAAACGGTCACAAGGTCCTGGCACACATCAGCGGCAAGATGCGGCAGTACTACATCCGCATTCTGCCGGAGGACCGGGTCGTCGTGGAGCTCTCGCCCTACGACCTGTCCCGAGGCCGCATCGTCTACCGCTACAAGTGACGCACGCGACGTTCCAAGCTTCCGGCGCACCCGCGCTGGATGGCGGTCGAGCAGGAGAGCGACAGGCGTGAAGGTCCAGCCGAGCGTCAAGAAGATCTGCGACAAGTGCAAGGTGATCCGCCGTCACGGCCGGGTCATGGTGATCTGCGAGAACCTGCGCCACAAGCAGCGCCAGGGCTGAGCAGCTCCACCGGCACTGGTCGTCGGCCTTGACGCCGTACCAGTAAAGACACATGAACTCCCCAGACCTGCCGGATCGCACGTGATCCGGTTGCACCCCCGGACTTCAGGCCGGGGCCCTGGTCAGCGGTTCGCCACGAGTCGGCGGGCAGAGCGCCAGGGGTGGCCGGGGAGCAAACCTGAAGCCAACTAGAGGAGACAACGCCGAATGGCACGACTCGCTGGCGTCGACCTTCCCCGCGACAAGCGGATGGAGATCGCGCTGACCTACATCTACGGCATCGGCCGTACCCGCTCGAAAGAGGCCCTTACCGCTACCGGGATCAGCTTCGACCTGCGTAGCAAGGACTTGACCGACGAACACCTTGTCGCGCTGCGCGACTACATCGACGAGCACTTCAAGGTCGAGGGCGACCTCCGCCGCGAGGTGAACGCCGACATTCGCCGCAAGATCGAGATCGGCTGCTACGAGGGCCTGCGGCACCGCCGCAACCTCCCCGTGCGCGGCCAGCGGACGAAGACCAACGCCCGTACCCGCAAGGGTCCGAAGAAGACGGTCGCAGGCAAGAAGAAGGCCGGCAAGAAGTGAGCCAGCCAAGCGGCAGGACCGTCTCGGTCGTCGTTCAGCGTCGCCGCACCCGTGCTGGCCTCTCGGCCAGCGCCGTTGGTGCCGCGAACGCCCGTCCCGCCGCGTTGCGGGAGTTGTATCTCGATGCCGGATCACGCATCCGTCGCTCGGCCCCGTCGGTCTCACGCGCCTCGCAGAGCTAGGAGTACAGCCAACACATGCCCCCGAAGAGCCGCACCGGCGCCGGAGTCAAGAAGGTCCGGCGCAAGGAAAAGAAGAACGTGGCCCACGGCCACGCGCACATCAAGAGCACGTTCAACAACACCATCGTGTCCATCACCGACCCGAACGGCGCGGTGATCAGCTGGGCCTCCGCGGGCCACGTCGGCTTCAAGGGCTCTCGTAAGTCCACGCCGTTCGCCGCACAGATGGCCGCTGAGAACGCTGCCCGCAAGGCCGCTGAGCACGGCATGAAGAAGGTCGACGTGTTCGTCAAGGGCCCGGGTTCCGGTCGCGAGACCGCCATCCGGTCGCTGTCGGCCGCCGGTCTCGAAGTCGGCAACATCCAGGACGTGACCCCGCAGCCGCACAACGGTTGCCGCCCGCCCAAGCGGCGCCGGGTCTAGCGGGGAAGGGGAACTAGAGAATCATGGCTCGTTACACCGGACCCGTCACCCGTAAGTCCCGTCGCCTCAAGGTCGACCTCGTCGGCGGCGACCAGGCCTTCGAGCGTCGCCCGTACCCGCCCGGCCAGCACGGCCGTGGCCGGATCAAGGAGAGCGAGTACCTGCTTCAGCTCCAGGAGAAGCAGAAGGCCCGTTTCACCTATGGCGTGCTCGAGCGTCAGTTCCGCGGCTACTACAACGAAGCGGCTCGTCGTCAGGGCAAGACCGGCGACAACCTGCTTCAGCTGCTGGAATCCCGGCTGGACAACGTGATCTACCGCGCAGGCATGGCCCGCACCCGCCGTCAGGCTCGCCAGCTGGTCGCGCATGGCCACTTCATCGTCAACGGCCAGAAGGTCAACATCCCCAGCTTCCAGGTGAGCAAGTGGGACATCATCGACGTCAAGCCGAAGTCGATGCCGACGCTGCCTTTCGAGGCCGCTCGCGCCAGCTTCGGTGACCGTCCGATCCCGGCCTGGCTGCAGGTCGTGGCGTCGAACCTGCGAGTGCTCGTGCACGACGTGCCGATGCGCGCGCAGATCGACACCCCGGTTCAGGAACAGCTCATCGTCGAGTACTACTCGCGCTGATTCGTCCCCCGGGACCGCTCGTTCGCGGGCGGTCCCGGGCGGATCGCGTTGACGTTCAGGACACGTCGGCGCTGCTTTGCCTCTACGGCGTCATATGGCGGATGCCGTTGGGAAAGGAATGAAGAATGCTTATTTCACAGCGCCCCTCCCTTGCTGAGGAGCCGGTTGGCGAGACCCGGTCCCGGTTCGTCATCGAGCCGCTGGAGCCCGGTTTCGGTTACACGCTGGGCAACTCGCTGCGTCGCACGCTGCTCTCGTCCATCCCGGGCGCGGCCGTCACCAGCATCCGCATCGACGGCGTGCTGCACGAGTTCACCACCGTCCCCGGTGTGAAGGAAGACGTCACCGACATCATCCTGAACCTCAAGGAACTGGTGGTCAGCTCCGAAGAGGACGAGCCGGTGACCATGTACCTGCGCAAGCAGGGCCCCGGTGTGGTGACCGCGGGCGACATCGTGCCCCCGGCCGGTGTCACCGTGCACAACCCGGATCTGCACATCGCGACCCTCAACGGCAAGGGCAAGCTGGAAATCGAGCTGGTTGTCGAGCGCGGCCGCGGCCACGTGCCCGCCGTGCAGAACAAGCAGGCCGGTGCCGAGATCGGCCGGATCCCGGTCGACTCGATCTACTCGCCGGTGCTCAAGGTGACCTACAAGGTCGAGGCCACCCGTGTCGAGCAGCGCACCGACTTCGACAAGCTGATCCTGGACGTGGAGACCAAGCCGTCGATCACGCCGAGGGACGCGGTCGCGTCCTCCGGTAAGACGCTGGTCGAGCTGTTCGGTCTCGCCCGCGAGCTGAACATCGACGCCGAAGGCATCGAGATCGGGCCCTCGCCGGCCGAGGCGGACACCATCGCGGCGTTCGCCATGCCGATCGAGGACCTGGACCTCACGGTGCGTTCGTACAACTGCCTCAAGCGGGAGGGCATCCACACCGTCGGCGAGCTGGTTTCGCGCAGCGAGGCCGACCTGCTGGACATCCGCAACTTCGGTGCCAAGTCCATCGACGAGGTCAAGATGAAGCTCGTCGGCCTGGGCCTCGCCCTGAAGGACAGCCCTCCCGGATTCGACCCGTCCGCCGCTGCCGCGGACTACCCGACCGATGGTTGGGGCGCGGACACCCCGGTCGACACCGGCCACGACGACGGCCAGGACTACGCAGAGACGGAGCAGCTCTGATCCACTGACTGTCCATAGCGGACGGTCATGATCAGGGTCATCGCAACAAGGAGCATGACATGCCGACCCCGACCAAAGGCGCCCGTCTCGGCGGGTCGCCCGCCCACGAACGGCTGATCCTGGCCAACCTGGCCACGTCGCTGTTCGAGCACGGCCGGATCACCACGACCGAGGCCAAGGCGAAGCGGCTGCGCCCGTTCGCCGAGCGCCTGATCAGCAAGGCCAAGCGCGGCGACCTGCACAACCGCCGTGAGGTGCTGAAGACCATCCGCAACAAGGACGTCCTGCACAAGCTGTTCGCGGAGATCGGTCCGTTCTTCGCGGACCGCGACGGTGGCTACACCCGGATCACTAAGACGATGCCGCGCAAGGGCGACAACGCCGCCATGGCCGTCATCGCGCTGGTGTCCGAGAAGACCGTCACCTCCGAGGCGGAGGCCGCGCGCCGCAGCGCCAACCGCGCCGCCCAGGCCAAGACCGAGGCCCCGGCCGAGGTCGAAGAGACCACCGAGGAGACCCCGGCCGTCGAGGCCGAGGCCACCGAAGAGGTCACCGCCGAGGCTGAGTCGACCGAGACGACCGAAGCGACCGAAGAGGCTGAAGCGACCGACGCCAAGGACGAGTCCTGACGCGCCGGATCACGCAGCAGGTCGAGCCCGTCGTTCCCCTGGGGAGCGGCGGGCTCGCCCGTATCCGGCTCGACCTCGGCTACGACGGCACGGATTTCTCCGGCTGGGCCAAGCAACCGGGCCGGCGCACCGTCCAAGGTGTACTGGAGGAGGTGCTGGTCCGGCACTCGCCCGGCCGCACCCCGCCGGCGAAGATCGTGGTCGCCGGCCGCACCGACGCGGGCGTGCACGCGGCCGGTCAGGTCGCGCACATCGACGTCGAGCCCTACGTGGACGACGAAACCGGCCCGCACGTCACCGATCTCGGCCGGATGATCTACCGCTGGAACCGGATGCTCCCCCCGGACGTGCGGGTCTTCGGCGCGCGGGTCGCCCATCCCGACTTCGACGCCCGCTTCTCCGCGCTGCGCCGCCACTACGTCTACCGGATCTCCGACTCGCCGGTCGGCGTGCATCCGCTGCGCCGCAGGGACACCGTCGAATCCTTCCGCCCACTGGACGTCGAGCGGCTCCAGGAAGCGGCGCAGCGCATGCTCGGCGAGCACGACTTCGTCGCCTTCTGCAAACGCCGCGAGGGCGCCACCACCATTCGTGAGCTGCAACGCTTCCATTGGCAGCGCGAGGTCGACGGCATCCTGGCCTGCTACGTCAGCGCGGACGCCTTCTGCCATTCCATGGTGCGCAGCCTGGTCGGCGCCCTGCTCGCGGTCGGCGAGGGCCGCCTGCCGGTGGACTGGCCCGCGTCGATGCTGAGCGCGACCGAGCGGCCGAGCACGATCGCCGTGGCGCCCGCGCACGGGTTGAGCCTGATCGGCATCGACTATCCGGCTGACGAGGACCTGGCAGCGCGCTCCGCCATCACCAGGAACCTGCGCACGGCCTCCTCGTAATTCGTTTTACGGCCCGTCACGCGCCGTGCTGTCATCGACGGCATGCCGAGCCTCGAACTCCCCGATGCCCGATACCACCGGTCCTTTCTGGCGGCCATGGCCGAGTTCCGGTCCGAAGGACGCGGCTCCGACGATGACCACACCATGATCGGTTCGGACCTGCGCGAGCGCTGGGGCAAGTGGGACACCGAAGCCGGTTTCGCCGACTATCTCGAGCAGTTGCGCAACGACGCCGACCCGAACGGCACCCGCCCGGCCGGCTGGGTCCGGTGCACATCGTGGTGGTGGGTCGAGGGCGAGGAGTACCTGGCCCGGATCGCGTTGCGGCACGAGCTGACCGACCGGCTGCGGGTGATCGGCGGCCACATCGGCTACGACGTGCGCCCGACCGCGCGGCGGCGGGGCCACGCCACCGCCATGCTGCGCGAACTGCTGCCCATCGCGCTGGCCGCCGGGGTCAAGCCTGCGGCCTTGCTGACCTGCGACGCGGACAACGTCGCCTCGCGCAAGGTGATCGAGGCCAACGGTGGCGTGCTGGAGGACGAGGCCGACGGGACGTGTCGCTACTGGGTGCCGACCAGCTGAGCGCCGTCAACGTGCACCTCTCCGACCTGATCGCCCTGCTCGACACCGAAATCGGCGACGCCATCGGCGTGTCCAAACAGGCCGCCCAGCAACGCTGGGTACCGGGAGCCTCCGCCCGCTTCAACGAACGCGCCCGCAACGTGGTCGTGATCGCCCACGACCGCGCCAGGAGCCGCGACGAAGAACGGGTCGGCAGCGAACACCTGCTACTCGGACTGCTCGGCGAGCCCACAAGCGTCGCCGCCAAGATCCTCGTCGACTGGCCGGTTCGGCAGACGCGATCGTCGACGCCATCCCGGCTCCTGCCCCGGCCAAGCGCAAGAACCCGCGCGGCCATCTCGCCGCCCAGGAATCGCTCGACCTGCGGCACAACTACGTCGGCACCGAGCACATCCTGCTCGGCCTGATCGCGGTCCCGGACAGTCAGGCGGCGACGACCCTGACCGGGCTGGGCATCGGTCTCGACACGGTGCGGGCCAGGGTGCTGAAGATCATCACCAGTTTCACCAGCGCCGATCAGCCCGGCTTGCGGGTTCCGTTGAGGTAGGCCAGCACCGCGAGCACTCGGCGGTTCGTGTCGTCCGACGGGGCCAGGCCCAGCTTGGTGAAGATGCTCGCGGTGTGCTTGCCGACCGCGCCCTCGCTGATGAACAAGCTGGCTGCCACGGCCGCGTTCGAGCAGCCTTCCGCCATCAGTGCCAGCACTTCGCGTTCGCGGGCGGTCAATGCGGCCAGCGGCTCGTCGCGCTCGTTGCTGGCCAGCAGCCGCGCGATCACCTCGGGATCCATCGCGGTCCCGCCCCCGGCGACCCGGCGCACCGCGTCCACGAACTGCTCGGCGTTGAACACCCGGTCCTTCAACAGGTACCCGACCGCGCCCGACCCGTCGGCCAGCAACTCCCGTGCGTACAACTGCTCGACATGCTGCGACAAGATCAACACCGGCAGGCCCGGGCGCTCCCGGCGCGCGGCCAGCGCCTCCTGCAAGCCCTCGTCGGTGAAGGTCGGCGGCAGCCGGACGTCCACAACGGCCACGTCCACGTCCGGCTCGCGCAGCGCCGCGCGCAGTTCCGGCCCGGACTCGACGGCGGCGACGATGTCGAACCCGTTGGCGGACAACAACAGCGTCAGTCCGTCCCGGAGGAGGTAGAGGTCCTCGGCGAGGACAACACGCATGGCAACTCCATCGCCACCATCGTCGGGCCGCCCAGCGGGCTGCTGAGCGTGAAGGTCCCGTCGAACGTACCCAGCCTGCGTTCGACCCCGCGCAACCCGCTGCCGCGCGCCGCGTCCGCGCCGCCGCGGCCGTCGTCGAGCACGCTGATCCGCAGTTTGCCGTCCTCGTGGCGCAGATCGATCCACACGTGGTCGGCGTGCGCGTGCTTGGTCGCGTTGGCCAGCGCCTCGGCCACCGCGAAATACGCGGCCGACTCCACCGGCGCCTCCGCGCGGCCGGGCAGTTCGGCATGAACCGCGACGGCCAGCGGGTTGTCCAGGGCCAGCGCGCGGATCGCGTCGGCCAGGCCGCGCTCGGCCAGTACCGGCGGGTGAATGCCGCGCACCAGGTCGCGCAGTTCGCGCAGGGCCGTGCTGGACGCGTCGCGGGCCTGGGCGAGCAGCTTCTTGGCGGCGGCCGGGTCGTGGTCGATCAGGGCCTCCACCGCGCCCAGCGTCATGCCCATCGCAACCAGCCGCGCCTGCGCGCCGTCGTGCAGGTCGCGCTCGATCCTGCGAACCTCGTTGGCCTGGGTGTCCACCACGACCGCGCGGCTCTCGGTGAGCGTGGCGACCCGTTCGCTGAGTTTGTCGCGCTCCAGCCGCAGCCGCGTCTGCCCGGTCGGCGCGAGCAGCAGCACGCCCCAGCGGGCGTGCCAGCGCAGCATGCACGGGACCAGGCGGTTGGTCAGCGCCATCGCGCTGATCCCGACCGAAAACCCGAGGTAGGGCGACCCGTCGATCGTCCCGTACCAGGGCACCTGCCGGACGCCCAGCCCGACGATGCTCTCCAGCCCCGGCAGTGCGAGGCCCCACCAGCCGTAGGCGAAGACCAGCAGCGGCAACGTCGCCAGCAGCAGGCCGACCAGCGGCTGCGCCCCGAGCCAGAGCAGATCCCGCCAGGTCGCCGGGTCGCGCACCAGCCACAGCCACCGCGCCCGGAACCCAGCCCACAGCGGCGGATACCCGCCGTGATTCGCCTGCGGCTCGGGCGCCGGCCGGTACGGTGTATCGATACACAAGCCTTGCGACTCGCCGATCAGACAACGGACCGCCGAGGGCACCGCGCGGCCGTGCCGGATGACCGGCATGCCGAGCAGCGGCCCGGTGAACGCGAGCGCGACCACCTCGCAGACGAACAACACCCCGGCGCCCAGGCTCAGTCCGGTCAGCCGGGCGCAGGCCAGAAAGTCGTGGATGGTGTCGCCGATCCAGCGCCGGTCGGTCGCCGGAGCACCGCGCTTCCCGCGCGCCAGCAACAACGCGGTCCAACGCGAATGCGCCGCGATCGACGGCGACGCGGCCAGCCACCCGAGCAACGCAAGCACCAGGCCGATCGGGATGGCGAACAGCCCGAGCCCCGGGAGCGGCGACCAGACCAGGCTCAGCAACCCGTAACCGATCAGCGCGACCGGCAGCGCGGCGAGCACGGTGCCGATGACCGGATCGAGCACCAGCCAGAGGAGATCGCGAACGGTGGCCGGGTCGGTCCAGGCCCACTGGGCGCGGTCCTGCCAACGGGGAAGCCGGCTGTTCGGGTAGGGCCTGCGGCCGCGCCGGGACCGGTAGAAGCCGTCCGGGCCGGGCTTGGGCGTTGCCGGTTCGGGCAGGTAGGGGTCGGGGATCGCACGGCTGGACCAATCGGCGGCGAACCGGCGGTGCAGCGTCGGCAGCCAGCGGATGTTCAGCACGACCGCCGGGAACAGGTAGACCTGGCCGCAGAGCAACAGGATCGCGGCGACGGCTTGCATGGCCAGTACGGCCAGGTGCACCGGGATCAGGCCGAGCAGGGTGAGGCAGCGTCCCAGCGCGACCAGCCTGCCGCGCCAACCGCCCAGCGCCCGCTTCCGCGCCTCGTCGCCGCTGGTGAGCGCCACGCCAGTCCCTCCCCTCCGACTCGACGCTCCTCAGTCTGACGGACGTGGCAGCCGCCGCGCATTGCGTTTGGCTCTACCTCTCGGGTGGGGCCAAACGCAGCAGAGCAGGCAGCCAGCCGCATTCCGCCGCACGGCCCGGATTTCTAGCGTTGGGCCCGACCGGGGGAGGCGCGATGGGCGGGTTCGCGTTGGGGCTGATCGGGGCTGCGCCGAGCGCACTGCGGGTGATCTACCTCGTGGTGTGGCGGCGCCGGTTCGGGTGGCCGGGGTGGATCGGCGCGGCGCTGGTGCTGATCGAGGTGGCTGGAACGGTGCTCGTGCACGAAACGCTGTTCGCCGAGGGAACGGCGTTCGTCCATGGAACGGCGCTCGCCGGCCGAGCGGCGCTGGCTGGGCGCCGAACGGATCGGCGCCCAGTCAGGGACACGAGAAACCTCAGTCGCCGCGGCGGACCGGGCCGAGGATCTGCTTTTCCCTCGGAGTGGTGATCAGCCGCAGCGGCCGCCACAGGTTCCGGCCGAGCGCGACCACTTGATCGTCCTTGAGCGTGGTCAGCTGCTGCACCAGGTGCGGGGGCAGCCGCCAGATCCGCGCGGCCAGCTGCGCCTGGCCGACCGGCTGGCGTTGCAGCAGCACCAGGTCGGCGGTGTTCGCGGTCGCGGTCGCCTGCGGGTGCAGGTAGGGCAGCACGTACACGGTGGTCTGCCAGGCCGACCTCGGCGGAAACAGCTCCTGCGGGGTGGATCCACCGTCGTGGATCACCAGCAGCGGACCGTCCTCGGTGGCGCGGGGCAGTTCGACCGGGTTGAGCCTGCGGATCTGGACCAGCGGCGCGGGACGGCCGTCCGGGCCTTCGCCCGCCGCCCGCGCGAGAACCTGCCACGCGGCGGGCCGCGCGGTGGCCACGACCACCCAGGCACCCGTTGCCATGGCGCGCAACGCGACCTGGCGGGCCAGGTACAACCCGCCGACGCAGACGATCCTGGTCGGCGCCGGGCGCAACACGGACGCGGTGAGTGGCTCGTTCTTCAGCCCTGACCCGAGCACCATCCCGCCACGGTCGCCGGAGGGGCTGACCGCGTCCAGCATCGCGGGCGACACCAGGAATTCCGGGGAAACCCCGCTCTGGCTGTGCGCGTCGAGCAGTCGGCTGCGGCTCATGCGGCACCGCCTAGCGGAAGCGTCGCGGCCAGTCCGGAGACCTGCAGGCCGCGCAACGGGGTCAGGGACACGTTGAGTCGTTGCGCCATGCCGTGCAGGCGCTGGTTGGCCTCGGTCAGCTCGCTCGGGGTCCGGGCGCTGACCCGGACCAGCCCGCGCAGGCCGACCTGGCCGTCCTCACCACTGGGCGATACCGACATGGCGACGGTCGCGGACAGCGCCCGCACACCGGTCAAGGCGTTGATGCTGTTCACGTTGCGGCCGTGCGGCCAGCGGGTGATCGCGTAGCTCGCGTGGCCGATGCCCGCCGCGGTGACGCCGGTCCAGTTCTCGTTGAGCGCGACGCGGCTGTTGGAGCGCATGCCGCTGACCAGTTCGGCGGCGGACACGCCCGCGCGCAGCAGTTCGTCCGGGTCGAGCGGGCGGGTGGGCACGCCGCGGGCTTCCAGCGCACTGCGCACCCGGGACAGCGCACCGATCAGCGCGCGGTGCGAGCCGACCACCCCGCCGCCACGTTCGGCGATGGCGGCCGGGCAGCGGCGCGGGTCGAGGCGGACCGCGACCCAGGTGGTGCGGCGGGCGGCGGCGGGCAGCGGGCCGAGCACTTCGAGGTAGGAGGCCAGCGCGGGGGAACTGGTGGGCAGCGCGGCGCTGCCGGGGTAGCAGTGCCAGATGACCTGGATCGCGTCCAGCACCACGCCGCGGTCTTCCAGGCACGGGGCGAGCGCGCCGAGTGGCAGGCTCGGGGTGGCGCCCAGCGGCGTGATCAGGTTCGGCGCCGGGTCGACCAGCAGCACCGCGGTCCACGCGCCCTGATGCCAGGCCAGGCCGACCTGACGGCGTTCGTGGTCGGTGCCGTGCGCGACGATCAGGTCCGGCACGACCAGCCGGAGCAGGTTCACCCGCGGGTCCTCGGGGCCGAGCACCGGGGCCTCGTCGACGCCGACCTGTTCCTCGGCGGCCTGCGGCAGCGGGTTCGCAACGCGGGTGTGTGACCGGAACGTGTACCGCAGCGTCAAACCAACCCATTGGGTGAACCAGCGGCCGCTCCAGCGGAGGAACGCGAAGATCAATGTGAGCAGCAGCACGCCGCCCGCTTCGTAGAGCAGCTTCTGGTTGATCGCCAGCAGGATCAGGCCGATGGCCAGGCCGACCTCGATCAGCACGATGTTGGCGACCGGCAGCGAGCCCAAGGTCACGCCCGCGTTGCGTTTGCGCGCGGTGATCGGCGCCTGCGGAGGCCGAGGGGCGTTCGGCGGCGGTCCAGCCGGGCCTGCCATGCCCGGGCGCGGCGGCGGAGGTCCCGGCGGTCCAGGTCGTGGCGGAGTGGTTATGGACATCCCCTGGGTACCTTCTCCTCGATAGTGCCTAGCGGTCGTGCCATGCTGCGATCTGCGCAAAGTATGGCCCGTGGCGGTTGGTCCGGCCGGAGTATCGCCGAACCCGCCACGAGATCCACCTTGGCGGACTATTGTTCCGAACCGTACCGCGACCGGGAGAGCAACAGGACGAGAATGGCGTCAACACCTACCACCAAGTCACAGGTCCAGGCGTATCGGTTCGTCATTCGCCGGATGGAGTCCGCGCTGGTCCGCAAGGACCCGGTGATGCTGCACGACCCCATGCGCTCTCACAAGAGAGCGACGGTCGTCGGGGTGATCCTGGGTGCCGTGGGCCTGCTCATCTTCGCGATCTTCGGATTGTTCAGTCCGTCACAGTCCTTGCCGGCCACCGGCATCGTGATCGGCGCGCAGTCCGGCCAGGTCTACGTGATCAGCCAGAACCCGTATCAGCTGATCCCCGTGTTCAACGTCGCCTCGGCGCGGCTGCTGATGATGGTCGAGGCCAACCACGGCGCGCCCCTCGTGCCGGGCGCGAGCGGTTCGTCGTCCTCGGCGCCACAGATCACGCAGCCGCAGACGATCAGCGACGACCAGCTGAAGAACATCCCGATGGGACGGTTGACCGGGATCCCGGACGGCCCGCCGGAACTTCCCGCGCCGGGCACCGGCACGAGCAACTGGGCGGTGTGCGACCAGATCCCGCCACCGAACCCGATCGGCCAGACCGGCCCGGTCCCACCGACCACGACCGTGCTGGCCGGGGTCACCAGCATTGGCACCAACCTCGCCCAGAACGACGTGCTGCTGGTGCAGGCGCCGAACCACGGCCAGGAATACCTGATCTACGACAAGCCGCCGAGCGTGAACAACGCCGAGGACGACAGCGCGGTCGCCGCGCCGATCGACTCGAATGACACGCATGTGCTCGACGCACTCCACCTGCGCAACGTGACGCCCAGGCCGATCAGCGCGGCGCTGCTCGGCGCGATCCCGCAGGTGACCGCGATCACCAACCCAGTGGCCAACCTCTCCGGCACACCGAACGGCTACACGCTCCCGGACGGCCTCCAGGTTGGAGAGAGCTTCGCGGTGGCCAACGCGAGCGGCCCCAACACCTTCTTCGTCGCGCTGCCCGATGGTTTGCAGCAGGTTTCCACCGCCGTCGCCCAGATCGTGGGCTACGAGCACGGGCAGACCAGCTTCAACCCCGTGCCGGACACCCAGATCAGCAGCATCAAGCAGGTCACCGAACTGAATGTCGGTAGCTATCCGGTGAACGTGCCGGACGCTGTCGTCGACGCGTCGGCCCAACCGGTCGCCTGTCTTGGCTGGAGCGCGGACAACTCCAACCCGAACAAGCCGCTGGTGCGCACCAAGGTCACGCTGGATCTCAAGCTGGAACTGCCGAACAACCCGTCCAACCCGAACATCCCCATGGTTCCGGTCGCGATCGGCCAGCCCAGCCCGAGTGGCCAGAAGATCGACGCGTTCTTCATGGACCCGTCCCACCAGGCGGTCGCGGTGCACGCGGCGACGAACGCGAACGAGTTCGCCAACGGGCCGATCTACATCGTGTCCGGGCGTGGCGTGAAGTACTCCGTTTCGGATGGTACGACCGCGCAGGGACTCGGCATTTCCAACGGTGGCAACGCGGACGGGCTGAGCGCCGCGCCCGAGTCGATCCTGCAGTTGCTGCCGTCCAGCGCGCAGACGTTGAGCACCCAGAACGTGATGCGCACGTTCGACAGCGTTCCGGTGCAGTCCAACGCCGGTTACTACATCACGCCCAGTTCGCAGCAGAACGCGCCGAGCGGCGGCTAGATCGAGTCCGGTTGGAACCTCGGGTCGGCTCGTCACGTCGGAACTGACGTAGCGAGCCGGCCCGTCGGCTTTGTGGTCGTCGGCTGAGGAATGGGGGCGCCGTGAGCGCGATCTCGGTGGATCAGAACTGGATCAGCGGCTATGCCAGCACGCTCGCGCAGGCCGCGACCGAGTTGGGCAAGGCGTCGCAACCGTTACAGGCCACCCCGTTGACCTCGGTTTCGTTTGGCTCCATCGGCAACGAGGTACACGCGGGCAGCGCCTACAACCAGGTCGCGCAGAACCTGGAACAGCAACTGGCCCGGGCCGCCGCCGCGCTACAGGCCGCCGCGACGAACCTGCGCACGGTCGCCGGCGCGCACTCGGCCGCGGACGAGCGGCAGGCCGCGGTGTTCCGCGCGGTCGGCCAGGCCTGAGCAGGCGAGTACGGCAGGAGGTTTGTCGATGTATCCCGGTCAATCCGGCCCGGACGGGCACTCGCTGACCCAGCCGGTCAACGGGCACCTCGACTACGTGTCCCAGCTCAGCCGCCAGCTCGGCGTGAACGACCCGGTGGAGTCGTACCTGACCCCGGTCGTCGGCCGCTGGAGCGACCTGCACGCGGAAGCGGGCCGGTGGCGTGGCGCGGCGAGTACCGCGACCCAGGTGACCAAGACGCTGTCCGCGCCGCTGGGCGGACTGGACGCCGCCTGGCAGGGGCCTGCCGCGGATTCCTTCCTGGACTACATGCACAACGTCGGCCTGGCAGGCAACGACCTCGCCGACGCCATGAACGCGATGGCCGACGCGCTGGACAAGACCGCGGACGGGCTGCGCCAGATCGTCAATGAGATGGTCGGCATGCTCGCGGACACCGCCGAGCAGGCCTCGGACGCGATGAGCGTGCCGGTCGGCGGTGAGGACAGGGCGCGGCAGTTCCTGACCGAAGTGGACCACCCGACCAGCCAGCTCTACGACTCGGTGCGCGACGTGATGACCGCGTTCGTGAAGATGTGCGACGGGGCGCAGGGCAGCCATTCGATGAAGCCCGCGCACACCATGCCCGCGCAGAACTGGACGCCGCCCGCCACGAGCACCCCGCCGAGCCAAGTGCGCCAGCCCGGCCGACCGGGGCAGCCCGCAAGGCCGGGCCAGCCGACGCAGCCAGGCCAGCAGAACCAGCCAGGACAGCACAATCAGGCGGGCCAACCAGGGCAGCAGAACCAGCCAGGACAGCACAATCAGGCGGGCCAATCAGGGCAGCCGATGCAGCCGGGACAGCACAATCAGCCGGGGCAACCGGCGTGGCCGACCGAGCCGCCCAGCCAGAACGGGCAGCCAGTCCAGACCGGCCAACCTGGGCAGCCGGGCGAACCGGCGTGGCCAACGCAGCCGCAACCGGCGCAACCGGCCCAGCCCAGTCAGCCCGCGCATGCCGCGCCTGCCGGACCGTCCTCACCGTCCACATTGGCCGCAGCGGCCAGTGGCGGCGGAGCGCATGCTGCCGCGCACCTGAGTGCGCCCGGATCGATTCCTGATGCGGCCAGTGCCGCTGCCGCGCAGCACCAGGGCGCGCCGTCGATGTCCGGGGTGGCCGCGCCCGACTCGTCCAGTGCGGCCGGGCCCAGCGGGGCGGCCGAGCCTGCCGCGGCGGCCGGTGCGGCCGGTGGTGGTGGCGGCGAAGGGGGATCGCCGATGATGGGCGGGATGGGTGGCATGCGCGGCGGCGGTCAGGGCGGCGACTACGAGCACAAGTCGAAGCTGCGCCTCAACAGCGACCCGCAGGCCATTTTCGGCAAGGTCGACCGGACCGCGCCCCGGGTCATCGGCGACGAGTGACCCGAGCCCGAAGGAAAAAGTAGAGCAGCAGCAGGACAACCGCCGCCCCGGCCGAGCCGATCAACGCGACCCGCATGGGCAGCGTGTCATCCTCGCCGCTGTTGGGCACCTGCGCCTTGACCTGGGTGGCCTGCGGCATCGGCACGCCGTTCTGGCCGGGGATCGACGCGGTCAGGGCGGCGACCGGGTCGACGAGGCCGTAACCGACCTGGTTGTTCCGGCCTTCCGGGCCGGACGGGTGCTGCGCGGTCTCCTCGATGCGGTACATGATCTCGCGCGCGGACAGGTTCTTGTACTTGCTGCGCAGCAGCGCGGCCAGCCCGGCGACGTAGGGCGCGGCGAAGCTGGTGCCTTCGATGGCGCTGGGCTGCTTCGCGCCCGGTTCGCTGTAGAGGTTGGCCAGGCCGGTCGCGCCCTGCGCCGGGTCGACCGAGACGATCCCCTCGCCGGGGGCGGCGACGCTGACCCACGGGCCCCAGACCGAGAACCTCGACGGATTCCCGGTGGCCGGATCGACCGAGCCGACCGACAGCACGTCGCCGGCGAACAGCGCGGGGATCTGGATCTGGTTGACCCGGTTCGGGTCCGGGTTCGAGTTCTGCGGGGTGTTCGGGCAGTTGGCGCTGGGGGTGTTGCCTGCCGAGTTGACCACGACCACGTTGTGCTGCACGGCATAGTGCACCGCGGCCTGTAATTCGCGGTCCTGCTGGCTGAGCTGGATCGGCTGGCCCGGGTTCGGGACCGCGACGCATTCGTCGACCGAGGTGGTGATCACCTGCGCGCCCTTGCCGACCGCGTGCACGATCGCCTGGGCCAGGCTGGCGGTGTTGCCCGCGTTGGTGGCGTTCGAGCCGGTGGTCTCGTAGGCCTGGGAGGTCTGGCGGATGGCCAGGATGGTCGCCTTCGGCGCTACGCCGGTGAAGCCGAGGCCGGAACCGGCGGTGTCGGCGGCGACGATGCCCGCGGTGATGGTGCCGTGGCCGTCGCAGTCCACGGTGCCGTTGTTGGTCGCGGACGGGTCGACGTAGTCACCGCCGCCGATCAGCCGGTCGTTGTCGGTGAGGTAGTGGTGTTTGTTGACCCCGGTGTCGATGATCGCGACGGTGACCCCGGCGCCCTGGGAGATCGTGTGCGCGTCGGCGATGTCCAGCATGGCCTGGGCCGGTGGTACGTCGGTGAGCACCGCGCCGTTCGTGGCCGAGCGCAGGCACTGGTATTTCGGCTGGTACGGCTCGGGCGGCGCCGGGTTGGCGTCCGGCGGGACCAGGCTCATGTCCGGCGGCGGTGGCTGCCACGCGCTGGTCTGCTCGGGCGTCTGGGCGGTGGTGTCGTCGGGCAGGTTCGACTCGGCCAGCGACGGATACCAGGCGTGGCCGGACGGCTGGCTCGCCGCCCAACCGGGCAGCGGACCGCCGAAGGTCAGCAGCAGCGTGGCGAGCGCGCCCGCACAGAGCTTCACGAAAAATCCAGGCTCAGCACGACCGCTG
>DATFHN010000043.1:0-19657 GCA_035248365.1 Pseudonocardiaceae bacterium | reverse complement strand
CGGGTTCTGGCGCCGCCGAAGTGGGATCTGCCCGCGCGGATGCTGATCGCGGGCACGGTGACGACCACGATCGCGTCGGTCGCGCCGGTGCTGGGCGGGCAGCTGACCGGGTTGCTCAGCCAGCTGCCCATCCTCGGCATCACCATGGCGGCGTTCACGCATCGGCAGTCCGGGGCGCCGGGCGCGGTGCTGTTCCTGCGCACGATCGTGCTCGGGCTGCCCTGTTGTGTGGTGTTCTACGCGACGCTGGCCCTCAGCCTGCGGGAACTCGGGCTGGGGGCCAGCTTCGGGGTTGCTTCAGTGCTGGCTTTGGGGCTGCAGCTTGGCATCTACCTGAGGGCTCGCTTCGCGGCGCGCGGTGCGGGCCCAGTCCAGCCAGCCGCGGATCACCAGGACCGCGAAGACCACGTAGACGGCGGCGCTGAAGTACAGGTGGGAGCTGATCTGCAACGGGACCCCGACCGCGTCGACGAGCAGCCAGACGACCCAGAAGTCGACAAGGCCGAGCCCCTGCGCGGCGAAGGCGACGACGGTGCCGACGAAGATCCACGCGTCCGGCCAGGGCGCCCACGACGCGTGCAGCGCGGAGAGCAGTAGCGCCATGCCCACGGTGCCGACGATCAGCGCGGCGAGCACGGCCAGGCGTTCGCGGCCGGTCGCCTTGCGCACGACCAGGCCGTACACCGGGTCGCGCTGCTTGTTGCGGGTCCACGCCCACCAGCCGTAGACCGAGATGGCGAAGATGACGACCTGCCTGCTGGCCAGGCCGCCGAGCTGGGCGGAGGTGTAGACGGCGAACAGCAGCACGGTGGCGCCGAGCTGGACCGGCCAGGTCCACAGCGTGCGGCGTTTGGCCAGGAAGACGACGGCGAGCGCGCACAACTGACCGAAGAACTCGGCCCAGGAGACTTTCTCGCCCAGCAACGTAAAACCGTTGTTCAGCAACACGTTCACGGCATAGCCCTTCGCGTGCGCTCCTCCCATCCTGGCCAAAGAAAAAACTCCGTGACCGTCGGCACCGGAATCTCACCGGTTCGGCCGGCCACGTTGGTGGCCGGTTCGCGGGCTGTCACCGCCGGCTCGGCCCTGCTGTTTTCAAAAACAGGCACCGACCCCGGAACGCACTTCTTGAACAGTCAACATGCCACTGGCGGCGGGGTATTCCCGGGCGAATGTGACCAACAAGACGGGAGGTCTGCTCGGCACGCGGAGCGCCGAGCAGACCTCTCTCCCCGGTCCCCACCGGTAAATTCCACTATGGACTGATCTTGCCCGGCCCGCCATCCACCGGCGGCCGGTTCCCCCGATCGAAGGACTACGTCGTCCATTCCGAGCGCAGCACGCCGAACACGATCGCGTCGTGGACGCCGCCGGGCCAGCGGCGGGCCTGGCGGAACACGGCTTCCTGGGTGAAGCCGAGCTTGCGGCCGACCGCGATCATGCCGGGGTTGCCGGAGTAGGTGGCGTAGTCCAGGCGCAGCGCGTCGGTGGTGTCGAACAGGTAGCTGGTCCAGAGGGCGAGGGCTTCGCTGCCGTAGCCGCGGCCCCATTCGCGCTGGTCGTAGATGGCAAGGCCCATCCGGCGCCAGTCGGTCAGCTCGTCCTCCCAGTACCAGTTGACCTGGCCGAGGAGCGTGTCGCTGTCGGTGGCGGCGACCGCGAGGACCTCGCGGGGCGTTGGCAGGAACTGCTCGGGCACGGTGGCCATCACGGTGAACCGGCTGAGCTGGTCGGCGACGTCGCGGTGCGTGGGGCGGCCGAAGTAGGGGCCGTCGGTATCCCGCCATGGTTGTTCGGGCGCGAGCCAGTGCCGCAGCGACGGCAAGTCGTCGGCGGCGAAGTCTCGCAGCGTGATCCGCCGACCGCGTAGCCGCACCACCAGCGCATAGTGCCACGGATGTCGTGTAATTCTTAGGACATGAGCAGCGACGAGGGATCCCCGGCCCAAGGACCGCTGTCCCGGGGGACGCTGCAGGTGATCGAGCGAGCGTCCGGCAAGCTCGCGGCGGCCAGCGTGGCGTCCATGGAAGCGCGGATGCCGTGGTTCGCGAAGATGCCGGCCGACCGGCGCGCCAGCGTGCTGCTGATCGTGCAGACCGGGGTGGCCGGGTTCGTCGAGTGGTTCCACGACCCGAAGACCGCGTTCAAGCTCTCGGTCGACGCCTTCCGCACCGCCCCGCGCGACCTGTACCGGTCGATGAACCTGCGGCACACGGTCGAGCTGGTGCGGATCGCGCTGGAGGTGCTGGAAGCGGAACTGCCCGCGCTGGCCGCCAACGAGCGGGAGCGGGCGGTGCTGACCGAGGCGATCCTGCGCTACGGCCGGGAGATCGCCTTCGCCGCGGCGACCACCTACGCGGGCGCCGCCGAGGCCCGCGGTGCGTGGGACGCCCGGCTGGAGGCGCTGGTCGTGGACGGCGTCATCCGTGGCGATGCCGAGGAGTCGCTGCTCTCCCGGGCCGCCGCGCTCGGCTGGGGGCCGACCGACGAGGCGACCGTGCTGGTCGGCAAGCCGTCCGCCGACGACCCGCCGACCGTGGTCTACGGGGTGCGGAGCCGGGCGGCGCGGCTGGGCCGGCCGGTGCTGCTGAGCGTGCAGGGCACCCGGCTGGTGGTGGTGCTGGGCGGGCCGGCCGACCAGGTCGAGCACGCGGAACTGCTGAGCAAGCTCGCTGAGGTGTTCGGGCCGGGGCCGGTGGTGGCCGGTCCGACCGTGGCCAACCTGGGCGAGGCGCATCGCAGCGCGACCGACGCGCTGTCCGGGTTGCGCGCGGTGGTGGGCTGGCCGGGTGCGCCCCGGCCGGTGCGCTCGGGCGACCTGCTGCCGGAGCGGGCGCTGGCCGGTGACCAGGAGGCCGAGCGGCAGCTGATCGAGCAGGTCGCCAGGCCGCTGGAGGAGGCGGGCGGCGAGTTGCTGGAGACGGTCGACGCCTACCTGGACGAGGGCGGCACGCTGGAGGCGTGCAGTCGGCGGCTGTTCGTGCACGCCAACACGGTGCGCTACCGGTTGCGCAAGGCGACGGAGCTGACCGGGCGCAACGCGGCCGACCCGCGCGACGCGCTGGTGCTGCGGATCGGGCTCGCGGTGGGCCGCCTAGCGCGTGCGCGAGGTGTCTGGTAGTCGGCGGGTACGTGAAACCCACAACAATTTCCGGCTGCCGACCGTGATGGGCCAGAGATGTTTGTGGCCACCCTACAAAGACCGCGCCGCGACTTGGTGACCCCCAGCATCACGTGGATCAGTGCCTCTGGTGTTGGCTAGGTGGTGTGATCGCACTCCTCGCGCCGGGCCAGGGTGCCCAGAAACCGGCGATGTTGTCCCCGTGGCTGGAACTGGACGGCGTGCAAGCGCTGCTCGGTGGCTGGTCGGACACGATCGGGCTGGACCTGATCCGCCTGGGGACGACCGCGGACGCCGAGGAGATCAAGGACACCGCGATCACCCAGCCGCTGATCGTGGCCGCCTCGCTGGTCGCGTTCGAGGAGCTGAGCAAGCGGATCGACGTGCCCGAGGACGCACTGGTCGCCGGGCACTCCATCGGTGAGCTGGCGGCGAGCGCGGTGGCCGGTGTGTTCAGCCCGGACGACGCGGTGGCGCTGGCCGCCGTGCGCGGCGCGGCGATGAACGCGGCCTGCGCGCTGGAGCCGACCGGCATGGCCGCGCTGATGGGCGGCGATCCGGACGCGGTGCTGGCCCGGCTGGCCGAGCTGAACCTGACCCCGGCCAACATGAACGGTGCCGGTCAGATCGTGGTGGCCGGTTCGCTGCCCGCGCTGGCCGAACTGAAGGACAACCGCCCGGACGCGACCAAGCTGATCGAGCTGAAGGTCGCGGGCGCGTTCCACACCGAGTACATGGCGCCCGCGGTGGCCACGCTGCGCGAGCGGGCCGAGGCGATCGCGGTCAAGGATCCGGTTCGCCCGCTGTTGTCCAATGCGGACGGAACAGTGGTACTGGACGGCGCGGAGATGCTGCGTAGGCTCGTCGCTCAGGTGACGCTGCCGGTGCGGTGGGACAAGTGCATGGCGACCATGGCCGAGCGCGGCGTGACCACCACCATCGAACTGACCCCGCCTGGCGCCCTGTCCGGCCTGGTCAAGCGTGAACTGAAAGGCACGAAGACCGTGCAGCTCAAGACTCCTGATGACCTGGACAAGGCCGCCGAAGCGCTGGCCGAGGAGGGTGCATGACCGTCAAGGTCGAACTGCGGATGCCGCAAACCCGCCTGGCCGGCACCCGGATCCTCGGTACCGGCAGTGCCCAGCCGGACCGGATCGTCACCAACGACGACCTGGCCAAGATCATGGACACCAACGACGAGTGGATCCGCGAGCGGGTCGGCATCGTCGAGCGCAGGCTGATCGGGCCCGACGGGGACACCCAGGTCGTCGACCTCGGTGCCGAAGCGGGCCAGAAGGCGCTGCTGAACTCGGGCGTTGATCCGTCCGAAGTAGACACCGTAATCGTGGCGACCTGCACGATGCCCAACCAGATCCCGAACGCCGCCGCGACCATCGCCGACCGGGTCGGCGTCAAGGCCGCCGGCGCGTTCGACCTGAACGCGGCCTGTGCCGGTTTCTGCTACGCCCTCAACACCGCCTCCGACCTGATCCGCGGCGGCTCCGCGAGCAAGGTGCTGGTGGTCGGCGCGGAGAAGTTCACCGACTGGGTGGAACCGACCGACCGGGGCAACGCGATCATCTTCGCCGACGGCGCGGGCGCGGTCGTGGTCGGACCGTCCGACGAGGCCATGATCGGCCCGGTCAGCTGGGGCAGCGCCGGGGATCTGGCCGAGCTGATCTACATGCGCGACAACCGCTGGATCTACCAGGAGGGCCAGTCGGTCTTCCGCTGGGCGACCACTCAGGTCGCGCCGATCGCGTTGCAGGCGCTCGAAGTCGCCGGGCTCAAGCCGTCCGATGTGGACGTGCTGATCCCGCACCAGGCCAACCTGCGGATCGTGAACGCGATCGCCAAGAAGCTGCGCTCGGTCGGCGCCCGGGAGGACATGGAGGTGGCCGACGACATCATGTACTCGGGCAACACCTCCTCGGCGTCGATCCCGATGGCCCTTGATCACATGCGCGCCGCGGGGCGGGTGAGCAGTGGTGATGTACTGCTCCTGGTTGGATTCGGTGCCGGGCTCTCGTACGGCGCCCAAGTCGTGATCAGCCCGTAACACCGCAACACTGACGGACGTAGCGAAAACCAAGAAAGGGAACGTACGTGGCGAACGAGGAAATCGCGAAGGACCTGGCGGAGATCGTCGAAGAGATCGCTGGTGTCGAAGCGGCGTCGGTGACCCAGGAGAAGTCCTTCGTGGATGACCTGGACATCGACTCGCTGTCCATGGTCGAGATCGCCGTGCAGGCCGAGGACAAGTTCGGCGTGAAGATCCCGGACGACGAACTGGCCAACCTGAAGACGGTCGGCGACGCGGTGAACTACATCGCGAGCAAGAAGTAGCACTGACACCCCCTTCCGGAAACAAGAGCCCGGGAACACGAACAGCTCTGGAGCGAGCGCAACATGAGTTCTGACGACGTTGTCGTCACCGGACTGGGCGCGACGACCCCGCTCGGCGGGGACGTCGCGTCCCTCTGGGACGGCCTGCTGGCTGGTCGGAGCGGCATTCGCGCGATCGACGCGGAGTGGCCCGACAAGTACGAGCTGCCCTCGAAGATCGCGGGCGCGCTCGCGGTCGAGCCGACCGAAGTACTGCCCCGGGTGGAGGCGCGCCGCCTCGACCGCTGCGAGCAGGTGGCCATGGTCGCCGCCAAGCAGGCGTGGGCGGACGCCGGATACGGCGAGAACAACGACGACAGCGTCGTCGATCCGGAACGGCTGGGCGTGATCATCGGCACCGGCATCGGTGGCGTGCACACCCTGCTGAACATGGACGACCTGCTGGAAACGGTCGGGCTGCGCAAGGTTTCGCCGCTGACCGTGCCGATGCTGATGCCCAACGGCCCCGCCGCGCACGTCGGTCTGGCGCTCAAGGCGCGCGCCGGAGTGCACGCGCCGGTGTCCGCCTGCGCGTCCAGCGCCGAGGCGCTGGCCTGGGCGTTCCGCATGCTCAAGATGGGCGAGGCGGATGTGATCGTGGCCGGTGGCGCAGAAGCGGCCATCACCCCGATCTGCATGGCCGGGTTCTGCCAGGCGCGGACCATGAGCACCCGCAACGACGAGCCGGAACGGGCCTCCCGCCCGCTGGACGTCAGCCGGGACGGTTTCGTGCTCGGTGAGGGTGCCGGTGCGCTGGTGCTGGAGCGCGGCGAGTACGCGCGGGCCCGCGGTGCGCGGATCTACGGCAAGCTCGCCGGGATCGGCACCAGCTCCGACGGCTACCACATCACCGCGCCCGACCCGGAAGGCGCCGGTCAGATCAGGGCGGTGCGGGCCGCGCTGCGCAGCGCCGACCTCTCCCCCGCCGACATCGGCCACGTGAACCTGCACGCGACGTCCACTCCGGTCGGTGACCCGGCCGAGGCGGCGATGGTGCGCAAGGCCATCGGCGACCACGCCATCCTGACCGCGCCCAAGGGCTCGCTCGGGCACCTGCTCGGCGCGTCCGGCGCGGTGGAGTCGATCGCCTGCCTGCTCTCCGTGCGCGACGGGATCATCCCGCCGACCGCGAACCTGGAGAACCTGGACCCGGCCGTCGACCTGGACGTCGTGCAGGGCGAGCCGCGCAAGGCCGAGTTGAAGGCCGCGGTCAACGACTCGTTCGGGTTCGGCGGGCACAACGTCGCCCTGGTTTTCACGGCCTGATTCTCGACAGCTTTTTCGACAGCGGCTCAGCTGCTGGCGCACTCGGCGGTGATCGGGTGCCCACCGGCTGAGCCGCTGTCCACTTTCCAGCCCAGTTTCGTCATGGTGACGGTCAGGATCGCCTGCCAGTTGATACAGGTGAACTTGGCGTTGTTCGGTGCCTTGGCCAGGCTTTGGTGGCTGGTGAACGTGATCAGCACGCGCAGTTGGCTACCGGATGCGGCATTGATCCGGTAGACGTACATGCCGGTGTCGCTAGTGGACTTGTAGGCGGCGTCCCAACTGGGCTCGGGCAGGGTCGCGATCAGGTTCGGAGTCGCCGTGCCCACCCACGCCGGGTAGGAGCCGAGATTGATCGCGTCGTAGTAGGCCTGCAACAGGTCCAGGACGCTGCCGCCGTAGGGCGACTGGGCCGCGTCCACGCTCATCTTCACCTTGATCGAGCCGGGCGTGCCCGAGGTCGGCACGTCGGTCGATGGTGGCGGCGCGGCGACCGGCGGGGCGGTGGACGCGTTGGCGCTCGGCTGGTAGATGCTGCGCGCGACCAGGCCGCCCACCGCGGTGAGCACGAGCACGACGCCGATCACCGGCCCGATCCACGGGCGGCTGGTCTTGCGGTCTGCGGGCACGCTACGAGATTGCCACACCCACCTGGGTGAGCACGCCTCAGCCCACGCGGTGCAACCAGGTGACCGGCGCGCCGTCGCCGGCCCGGCGGAACGGCTCAAGGGCCTCGTCCCAGGGAGCGCCGAGCAGCTTGTCGACGTGATGGGCGAACGACTCGCCGTTGCGGGTGTTGTTGGCCAGCGTGCGCAGCTGGTCCTCGCCGACCACGATGTCGCCGTTCGCGCTGGTCCGGGCGCGCCATAGGCCGAGGCCGGGGGCGAAGCAGAAGCGTTCGCCGTCCACGCCCTGGCTGGGGTCCTCGGTGATCTCGAAGCGCAGCATCGGCCATGCGCGCAGGGCGCTGACCAGCTTGCCGCCGGTGCCTGGTTCCGCTGTCCAGCCGCATTCGGCGCGCAGTTGTCCCGGCGCGGCCGGCTGGGCCGTCCACTGCAACGGTGCGCGGACGCCAAGGGTGCCGGAAATAGCCCACTCGACGTGCGGACAGACCGCAGACGGCGACGAGTGGACGTAGATCGCGCCACTGGTGCTGCTACGGGTGCTCACGGCTGACCTCCGCCACTTGTCGAGGGACGTCTTCCCCTACGCCCTCATCAGCGGTGGTACCAGCTATAGATCACTCGTTGTCGCGCCATTCTGCCCCCTGAAGGTCCACTCCCGCCAGCGGAAGCCACGATAAGGGTGACCATGTGACATGGTTCGTGCTCTTGATCACGGTCAGTAGTGTCGGGGAGCCAACCTCCGCCACGCTCGGTACGGCGATACGGTTTGCCCAACAGGAGTCGACAAATCGTTGCCAACGGACAGTAACTACGTGGAGGTGTGCCGTGCGGCTGGTCCGGCTCGGCACCGAGACCTCGCGAGTGGGCGCGGACCTGCGGGCCGCGCTGTCGTCCTGGGGCCGGGACGACACGGTGCTGGGCGGGATCGCGTTGCTCGGCCTGCGGCCGGTCTCGACCGATCTGCCGGTCGACGCCGTGCTGGTGGTTCCGCGCGGCGTGCTGGTCATCGTCGGCGTCGACCTGCCCGATCCGGCCATGCGGCTGGACGCGCCGCTGGCCGGGCAGTGGAAGACCGACGGCTGGCCGCTGGTCCGGCCGGACGGCGTCATCAACCCGGCCGGTGAGGCACTGGGCGCCGCTGCCGCGATCGCGCGGCGGTTGCAGGCCAGCCGGGTCGAGCCGGTGCCGGTCAGCACGATCATCGCGGTCGGACCGTTCGTCGGCCAGGTCGTGCAGCCCACCACCGACCTGCACCGCGGCGTGCGGGTGCTGTATCCGCAGGCCAAGCCGCTGCTGACCGCCGTGCGCGAGCTGGCCACCTACGACCGGCCGTGCACGGTCGACGCGGCCAAGAAGCTGCTCACCGCGCTGGCCGGCGATCAGGTCACGCTGAGCACGGCCGAACTGGCCGCTGAGGGCTTCCCCGATGTGGTCAACAAGGACCTGGCCACGCAGAGCACCACGCTGATCCCGAAGATCGCCGACGCGGACCGCCCGCCGCCACCGGCCAAGCCGAAGCGCAATGGTTTGCAGCGCTGGCTGCCGATCGGCGCGGCCGTACTGCTGGCCGCGCTGCTGATCGCCGGGATCGGCGGGGCACTGGCCTCCTCCGGCGGCGACGATCCGCCCTCACCGGGTTCGACCCCGTCCTCGACCAAACCCGTGCCGGTGACCGTGCATGGCACCGCGTTCACCCAGCAGTCCTCCGCGCAGGACGCGAGCTGTGCCGGTAGCGCCTATGGCGACGTCCAGGTGTGGCTGACCACGCACACCTGCTCGCTGAGCCGCTCGCTGTACTCGGCCAGCGTGAACGGCCAGGCGGTCGCCGTGGCCTTGGCTGTGCTGACCTTCCCGGATTCGACCAGCGCGTCGTCGTTCGTTTCCGTCGCCAATGCGCCGGGCAGCGGCAGCATCACCGACCTGGTCGCGGAGGGCAAAGGCTGGCCGGGTGGCCCGAAGTCCTTCGACAACGCGGCCTACTCGGTGACCGCACAGGGTTCGACCGTGCGGCTGGTCGAGGTGGTCTGGGTCAAGAAGACCTCGCAGCCGAACGACAAGACCTTGCAGAAGATCGCGGGCGACGCCGCACAACTGCCCGCGTCGCAATAAGCTCATCGGATGGATGTGGCGCCGCTGACCTTGCCCGAGGCTCTGCTGCGCCTGCCCAGCTTCGTGATGTTCCAGCTGTTCCGGGAGACTCGCAGGCTGATCGCGGAACACGGCGACGAGGGCCTGCGCCTGCCGCATTTGGCGATTCTGTGCAGTTTGGCGGAAACCGGGCCGAGCGCGCAGAAGGACATCAGCGCCCGGCTGCGGATCGATCCGAGCGATCTGGTCGCTTTTCTGGACGACCTGGAGAAAGCCGGTCTGGCCGCGCGCGAGCGGGACAGCACCGACCGGCGCCGCTACCTGGTCTCGTTGACCGACAAGGGCCACGGCGCGCAGCGGCGCAGGCTGGCCGCGTCCCAGCGGATGGACGACGAGCTGCTCACCCCGCTCAGCGACGCGGAACGCGATCAGCTGCAAGCGTTGCTGTTGCGCGTCTACGCCCATCACGACCCGGACCGGGTCCCGGCCGAGCTGCGCTGATATGGAACTCAGCGACCGGCAGCGCGCGTTGCTGGAGGCGTGGCTGCCCGGCGCGGCCGTGCGGCACGACCACAGCTGGGGCCAGGTCGGCACGCTCGTGCTGGAGTTGAGCCACGACGGCGCCCGCTACATCGCCAAGGCCGGAGACGACGCCGATCACCACCTCGCCCGCGAGTTGCGGGCGCACGAGCGATGGCTGGAGCCGTTGACGTCGATCGGTCGCGCGCCGCGCCTGGTGCATGCCGACGGCGAGGCCAAACTGCTGCTCACCGAGTACCTGCCCGGCTCGCTCGTCGAGGGCGACGAGGCGGAATGGCAGGCCGAGACCTACCGGCAGGCGGGCGAGTTGCTGGCGCGGCTGCACGGCCAACTCGGCGTCGAGGACGCCGATTTCGAGGCGCGGGCCAATGCGAAGTCGTTGACCTGGCTGGACCGGCCGCACCGCATCTCGCCCCAGCGCGCCGCGCGGCTGCGCGAGCTGATCGCGTCGTGGCCGACGCCGCCGAGCCTGCTGGTGCCGACGCACGGCGACTGGCAGCCGCGCAACTGGCTGATCCACGACGGCACGGTGAGCGTGATCGACTTCGGCCGGGCCGATCTGCGCCTGGCCATGACCGATTTCGCCCGGCTGGTGGTCCAGCAGTTCCGCACCGACCCGGCTCTGGAACGGGCGTTCCTGGCCGGATACGGCGCTGATCCGCGCGAACCCGCTACCTGGCAACGTATCCAGCTCCGCGAGGCCATCGGCACCGCGGCCTGGGCCTATCAGATCGGCGACGAGCAATTCGAGGCGCAGGGCCACCGCATGCTCGACGAGGCACTCACACAGTGGTGAAGGTGTAGCCGAGCAGGACCGCGCCGAGCCCGGCGACCAGGCTGATGGCCACATTGGCGACCGCGTAGAAGCGGGCGTGCTGCTCCCACAACCTCATGGTCTCGAAGCTGAACGTGCTGTAGGTGGTGAGCGCGCCGCAGAAACCGGTGCCCAGCAAGGCGAGCAGCGGGCTGGGCAGGCCGGTGCCGAGCCCGGCGAGGATGCCGAGCACCAGGCAGCCGCTCACGTTGACGGCCAGCGTTCCCCACGGAAACAACGAGTCGTGTTTGGCCTGCACGGTCCGGTCCGCGAGATACCGGAGCGGCGCACCGATGATCGCACCGGCGAAAACCAGCAGCACGGTCACGACGCGACCAGTTCCTTCTCAGGTGCGGGCTTTCGCGTTAGTCGCCGAGTCAGCCACGTTGCCAGCGAGACCGCGAGCAACGCGCAGATCAGCGTGCCCGCCAGGTAGGCCAGAGCCAGCGGGACCGTGCCGGGACGCAGCAGCGCGCGGAACTCGTTGGTGTAGGTGGAAAACGTGGTGAAGCCGCCCAGGATGCCGGTGCCGAAGAACGGCCGCAGCAGCGGATTGCTCGAATACACCTCGGTGACCAGCACCATCAGCACGCCGATCAGCCCGCAGCCGAGCACATTGATCAACAACGTGCCGAACGGGAAATGGCCGGGAGTGGTGGGCAGCAACAGGCCGATGCCGTACCGGGCCAGCGCGCCGATGCCGCCGCCGAGCGCGACCACGACCAGGATGCGGCCGTGCGAGCGGGCGAGTTCGGTGCGCTGCGCGGAAACGTGAACGTCGACATCGGAATCGATGGGGTGCGCATCAGCGCCCAACGGGTCGTCCACGGGACAGCATCCTCCGAGCCCCATCGCCGTATCTGGTCACGATCTTAACGTCCGCGACGTTACGCCGACGCCTCCTCCGCGCGGACACCGCGGTGCAGCCGCACCATGCTGATCACCATCTCGGCGACCTGCGGATCGTCGACCAGGTAGACCTGCCGCCTGCCCTCGCGGCGAGAACGCACCAGCCCGGCCAGTTTCAGCTTCGCCAGGTGCTGGCTCACCGCGGGCACCGTGCTGCCGACCTCGCCGGCCAGCGTGCCGACGTCGCGCTCGCCCTTGGCCAGCAGCCAGACGATCTGCAGGCGCGCGGTGGCGGCGAGCATGCCGAACGTGCCTGCGGCCTGCTGCAACACCTCGGCAGGCAGCGGCTCGTGCCGGTCAGTCAACGGCTCGACCATGAAACCGTGGTCACCTCTCTGATTCGATCGTGCGGAGACTGCCATGAACGATGTCACTTGCGCAATCAATTGACTAATTCGGGTGGGCGGTGTGTACTGCTTCGGGCCCTGCCGTGCCACTCACGGCAGGCTTACCCGTGCGATGGACCGAGGAGGTGGGACGCGTGAGCGCTGATGGAAGTAGTCGCTGCCACGCGGATCGCCTGCCTGGCCTGTGCCGGGAGCTGCCCAGCAGCTGATCCAGGGTCCGTGTGGTCGCCGACGCTCGACAACCGTTCCGGCGTACGCCTGAAATCCACTCGGGACTCATCATGCTGCTGCCCACCCTGGCCCGTTCCGGTCCGATCAGGGACATCACCGCCTGGCCGGCGCTCGCGCTGGCCAACACCTCGCCCCAGCGGCTGTTCCGCCGCGTCGACAGCGACCCGGCAGGCCTGACCGAACACGAAGCCTCCCAGCGCCTCGTCCGCGACGGCGACAACCGCGTCGCGCCCCGCACCCCGGGCAACTGGCCCGAGCTGGTGCGCGCGGCCGTCGCCAGCCCGTTCGTCGCCCTGCTCCTCGGCCTCGACCTGATCTTCTGGCTGCTCGGCGACGTGCGCGGCGGACTGACAGTGAGCGTGATGGTGGCGATCAGCATCGGCTTGCGTGCCTGGCAGGAGCATCGCTCCCGGCACGCGGTCGACGCGTTGCGCGGCCTCGTCACCACGACCGCGACCGTACGCCGCCGGGCCGAGGAAGGGGCACCGCCAACCGTACGGGAAGTGCCGGTCGCGGATCTGGTGATCGGTGATCTCGTGCTGCTCGCAACGGGCGACCGCGTCCCGGCCGATCTGCGGCTGCTGCGCGCGAATCATCTGCGGGTGGATCAGTCGGTGCTGTCCGGCGAAACGCTGCCAGTGGCCAAGACCAGCCCGGACGGCACCCGCGCCGCGAGCGCGCTGGACGCGGGCGCGCTGTGCTTCGCGGGCAGCACGGTGGTGGCCGGTTCGGCGACCGCGGTCGTCATCGGCACCGGCCGCGCCACCTGGTTCGGCGCCGTCGCTTCGGCTGGTACCGCGCGGCACGCGCCGTCGAGTTTCGACCTCGGCGTCCGCTCGGTCACCTCGGTGCTGATCCGGTTCATGCTGGTGCTGGTGCCGATCGTGCTGGCCGTCAAGGGATTCACCACCGGAAACTGGGTCCAGGCCGCGCTGTTCGCGGTCTCGGTGGCGGTCGGCCTCACCCCGGAAATGCTGCCCGCGGTGGTCACCACCAATCTCGCCAAGGGCGCGCGGTTCATGGCCCGGCGCAAGGTGATCGTCAAGCGGCTCGGCGCCATCCAGGACCTCGGCGCGATGACCGTGCTGTGCACGGACAAGACCGGCACGCTGACCCAGGACCGGATCGAGTTCGCCGGGAGCCTGGACATCTGGGGCGAGCCCCACGACGACATCCTGGCCTACGCCAACCTGGCCAGCGCGTTCTCGACCGTCCCCGATGGACAGTTCGATGCCGCCATCGACGCCAGCCCGGACACCGAATTCGAGTTCGTCGACGAACTCCCCTTCGACTCCGACCGCCGCGCGGCCACCGTGATCCTGGCCCGCGACGACGAACACGTGATGATCACCCGAGGCGACCCGGACGTGGTGCTGGCCCGCTGCTCGCACGTGCGCGCCGACGCCCGCATCCGCCCGTTCACTCCCGATCTGATCGCCCAGGCGAAGGACGTGGCCCGCGCCCACGCCGAGCACGGCCTGCGCCTGCTGGCCATCGCCGCGTCGGCCCTGCCGCCGCGCCGGTCGCGCTACACCGAGGACGACGAGCGCGACCTGGTGTTCGTCGGCTTCGTGAGTTTCTCCGACCCAGCCAAGGAATCCGCCCGCACCGCAATCGAGGACCTGCGCGCCCACGGCGTCGCGGTGAAGATCGTCACCGGCGACAACCCGCTGGTCGCGGCCCGGGTGTGCGCGCAGGTCGGCATCGAGCCGGGCGAGATCGCGCTCGGGTCGCGGGTGGACCGCTGCGACGACGACGCGCTGCGCGGGCTCGCCGCCCGCACCACCGTGTTCGCCAAGGTCACGCCGACCCAGAAGGCACGGATCGTGCGCGCGCTGCGGGCGAACGACGAGGTGGTCGGGTTCCTTGCCGACGGCGCCAACGACACCATCGCGCTGCGCCAGGCCGACGTCGGCATCTCGGTGGACGCTGCCGTGGACATCGCCCGCGACGCGGCCGACATCATCCTGCTGGAGAAGGACCTGACCGTGCTCGGCCACGGCGTCATCGAAGGCCGCCGCACCCTGGCCAACACCATGAAGTACGTGAAGGCGTCGGCGTCGTCGAACTTCGGCAACGCGCTGTCCATCGTGCTCGCCTCGGCCTTCCTGCCGTTCCTGCCGATGCTGCCGATCCAGCTGCTGGTGCAGAACCTCACCTACGACCTCGCCCAGCTCGCCCTGCCCTGGGACCGCGTCGATGCCGCCTACCTGCGTCGCCCGCGCCGCTGGGTCGGCGGGGACCTGGCCGCCTTCATGGTGCTGCTCGGGCCGATCAGCTCGGTGTTCGACCTGGCCACCTGGGGCGTGCTCTGGTACGTGTACGGCGCGAACTCGCCCGCGCACCAGGCACTTTTTCAAGCGGGCTGGTTCGCCGAGGGCCTCGCCTCGCAGATCCTGGTCGTGCTGATCATCCGCACCCGGCGCCTGCGCGGCGGCGCGCGGCCGTCCCGGCCGGTGCTGATCACCTTCGCCGTCGCCGTCCTGTTCGGACTGTCGGTCGCGGTCACCCCGGCCGCCGGTTTACTGCACCTGCATCCGTTGCCACTGAGCTATCTGCCCTGGCTGGCCGCGATCGTGACCGCCTACTGCGCCTGCGTGCGCTGGGTCAAACCCAACTAATCCCCTTGTCCACGCCGAAACCTGACCGACCGCAACGGAGGCAGGAAAGATGACCACGCTCGAAATGCTCGCCCGCATCGGCACCGGAATCGGACTCGGCGCGCTGATCGGATTCGAACGCCAATACCGGGCCCGGATGGCCGGGCTGCGCACCAACGCGCTCGTCGCGGTCGGCGCCACCCTGTTCGTGCTGCTCTCCGCGCACGGCTTCGGCGGCCTGTCCGACACCGGCAGCGCCGACCCGACCCGCGTCGCCGCGCAGATCGTGTCCGGCATCGGGTTCCTCGGTGCCGGCGTGATCATGCGCGACGGCCTCAACGTGCGCGGCCTGAACACCGCGGCCACGTTGTGGTGCGCGGCCGCGGTCGGCGCGCTGGCCGGTGCGGGCCTGTTCGAAACCGCTGCCGTCGGCACCACGGTCGTGCTCGCCGCCAACATCGTGCTGCGCAAGATGGGCCGTGCCGTCGACCGCCACCCGCAGGCCGGCGAGGAAGTCACCACCTACTACACCTTCCTGGCCATCGCCAAGGACGAGGCCGAGGCGCACGTGCGCGCGCTGCTCGTGCAGTCGCTGGGCCGCACCGACTTCCAGCTGATGTCGGTCTCCAGCATGAACTCGGCCGGCGAGGGCCACGTCGAGGTGCGCGCCGAACTCGTCGCCGACAACCGCGACGACAAGCAGATGGAACTCGCGGTGTCCCGGCTGTCGATGGAACCGCAGGTGACCAGCGTCCGCTGGGACGTGCGCACCGAACAGAACGAACCGCTCCTGACCACGTCCGCCCGCGCGGCAACGACCCGCGAGGAGGACTGAAATGTCGCTGCTGCGTGCCTTCCCGTCCCGCAACGCGCTGATCCGCCCCCGGCAGAGTGTCGTGGACGTCGCGGTGTTCTTCGGCATCGCCGTGCTGCTGTGGATCATCATCCGCACCAGTTCCGGTTTCTCGGTCCCGTTCAACCCGGCCAGCGCACCGTCCACAGTGTCCACCGACCTGTCCGAACTCCCCTACTACGCGGCCCGTTCGCTGCTGCGCATGTTCATCGCGCTGGCCGCCTCGGTCCTGTTCACCTTCGTCTACGCGACCGCGGCGGCCCGGCTGCGGCGCGCGGAGAAGGTGCTGATCCCGATCCTGGACATCCTGCAGTCCGTGCCCATCCTCGGGTTCCTGTCCATCACGATCACCGGGTTCATCGCGCTGTTCCCCGGCTCCGAACTGGGCCTGGAGTGCGCGTCGATCTTCGCGATCTTCACCTCGCAGGCCTGGAACATGACCTTCGCCTTCTACCACTCGCTGGTCGCCCAGCCGCGCGATCTCGACGAGGCATCCCGGCTGCTGCGACTGTCGCGCTGGCAGCGGTTCTGGCGGATCGACGTGCCCAGCGGCATGATCCCGTTGGTCTGGAACGGGATGATGAGCTTCGGCGGCGGCTGGTTCTTCCTGGTCGCCTCCGAAGCGCTCTCCGTGAACAACCACCAGTACGTGCTGCCCGGCATCGGCGCGTTCGTGGCCACCGCCAACCAGCAGGGCCAGTGGAACAAGATCCTGGTCGCCATCGCCGTGATGGTCGTGCTGGTCATCGGCGTCAACGTGCTGTTCTGGCGGCCGCTCACCGCCTGGGCCGAACGCTTCCGCGTCGAAGACTCCGAATCGGCCGAGCAGCCGCGGAGCATCGTGCTCAACCTGCTGCGCCGCTCCCGCATCCCCCGGTTCCTCGGCGCGATCTTCGGCAGGCTGGTCTCACCGATGGACTGGATCATGGGTCGCTTCGGCATCGCCGACTACCCGCTGAAGGTTTCGGCCGCGCGTCGCCGCGCCATCGACGTGGTGTTCGCCGCCGTCGTGGCCGGCGTCGCGCTCTGGGGCGTCGTCGATGCACTGTCCTATGTGCACTCGACGGTCGGCCTCGGCGAGTTCGCGCACGCGTTGTTCCTCGGCCTGATCACGTTCGGCCGGGTCGTGCTGCTGCTCGCGGTCGCCAGCGTGACCTGGGTGCCGATCGGTGTCTGGATCGGCCTCAATCCCAAGGTCTCCCGGCTCGCCCAGCCGATCGTGCAGGTCCTGGCCAGTTTCCCCGCCGTGTTCCTGTTTCCGATCGCCACTGCCGTCTTCGTCGCCACCGGCGTCAGCCTGAACTGGGGCGGAATCCTGCTGATGGCGCTCGGCGCGCAGTGGTACATCCTGTTCAACGTGATCGCGGGGGCCAGCGCGATCCCCAACGACCTGCGCGAAGCGTCCGCCAGCCTGCGGCTGACCCGCTCGCTCTGGTGGCGCAAGCTGATCCTGCCCAGTGTGTTCTCCTCCTACGTCACCGGCGGCATCACGGCGGCGGGCGGCGCCTGGAACGCCTCGATCGTCGCCGAGGTCGTCACCTATCACGCCAGCACGTTCACCGCGACCGGCCTCGGCGCCTACATCGCACAGGCCACCTCCACCGGTGACTTCCCGCGCATCCTGGTCGGCGTCTCGGTGATGAGCCTCTACGTCATCGGCCTCAACCGCCTGTTCTGGCGCCGCCTCTACCGCATCGCGCAGCAGCGCTTCGGCTACTAAGGAGCATCCGATGACCGACGTGATCGTCGAAGTGTCCGGCCTGTCCAAGAGCTTCACCGGCTCGGAGGGCGACGAACTGCGCGTGCTGGACGGCATCGATCTGCAACTGCGCTCCGGTGAGATCGTCGCGCTGCTGGGCCGATCCGGTTCCGGCAAGTCGACCTTGCTGCGCACCATCGCGGGCTTGATCGCGCCCACCGCGGGCACGGTCAGCTATCGCGGCACCGAACTCAACGGCGCCAACCCCGGCGTCGCCATGGTGTTCCAAACGTTTGCGCTGATGCCGTGGCTCACCGTGCAGGACAACGTCGAACTCGGTCTGGCCGCGCGCGGCGTCGCTCCGGCCAAGCGCAGGGAACGCGCCGAGCGCGCCATCGACCTGATCGGCCTGGACGGCTTCGAGTCGGCGTACCCCAAGGAACTGTCCGGCGGCATGCGCCAGCGGGTCGGCTTCGCCCGCGCCATCGTCCTCGAACCGGATCTGCTGCTGATGGACGAGCCGTTCTCCGCGCTCGACGTGCTCACCGCCGAGAACCTGCGCACCGAGCTGATGTCGCTGTGGGCCGGTGGCCAGTTCCCGACCAAAGGCGTGTGTATCGTTACACACAACATCGAAGAAGCCGTTCAGCTCGCGGACCGGGTGATCGTGCTCGGCGCCAACCCGGGCCGGATCCGCGCCGAGATGCCGGTCACCCTCGACCGCCCGCGCGACCGCCGCTCCCCCGCCTACGCTGCCCTGGTCGACCAGCTCTACGACCTGCTCACCGGCCGAGTCTCGGACGAACCCGAGGTCGCGGGCGCCCGAGCGACGCCCACGGCGAAGCCACTCCCGGTCGTCTCGGTCGGTGGCCTGGCCGGCCTGGTCGAGATCGTCTACGCCTGGGGTGGCCGGGTCGACCTGCCCGACATCGCCGCCGAACTCAACTTCGAGATCGACGACCTGCTCCCGCTGGTGGACGCGGCCGTCATGCTCGACCTGCTCTCGGTCGAAGGCGCCGACCTGCTGCTCACCGACGTCGGCAAGGAGTTCACCACCGCGGACATCCAGCACAGCAAGGAGATCTTCGCCGAGCAGGCCCGCGAGCACGCGCCGCTGGTCCGCACCATCTGGCGGGCGCTGAACTCCAGCGCGGACGGCAGCCTGCGCGACGGCTTCTTCCTCGACCTGCTCCGCCGCGGCTTCTCCCGGCCGGACGCGCAGCAGCAGCTGGACACCGCGATCGACTGGGGTCGTTACGCGGAATTGTTCGATTACGACTCCGACAGCGGTCAGATCTCCATCGACTCGTCCGGGCGCAGTAGTGTCGGCAGGTAGAAGACGTGCCAAAAGCAGTCAGTCAGAAAGGCGGAGCAGTGGTAGAGATCAGTCGGGTCGGGGTGGTCGGCGCCGGGTTGATGGGTTCCGGCATCGCCGAGGTGTGTGCACGAGCAGGCCTCGACGTGCTGGTCAACGAGGTCAACCAGGAAGCCGCCGAGGCAGGTAAGGCACGGATCGCCAAGTCGATCCAGCGCGGCGTGCGCAGCGGCAAGCTCTCCGAGGCCGACGCCGACACCGCGCTCGGCAGGCTCACCTTCACGACCGACCTTGGCGAGTTCGCCGACCGCCAGCTCGTGGTCGAGGCGGTCGCCGAACACGAACCCACCAAGGTCGACGTGTTCGCCACCCTGGACAAGGTGGTCGAGGCGAGCGACGCGATCTTCGCCTCCAACACCTCCTCGATCCCGATCATGAAGCTGGCCGTCGCAACCAACCGGCCCAGCCAGGTGGTCGGCGTGCACTTCTTCAACCCGGTGCCTGTGCTCGCTCTTGTCGAGCTGGTGCCCAGCTTGCTGACCAGCGACGAGACGGTCGAGCGGGCCCGGGCTTTCGTACAGGACGATCTCGGCAAGCGAGCGATCGACTGCCAGGACCGCGCCGGTTTCGTCGTCAACGCGCTGCTCATCCCGTTCGTGCTCTCGGCCATCAGGATGGTGGAGTCCGGCTTCGCCACCGCCGAGGACATCGACGAGGGTCTGGTACGCGGCGCAGCGCACCCGCAGGGTCCGCTGGCGCTGGCCGACCTGATCGGGCTGGACACGACCAAGGCGGTCGCCGAGTCGCTCTACGCAGAGTTCAAAGAACCCCTCTACGCCCCGCCGCCGATGCTCGCTCGGATG
>DATFHN010000042.1:0-32180 GCA_035248365.1 Pseudonocardiaceae bacterium | reverse complement strand
AAGTGGGTCACCGCGACCGGCGCTGACAGGTCTTGACCGACTCGTTCGGCCCGAGACCGTTCCGCCCGCAGGTGATCTTCACCTCGCATCACACTCACCTGCAAAGCGTAACCACCGCGCAGATTCCTCACACGGAATTACTAGATCGAGCCCTGTCAAGATCTTGACGCAGTGTCAACATGACTGGTGTCATCCCTGGTGTCCTGCACGACTGGGTTCGATCCGGAACCGGAGTCTGGTACGGGCTCTGTCAGTTCACGCTGTCCTACTGGGATGGTCGCGACTCCATCGTCGAGCTTCAAGATCGGCTCGTGCCGCAGTTCGCCCTGCGGCAACGCGAAGGATAACCTTCACGTGGTCACGCGCTCAGACCACGGAGCCGCAACGGCACCCCCTCAGACCAACAGGTTGACGCTCGTCGCTGGCCTCATCAAATGCCTGCTCACTTTCGGGCGGCTTTGATGATGCGAGTAATGGAGGCAGATTCACTCAATGCCTTGTCGCGCACGATGTCCACGGACCGGTGGTGGAGGGTGACATCGTGGTATTCGGAGAGGAAGAACCGGAGCCATAGTGTTGGAATAAACGACTTCCGAGGACTGCGG
Source organism: Pseudonocardiaceae bacterium (assembly GCA_035248365.1). Classification (GTDB taxonomy): domain Bacteria; phylum Actinomycetota; class Actinomycetes; order Mycobacteriales; family Pseudonocardiaceae; genus CAJCJE01. The sequence goes on along the minus strand of DATFHN010000042.1, from coordinate 31,575 downwards.
GAAGTGAAAAATGGTGAACGCACCGATCATGCCGGGATGCCAGCCGATACAGTCGGGCACGATCTGGACCGTGATGTTGTCCTGGTGTGCGGATTCGATCACCTCGCCGAGCTGTTCGACCATGGTGCGCGGTGAGCCGATCGACTCGTGCAACGCGGATTCGCCGATCAGCGCGGTGAACCGGATTGGTTCGGTGACGCGGCAGACGGCTTCCTGCCGGTCGGCGCGGATGGCGAGGCGAGCATCGATTTCGGCGTAGGCCGCACCATTGAGCATCGCCTGCGACCGGGTGTATTCGTGCGTCTGCAACAGTTCCGGGATCGCGTGCGGCGCCCACTCCACGATCTCCACGGCGCAACGCTCGTAGTCAACGGCTTCAATGAGGTACGCAGGCACGCCCGGTATGCCGTCGGTGAGCCTGCTGGGTTCGGCGGCGGCCTCGGCCAGGGCGATGATGCGGGCACGTTCCTTGCCCGTGACACACAGTTCGCGCAGCAGCATTGCCACCTCGTCGGGACTGGGCACGCGGCGGCCGGATTCCCAGTGAGAGACGAAGGAATGGCTGAAACCCATCCGGATACTCAGGTCTCGGCTGGTGATGCCGTAATCCTGGCGGATCTCGCGCAAGATGCCGACAAGGGCACGCGCGTGGGGGTTGAGGTTGCTCATGACCACCACGGCCTTCGGTCTCTGGTCATCGGGTTCGGGGTCCGGTGCCTGCTCAGCGCGGCGCAGGAACGGCGCAACAGCGCACGGTGGGCCGTCGCGTTGGCCCTTGGGCTGCGGCAGGGCGAAGCCCTGGATCTGATGTGGTCTGACATCAACCTCGAAGCGGGAACTCTGCTGGTCCGGCGAAGCCGCCTACGGCCGAAGTGGAAGCACGGATGCGCCAGGCCATGCGGCCGGAAGTTCGGCGGATACTGCCCTGATCGCATCGCAGTGCGGCCCGAGACGGCCGGTACCAAGTCAAAGGCGGGCAAGCGGGGTATGGTGCTGCCGGATCAGCTCGTGACGCTGCTCCGGCAGCACGAGAAGGCTCAGCAGCGCGAGCGGGAGGTGGCGCACGACCTCTGGACGGAGTCTGGCTACGTCTTCACCACGCCGACTGGCGCGCCGCTGAATCCACGGAACGACTGGGCCGAGTGGAAGCGACTGGTCGGTCGAGCCGGAGTGCCAGATCGACGACTCCATGACGCTCGTCACACGGCAGCGACGGTCCTACTGCTGCTCGGGGTAACCGAGCGGACGGTCATGGGCGTCATGGGCTGGTCGTCGACCGCGACGGCAGCCAAGTACCAGCACGTCATCGACGCGGTGAAGCGCGACGTGGCCAGCCAGGTCGACGGGCTGCTGTGGGAGTCGCCGAGCCGCAAGAACAAGAAGAAGCGCAAAAAGGGATCGAAGAAGAAACGGCAAGTCGGCGCGGACGGCGATGCGCCAGCGACTTGAGATCCCCAGGGCCGCCAGCGTATTCAGCTGAGACGACGAACTCACGTACGAGTAAGGTCAGGACCACTCACAGCAACCATACCGATACTATTCCGAGCTGCGGTTCGACGCATTGATCTGTAACATGGCTGATGGGCCGGGCGTGCACAGGACGCCCGGCCCATCGTGTCCGCGAGGGACCTCTACTCAGACCTCCCTGTGATATTCACGCCGCAGGAGAATAGTGAACGCGGCGAGCGTGGGAGGCCAAAGTGCTAGTACCACAATACGCACCGCACTGGTAGGCGCAATGACCACCGCGCCAACGCAGATGAGACTGAAGTAGGCGAGATAGAAGTAGAGCATCTTGATCTTCCATTTCGCATATCGCAGCTTGAAGCTGTCCCCAAAAGTCGGGGGAGTGATCTCGCCATCCACGTAGATTGCGTCGGGAATGGACACGAACACCTTCACTTCAGAATCAGGGCCCGCATTGCTTTCGATATTCTGGTTCGACCGACGAACCTTCTTGCCAGAACTCAAGGCGTACCTCTCATCAATCGACAAAACTCACTCTAAAAATGCACAGAGAGAACCCTTCATTTCGAACAATAGCGCCAGGATAAGTGCCGCACAAATATTCAATCTGGGGCTCCGGCCGCTGTGGTACCTCCCATGTCCGGCGCCCCGCTGGCCAATGCAGGCGCCCGTGAACCTCCCTAATTTGAAACGAAGCAGCGATAAACGGCTTGGCCATCTGACGACAGGCACCAAAGGCCGTTCTGCCATCCTCGTCATCGACTGCGATTTGAGCAGAGAATCCGTGACTTCTGGATCATGGCCAGCCGCGCGTCCCCCCACATGGCTCGCCAAATCAACACCATTTCTCACATATCCACGACCAGCGCCGATCGTAGATATATGCCGGACATAAATTTCATGGTCAAACGTTCTTGCTTTCCTAACCAGGAAAGCTTCAAATACTGATAGTATCCGTAATATCATTTGTCCTGCCAACAATGGTCAGCTAGCCATTCATTTCCATTCAAAATGAACCGGCTCAGCTACACCCCCGCGACGCACCACTGCAATTTTTGCGTTCGGGTCCTCGTCAACACGAGCAGCGAAAGCAAGCAGCGACACGGCGCGGCGGACGGCTTCAGTGATCGTGATTCCGCGCTCACGGGCATAGCCCTTGATCACGTCCGCGACCGCTGGGCCGAGCGAGAGCGAAAGTCGAACTTGACGATCACCATCGCGCCCGTCAGGGACAACAACGTTCAGCAGGTCCGTAGCCGCATGGGGCCGGTTTCCTTCCAAGATTCACCTCCAGCCTCGAATCAAGCACTTCCTTGAGATCCGGCTCGCCTCGTCGGTTAGACGAGCCAACTGGCAACACGACTGTAGCACGCGTCCACACATACATACACATTGTGCGCATTGCTAACGATTCTTAGATCGAGACGCAGCGAGCGAGCAGCGAGGGCGCCAGAGGTCCGTGGCCTCGCCCAACTGACTGCGGCGACTGAGACTAAGCAGGAACAACTGAGACTAGAAATGAGACTAAGCGACGAACGCCGGAAGAGTCCTTGATCGACTCTTCCGGCGTTCGTGCTGCTAGCTGGCGGTGGCGGTGGGATTTGAACCCACGGAGGACGTGAATCCTCACACGCTTTCGAGGCGTGCTCCTTCGGCCGCTCGGACACGCCACCGGGCGGTACTTTACCGGACGACCGGATGCGGGCTGTCACCGATGCCCCCAGTTGAACGGGTCAGTCCCGGCGCGAGCCGAAGAAGCCGTCGAGCAGGGCGACGCACTCGGCCTCCAGGACGCCGCCGACGACCTCGGGGCGGTGGTTGAGGCGCCGGTCGCGCAGGACGTCCCAGAGCGAACCGGCCGCGCCGGTGCGTGGTTCCCAGGCCCCGAACACCACCCGGCCGATCCGGGCCAGGACGATCGCGCCCGCGCACATCGTGCAGGGTTCGAGGGTGATCGCGATGGTGCAGCCGGTCAGGCGCCAACCGTCGCCGTACTGGGCCGCGGCCGCGCGCAGCGCGAGGATCTCGGCGTGTGCGGTGGGGTCGCCGAGTCGCTCTCTGGCGTTGCCCGCGCGCGCGAGTTCGTTCCCGTCCGGGCCGAAGACCACCGCGCCGACCGGTACGTCCTCGGTGTCGGTCGCGGCGCCCGCGGCCTCGATCGCCGCGCGGATCAGCGCCTCGTCCTCGGGGCGACCGGCCCGGCGGCCGGTCACGACTCGATGCGGTCGAGGACCTTGGTGTACTCGTCGACGAACCCGCAGCGTTGCGCGATCATGCGCAGCTGCTCGTCCGGGTACAGGTCGATCTCGTCCACGATGACCTGCAGTTCCTCCGCGGGCAGGCCGATGTCGGCCAGCACCGAGAGGTCACCTTCCGGCCACACGTCCTCGTCGTCCTCGTCGGGTGGTTCCACCCGCAGCAGGTCCAGCACGTCCGCCGCGACGTCGTAGTCCAATGCCGCCGCCGCGTCGGACAGCAACAGCGCCACTCCACCCGGAACCGGGCGGATCAGCACGAAGAATTCATCGTCAACCGCGAGCATGCCGAACGCCGCACCGGTTGAGCGGATTCGCCGCAACTCGGTGATCGCCGCGTCGAGTTCCCCCAACGCCGCGTCGTCCATCCGGGCACACCGCCACCGTCCGTCCTCACGGACGACGGACACCGCGAAGCCATCCGGCCCCTGCACTGCCATGCGCACACCGTATGCGGCCGCGCACGGAGCCGAAAGCGGGTATCGACTTGATCGCCCGCCGCGTTGCAGCGCCGACATCTCAAAACAGTGTCACTATCGAGGGTATGACCATTGCACCGCGTCGCCAACCAGGCAAAACACCTTCGCGAGCCACAGATCCGCGTTTCACCGGACTGCTGGCGGAAGCACGCGGACTGCAACCGAGGACGGTAGCGCTGCGCCGATCGGTGCATCGGCACCCCGAGCAGGGCCTTGCCCTGCCCGCGACCCAAGCCGCCGTGCTGCGCGCGCTGGACGGGCTGCCGGTCCGGATCACCACCGGCACCTCTCTCGGCTCGGTGGTCGCCGTGCTGGACGGCGTGCGCCCCGGACCGACCGTGCTGTTGCGCGGCGACATGGACGCGCTGCCGATCATGGAGCGGACCGGTCTGGCCTTCGCTTCGGAGAACCCGGGCACCATGCACGCCTGCGGGCACGACACGCACGTGGCCATGCTCGCGTCGGCCGCGCGGGTGCTCGCCGGACGCCGGGACGCCCTGAACGGCCAGGTCGTGTTCATGTTCCAGCCCGGAGAGGAAGGCCATCACGGCGCCGAGCAGATGCTCGCCGAGGGCCTGCTCAAACACGCGAACAACCCGATCGAGCGGGCGCTCGCGCTGCACATCACCGCGAACGTGCGCACCGGAGCCCTGGCGACCCGTCCCGGGCCGATGATGGCCTCCTCGGACAGCTTCACCGTGCTGGTCACCGGTAAGGGCGGCCACGGCGCCCTCCCGCACCGCTCGATCGACCCGGTCCCGCCTGCTGCCGAGATGGTCGGCGCGCTGCAGACCATGATCAGCAGGAGGGTGGCGGCCACCGAACCGGTCGTGCTCACGGTCGGCCGGATCACCGCGGGTACCACGACCAACGTCATCCCGGAGACCGCCGAGCTGGCCGGCACCATCCGCGCACTGTCCGAGCCGGTCCGCCAGCTGCTGCACGAGGAGTTGCGCCGGGTGTGTGAGCACGTCGGCGCCGCCCACGGCTGCCGGGTCGACGTGCGGATCAATACCGGTTACGCGGTCACCGTCAACGACGAGACGGTCGGGCAGCACGTGCTGCAGCTGGCCGACGACGTGCTCGGCGCCGGGCATGCCGAGTTGATGGACACGCCGATGATGGGCGCCGAGGACTTCGGCTACGTACTGCAACGCGTGCCGGGCGCCCTGGCTTTCCTCGGCGCGTGCCCGCCGGGCGTCGACCCGGACGAGGCCGCACCCAACCATTCCGATCAGGTCGTGTTCGACGAGTCGGCGATGGAGCACGGCGTCGCCTTCTATGCGGCGTTCGCGCTCGACGCGCTGCGCTAGCGGCCGATCACGTTGCGCTGAACGGGTCACCGCCGACCGCACGGCGGCACGCGCAGTGACCAGGCAAGATAGGCCTGGTGCGGGACGTGTGCGTACTGGGATTGGGGTTGATCGGCGGCTCGGTGCTCCGAGCGGCCGTCGCCGGGGGCCGGCGCGCCTGGGGAGCCAGCGCGTCGGAAACCGACACGGAGCGGGCGGCGGCGGACGGGTTCACCACGTACCCGTCGGTGGCCGACGCACTGAGAGCGGCAGAGGAAGCGGACGCGCTGATCGTCATCGCGGTGCCGCTCCCCGCCGTCGACGACGTGCTCGCCCAGATCGCCGCGCACGCGCCGAACTGCCTGATCACCGACGTGGTCAGCGTGAAGCGCCCGGTGGCGGACGCCGTCGACCGGATCCTCCCCGGCGCCCGCTATGTCGGCGGGCACCCGATGGCGGGTACGGCCGAATCGGGCTGGCCGGCCGGATCGGCCGGGCTGCTGCGGGGTGCGGCGTGGGTGGTCGGCATCGAGGAGGAGACCCGGGCCGAGGACTGGCTTGAGGTGGCCGAGCTGGCCCTGGCCTGCGGAGCCGAGGTCGTCCCGGCCGGGCCCGACGAGCATGACGCCGCCGTCGCCCGCATCTCCCACCTCCCGCACCTGCTGGCCGCCGTGCTCGCCTCGGTCGGCGCCGACGGCGGTCCGCTGGCGCTCTCGCTGGCCGCGGGCTCGTTCACCGACGGCACCCGGGTCGCCGGGAGCAGGCCGGAGCTGGTCCGGGCGATGTGCGAGGGCAACCGAGTCGCGCTGCTGGCCGCGGTGGACGACGCCCTGGGCCGGTTGGGCGCCGCCCGCGGTTCGCTGGCATCCACCGGGTCGCTCGCGGTCACCATCAACGGCGGTCATCAGGCCCGCACCCGGTTACTGGAGCAGCACGCGGCCGAACGTGAGCGGATCCAGGTCGATCTGGGCGAACCCGACGCGCTGGACACACTGCTCGCCTACGGCTCGGGCGGCGGCCGAGTCGTCGCGCTGGAGGCGAAAACGGTGACCGTCGAGGCCGCGGAAATCGCCGACGGAGAGCGCTGATCACGGGTCGAAAACGATGTGTGACCCACGCCTCACCTGCGGCCTAATGTCAGTCCGTGGAGCGTCGTCACGTGGTCGCGGCACTCGCCGGACTGCTCCTGGTCGGCGGGGCAGTTGGCGTGCTCCGCTTCGCTGGCCAGGGCCAACTCAACCCGAACACGCTTGCGTCTGAGCCGCCGCCACCGACGTCGCTGTCCACCTACGCCGCGCAAGGCGTCCTCGCGCCCTCCCCGGGCGCGCCGCCGGTCGGCCCGGGCCGCCTTGTCGTGCACCCCGGCCCGCACCGATTACAGGTGACCTGGGCGTCGGCCATCCCCGGCGGCCATGATCCGGTGGGCGCGGCCGGTTACGACGTCCGCTGGGGCAGCAGCCCGAACAACCTCACCAACGAGCGCCTGGTCGCCGAGCCCGCCGTGGAGATCGACGGCCTGGTCAACAACGCGAGCACCACGGTATCGGTCAGCACGGTCGACTCCTTCGGCCAACGATCCGCACCGAGCACGACCGGCGGCCGCCCGCGTGCCGACACCGGCACGTACGCGTTCAGTGACGACTTCCGCGAAGCGGCCGTGCCCGACCCCCGACTGTGGCGGCTCAGCAGTGAAGACTCCTGCACGAACGCCGGGCGCAACGGCACAGCGAGCAATCAGCTTCTGGTCACCGACACCTGTCAGGGCGCTCAGGTCACGATGCGCTCCCGCACCCCGTTCCACCTGGCCGCGCCGAACGCGGTCGGCGAACTCGGCCGGTTCACCATCGACACCGACGCCCCTGGTGAAGGCGGCGAACTCGACCTCGACCTCGTGCCCGGCCCCGTCGACCTGCTCGACGAATCCCCGGCCGGCCCCATCATCAACCCGAACCCGAACGTCGCCCAGGACGATCCGGAACTGCCGCCCGGCACGATCCGCGTGCAGATCATCACCTCGGTCAGCCCCGCGACCGCCTCGGCCGAGGTGCTCGTCGCTCCCGGGATGCCGCGCCTCGCCGCCAACCCCCAGCGGCTCGCCGCGATGCCGCCGCCCATGACCGGCCTGGCCGATCGATGGGACGTCGTGCTGCGCACCGATGGCATCCAGGTGCTCCGCAACGGCGTCGAGGTGGCGGCCGGGAACGTCGTCCCCACCTGGACCACCGCGACCGCGCTGGTCGAATTCGGCGGTCCGGTCGTCGGCGATCTGGACGCGGCCATCAACCTGATCGGCTTCTCCGGTGCCCCGACCGCCGCTCCGCCCCTGCTCGCCTCGCCTGACGTCCAGCCGCACGCCGTGGCCCTCGACCTGGCCAGCCCGATCGTCCCGGCGGTGAGCAGCCTGCGCCCGATCACCGGTGACAGCGGCGCGCAGCTACGGCTAACGGTGCTCCCCGTCGCGGGCGCGCCCCGGACGCCGGTGTGGAACGGAACCGGCCCGGCGCCGGTCTTCGAAGTCGAGGTCGACGGCCAGCGCTTCCCCACGCAACCAGCGATTCCGGGCACTCCGCTGTTGTCCGCGGTGCGATACCCGCTGATCGCACAGCTACCGCCGGACGTGCTCGTCCCGGAGGTTGGCGCGATTCCGGTCACGCTGCTGACCAACCTGCCGACCACCGGACAGACCAATTTCGAGGTCGTGGCCGCCGACCTCGAACTGACCCCGGCCGCAGGCACCCAACCACCAGCGCCCCGGCCCACCGAGGCCGCCGCCCCGCTGCCCAGCGCCCTCTCCGCTCCCGCGGTGACCCTGCTGGACGCGGGCGGCCTCCCGCTGCCCGCGAACCAGCCGTTGCCGGCCGGCCGCGTGGTGCTCGACATCGCCATGGATGGTCCGGGCGGGGAGCGGCTGAACGGGCAGATTGCCGGACTTGCCGGGTTCGACGTCTGGCTGGACGGCACCAAACTCGCGACCGTGCCGACCACGGCGGGCGGGCCGGGCATCGCGGGCCGGTGGCAGATCGCGCTGGACACGGCCACGATGACGCCTGGCCAGCACACCATCGACATGCACGGCTACAGCACGAACAACGCGGTCCCGTCGGTGTCGAGCGCGGTCACCTTCACCGTCAAGAACTAGCGCGGCGCCGAACACCGTTCGTTGGACCGATCCAGTTGAGTGACCTAGCAGGCAATGGGCGGCAGGCCGGGTACTTGCTGTGTCACGCTTTCCATCATGGGCGCGGTGATCATCGATGCGGCGAGGACGCCGTTCGGCAAGTACCGGGGCGGCTTGTCGGGCATCCGGGTGGACGATCTTGCGACGTTGCCGGTGACCGAACTGCTCGGCAGGCATGGCGGGAAGCTCGACCCGGCCGCCATCGACGACGTGATCTACGGCAACACCAACGGTGCCGGCGAGGAGAACCGCAACATCGGCCGGATGGTCGCGTTGCTGGCCGGTCTCCCGACCAGCGTGCCCGGGGTGACCGTGAACCGCCTGTGCGCGTCCGGCGGCGAGGCCATGGTGCAGGCGGCCCGGGTGGTCGCGACCGGTGACGCCGAGCTGCTGATCGCGGGTGGCGTCGAAGGGATGACCAGGGCGCCGTTCGTGATGCCGCGCGCGGAGCGAGCGTTCCCGGACAAGCTGGAAGCGGTGTCGACCGCGCTCGGTTGGCGACTGGTCAACCCGAAGATGCGCAAGGAATGGACGATCCCGCTTGGACTGGCCGCGGAGCAGGTCGCGGTTGATCTCGGTGTCGACCGCGCGGCCATGGACGAGTGGGCGCTGCGTTCGCATCATCGCGCGGCAGCGGCGTGGGTGGCGGGCGTCCACAAGGGTTTCGCGTTCGACGTGACCACCAAGGATGGTGTGCTGCGCCAGGACGAGTCGGTTCGCGCCGACACGACCGCCGAGAAGTTGGCCGGTCTCAAGCCCGCGTTCTCAGCGACCGGTCCGGTCACCGCGGGCAACTCGTCGCCGTTGAACGACGGCGCGTTCGCGTCGTTGATCGGCAGCCGCGACGTGGCGGCGAGGCTTGGTGTCGAGCCACTGGGCGAGATCGTCGGTTCGGCGGTGAGCGCGGTCGACCCGGACAAGTTCACGATCGCGCCGGTTTCCGCGATCGGCAAGCTGCTCGACCGGTTGTCGGTGCGCGCGGAAGACGTGGATCTGTGGGAGATCAACGAGGCGTTCGCCGCGATGGTGTTGTCGGTGTTGCACCATTTGCCGTCGGTCGACCGTGAGCGGGTCAACGTGCATGGCGGCGCGCTCGCCTACGGCCACCCGCTCGGCGCGTCGATGCCGAGGGTGATTGTGGACGTCGCGCGGCATCTGCGGGCGCGTGGCGGCGGGATCGGCATTGCGGCGGCGTGCATCGGTGTCGGCCAAGGCATGGCCGTCGCCGTCCGAGTCTGAGACCCCGGAACGTCCGAGTCCGCAGAACTCCTGAGATCCGGGACGTCCGAGATCCGGGAAACGTCCGCGATCCCGAAAGCTCGCCCAGGATCCCGGAAAACCGCCCAGCACCAGCAAAAACCGCCGCAGCCCAGCCCCCTCCCAACCCGGGGGGAGCGCCCCGCGTCGAGCCTATCGGGGGTGGTGGGGCGGGGCCAAACCGTGGTGGGCCGGTTGTGGATGAAATCGGGGGGTTGTGGATAACCCGGGGATCGGGCTGGTCAGACGAGGTGGGCCAGGTTGGGGAAGTTGGCTACCAGGCCGTTTTCGGTGACGGTCAGGTCGACCTCGTTGCCGCCGGTTTCGTAGTTGACCACCGCGCGTTGCGGGTCACCGTCCAATGTGGACACCGTGCGGTAGGTTTCCTGGCGGACCGCGATGTGCAGTTCGGGCAGGGAAACGAAGATCACCGGCTGGGTGTGTTCACCGGGCTCGCGGTGCAGGTTGAGCCTGCGGATCGGGAGTGCGTTGGTGAACAGGACGTCTTCGATGTTGACTTCGACCGCACCCTCGTACGTGCCGCGGCGCACACCGGAACCGTCGTCGACCAGCCAGTTGCCCTCGCCACTGCGGCTCAGCGACACCTGGCGCTCGTGGCCGAGCGAGGTGCTGCGCACCAGGACTCTGCGCACGGTGCCCGATTCGTCGATGGTGAGTTCGTACTCGGCGCTGTAGGTGCCTTCGGCGTCGGGCGCCACGATGAGGCGACCGGCGGCGCGGATGCGCAGTTCCGGACCGAACAGCAGCCGGGCGGATTCCAGCCGGGAACCCGACTCACCCTGCCAGGTCAGCATGGCCCTGGCTGCCGACGGTGCGCTGGTCTCGCCAGGTCCGCCGTCGTGCAGGACCGGCTGCGCTGAACTGGAAGAAGTCACTGTCCACCTGGTGTAGCCGAACGACAAGGGCGCACGCGGGACGCGCACGCCCGTCGACCCGACCTTGGCCGGGCCCTTCGGGGCAGCCTACCGGAGAGTGAACCCGCGCTCCCAGGTCTTGACACCGGCCCTGACCGGCACTCGCTCAGCGTTGTTGAGCGCGTGGGAGCAACCGGCGCAACGGTGCGAAGGGCCGAACGGAGTCCAGGTCAGGGCCACGTAGCCCAGCGATGACCTGGGCGACGTCGGCGCAGACCGGGCCGATGATCGGGTCACTGGACACCGGCGGTTCGGGCACTGGATCGCCGTCGCGAACCGCGTCGGCGAGTGCGGTGAGGATGGTCACCAAGCGGTCGACTTCGGTGTCGGGCGGGATGGGTTCGCCGTGGTCGATCTCGACCGCGATTCTGGTGATCGAGCTGGTCAACCGTTCCAGGGCGACGATCGACGGGTACCAGGCGGCGGCGCGGCGGCCGGCGGTGAACGGTTCGACGAGCACCCGCTGGAATTCGGTGCGCAGGTCGGAGAGCTGCCGGTAGGTGCGACGGCGCAGCGAGGAACGTCCACGTGGATCGGCGCGCAGGGCGCGGTCGGCGTAGCGGCTGACGGCCCGGATGGCGTCGGCCAGCTTGCCGCCGACCTGTGGCGTTCGGCTGGCCGGCCAGAGCAGATAGCCGAAGATCAGCACGACCACGCAGCCGACGATGGTGTCCAGCAATCGGGCGAGGACGAGATCCCAGGTGCCCGCGCGGCCGAGGTCCAACTGGACGACGACCAGCGGGGTGAGCACGGTGGCGAACATGCCGTAGTTGCGGACCTGCGCGATCGGCAGCAGGAAGCCGATGATCGCGACCAGCAGCGCGAGCACCCAGCCGTTCGGGTTGATCGCGAGGATTCCGGCGCCGACCAGGGCGCCGACGAACGTACCGCCGCCGCGCAGGATGGCGCGGCCGAACACCGAGCCGAAATCCGGTTTGAGCACGATCGCGACGGTCAGGAACACCCAGTAGGACCGGTCGAACGGGAGCATGTTGACCAGCAGCCCGGCCACGGCCATGCACAGCGCGAGCCGCAGCGCGTGCAGCCAGACGGCGCGGCCGCCGAGCATTTCGTCGAGCCAGGTTTGGAAGCGGTCGCTGCGCCGGCGCTTGGTCGTGGGCAGGTTCGGGGCGGGGCGGTCGGATGACATCGCGTCGATGACGCCGTAGAGGCCTTCGGTGAGGGCGAGTACCCGCGGCGAGCCGGTTTCCGGGAGGGCGAGTTCGGGCATGGGCGCGTCGTCGTGGATGGCCGCGCCGACGGCGGCGACCGCGTCGATGAGCGACTTGGGTGGCCGGTGCCGCGCGTTGATCAGCGCGACGGCGGCCTCCACGACCGGGGTGGTTTCGCTGAGCGCGACGAACAGCCGCCGGTAGATCTGGTCCCGGCCCTGCAGGTGCGAGCGGGCGGTGAGCAGCGCGTCGTAGGCGGAGTTGAGCGCGGCGGTGAGCTGCTGACGGGCGCTGCCCGCGGCGGGGGTGCCCGCCGAGGAGAGCAGCGCGACGAGTTGGTCGTAGACCTTGGCGACCAGCGCGCGTTCGGGGGCAGTGGCTCGGACCGGCCAGGCCGCGACGGACAGCAGCAGCGCGAACGCGGCGCCACCGAGGAAGCAGCCGACGGCGAGCATCGGGCCGACGACGGTCGATTCGTGCGTGCCGAGTACGACGTAGACGAGCAGTTGCAGGCTGGCCAGCGAGGAATTGTTGCCTGCCGCGGCGAGCAGTGCGGAGATCGCCGCGACCAGCACGATCAGACCGGTGGTCCACCAGCCGTGTTCGCCGACGAGGTCGCCGAGCAGGAACCCGATCGCACCGGCGAGTACGGACAGTCCGGTGCGGCGCCAGCGGTCGCGGTACGGGCCGGAGACCGCGGTGACGGTGCCGACCAGGGAGCCGATCGACACCAGGATGCCGATGGCCAGTTGGCCGGCGGCCAGGCCGACGGCGATCGGCGCGGCGATCGCGACGGCGGCACGGGTGGCGCGTTTCCAGTCGATCGGCGCCGGTTTCGGTTTGAGCAGCGCGCTGAGCCAGTGCGGCGCGGCGACCGGAGGCGGTGGTTTCGGTAGTGGCGCTGGGGTTTCCGGCTCGTCGGGGTCGAACGAGGAAACCGCCTCGGCAGGCTGCCGAGGCGGTTTCGATTCGTTCGTTGGCCCGGTCACGCACTCAACTTAGTGCGCGTGCGGGGTTTTTCGCTCAGGCGGCGCGCTTGAGCCGACGCTGCACCAGCAGGAACAGACCACCGGCGGCGACGAGCAGGGCGCCGAGGATGATCGGGCCGGTCGCGGAGACACCGGTGTAGGCCAGGCCCGGCTGGGTGGGCTTGGTGGTCGGCGTGCCCGGGGTGGTCGGCGTGGTGGCGCCCGACTGCGTCCAGGTGGCGGTGGCCACGGTGTCGACGGTGGCGTTGCCCGCCGCGATCACCTGCTGGCTGTTGTCGGCGGTGAAGATCAGGCCGCTCGGGCTGTTACCGGACGCGTACACCGAACCGGTCGTCGCGGTCGTACCGGCCGCGACGGTGAGGTAGAACTTGCTGCCGCTGGCCAGGCTGTCGGTGGAGAGCTGCTTGCCGTTGGCATCGACCACGGTCACGCCGCTGGGCAGCTTGCTGATGTCCAGCTTGAGGTCGGTCAGGTTGCTCTTGAGCGTGAAAGGGCCGACCAGCTTGCCGATGGTCCCGGTGGCCTGACTCGGGGAGAGGCTGACCTTGCCTTCGTCGATGCCGGTGTTCGACGAGCCGATCAGGTAGTTGTAGAGGCCGGTCAGATCCGCATCAGGGTGCGCGTCGGTCGTGTCGAGGGTCGCGTCGTCGCTGAAGTGCCAGATCGCGGCCTGCGTGCCGCTGATCGCGTCGGCCTCCGAGATCGTGTCCGGCAGGTTCGCGGTCGTCGAGAGCTTCGACAGGTCCTTGATCGACGGGTAGGAGTTCTGCAGGATCCAGTTGATCTGCTTGTTGTTGTTGTGGAACTCGGAGCCGGTCCGGCCGATGAACGAGGACCACCAGCCCGCCTGCATGGTGACGTGCTTCTTCAGCGACGTGGTCAGGTCGATGCAGTAGGCGGGCACCAGGCCGCCGACCGGGCTGCCGTCCTTGACCAGCTGGAGCATGTTGACGACGCCCTGGGTGGACTCCGTGGGGCGGTTGACGACCTTCGCCTCGACCGGGGACAGCTTCATCGTGACGGGCGCGCCGATGCCGCCGTCACCGACGACGGTCGCGGTGGTCGCGTCGGACGAGTTCTGGCCGCTGCCAGCGGTGCCGGCCGCGGCGGGCAGGATGCCGATCATCAGGGCGGTGGAAACGCCGAGCACTGCGGCGCCAACACGCACCAGACTGGTCCGGGAAGCCATGGGTCTCCTTCACTGTGTTCGCGGTTTTCCCGCAATGCAAGAAGCGCGGCGTCACAGTATTGGGTAGATCAATCCGGCTAGGACTCAGGCCGTTGGACCGAAAACAGGTTGGTGACCTGCGATTATTCCGATCACAGTCATGGCGGACGTGTGAACGGCGGCGTGGAGCGCGTTCGTAACCGACTGAATGCGCAGTGAATACGCTGATCGCCTGGTGGCGAACTTTGACGGAAAGTGTCGGATCGGGGTGTTTCCGCTGATCAGGTATTGGCGTGTGGTCACTTAACGTGAGACTGGCGCAGCATTTGTTATTTAACCGTGATCGGTTTGCCCTCAAGGTCGCACAGGAAGTTCCAAGATTTCAATTTCGCCGAACGACGATCATGCCGTCTTTCAGTTCACCTTCACTGGGCCGAATGGACTAATCAACGATTCTTTTGGCGACGAAACAATGTTTGTTTCAACAATTCGTTGCGGACGAGAAATCGGCCAGAGGGCGAGTGCGAAAAGGACGAGGAGCGGGCCGGTACCCGGATCGGTGGCCTGACCGGTGAGCAGGCCGCCGAGGTCCTGGCCGAAGATCCCGCTGAACACCGCCAGCACGATCCCGGCGATCAACGCGGCCCGGCGCGTCCGGTGATCGAACACGCCGATCGCCACGAACGCCGCGCACAGTCCGATGAGGACGGCGACGAGCAGACCGGCGCCTGCGAATGCGCTTCCCACCGCGGAATTCATCGCGGCGAGCCAGCCGGGTTCACCTTCGCCGATGTTCGCCAGCTGTGCGGCGGGCACGCCTGCGGCGTGGTTGAGCGGTTCGAACTCCAGCGCGGCAAGGCCGAGCCAGATCACCAGCCAGGCGTAACGGGCCCATTGTCTACATTGGAACGTCACGCCAGGATGCGGCGATGGCCACAGGGCCAGGCCGAGCACGGCGTAGATCAGCGCGGCGCCGGGGGCGCCGGTGAGCAGGCCGGTGCCGCCCATGCCGAGCCCGCCGAAGCCTTCGCCGATCATCCACACGCCCAGCGCCCACGCGATCGACACGCCGCGCGCGAGGTTCGCGGTGCGCGGCCACAGCAGACCGGCGCCGAGCGCGACCTGCACCGTGGCGAAGATCGTGTTGAACAGCACGGGATGGGCGACGAGCACGTCGGCGATGCCGAGGTTGACCGTGCTGACGGGGCCCGGCAGTCCCATGGTGGCCATGCCGACGATGTCCCCGAAGAACTCCTTCGTGAACATGAACGGCTGGAACTGCAGGGCTCCGTCGATCAGCCACAGCGCCCCGAGCGCGATTTCCAGGCCGCGCCGGGTGATTCTCACGCCCGCCTCAGACCGGCGAACCCGGCGACTCCGGTGAGCATGGCCAGCACCACGACGCCCGCGGATTCGACCCAGAGGGTGGTCGGCACCAGGAACGCCTGGGTCGACTCCTGGAAGCCGAACAGCCCGCCGGGGACGAGGATCGAGGCGACCAGCGCGGCCAGGGTGCCCAGTTCGAACAGGGCGCCGAGCAGGGCGACCACGCCGAGGAACCGGCGGGGCGCGGCCAGCACGGCGATGGTCAGGATGGCGCCGCCGATGCCGTTGAGCAGGAACAGCAGCCCGATGGTGGGCACGCTCTGGTAGCCGTTGAGGTAGAGGTACACGTGGATCGCGGCCATCCCGGCCAGCAGCACGGCGCCGATCAGGCGCAGGCCGAGGCCGAGCAGGGCGCGTCCGGAGCGGGCGGCGGGCATGGTCGCCGCGGGACTAGTAGCCACCGTAGCCACCGCCCCCGCTGTTGCTCGTGGCCTGCTGAGTCGTGGCTGGGGCCTGGCTGCCGCCGCCCGCGCCCGCACCGCTGCCGGACACGGTGATCTTGGTGTCCATGCCGAGGCCCTTGTGGCCGGGCACCGGGCAGTAGACGTCGTAGGCGCCTGCACTGAGCGTGACCGTGAGGTCCACCGACTGGCCGGGCTGGATGCCGGAGGTCTTCTGGCCGCTGACGCCGGGACCGTCGATCTCCAGCGCGTGACCGACCTGGCCGGCGTTCTTGGCGACGAAGGTGTAGGTGCCGGGCGCGAAGGTGCTGGTCGACAGCGCGATGTGGTACTCGGTCAGGGTGGCCGTGACCTGTGTGCCCGAACTCGAACCTGAGCCAGAAGCGCTGGCGGTGGTCTGTGCCGCCCCGCTGCTGCCACCCGAGGGCGTCGAGCCGCCGGAGCCGCCGCAGGCCGCGGTCAGCACGGCGACACCGCCGAGCACCGCACCGGCCACGGCCGACCGCGCCCAGTTACGCCCGGTGACGGGGGTTGCGGTAGTTCCAGTGGTCCGCATGATGTCCCTTTCGTCGTTGGTCGACTACGGGAGGTTTACGGACGGAGTCGGCGAACGGATTGCTCGGCGAGAGGGCAGAATCTCGGGGAATCGACACGGACGGGGATAGACCATGCACTCCGAGCGAGAGGCAATCCCGGAGCCCACTTCATCCGTAGACGATGATGTGAGCAGGATCGGGATCCCCATCGAGCGGCTGGCGGACGAGACGCTGCTGGCCGGGCTCGCCACGGGCGACGCCGAGATCGCGGTCGCGTTCGTACGCAGGTTCCAGCGCAAGGTCTTCGGTGTCGCGGTCGCCGTGCTCGGCGATCCGGTGCTGGCCGAGGACGTCGCTCAGCAGACGTTCGAGCGGGCGTGGAAGCACGCGGCGGTGTTCGACGCTCGCCGGGGATCGGTCGCGGCCTGGCTGACCACGATCGCTCACAACCTGGCCATCGACATGGTGCGGGCCCGCAGGGCCACGCCGGTCGATCCGGTCGAACTGTCCACTTTGCTCGGTGTGATGGTGGACACGCCGGAGCGGCAGGCCATCGCCAACGAGGCGTCCGGTGAACTGCACCGGGCACTCGCCACGCTGCCGCACGATCAGGCGCGCGCGGTGGTGATGGCCGGGATCTACGGCATGACAGGCAATGAGATCGCGGATTTCGAGGGAATTCCGCTGGGCACCGCGAAAACTCGGATCAGGGCGGCGATGACGAAGCTGCGGGCGAGCTTGGTGGGAAAGCAGGCGAACGATGGCTGAGCAGGATTGCGCGCGACTGCGCGAAATCGCCCCCGAACTGGCTCTCGGCGTGCTGACCGGCGAAGCGCGGGCGGAGGCCCGCAAGCACCTGGCCAACTGCCCCGACTGCCGCGAGTACGTGCTGGAACTCACCTCGGTCGGCGACGGCCTGCTGGCGCTGGTGCCGGGGGCGGAGCCGCCGGTCGGGTTCGAGGATCGGGTGCTCAGCCGGATGGGCATGCTGGCCGGACAGGCGACCAGCCTGCCGACCACGCCGATTCCGGTGCTGCAGGCTCCCCCGCCGCAGGTTTCCCCGCGACAGGCTCCCCCGCAACCGGCTGCCCCGCCCCCGGTCGCTCCGGTTGTCGATCTGGCGCGGCGGCGGTCTCGCCGGTGGGTGCCGCTGGCGGCGGCCGCGGCCGCGATCGCGCTGGTGTTCGGGTTCGGCGGCTGGGCCATGGGCCTGAACAACCAGACCGGACCGAGCCAGGCCAGTCCACCGAGCCAGTCGGCGACGCCGTTGTTACACGGCACGCTGGTCAGCGCCGATCACAAGCCGATGGGGCACGTGTGGGCGTGGCCGGGCAAACCGTCCTGGGTGTACATGGACGTCGAGGTCGACCAGCACACCGGGATGTCCGTGACCTGCCAGGTGCAGCAGGCCGACGGGAGCATGGTCACGGTCGGCACGTTCGCGCTGAGCAACGGCTACGGCCACTGGGGCGCGCCCGCGCCGGTCGGCCAGGGCGAGAAGGCCAGGCTGCTCGACTCGGACGGGGCGGTGCTGGCGAGCGCGACGCTGGCGTCCTGACCTGGGCATCTTCCGGGCCGGTCGTGGGAATCCTGCGACCGGCCTGAAGATGTCCGGCGTGCTCCCGGGTTCTTCAGCCGGCGCTCAGCCTGGGCCAGCATTGTTGAGCACATGTTGAAGGCAACGAAAACGACCATGATCGCCGGCGCGGCGGTCATCGCGCTGATCGGTATCGGCGGTGGCGTTGCGTTCGCCGCCAGCGGCAGCGGCTCGTCGACGCCGACCACGCTGACGGCGGCGACCACCCCGGCCAGCGGCGCCAGCACGCCGGCCACCGGCCCGGCCAAGCACAAGCACCGCGGCCTGCTCGGCCGCGCCGAGCACGGCTCGGTGACCGTGAAGACCAAGACCGGCACCGAGGTCATCGACGTGCAGCGCGGCACCGTGACCGCGGTGAGCCCGACGTCGATCACGGTGAAGAGCCCGGACGGCTTCACCGCGACCTACGTGGTGGACAGCAGCACCAAGGTGCGCAAGACCGGTCAGCAGAGCGCGATCGCCAATGTCGCGAACGGCGACAACGTCGGCATCGCGGCCGTGCACAGCGGCTCGACCGACACCGCGAAGCGGATCGGCGATCGCGGCGTGCCGAAGACCACCACCCACTGAGCCACCAGTCGTCGCTGAGCCCTTCGCGGAAACCGCGGGGGGCTCAGTCGGTTTCCGGCTCCAGTTCGGCGAGCGAATCCTCCAGGTAGTTGAGCAGCCGTTGCAGGTGCGGCACGTTGCGGCGGCAGCCGGTCAGGCCGAAGTGCAGGCGGCCCGCGTAGGTGGTCACGGTGATGTTCAGGGCCTGGCCGTCCAGCACGATCGAGAGCGGGTAGACGCCCTGCATGCGGGCGCCGTTCCAGTACAGCTCGCGGGACGGGCCGGGCACGTTGGAGATGATCACGTTGAACGGTGGCCGGGTGCGGTCGACGAAACCGGGGATCGGGGATAGCCCGAGCGGCGCGATGGTCAACGCGGACAGGGTGAGGATCTGCAGCGGGCTGCGCCCGGACAGGCCCTGTTTGGCCGCACTCATGGATTCCTGGATGCGCTTCATCCTGATCACCGGGTCGGCCTCGTCGGTCGCCAGGTCGCAGAGGGTGAAGCCGATCGAGTTGCCGGAGTCGGTCTGGGTGGCACTGATCTGCTTGGCGCGCAACGAAACCGGCACGGCGGCGACCAGGCCCTGGTCGGGTAGCGCGTCCATTTCCAGGAGGTACCGGCGCAGCGCGCCCGCGGACATGGCCAGCACGATGTCGTTGAGGGTGGCACCGTGCAGTTCGCGCACCTCGTCGATGCGCTCCAGCGGCCAGTCCTGCGCGGCGAACCGGCGGGCGCCGGTGATGCTGCCGTTGAGCATGGTTTTCGGGGCCTGGAAAGGAAGTTTGCGTTCCGGATCGGACAGGCCCTTGGTCACGGTGTCGACCAGCATGCCCGGCACTCCGGCGACGTCCTCGACCAGCCGGCTGACCTGCTGGCGCAGGCCACGCCGGACCAGGTTCTCGGCCGCGGTGCGGCGCTTCTGCGGGAGCGCGAACACGGCGGGCATGGCGGTGTCGCCCGGGTCGTCGGACAGCGCGCGCTGCATCCAGCGCAGCGCCGACACTCCGTCAAGTACGGCGTGGTGGACCTTGGTGTAGACCGCGTACCGGTTGCCTTCCAGCCCCTCGATCAGGTGCAGCTCCCACAGCGGACGGTGCCGGTCGAGCAGGGTGCCGTGTAACCGGGAGACCAATGCCAGCAGCTCTCGCACCCGGCCCGGGCGGGGCAGCGCGGAGAAGCGCACGTGGTACTCGAGGTCGATGTCGTCCTCCTGGCGCCACGACCACTGGCCGAGGCTGGTCAGCGCGCGCACTGGTTTGCGCAGGAAGACCTCATGCACGTCGGTGGACTCGACCAGTCGCCGGTACAGCCCGTTGAGGTAGTCCGGCCCGGCGCCGTCCGGCAACTCGAACAGTTGCAGCCCGCCGACATGCATCGGATGTTCGCGGGTCTCCGCGATCAGGAACATCGCATCGGTCACCGGCATCATCGCGTTGGCCACCGTCCTTCCACCAGCCGCTCCGCGTGAGCGTAGTTGCTTGATCGCCAATTGCCGAGTGCTCGGCGTCCGAACGGGGTATCCACCTCGCGGCCTGCCTTGACCGGAGTGATCGGGCGCAGCAAGGTCAGCGGGAGCAGGTATCGGCACGACAAGGAGGCACCCGGTGACCGAAGGGCCCATGCCCGGCGAGCTACCGGCATCGGTGGAGATCGACAAGCCGAACGCGGCGCGGATCTACGACTACATGCTCGGCGGCAGTCACAACTTCGAGGTGGACCGCAAGTTCGCCGAGGACATGATGGCGGAGACGAACTCGACCCCGCGTTCCTACCGGATGAACCGGTCCTTCCTGCGTCGCACGGTCCGGTTCATGCTCGACAACGGCGTGGACCAGTTCCTCGATCTCGGTTCGGGCATTCCGACCGTGGGCAACGTGCACGAGATCGCCCAGGCCATCAATCCGGACGTGCGCGTGGTGTACGTGGACAACGAGCCGGTCGCCGTGTCGCATTCGCGCCGGATGCTCGCGGACAACCCGAACGCGATCATCATCGACGCCGACCTGCGCGATTCCCGGCTGGTGCTGGGCCATCCGCACACCCAGCGGATGCTGGACTTCAGCCGCCCGATCGGCCTGCTGATGGTGGCGATCTTCCACTTCATCCCGGACCGCGACCACCCGGTCGACATCGTGGCCAGTTACCGCAAGGCCATGCACGGCGGCGGTTTCCTGGCGATGTCGCACTTCACCGGCGACGATCAGGCGGTCACCCTGGCCGCCAACGGGTCCAAGTGGTACCAGCAGACGGCGAATCCGCTGGTCATGCGGTCGAAGGCGGAGTTCGAGGCGTTGCTGACCGGTGTCGATCTGGTCCCGCCGGGCGTGACCTGGGTGCAGCAGTGGCGGCCCGACAATGACGAGGACCAGGAGCTGGACGTCCCGTCGGAATCGGCGATCTACGCGGCGGTGGGGACGCTGCCCCCGGCATGACCGAGCGCAAACCGGCCGGGGTCAGCTTCGAGAGCTGGGTGGACGCCCAGGTCAGGGCGGCACAGGAACGGGGCGCGTTCGACAACCTGCCGGGCACCGGAAAACCGATCCCGGGCATCGACGAGCCCTACGACGAGGACTGGTGGGTCAAGCGGAAGCTGCGCGAGGAGGAGGGGTCCGCCGAGCTGCTGCTGCCCACGTCGTTACGGCTGCGCAAGGAGATCGAGGCGCTACCGGAAACCGTGCGTGCGCTGGCCGCTGAGCGGCTGGTGCGGGAGGCGGTCGCCGAGCTGAACGAGCGCATCGTGGCCTGGTTGCGCTCGCCGACCCCGCCGCACGTGCCGCTTCGCCGGGTGGACGCGGACGAGGTGGTCGCGCGGTGGCGGCGGGCTACCGGGCGATCCCGCTGATCAGCAGGTCGACCAGGCGCAGTGCCAGCGCGCGCTGATCGTTGCCCTCCGCGATCGACGTCATCCCGCCCAGGGCCATCAGCACCTCGTACGGGTCGAGCCCGGCCCGGATCACGCCCTGCGCGGCTCCGGCGTCGAGCAGGACGGCCAGTGCGTCGCGGAGCAGGTAGCGGGTGCGCATCCGGTCGTCCTCGGAGACCAGCACCGCGCGCAGCGCGTCGCCCATGCCGTGTTTGGTGGCCATCAGGTCGACGAACTGGGCCATCCAGGCGCGCAGGGCGTCGACCGGCTCGGTGCCGGTGAGCAGTTCGGGCGCGGCGGCGCACAGCCGGGTGACCTCGTTGCGGTAGACGGCTTCGACGAGGGTTTCGCGGGTCGGGAAGCGGCGGTAGAGGGTGCCGATGCCGACGCCTGCCTCTTTCGCGATGGCCTTGAGCGAGGCGCCGGTGCCCTCCCGCGCGAACGTTTCGGCTGCTACCGCGAGCAGGCGTTCCTGGTTCTGCTGGGCATCGGCACGCACAAGTGGACCGTACTCCGCTTTCAGTTTCACGGAAAACTGTAAATGGAACATTCATCCGCTTACAGTTTCCGGCGAAATACAAGAGTGTTGCGATCACGATTCAGCAACGTTGATCGGCGATGTCTTGGGATCATTGGATTCCTGGTCGTAACGTCGTCGCCACCAAACCGTAAGCGCTTACAGTTTTCGCGCGAAATGGAGTGTCGATGACGACCGATCCACCGGCGCGGGTGCTCACCATCTACGACGTCGCCGAACGAGCAGGCGTGTCCATCGCCTCGGTGTCCCGGGTGCTCAACGGGCATCGCAGCAGGCCGGACACCCAGGACCGGGTGCTCACCGCCGTGCGCGAACTCGGTTTCGTGCCCAGCGGCACCGCCCGCGCCCTGTCCGGTCAGCTCAAGGAGGTCGCCGCAGTCGTGTTCCGGCACGCCGCCGACTCGCCGGACGGCGTGTTCTCCGACGAGGACGAGAGCCTGATGTTCGCCGAGGTGCTCAACCGCGGCATCGAGGCCGGTGCCCGGGCGCGCGGGTTCGACCTGCTGATGAGCTCGGTCGACGTCTACGACCACAGCCCGCAGGGCCGGATCGCTTCGCTGGCAGGCAAAAGCGACGGCCTGATCCTGCACGACAAGGTGCTCAGCGCGGTCGGCATCGCCCGCGTCGCGCGGCGCACCCCGGTGGTCACGCTGGCCGGCACCGCGACCGAGGAAAGCGTGAACGTCCGCAGCGACAACGCCTTCGGCATGCGCGAGCTGATCAGCCACCTGGTCAACGACCACGGCTACCGCACCCTCGCCTACCTGGCCGGACACGTGGACAGCCCGGACAACGTGGCCCGCACCGAAGCGATCGAAACGGTCGCGGCCGAGGCCGGGGCCGAGGTGTGGACCGGAGAAATCTGGCGCGGCAACTACCTCGCCTCCGGCGGCGCGGCCGTGATCACCCGCATCCTGCGACGCGACCTGCCGCTGCCGCAGGCGATCGTCTGCGCCAACGACCAGACCGCGATCGGCGTGATGTTCACGTTGGCCCAGCACGGATTCCGGGTGCCCGAGGACGTCGCGGTGACCGGTTTCGACGACATCCCGGTGGCCCGCCACCTGCACTCGCAGCTGACCACGGTGCGCCAGCCGATCAAGCGGCTCGGCGCCACCGCGTTCGACGCCCTCTACGCGCTGATCACCGGCGGCCCGAGGCCGGAACCGGAAATCGTGCTGCCAACCGAACTGGTGGTGCGCGGCAGCTGCGGCTGCCGCACCGAAACGGTGGGACCCGTGATGCCGAAATGATCCACTTGTTACGCCGCGTCGCCTTCTACATCGTGACCGCGTGGGCCGCGGTCACCGTGAACTTCTTCATCCCGCACCTGATGCCCGGCGACCCGGTGCAGAACCTGATCGCCCGCCAGCAGGGCAAGGCCAGTCCGCAGGCCGTCGAGGCGCTGCGCGTGCAGCTCGGCCTGACCGGCAACCAGTCGCTCTGGTCGGAGTACCTGCACTACTGGAGCCAGCTCGCACACGGCAACCTGGGCATCTCCACCAGCTTCTACCCGGCGTCGGTGGGCAGCGTGCTCACCGCGGCCCTCCCCTGGACGATCGTCCTGGTCGGAGTGTCCACAGTGGTCAGCTTCGTGGTCGGCACGCTGATCGGGATCGTGGTCGCCTGGCGGCGTGGCTCCTGGCTGGACGGTGTGCTGCCGGTCGCCACGTTCTTCCAGGCGGTGCCGTACTTCTTCTTCGCGCTGATCGTGCTGATCGTGCTCGGCAGCGACCTCGGCTGGTTCCCGATCACCGGCGGCGCCGATTCGAGTATCGATCCCGGCTTCAGCGCCGCGTTCATCGGCAGCGCCATCTACCACGGCATCCTGCCGATGATCACCATCGTGGTCAGCTCGGTGGCCGGCTGGATCCTCGGCATGCGCAACATGATGGTGACCACGATGGACGAGGACTACGTGCTCGTCGCGGCGGCCAAGGGGCTGCCGAATCGCAAGGTGATCGGCTATGCCGCGCGCAACGCGATCCTGCCCAGCGTGTCCAGTTTCTCGCTGTCGCTGAGTTTCGTGGTGGCCGGCGCGCTGCTCACCGAGATCGTCTTCTCCTACCCCGGCATCGGTTTCCAGCTGCTGGCGGCCGTGCAGGCCGAGGACTTCCCGCTGCTGCAAGGGATCTTCCTGGTCATCACCTTCGCGGTGCTCGCCGCCAACCTGCTGGCCGACGTGGTCTACGCCGCGCTCGACCCACGTACCCGACAGGAGGCGTGAGCCGATGACCACGCAAACCGCCATCGACATCGCCGACGTGACGGCCCCGGCCCCACGCCGCCAGCGCTCCCTGCGTTTTCCCCGCTCCCGCAAGACCATCGTCGGCATCGTCCTGCTCGCCGTGTTCATCATCCTGGCCGTGATCGGTCCCTGGCTCGCGCCGCACGACCCCACCCTGACCAGCCCCGACCTGCTTCAGGGCCCGTCGGCCGCGCACCTGCTCGGCACCACCCAGTCCGGTCAGGACGTGCTGTCCGAGCTGCTGGTCGGCGCGCGCAGCACGGTGGTGATCGGGTTCCTGGCCGGGCTCATCGCCAGCGTGCTGTCCGTGCTGATCGGCGTGACCGCGGGCTATCTCGGTGGCCTGGCCGACGACCTGCTTTCGTTGCTCACCAACGTCTTCCTGGTCGTGCCGGGCCTGCCGCTGCTGATCGTGCTGGCCGCCTACCTGCCCAAGTCGACCGGGGCGAACCCGTTCGTGCTGGCACTGATCATCAGCGTCACCGGCTGGGCCTGGGGCGCACGGGTGCTGCGCGCCCAGACCATGTCCATCCGCGGCCGGGACTACGTCGCCGCCGCGCGGGTCGCGGGCGAACGCACCTCGCGGATCATCTTCGCCGAGATCCTGCCGAACCTGACCGCGATCGTGGCCTCCTCGTTCGTGTTCACCGTGCTCTACGCGATCGGCACCTACGTCGCGCTGGCCTTCCTCGGCGTCGTCGACCCGGCCCAGTGGAGCTGGGGCGGCATGCTGTTCTGGGCCGAATCGCAGAACGCACCGCAGGTCGGTGCCTGGTGGTGGTTCCTGCCGCCGGGCATGGCCATCGCGCTGCTCGGCACGTCCCTGGCGCTGCTCAACTTCGGTCTCGACGAGTTCATCAACCCGAGGCTGCGTGCCGCCGGGTTGTCCCGCAAAGCGGCCAAGGCCGCCGGAGTTCCGCGCCGCGTCCGGTTCGGTCTCACCCCGGTTCGAGGAGGACGGCGATGAGCGATCTGCTGCTCGACGTGCGCGGACTGTCCGTCGACTACGGCTACGGCGAGGACGCCGTGCACGCGGTCGCCGACGTCGACCTGACCTTGCACGAAGGCGAGGTACTCGGCCTGGCCGGAGAGAGTGGAAGCGGCAAGTCCACCTTCGCCTACGCCCTGACCCGCCTGCTCCGCGCCCCCGGCGTGATCACCGGCGGCAGCGCGCTGTTCAAGTCCAGCGAACAAGGCCAGCTCGACCTGCTCGCCGCCGATACCGCCCAGCTCCGCACCCTGCGCTGGTCCGACATCGCGGTCGTCTTCCAGAGCGCCATGCACGCGCTGAACCCGGTCTACCCGATCGGCCGCCAGCTGACCGACGTGATCGCCGCGCACCGCCCCAACCTGGACAAACGCGCGCGCCGGGCCCGGGCCGCGCACCTGCTGCACATGGTCGGCATCCCGGAGGACCGGCTCGGCAGCTACCCGCACGAACTCTCCGGCGGCATGCGCCAGCGGGTGATGATCGGCATGGCGCTCGCGCTCGAACCGCGCCTGGTCATCATGGACGAGCCGACCACCGCACTCGATGTGGTCACCCAGCGGGAGATCGTCGCCGAACTGATCCGGTTGCGCGACCGGCTCGGCTTCGCGGTCCTGTTCATCACCCACGACCTGTCGCTGTTGATCGAACTGGCCGACTCCATCGCGGTCATGTACGCGGGCAGGCTGGTCGAACGGGCCCCGGCCAACGACCTGTTCCGCAACCCGCGCCACCCGTACACGAAGGGCCTGCTCAACTCGTTCCCGCCGATGCACGGCGAATGGCAGAAGCTGACCGGCATCCCCGGTTCTCCGCCCGACCTGCGTCAACCGCCGAGCGGCTGCCCGTTCCATCCGCGTTGTCCGCAGGCGTTCGCCCCGTGTCCCACCGACGAGCCGGCGCTGCGCATCACCGAGGGCCGCGCGGTGTCCTGCTGGCTGCACGAGATCCCCGAAGGAGCCCGGTCATGACCAGCGTGCTGGAAGCTCGGCAGCTGACCAAGAACTTCCCGGTCCGAGGCCGATTCGCGTTGCGCCGCGGCACCGTGCACGCGGTGCAGGACGTCACCATCGGCCTCGACGCCGGTTCGGTGACCGCGGTCGTCGGCGAGAGCGGCAGCGGCAAGTCCACCCTGGCCCGCATGCTCGCCCGGCTGATCACTCCCACCACGGGAAACGTCCTGCTCAACGGCACCCCGGTCCCGCGCGGCGCCGCCGATCGCGCCTACCGCCGTGAGGTGCAGCTGGTTCTGCAGGACCCCTTCTCCTCCCTCAACCCGGTGCACAGCATCCGCTACCACCTGGCCCGGCCGCTGCGCATCCACGGCTTCCCGTCCGACACCAACGCCATCAGCGAACTTCTCGCCCGGGTCGCCCTCACCCCGGCAGAACGCTTTATCGACAAATACCCACATGAACTCTCCGGCGGCCAGCGCCAGCGCGTCGCCATCGCGCGGGCCCTGGCCGTGCGGCCCGAGGTGCTCATCGCCGACGAGCCAGTGTCCATGTTGGACGTTTCCATCCGGCTCGGCATCCTCAACCTGCTCGCCGACCTGCGCGACGAGGAAGGCCTGGCCATCCTCTACGTCACCCACGACATCGCGTCCGCGCGCTATCTCGCCGACACCATCGTGGTGATGTACGCCGGCCAGATCGTCGAATCCGGCCCGGCAACGCAGGTCACCGACGCGCCCGCGCACCCCTACACGCAGCTCCTGCTCCGCGCCGCCCCCGACCCGGACCGCACCGAGCCGGTGACCGCGCTCGCCGGTCGCGGCGCCCCGCCGAGCCTGATCAGCCCACCGGCCGGCTGCCGCTTCCACCCACGCTGCCCGCAGGCCATGGACGTCTGCCGCACCACGGCACCGCATGCACTGCCCATCGCCGAGGGCCACAGCGCCTCCTGCTGGCTCTACGACATCGACTCCAAGAACAGTCCGCCGCAGCGCGACGAGGCTGGATGAGCGAACCGTCGCGGCGGGATCAGCCGCTCGTCACCACATCTGAACGCATGGGCCCGGCCAGAGCGCGTCGAGCCGTCAATGTTTGACCCGCCTTGGGTCTTCCCTTGTTTTCCAGGCCGGATTCGTCCGGCCGGCGTACGGAGTACAGCATGCTGCCCAGAAAGCTCAGCAAAATCCTCACCGGCGGCGCGGTCGTGCTGACCGCGCTGACCGCCGCCACCGCCTGTTCCAGCAGTCACACCAACTCAGGCAGTGGCGACAGCTCGACGCTGGTGATCGAGGACAACCCGGTCTCGCCGTTCACCCGTGACTTCAACCCGTTCGACACCAACGACACCGCGTATCTGGTGCAGTCGACCGGCCTGATCTACGAGCCGTTGTTACAGTTCAACGTGATGAAGCCCGGCACGGTCTACCCGTGGCTGGCCAAGTCCTACGCGTTCAGCAACAACGGCGCGACGGTGACCTTCAACCTGCAGCCGAACGCGAAATGGAGCGATGGTCAGCCGTTCACCAGCCAGGACGCCGCGTTCACGTTCAATCTGCTGAAGCAGAACAAGGCCATCAACACCAACGGCGTCACCCCGACCGACATCAAGACCCCGGACGCGCACACCCTTGTGCTCGACTTCGCGACCCCGCAGTACGCCAACCTCTACTACATCGGCTCGGTGTACATGGTGCCCGAGCACATCTGGCAGACGGTCAGCAACCCCAGCACCTGGGAGGACACCGATCCGATCGGTACCGGACCCTACGTGCTGGACACCTTCAACTCGCAGGGCTTCACGCTGGGCCGCAACGGCGGCTACTGGCAGGGCCAGCCGAAGATCGCCACCGTGCGGTTCCCGTCCTACGTATCCAACACCTCGGCGAGCCTCGCCCTGGCGCAGAGCCAGATCGACTGGGGCGGCAACGACATCGCCAACATCGAGAAGACGTTCGTGGCGGCGGACCGCACCCACAACAAGTACTGGTTCGCGCCGGTCAACGTGGTCACGCTCCAGTTGAACACCACCAAGGCGCCGCTCAACGACGTCGCCGTGCGCCGGGCGATCAGCGCGGGCATCGACCGCAACGCGCTGTCCAAGATCGGCGAGACCGGCTACGAACCGCCCGCAACCTCCTCTGGCGGGTTACTGCTCGGCGGTGTCGACGACAAGTATCTCGATCCGTCCTTGAGCAACGACCTGGTGCAGAACACCGGCAAGGTCAGCTCGATCCTGTCCGCGGACGGCTACAAGCAGGTCAACGGCAAGTGGACCAAGAACGGCGCCACCATCAAGTTCAACCTGGAGGACCCGTCCAGCTACTCCGACTACTACGAGAACATCAACCTGATCTCGCAGCAGCTCAACCAGGAGGGCTTTGAGACCACGGTCAACGGCACCACCCCGGACACCTGGACCAGCGACTACAACAGCGGCAACTTCGATGCGACCATCCACTGGGGCAACGTCGGCCCCACGCCGTATTTCCAGTACGACAACTGGCTGGACTCGAACCTCAGCGCGGCGGTCGGCACCGCGGCCACCGGCGACCAGAGTCGCTTCAACGACCCGGACGCCCAGGCGGCGCTGGCTGAGTACGCCAACACCAACGATCCCAGCACCCAGACCGACGCGCTGAACAAGTTGCAGCAGATAGTCTCCCAGCAGGCCCCGGTGATCCCGCTGCTCTACGGCGCGGCCTGGGACGAGTACAGCACCAAGAAGTTCACCGGCTGGCCGACGGAGTCGGACCCCTACGAAGACCCGACCCCGAACTCGCCGTTCCTCGAGTACACCGTCCTGCACCTCACCCCCGTCTCCTGACCCTGTCCCGCGCCGCCCGGCCGCGTCGCCGGGCGGCGCCCCACCCCCAAGGACCTTCATGACCGCGACCAAGCCCAAGACCTCGACCGCCACCACAGCGCCGTTTCCCACCGGATTCCTCTGGGGTTCGGCGACGGCCGCCTATCAGGTGGAGGGCGCCTGGAACGAGGACGGCCGCACACCGTCCATTTGGGACACATTCGCGCGCAAGGCGGGCGCGGTGCGCAACGCGGACACCGGCGACATCGCGGCCGACCATTACCACCGTTACGCGGACGACGTCGCCCTGATGGCCGACCTTGGCCTGGCCGCCTACCGTTTTTCGCTGTCCTGGCCCCGAATCCAGCCCGGCGGCCGAGGCCCAGCCAACCCGGCCGGTCTCGCCTTCTACGACCGCCTGGTGGACGAACTCCTCGACAAGAACATCACCCCGGTCATCACCGCGTACCACTGGGACCTCCCGCAAGAGCTGGAGGAAGCGGGCGGCTGGCCCAACCGCGACACCGCCAACCGCTTCGCCGAATACATCGCCATGGCGTCCGCCCGGCTCGGCGACCGCGTCTCGATGTGGACCACCCTCAACGAACCGTGGTGCTCGGCGTTCCTCGGCTACGCCTCCGGCGTGCACGCCCCCGGCCGCCAGGAACCCGACGCGGCCCTGTGCGCGGTGCACCATCTGCTGCTGGCGCACGGCCTCGCCGTCGACGTCCTCCGCCAGCACGTCCCGAACGCGCAGATCTCCCTGGTCCTCAACCTGCACTCCATCCGCCCGGCCAGCTCCAGCGCGGCAGATGCGGCCGCGGCCACCAAGGTCGACGGCATCGCCAACCGGATCTTCCTCGACCCGGTGCTCCGCGGCAGCTACCCGGCCGACGTCCAAGCCGACACCAAGCACTTCGTCGACTGGTCCACGCTGGTTCACGACGGCGACCTGGCGGAAATCTCACGCCCCATCGACGCCCTCGGCGTGAACTACTACACCCCCACCCTGGTCGCCGCGCACGAACCCGGCACCGCCGCCGTGCGCCAGGACGGCCACGGCAACGGCGCAGGCTCGCCCTGGGTCGGCGCCGACGACGTCAACTTCCTGCAACCGCCCGGCGCCCGCACCATGATGCAATGGGCCGTCGACCCCACCGGCCTAGCCGACGTCCTGCGCCGACTCGGCCGCGAACACCCCGGCCTGCCGCTGCTCATCGCCGAAAACGGCGCCGCCTACGACGACTACCTCGACCCGACCGGCCGCATCAGGGACACCGAACGCATCGACTACCTGCACGGCCACCTCGCCGAAGTGCGCAGCGCGATCGCCGACGGGGTCGATGTGCGCGGCTACTTCGTCTGGTCGCTGCTGGACAACTTCGAGTGGTCATACGGCTATTCGCGCCGCTTCGGCATCGTCTACGTCGACTTCGCCACCCAGCGCCGCTGGCGCAAGGACAGCGCCACCTGGTTCAGCAACGTCATCGCCGCCAACCAGCTCCCCGAATCCGAGTGACCCGTCGCGTCCGGCCCTCGCCGGACGCGGCGACCAGCTCTGCCGCGCCAGGCATACAGCGTCGCTGACGAATGCTGGATGCGCGAGCTGACCGAAGTGGCCCTTCCCGCCAGACGGACAACCGACGGTGCTCGTCGTGGCGATTCCCGATGCATCTCCCGATGCCCCCCTCGTTCGCGCCGGCGCCGGCCACCGACGTGACCTTCGCGGCCTCTGGCGAGTGTGCCGTGCCGTGGCCGATCTTGTCCCGCTTCCTGGAGACCATTTACGCGACCGGCGACATCCCTCGTTCCGGCTGACCAACTCGCGCAGGCGGGTCAGGCTTCTTCGGGGAACGGCTCGGCACTCCAGCGGAACCGTGCCCGGCCGTCCTCGATGTGAAGAAGGAACTCGGCCGCCGGCCCGGCCGGGGCTACTAACGTCATCGTGCTGGCAATCTGCTCGTAGGCGGTCTCCCAGGCCGGAAAGTCCTCGGCGTCGAGCAGCTCTTGTTCGCGATCGAAGAGGTCCTCTATCTGGCCGAACGCGGGAGCGGGAACGAAGCTCCCCTGGAGCCATGGCATGTCAGCGCCGTCAACGACGATCTCGCCGATCAATTCCTCGTCGCGGACGAGCCGCCAAATCTGGTCCCCGGTCGCCATCGCGCTCCTCCATGGTGGGCGCTGGACTCAACCAAGTATGGGAAAGGTGTGGGGGTGATCTCGCGATCGCCGCTCCACACCTTCGCTACCAGCCACTATGCGCGCCCGAAGGGATTCGAACCCCTAACCTTCTGATCCGTAGTCAGATGCTCTATCCGTTGAGCTACGGGCGCAGGTACGACCTTGTTCAGTTATACGCTCAGCCGGGGCCGAGCGTTGCGGAGGCTCCGGGATTTGAACCCGGGATGGGGGGTTACCCCAAACCGCATTAGCAGTGCGGCGCCATAGACCAGACTAGGCGAAGCCTCCCGGGCTCTTGACCACTCGCGGGATAGATTACACAGGCCCTGGCCACCGG
>DATFHN010000041.1:0-15517 GCA_035248365.1 Pseudonocardiaceae bacterium | reverse complement strand
GTTGGCAGCACAGCGATCTCGACCCGGCCTTCCCGGCCCGCGTGGCCTACGCGGGCAACGAGCATCTGATGCTCGGCGTGGCAACTCGGCAACGACTGGCCACATTGGACTATGACTTCGACGCGCTCGGTTCGATCATGCGCGCGGCGGGCTGGACGACCGTGCACCTGTTCTTCGCGGATGGTCCGAACCACTTCCAGGCGCGTGATCCGTTCCCGGTCGGCGGCGTGGTCGAGGACCCGGCTACCGGCGCGGCCGCCGCCGCGTTCGGGGGATATCTCCGCGATATCGGCTACGCGAATTCCGGCAAGATCATCATCGAACAAGGAGTGGATCTTGGTCGGCCGAGCCGACTCGAAGTGGATCTTGATCCGGGGGCGACCGGGATCCGGGTGACCGGAGCCGCGGTGCCGATCGGGCAGTGTTGATTCATTGGGTTGATTCATTGGCGAAGTTGCGAGAGCGGAACCCCGGCGAGGGCCCGGACCTCGCGAGCGAGGTGCGGCTGGTCGGCATAGCCGGACTCGAACGCGGCGTCCGCGTAGGAGCGGCCGGCGCGAACCAGCCGCAGGGCGCGCTGGAAGCGGAGCACCCGCTGCAACGTCTTGGGCCCGTAGCCGAAGGCGGCGACCGAGCGCCGATGCAGGCTCCGCTCGGTCAACCCGAACCGTTCGGACAGCTCGGTCACGGTCTGGCCGCGCCGCAGTCCGGCGACGAGGTCCGGCACGGCCGGGTCGAGCCGGTCACGGCGCAATTCCAGACAGACCGCCTGTTCGAGCAGGTCAGCAGGGTTTTCGGCGGCGGAGAGTTGATCTGGTAGACGGTCCGCAAACGTTTGGCGGCCGAGTTCGTCCAGGTTCGGACGCGCGTCGGTGATCGCGGAAGCGGGCAGACCGAGCAGGGCCGGGGCCACGCCGGGGCGAAACCGCACCCCGTACAGGGTCCCCGGCTGCGCCGGAGTCAGCACGGCGCCGGTGTCCGGGCCCGCGACGAACAGGGTCGAGCCGGTCCAGATCAGGTCGACGCAGCCGTCCGGGACGATCCGGTAGGTGCGGGCCGGACCGTCCGCCGTGGTCCGTGACCAGGCGCAGATCAGCAGGTCGGCGGCTGCCGCCCCGACCGCTCGCTCGGCATAGTGCTCGCGCACCGCTCCAGGTTAGATCGCCTTGATGGCGCCGCCGTCGACGGAAACCACGGTTCCGGTCACGTAGGACGCGGCGGGCGAGAGCAGGAACGCGGCCACCTTGCCGAACTCCTCCGGCTCGCCGATCCGGCGCAGCGCCACGCTCTCGGTGCGCGCCGCCAGCGCGGCCGGGTCCGCGAACAGCACCGCGTTGCGACCGGTCTTGATCGACCCCGGCATCAGGCTGACCACCCGGATGCCGCGCGGGCCGACCTCGTTGGACAGCGTCTTGGCCACCCCGGCCAGGCCGGGCCGCAGGCCGTTGGAGATGGCCAGGTGGTCCAGCGGTTCGCGGACCGAGGTGGACAGCACCAGGCCGATCACGCCGCCGTCGCCGAGATCCTGGACAACCCGCCGGACCAGGCGCAACGTGCCGAGGAAGATCGAGGAGAACGCGTCGGACCACTCCTGCTCGGTCTTGTCCAGCACGTCGCCGATGGGCGGCCCGCCGACGCTGACCAGCACGCCGTCCAGCCGGCCGAACCGCGCGGTGGCGGTGTCGACCAGCCGCTCGGCCAGCCCGGTGTCCGCGTTGTCGCCGGCCACGCCGACCGCGTTCTCGCCGAGCTGGGCGACGGCGGCGTCCACGTTGTCCTGCGAGCGGGAGGACAGCACCACCTTGGCGCCGTCCGCGACCAGCGCCTGCGCGGCGGCGAAACCGAGCCCCTTGCTGCCGCCGGTGACCAGATAGACGCGGCCGGACAGACCGAGATCCATGTTTCTTCCTCCCTGAACCCTCTGACACCCTGCGTAGTCGTTCGCCACCGTTCGGTGTCCGTTGCTCGCGCATCGGCGGCCGACTGATCTTCCCCTGGCCAGCGCCGTCGCGAAAACGCCGCCTCCGGGCCCGGAATTGCGCCATACCGGGCCTCGGCTACGCGCCGCTGCTACCGGATAATCGCTGGCACGATGGACGAGAGCATTGAACTCCTGGTGACGGTGGTGGTCGCCGCCGAGGGCGAGGAGGCCGCGCGCGACGCGTGCGAACAGCTCTGCTGGCAGGTCGAAGGGCAGATCGTCGACTCGGCCGACTGCTCCGCTGAGGAGCCCGGCTGCTGGGCGGTCACCATCGCCGTGCCCACCGACGAGCGCGCCACGTACAACATGGCCGCGCCGCTGGCCCGCGCCGTGCGCCGCTTCGTGCGCTCGCTCGGCCCGAACCAGAGCATCCCGCGCGTGTCCTGCGAGCCGCCCACCGCGTGGACCGTGCTGGACGAGCCGGAGTCCATCGCCCAACTGGTGAGCGGCTCGGAACGCCTGCTCATCGAGGCCTGGTGCGGCGCTGACCCGTACCGGATGCGCTCTCGCCAGGCCCAGTCCGAACCGCCTCAGCCGGCCCCGCGCCCCGAGCCCAAGCCGGAACCCAGGCACGCGGAACCCAAGCCCGAGCCAAAGCCGGAACCGAAGCCCAAGCCGCCTGCCCGGCACTGGATCCCGCCGGAGGACAAGGACACCAAGCACGGCTACCGCCTGATCCTGCGGGTGGACGTGGCGACCAGCCGCCCGGCCGGGGCGGAATGGCAGGCGAGGGCGGTGGCCAGCCGCATCTCCGGCGCGGCAACGCTGACCAGGGTGACCGAGCGCAACGGCGTGCTCAGCGTGCACGTCGACCTCGGACCGGCACTGACCTCGGCGCCGCAGACCGTGCTGAGCGCGGTGTCCGCGCTGGACCGGGCCGGGTGGACGCCACTGCGCTGGGAGGGTGACACCGCCATCACCAGCTGGATCGCCGATCCGGCGCCGACCACCGGCATCACCGCGATGGAACTGTCCTCCGGCCCCGCGCCCGCTCCGGCACCCGAATAGACATCACCCGCGGCAACCACTGGACCAGTCCCGTCACCGGACCGGTGGAACCGGCGCCACCTGGGCGTTCTCCTCCGGGCGCCGGGCTGCGGCGGCCGCTACCTTGATCACATGGCGAGCGTCGAAGAAGTTCGAGCCGGAATCCAGTTGGCCAACCAGAAAGCCGCGGAGAGCATCGCCGCGCTCCAGCAAGCTGGTCAGGCGATCGAACAGGCCCAGGGCGCGCTGATCAACGCGACCCAGGGCAGCGCCCAATCCGACGCCGAGCAGGCTTCCGGCCTGCTCGCGCAGGCCGTGCAGACCCTTGGCGACGTCGCCCGCAACGTGACCGCGGCGATCTCGACCGCCGAGGGTTACGCGGCCCGTCTCTAGCGCAAGCCCAATGTCGATCGAAGCACTCGGCGCGACCCTGGCCGGGATCAACGAGCAACTCCGCGACGGCTACCGCGTGCTCTGCGTCGCCCAGCAGCGGCTGGGCGAGGCGGGCGCGCGGCTGGCCGAACTCAGCGAGAACCATTCGGAGTCGCTGGTGCCGCCGCAACTGGCGGCGGCCAACGACGCGCTGGCCACCGGGATGAGCCAGCTCGCGGCGAGCATGGCGGCCACCGAGCGGCTCGCCGCCGGGCTGTAGTTAGAGTTGATCTCACGTTCCGGCCTGAGGTGGGCACGCTCGGCGGTAGGCAGCGCGCTGCCCGGCATGGCATACCGGGAGGGGTGCCGCTCCGGAGCGAACACCGCACGACGACCGTAGTGAGGAGGTCGCGGTGAACAAGCGCACCGACCGCCGCAAGCGGATCGAGGTCGCGCTCGACGAGTTCCGCGCCGCCGTCAGCCGAGCCCTGGGAGTAGCGGGCGAACAGCATTCCCGCGCCGCCATGGACCACGCCAAAGCCATGGTCGAGCTGTGGCTGCGCACCGAAGGCATCGACAAGGCCCGCACCGATCCGCACTTCACCGTCGCGCTGAACAACCCGGTGTTCAGCGAGGTCATCGAGCGGGCCGAGGCCGACCGGCGCCGCGAGTTCGCCCAATGGACCGCGACCGGACCGGAGACCCTGGCCGGGATCGTCGCCCAGGCCGCGCCGGGCGTGGCGGGCGCGGCCAGCGAGGACTGGCTGGGCAAGGTCGGCGACGCGGACGGCACCGGGGTGCTGCCCGAGCTGTGGCGGATCGGCACCGCGGTCTCCGACAGCGCGCCCGATCGGGTGCCGTTCCCGGTCGCCGTGCCGCTGCTGGACACCGCGCACTTGCAGGTCAACTCCGGGCCGAAGTCGCGCGCCGGCGCGGAAGCGCTGGTCGAGGCATTGCTGGTGCGGGTGCTGAGCTACTTCCTGCCCGGCCTGGTGCACGTCCACGTCTGGGACACCGCCCAGCTGACCGGCCCGCTGCCCGGCCTGTATCCGCTGACCAGGGCGGGTTTGCTCACCGTGCACGATTCGGCGCGGCCGGAGGAGCTGCTGGAGGAGTTGTCCGAGCACATCCGCCGGGTGCATTCCGGCGTGCTGATGGGCGGGCACACCTCGGTCCGCGCGATCAGCGGCGGCGCCGGGCGGCGCACCGAGCCGTGGCGGATCGCGGTGCTGTTCGGCAACAACCGGCCGCTCAAGGACGAG
Source organism: Pseudonocardiaceae bacterium (assembly GCA_035248365.1). GTDB lineage: Bacteria > Actinomycetota > Actinomycetes > Mycobacteriales > Pseudonocardiaceae > CAJCJE01. Next base: position 10,915 of record DATFHN010000041.1, on the reverse strand, counting down.
CACCAGCAGCAATTACAGCGCATCGCGCGCAACGGCCTGGCCTGCGGCGTGCAGCTGATCGTGGTCGATCTGCCGTTGACGGTGAACTCGTCGATGGAGACGGTGCACTTCACCGGTGAGCACACCGGCACCACCTCGATGACCGGCCCGAACGCCACCTTCACCGCCGACCCGACGCTGCCCAGGGCCGAGGTGCCCAGCGCCTGCGCGGCCATCGCCGAGGAACTGGAGGAGCGGCGGGCCCGGCTGTGCACGTTCACCGACCTGTTGCCCGGCAAGGACTGGCAGCTCAGCTCGGCGTCGGCGCTGATCGGCCCGGTCGGCTATCACGACGGCGTGCCGGTCGACGTTGTGCTCGGCGACTCGTCGCCGCACGCGCTGATCGGCGGCCCGAGTGGGTCGGGCAAGACCAACTTCCTCTACGCCATGCTCGGCAGCTTCGCCGCCCGCTACTCCCCCGACGAGCTTGAGCTGTACCTGCTCGACTTCAAGGAAGGCGTGTCGTTCGCCCAGTTCACGCCGGGCAAGCGGGACAAGAGCTGGCTGCCGCACGCCCGCCTGGTCGGGGTCAACGTGAACGCGGACCGCGAGTTCGGCGTCGCCATGCTGCGCTACCTCGCCGACGAGATGCGCCACCGGGCCGACGCGGCCAAGCGGCACGAGGTGACCAAGCTGGAGGAACTGCGCCGCGAGGACCCGGACGGCCGCTGGCCCCGGCTGGTCGCGGTGATCGACGAGTTCCAGTACCTGTTCGCCGAACGGGACGCGGTCGCCAACGAGGCCGTGATGCTGCTGGAGGACCTCGCCCGGCGCGGCCGCTCGCAGGGCATCCACCTGGTGCTGGCCAGTCAGGACGTGTCCGGGATCGAGGCCTTCTGGGGCAAGCCGGCCATCTTCGAGCAGTTCATCCTGCGGGTCGCGCTGCCCAAGGCGCGCCGGGTGCTGGCCGAGAACAACGAGGCGGCGGTCGAACTGCCGCGCTGGCACGCGATCCTCAACCACGAGTCGGGGGTCAAGCAGGGCAACCAGATCAGTCGCATCCCGGACGCGACCAGTCGCGGCACGTTCGACGAGCTGCAGACCCGGTTGTGGACCAACCGCCCCGAACACCTGTCCAGCCCGCGTCTTTTCGACGGTTCGCACGTGCCGCAGCTGGCCGACTCACCGGATTTCCAGGCGCTGCGACCGAATCCGGAGCCGGTCGCCATGCTCGGCCAGGTGATCGACGTGGCAGGCAGCGCGGCGCGGATCTCGCTGCTCAAGACGCCCGGCCGCAACCTGGCGGTGCTCGGCTCGGCGTTGACCGACGCCGCCAGCGTGCTCGGCGCGGCCGCGCTGTCCCTGGCCCGCCAGCACGAACCCGGCGCGGCCCGGTTCACCCTGCTGCCGTTGATCGGCGAGGCGACGTCCACCGCGGACGGTCTGGCCGGGCGGCTGCGCGCGCAGGGTCATGAGGTGGCGCTGGTCGGCCGGGACGGTATCGCGGCGCTGCTCGGCGAACTGGCCGAACAGCTGGCCACGCCCGGCGACACCAGCCCGCACTACCTGGTCGGCTACGCGGTCGACTCGGTGCAGTCGATGCTGGAGATCAGGGACATCACCGTGCCCCGCTCCGGCCTGGACAACCTGCGCGACGTGCTGCGCAGGGGCCCCGAGCACAACATCCACCTGCTGGGCTGGTGGCGCGGGGTAGCGCGGTTGAAGGCGTCGCTGCCGATGGGGTCGGTCGACGACGTCGGCTCGTGGGTGGCTTTCGACGTGCAGGGTCAGGAACTCAACCAGCTGGCCGGCCAGATCGTGAACTGGTCGCCGCGCGCGGCCCGTGGCCTGTTCTTCGACCGGTACACGCACTCGCGGCCACAGGTGATCATCCCCTTCGGGGCGGAGGAGAACGACGGTGAACGGTGACGCGGCCCGGCACTACAAGGACGTCGCGGGCTTGAACACCGAGGCCGTCGACCGGATGCGCGAGGCCGACCGGGCGCTGCAGGACCAGCTGAGCCAGCAGGTGCTGGCCGCCGAGCGCGCGCTGGCCGAGGTTTCCGAGCGCGAACGGGTGGCCCGGATGGGGGTCGAGCTGCACTGGGAAGCGGCCATCGAGGAGCTGTGGGCCGAGCGCTGGCTCACCATCCAGCCGATGCCGCAGCCCGCCAAGCCCGCGCCCGCGATGGACCCGCTGGAGTGCGATGCCGAGGTCGGACGCACGTATGAGGCGTTGCACGAGGCGCTGCGCAAGCCGTCCGTGCTGCCCAGGATCGGCCGCCACGAACCCCGTGATTAGCATTACGGAACTAGTCAGTTTCGGAATTGTCGACTGGTCCCCCTTGTTGTGCCGGGTAACGATGACCCACGAGTAAGAGCACAACGATGTGGAGGACCCACGATGACCACCGCGATCCCGTCGACCGGGCTGGAGATCCACCTTGCCGAGCGGCCAACGGGCTGGCCGACCCAGGACACCTTCGCCATCGTCGAGGCGCCGGTACCGACGCCCGGTGACGGTCAGGTGCTGGTGCGCAACCTGGTGATGAGCGTCGACCCGGCCATGCGCGGCCGGATGAACGACGTCAAGTCCTACATGCCGCCCTTCGAGCTGAACAAGCCCATGGAGGGTGGCGCGGTCGGCGAGGTCGTCGCCTCCAACTTCCCCGGCCTCCAGCCCGGCGACACCGTGCTGCACGGCCTGGGCTGGCGCGAGTACGCGGTGCTGGAGGGCAAGCGCGCGGCCAAGGTCGACCCGTCGCTGGCGCCGGTCGGCGCCTACCTCGGCGTGCTGGGCATGCCCGGCCTGACCGCGTACGCGGGTCTGCTCGACGTGGCCGCGTTCCAGCCCGGCGAGACCGTTTTCGTCTCCGGCGCGGCAGGCGCGGTCGGCTCCATCGTCGGCCAGATCGCCAAGCTCAAGGGCGCGGCGCGGGTCGTCGGCAGCGCGGGTTCGGCCGACAAGGTCAAGCACCTCGTCGAGGACCTCGGCTTCGACGCCGCGTTCAACTACAAGGACGGCCCCGTCCTCGACCAGCTGCGCAAGGCCGCGCCGGACGGGATCGACGTGTACTTCGACAACGTCGGCGGCGAGCACCTGGAAGCGGCGATCGAGGAACTGCATGTGCACGGCCGCGTCGCGGTCTGCGGGATGATCTCGGTCTACAACGCGACCGAGCCGACCCCGGCGCCGCGCAACCTGCCCGAGCTGATCAAGAAGCGCCTCACCCTGCGCGGCATGCTCGTGCTCGACCACGCCAACCTGCGCGAGGACTTCCAGCGCGAGGTCGGCGGCTGGCTGCGCGAGGGCAAGCTGCAGTACCGGGAGACCGTCGTGGACGGCATCCGCAACGCACCCGAGGCCATGCTCGGCCTGTTGCGCGGCGCGAACACCGGCAAGATGCTGGTGAAGATCGCCTGACTGCTACACCGGCGATTTCGGCCGCCGCAAGAAAATCGCATAGATTTGCCGCCCTCCGGCCTCGGATTTTTCATGCATAACTGCAGAATCCGAGGCCGGAGGCATGTTGACAGTTTCTGTCAGATTTAATTATGCATGATTCGGTTTCAGGCGGAGAAATGTTAGTTTCCCCTGATCGGGGGGTCTTTTCTCAGCTTGTTGCAAAACTAGTGATCTTGTCCGCCCGATGACTTATGGTCGGCTTATCCAAGGCCCACCAATGGAAATCGGGGGATACCTGTGCCTGTCGCACTGTTCGGTTCACTCGCCTTCTCCACCGCTTTGCTGGTCATCAACGCGATCCAACTCGCGCGCCGCGGTTACACCAGCCGCGCGGACAGGCGCCGGGTTCGAATAGCCATCAAGACCCTGTCCTGGGGCGGTCGCGAATACCCCAGGACCGTTCCCGGAAAGCACCGAATGGGTGGGCTCGCACCGGCGCACGATCGGTGCGAGCCTAATCTCCCCTGCGCGTACCGACACAAGAGTTTGGGCCAGGTCCGCGCGATCGCCTACATCAGACGGGACCGGTACACGCGCGAGTACGAACTCCGCATGAACACCAATGGCGGCCTGCTCTGCGGTTATTCGACGCCGACGACCAGCTTGCCAGGGTTGAGCAAGCCGTCCGGATCCAGGCACGCCTTGAGGCCGACCAAGAGGTCCAGGCCGACCAAGCCGATTTCCCGGACCAAGAAATATGCGTGATCGACGCCGACCGCGTGGTGGTGGGTGATGGTACCCAGCGGACCGTCGCCGCCTGACCCGCCGGAAATGACCTCGCAGGCCGCGTTCTTGGCCCGCTGCCACTGGTCGACCGGCGCGTCGGAACGCGGGACGAGCACGGTGAAGTACAGCGAGGCGCCGGTCTCGTACGCGTGGGACACGTGGCACATCACCACCGGTCGCGCGTCGGGCGTGTGCAGTTCGCCGATCAGCGCCTCGCGTACCTCGGTGCGCAGCTGGGAGAGTTTCGTCCAGCTGGTCGCGGTTTCCAGCGTTTCGACGCACATGCCGATGCCCAGCAACGCGTCGCGCTGACGCGGACCGGCAAAGCGGCCATGCTCCCAGGCCGCACCGACCGCCCGGCCCAGCCGGACCGGCCGGTGCGGGCGGAGCACGGCCAGTGTCGCGGCGCGCTTCGCGGCGAGTTCGCGCGAGGATCCGCCCTCCCAGCCCAGAATCAGCAGACACGGCTCGCTGACCTGGCGCGCTCGCAGGTACGCGCGCAGCGCGCCGGTCTGCCAGCCGCCCTTGAGGGCCAGCGACACCTCGGTCTCGTCCATATCGGACAGCCGGGTGACGGTGGCCAGCACCCGGTGCTGGGCCAGCGCGCGCACCGCCGCGGTGCCCGCTTCCCAACTGGGCAAGGCGAATCCCTCGTAACGGCGCACGGCAGGCACCGGCCGCACCCGGACCGTCACCTCGGTGATCACACCGAACGCGCCCTCGCTGCCGACCACCAGTGCCCGCAGGTCCGGTCCGGCCGCCGATGCCGGTGCGACGCCCAGCCGCCACTCACCGCGCAACGTGGCCACCCGCAGGCCGACCACCATGTCCTCGAACCGCCCGTACCCGGACGACGCCTGACCGGCCGAGCGGGTCGCGGCGAAACCGCCGATGGTGGCGCGCTCGAAGGACTGCGGAATGTGCCCGAGGGTGAAGCCGTGCGCGGCCAGCAGCCGCTCCGCGTCCGGCGCGCGTACCCCGGCCTGCAACACGGCGGTGTGCGAGATCGGGTCGAGGGACACCAGCGCGTCGAGCCGGTAGAGGTCCAGGGCGAGCACCGCGACCTTGTCCCCGCGCAGCGCGGCCACCCCGCCGACCACCGACGTGCCGCCGCCGAACGGGATCACGCCGATCCCGTGGGCCGCGCACACCATCAGCACCTGTTGCACCTGGGCCGGATCGGCCGGTGCGACCACGGCGTCCGGCGCGAGGATCGGCCCCGCCCCGCGATGCCGCATCAAGTCCAGATAGGACAGTCCACCGGCCCGCCCGATGCGTGCATCGTCGTCGAGCAGCACGTGCTCGGCGCCGACCACGCCGGCCAGGGCGTCGCGGGCGGCGGCCGGGAGTTCGGAGGGTGCGATCGCGTGCGGCGCGGGTGGCAGCACCGGGGTGGCGACGGGGCGCAGGCCGGTGCGGTCGGCCAGCCAGCGCAACGCGTGCGGAGGGAGGGCCGTCGGCTCGTCGGCCCACCGGTCACGGAGGGTGTGGGAAATCGTCGCGCTCACCGGTACAGTGTTACACATGACGTCCAGTTGTCACACCGACGAGGCGCAGCTGAATCGGCCTCCCGCCACCCGGGTGGCCGAAGACACGCTGCTCGACGCGGCCCGGACCTGCGTGTTGTCCGTCGGCGTGCGCCGCACCACGCTCACCGACATCGCGCGGCGCGCGGGCGTCAGCCGGATGACCGTCTACCGGCGGTTCGCGGACGTCACGAGCGTGATGGCCGCGCTGATGACCCGGGAGTTCACCGCGCTGCTCACGTCGGCCGCCGAATCCGCCGCCGAGCAACCGGACGCCCGCAGGCAACTGGTCGCCAGCGCGGTCGCGGGCGTGCGCGCGCTGCACACCGACCCGCTGATGGTCAGCGTGCTGGAGCGTGATCCCGAACTGCTGCTGCCCTACCTGTTCGAGCGGATCGGCAGCACCCAGCGGCTGATCGAGGCCGTGCTGGCCGACCGGATCAGGGCCGGCCACCGGGACGGCTCGATCCGCGCGGGCGATCCGGCGACCCAGGCAAGGGCGATCTTCCTGACCGGTCAGGCATTCGTGATCTCACACCGCCCGGCCACCGCCGACCTGGACGGCGACGCGCTGCTCGCCGAGTTCGGCACCATCCTCGACCGCGCCCTGGAGCCATAGTGGATACCTCTCTGAACATCGCGCGGCGCAAGAAGGAGCTGGCCGAACTGGCCGATGGCCGCGTGGTGGACGTGCTGGTGGTCGGCGGCGGCGTGACCGGGGTCGGCGCGGCGCTCGACGCGGCCGCCCGCGGGTTGTCGGTGGCGCTGGTGGAGGCCCAGGATCTCGCCTTCGGCACGTCCCGGTTCTCCAGCAAGCTCGTGCACGGCGGCCTGCGCTACCTGGCCAACGGCGACGTCGCCCTGGCCTACGAGAGCGCGGTCGAACGCGGCGTGCTGATGAGCCGGGTCGCGCCACATCTGATCCGCACCCTCCCGCAACTGGTGCCGTTGACCGACCGGACACCGGTACGCAACGCGGTGGTGACGCGGGCCGGGTTGTTCGCCGGAGATCTGTTGCGCCGCGCGGCCCGCACCGCGGGGACCGTGCTGCCGCCGCCCCGCCGGGTTTCCGCCGCCGAGGCCGTCGCGCTGGTGCCGGGGTTGCGGCGGGACGGGTTGCGCGGCGGGCTGTTGTCCTTCGACGGGCAACTGGTCGACGACGCGCGGCTGGTCGTGACGCTGGCCAGGACCGCAGCCGGTTACGGCGCGCGGATCCTCACCCGGGTCCGCGCCGAGGAACTGGACGGGAACGGGGCGCGGGTGCGGGATGTGCTCAGCGGCCACGCGTTGCGGCTGCGGGCCCGGTCGGTGCTGAACGCGACCGGCGTGTGGGCGGGCGAACTGGCCGATTCGGTGCGGCTGCGACCCTCCCGGGGCTCACACCTGGTGCTGGACAGCGCGCGGCTGGGGTTGACCGGGACCGCGCTGACCGTGCCGATCCCCGGTTCGCTCAACCGGTTCGCGCTGTTGCTGCCGCAGGCCGACGGTCGTTGCTATCTCGGGTTGACCGACGAGCCGCTGGACGGTCCGATCCCGGACGTGCCAACGGTTCCCGAGTCGGATGTGGACTTTCTGCTTGAAGTCGGCTCATCCGCGCTGGCCCGCCCGTTGAGCAGGGACGACGTGATCGGCCGGTTCGCGGGATTGCGGCCGTTGGTGGCCTCCGGCAGCGGCAAGACCGCGGATCTGTCCCGGCGGCACGCGGTGGTGACCGGGCCGAACGGAGTAGTCACGGTGGTCGGCGGCAAGCTCACCACTTACCGGCGAATGGCCCAGGACGCCATCGACGCCGTGGTCGCCGCGCGCGGCCTCACCGCGGGAAAGCCGCGTACCAGGGACATCCAGCTCATCTCACAGTCTATTGTGGATAGTGAGCCGGTCGTGCCCGGCGGGACGGTCAGCCGGGGCGACGTGCTGCGGGCGGTGCGCGACGAGGGTGCGCTGACCGCCGAGGACGTGCTGGACCGCAGGACCCGGCTCGGCCTGGTCGATGCCGACCGCGCGGCCGCGTTGCCCGAGGTGAGCGCGCTGGTGGCGAAGTGTCTCGCCGAATTCGAGGGATGTTGACCGTGCGGCGCCGGCCGTAGTCGTTATCCTCCACCAGGTGGTCACCCGGCATACTTGGCGTGACGCGAGGAGGCACTAGTGGCGCAAGCCGCACTCGAGATCGACCGGATCAGCAAACGTTACGGCGACCTCATCGCGCTGCGCGAGCTGAACCTGCGCGTGGCCGCGGGCGAGCTGGTCGGCCTGGTCGGCGGCAACGGTGCCGGCAAAACCAGTGCCATCCGAATCAGCGCGGGCGTGCTGAGCGCCGACTCCGGCACGGTGCGGTACAACGGGCGGCCGATCAGCGCCCGGGACCGCGCCGGCATCGGCTATCTGCCTGCCGAACGCGGCCTTTATCCACAGCTGCGTCTGGTCGAGCAGTTGGTATATCTGGGTGAACTGTTCGGGCTGGACATCAACGACGCGCACCGGGAAGCCGAGCGCTGGCTTGATCGGTTCGGCATGCGCGGTTTCCGGTCGCGGCGGATCAACACCCTGCCCCCGGCCGATCAGCAGCGAGCCCAGCTGGCCATCGCGCTCATGCCGAATCCGGACCTGCTGGTTTTCGACGAGCCCTTCACCGATCTCGACCCGCTCGGCGTCGACGTGCTGAGCAATGTGTTGCGGGAAAAGGCCGAATCCGGTGCGGCCGTGCTGATCTCCAGCCCTGGCTTCGACATCGCGGAACGGATCTGCGACCGGATCTGCGTGCTCCACAATGGACAATCCGTTGCCGTTGGCGGCGTTGCCGAACTGCGCGCGGGCCATCTGGACACGGTCGTCGTCGACGCGCCGGACGCGCCGCCGGGCTGGGCCGACAACCTGCCCGGCACCCGGGTGCGCGCGGCGGCCGGGACCAGGATCGTGCTGGAGATCGACGCCGACGCCGACGACCAGGTCATCCTGGCGACCGCGCTGAGCACCGGCACCGTGCGCGAGTTCAGCAGGCAGCAGTGCTCGCTGCGCGAGCGGTTCGGCGAGTTGCTCGGGCCGGGCGGGCGGAGGACGTGGTGACCGGGAACGGGACGCCGCGCCACGGCCGGATCCGGCCTGCCTGGATCGTGGCCAGGGCCGAAATCCGGGCCCGCCTGCGCGGCCGGTCGCTGTTGTTCGGCACCGTCGTCGGCATCGTCCTGGTCGCGGCCTACCTGCTGGTGCAGGGCCTGGTGGTGAACCGGACCGACACCGAGACCGTCGGCCTGACCGGTCAGGCCACCGTGCTGAACAAGACGCTGCAGACGGCGACCGCGCAGCTGGGCCTCACGGTGAGCGTGACCACCGTGCCCGACCAGGCCACCGGGCTGGCCCAGGTCCGCTCGGGCAGCCTGACCGCGCTGGTCACCGGTCCGCCGGGCGCGCTGCAGGTGACGGTCAAGGACCAGTTCGACCCGAGGCTGCGCGCCGCGCTCACCGGCCTGGTGCAGGCCCAGGCGCTGGACGCGCAACTCGCCGAGGCCGGGCTGAAACCCTCGGACGTGCAGGCCGCCGTGGGCAAGGCACAGCTCGCCGTCACCCAGCTCCAGCAGACCGACCCGCTGCGTGCCCAGCGGCTCGGCCTCGCCCTCGCCGCCGCGGTGTTGCTGTACTTCTCGTTGATGCTGCTGGGCAATCTGCTCGCCCGCGGCGTGGTGACCGACCGCGCCAACCGCATCAGCGAAGTACTGCTGTCCGCGGCGCGCCCTGGCCAGATACTGCTCGGCAAGGTCTTCGGGCTCGGCGTGCTCGGTTTCATCCAGCTGGCCGTGGTCGGCCTGATCAGCCTGGCCATCGCGTCGGCGACCGGCGTGCTCACCGCGAGCAGCCTCGGCTTCGGCACGCTGGGCGCGGGCCTGCTCTGGTACCTGCTCGGCTTCGCCTTCTACGCCACCCTGTTCGCCGGGATCGGCGCGCTGGTGGCGCGGCTGGAGGAGGTGCAGACCGTGCTCACCCCGATCGTGCTCACCGCGTCGATCGGCTTCGTGGTCGGCATCGACCTGCTCGTCCAGGCCCCGACCGGCGCCGCGACCACGGTCGTCTCGCTGCTGCCGCCGTTCGCGCCGTTCCTGATGCCCGGCCGCATCGCGCTGGGCACCGCGACCGGCTGGCAGATCTGGCTGGCCGTCCTGCTCATGCTGGCCGCGATCGTCGTCGTCGCCGGCTACTGCGGCCGCACCTACGCCGCCGCCATCCGCACCATCGGCGCCCGAATCACCCTCCGGGACGCCCTGTTGTAATGTTCCAACAGAAGTGTTGTAATGTTCCAACATGGTTAGCCGGGGACGACATCCCAAGACAGCCGTGGCGGAAGCGTTCGCCGCAGCCGCCTGCATCGGCCTGGAGGTGATCGAGAACCACCGAAGCCATCGGTGGGGGTGGGTCGTGTGTAAAGCGTGCTATCAGGGCCCACCTGGCCAGGGACTCCCTGCCAAGCAGATCGCCAGATTCAGCGGTCGACATCAACACGAAAGGAGGCCGTGATGACCACGTGGAACTTCCAGCTACGGCTGAACCGCGAACCGACCGAGGACGAGTTCGACGCGCTGTACGAGGCGGGATTGTCCGATGCCGGTATCGAGGGCACCTTAGCGGATGTTGATCGCGTCGCGGACAGTCTGCTGATGGCGGTGACCAGCGCGGTCGACGACATCCGCCGTGTACCGGGACTGCGCGCCGTCGCGGTCGAGCACGATGACGCGGTCACCTTGTCGGATGCGGCGCAGCGGCTGGGACGGCGCACTGCGGAGAGCCTGCGGTTGCTGGCCGAGGGCAAGCGCGGGCCGGGCGGATTTCCGTTGCCCATCGCGGACACCGGCAAGGTGCGGGTCTACTCGTGGACCGAGATCGCGCACTGGTTGCGCGACGCGCTCGGCGACGACGCGCCCGCCGGTGACGATCAGCTCGCGCTGGCGGATCGGGCGTTGCGGCTGGCCGACAAAGCGGCGCGCGGCGGGGCCGAGCAGTTGGACGCGATCCGGCATCTGGTCGGGGCTTGTTGATCGAGCGCTGATCGAACCTGTCCCAGAAACGCCAATCGGCCGGTGTCACCGAGGTGACACCGGCCGATGTGGACGATCAGGTCAGTTCTGATTCCTCAGCGCGATTCGATCGGGGTGAAGTCGCGCTCGGGCGGGCCGACGTAGAGCTGGCGCGGGCGGCCGATCTTGGTGGCCGGGTCCTTGACCATCTCGCG
>DATFHN010000040.1:0-21280 GCA_035248365.1 Pseudonocardiaceae bacterium | reverse complement strand
AACCGGACCGGCCCCGTCGATCGCCGCCGCCTCGTACAGCTCCTTCGGCACCTGTTTCAGCCCGGCCAGGAAGATCACCATCGGCGCGCCGAACTGCCACACGCCGAGCGCGACCACGGTGAGCAGCGCGGTCTGCGGCTGGTCGACCAGGCTGCCGACGTGCAGGCCGAACACGCCGAGCACGCGTTCGATGGTGCCGCCCGCGCCGAACATGGCCCGCCACACCAGTGCGACGCTGACGCTCGCGCCCAGCAACGACGGTGCGTAGAACGCCGAGCGGTAGAAGCCGCTGCCGCGCCGCACCCGGTTGAGCAGCAGCGCGACCGCGAGCGAGACCCCGAGCTTCACCGGCACCGAGATCACCACGTATTCCAGCGTGGTGGTGACCGCGTGCCAGTAGTGGTTGTCGTCGGTGAACATCTGCACGTAGTTGTGCGCACCGATCCAGTGCGGCGAGTCGAACAGGTCGTAGTCGGTGAACGAGAGGTACAGCGAGATCACCATCGGCCCGACCGTCAGCACGGCGGCACCGATCGACCACGGCAACAGAAACGCGTACGCGGCCCGCTGAGTGCGCCGCCGACGCGGCGGCCCGGCCGGGACGACCGGCGGGGCCGGAGCGGTGAGCGTCGGGGCTGCCATCGTGCTCACGCCTCCAGAACCGATTCTGCGTCAAGGATCTCGGCGAGCCGGGTCGACGCGTCGACCGTGCGTTGTCCGGCGATGCTCTCGTTCGCGGCAAGGCCGGTAACCACGGCCCGGACGCCGTCGACCAGGCCGGCCGCGCGGCCGAGCGGGTCGCTGGTGTTGCCGTCCAGCAGGTCGGCGAGCAGCCGATCGTCGCCGCCGCCGTGTGCGCCGCTCTCGGCAGGCACCTCGACCCGGTACGGTTCAGACCACAGTGGACGGACGGTGATCCGCCAGCGCATCGGCGCTCCGTCGGGCGAACCCGAGAGCCGGGCCGCCGCCGCGCCGGGATCGGGCCGGGCCCAGTCGCATTCCACCACGTCCAGCTCCAGCCGGCCGAGCGTGCCGTTGACCGCGATCCGGTAGCCCTCGCCGGGCGCGTAGGCGTTGAGGTGGTAGCTCATGCTCGCGCCGTTCGACCACCGCACCAGCACGGCCAGGTCGTCCTCGATGTCGATCGCGGGGTCGAACACGTCGCCGTCGCGGCGGTAGCCGTCCTCCGGGTCCGGGTAGAGGGCGGCCAGACGCGGCACGGACCGGAGGTCCAGCGCGAACCGGTCGTCACCGGCCAGCGCGCCATCCGCGCCGTAACACATCCGCCGTCCCTCGGCCGTGACCCGCACCGGGTCGGCGTCGAGCCACCAGCCCACCAGGTCGAAGTGGTGCGCCGCCTTGTGCACCAGCAGGCCACCGGAATTCGAGCGCTCGCGGTGCCAGCGGTGGAAGTAGTCGGCACCGTGATGGGTGTCCAGGAGCCACTCGAAGTGCACCGAACCGACGTCACCAATCGTGCCGGCGGCCAGCAACCGCCGGATCTCGCTGTGCGCCGGGTTGTACCGGTAGTTGAACGCGACCCGCACCGTCCCACGCGATGCCCGTTCGGCACGGGCGATGTCCCGCAGGTCGGCGTAGCTGGTCGCCAACGGCTTCTCCACGACGACGTCCCGGTCGGCGGCGAGCGCGGTGGTCACGTAGCGCGCGTGCGTCGCGTCCGGCGTGCACACCACCACGGTGTCGATGTCCTGTTCGGACAGCATCGCGGCGAAGTCGCCGGGATGATAGGCAGGCACGGGCTCGGCCAGCCACGCGTTGTGCACGGCCATCCGGTGTGCGCTGGTATCGCAGAACGCGGCCAACGCGCCCCGTGCCGCCAGCCCGCGCACCCACATCTCGGCGCGTGAACCGAGTCCGATCACGGCTGCTCGCACGACATCGGCCCCGTTCAGGACGACCCGAGCGACTGCTGCGCGTCGGAGATCACCTGGCGCGCCGCGTCGGCAACGCTCGACTTGCCGAAGATCACGTTGTCGTAGACCTGCTGGAAGTCGGTCTTGATCTCCGATGACCCGGCCGGCCACACCCAGCTCTGCGATGGCCCGAGCCGGGCCGCGACGGACTGCTCGTAGTCGCAGACGGTTTTGTCGCCCGCTGCCGCGTTGCCGCACACCGACTTACGCACGTCCGAGTTCGGCGGCAGGCCGCGGGTGGTGCCCAGGAGCTTGCCCGCATCGGGGTCGTTGACCAGGAAGTCCAGCAGTTTCACGGCGGCGTCCCGATGCGCGGACATCTTCGGCACCGCGTAGTAGACCGGCGGCAGCGCCGCCATGCCGGAGTCCTTGGTGGACGTGCCGTCGCTGGGCAGCGGTGCCGCCGCGACCGGGCTGCCGTAGGAGGAGATGTAGGAGGTCAGGTTGGAGTCGTAGTTGAACTCGGACGCGGCCTGCTTGGTCACCATCGCCGAGTTCTGGATGGATCCGTCCATCTTGGTGGTGGCCTGCGGCGCGCTGACCCCCTTGTTCTGCCGGAGCGATCCGGTGAGGTTCCAGAACTGTTCCAGGTCGGCCTGGGCGAAACCGAGCTTTCCGTCCGATGTGTACAGTGCCTTGCCGCGCTGGTGCAGCCAGGAGTCGAACCAGTCCACGGCCCAGCCGAAGTCGGTGGTGCCCGGCTCGCCGGTGACCGCGCCGACCTTCGCCATGTCGGTGGTGAACTGCTGCCAGGTCCAGCCGTTGCCCGGCACCGTGACCCCGGCCCGCGCGAACAGCGCCGGGTCGTAGGCGACCATCTGCGCGGTTTGTCCGCCGGGCACCGCGTAGAGGCCGCCATCGGCGCGCCCTCCGGAGAGCAGGTTGTCCGGAATGCTGTTGGTACGCAACTGGTTCTGGTACTGGGTCAGGTCGCTGAGCACGTGCTTCTGCTCGTACTCGCCGAACGTCGCACGGTCGAGCTGGATCAGGTCGGGCGCGGCGCCACCGGCGATCTCGGTGGTCAGCTTCTGCACGTAGGCCGCGTATCCGCTGAACTCCGTCTGCACGTGGATGTTCGGGTTGCGCTGCTCGAACAGCGCGATCGCCTTGTTCGTGGCGTTCGCCCGATCCTGGTTGCCCCACCAGACGAACCGGATACTCTGCGGGCCACTGCCGCTGTCGTTCGATGATCCGCACGCGGCCAGCGGTGCGGTCACGGCGAGCAGGACGGCGGCGAGTACGCCGAGCAGTCCGCGGCGTGAGTTTCGTCCGTTCATCCGTACTCCTCCCGGCCCGCGACACCCGGTCCGTTGAATCGTTTTTAGCGACCCTAGGTTGGCCGAGTCGCGGTCGTCAATAGCCCGGAACGCGCTGTCCACGACCACTGCGGCTGACGCTGTCGAATCGTCGTTCGACGAAAGAAGGCTCATAAAGAGGCCAAAACCTCCGGCTGGTCGAACAACGCTTGACGGAAAGCGCATTCCCAGTTACGTTCCCAGCCGACGCACGTGATGCCTTTCCCCCGCACTGCCGGATCACTTTGTTCGACCATCGAATGAAACGATTCAGTTCCGGCGCGGATTGCCGACGGAGGCCACCGATGTCCCCCAGTTCCCCGTTCAACCGCCGCAGATTCCTGGCCGCCACCTCGATGGCCGCCGCTGGCATGGCGATCAGCTCCACCGCACACTCCGCCACCGCACCGCCCAGCCAGGCACCGAACGCCGGTCCGGCCGTCGACCTGCACTGGCTGGACGGCCAACCGGCGGCATCAACCGGCGCCACCTTCGGCCTGCCCTGGCCACGCGGGGAGATCACCACGTCGACCGCGTTCGCGCTGACCGGCGACAACGGAGTCGCCGTCCCCGTCCAGACCTGGCCACTGGCCTACTGGCCGGACGGCACCCTCAAATGGACCGGCCACGCGATCGGCGCAGACCCAGCCTCGGCCGCCTACCACCTCGCCCCCGGCACGCCAACCGCACCCGGCCAGCCGGTCACCGCGAGCCGCACCGGCAACGAGATCACGCTGGCCAACGGCATCCTCGACGTGCGCATCGCCGCCAACGGCCCGATCGCGATCAAGTCCATCACCCGCGCAGGCAGGCTCACCGCGCATGATGGCCAACTCGTGTTGCTGTTACAGGACAAACCCGAGGACGAGGACAATCCGCGCCGCATCGAGTGGACCGGAACGGTCGACAGCGCGGCCATCGAACAGTCCGGGCCAGTGCGGGCCGTCGTGCGGCTGAGCGGGCACTATCGCTGCGGCCCTCGGGCGATCCTGCCCTGGACACTGCGGATCTACCTGTCCGCGAACGACGAGTCGCTCCGCATCGTGCACCACTTCCTGTGGGACGCCGACCCGAACGCCGACTTCATCCGCGGCCTCGGCGTGCGGTTCGCGGTCCCGATGACCGACGAAACCCACAACCGCCACGTCCGCTTCGGCACCGCCTCCGGTGGCGTCTGGGGCGAACCGGTCCGCGTGCTCACCGGCCTGCGCCGCGACCCCGGTGCCGACGTACGCACCGCCCAGGTGGCGGGCACCGCAACCCCACCAGTCTCCCAGTGGGCGTCGACGGTGCAGGCGGGTTATCAGCAACTGGCCCAGTGGAACGACTTCACCCTGTTCCAGGGCTCCCCCGACCATTTCGCGATCTGGAAACGCACCTCATCGGCAGGCAGCTGGCTCAAGCACGCCGGCCAGGGCGACCGCGCCACCGGCTTCGGCTACGTCGGCGGGGTCAGTGGCGGGCTCGGGTTCGGGCTGACCGATTTCTGGCAAAGGTTCCCGCGCGGCCTGGACATCCGCGCCGCCGCGACCGACACCGCGACGGTCACGCTCTGGTCGTGGTCGCCGCTCGGTGGCGCGATGGACCTGCGGCACTACGACACCGTCGGCCACGGCCTCGACCTCGCCTACGAGGACGTGCAGCCCGGCTTCAGCACCCCGCAGGGCATGGCGCGCTCGACCGAGATGCGCCTGTGGGCGTTTCCGGCCACCCCGTCCCGCGACACCATCACCGCGCTGGCCGCGACGCTCACCGCGCCGCCCCAACTGGTCGCGGCACCGGCCTGGTACCACGGTGCAGGCGTGTTCGGCCGCTGGAGCCTGCCCGACCGCAGCACCCCGGCCCGCGCCGCGCTGGAGGACTCGATCAGCCGCGATGTCGCCTTCTACGCCGGTCAGGTCGACGAACGGCAGTGGTACGGGTTCTGGCACTACGGCGACGTCATGCACACCTATGACACCGACCGGCACACCTGGCGCTACGACGTCGGCGGATTCGCGTGGGACAACGCCGAACTCGGCACCGACGCGATGCTCTGGTACAGCTTCCTGCGCACCGGCGACCCGGCCACGTTCCGGTTGGCGCGCGCGATGACCCAGCACGTCAGCGAGGCCGACATGCACCACGCCGGCCGCTTCGCCGGCCTCGGCTCCCGGCACAACGTGATGCACTGGGGCGACGGCGCCAAGGAGGCGCGGGTCAGCGAGTCCTTCACCAAACGCTTCGCCTACTACCTGACCGCCGACGAACTCCTCGGCGACCTGATCCGCACGTCGCTGCAAGCCGACCAGACCCTGATCGCGATCGACCCGCTGCGCGAAGTGCTGCCGCCCCAACACATCGCGCCCGCTCGCATCCGGATCGGCCCGGACTGGTACGCCCTGGTCAGCAACTGGCTGACCGAATGGGAACGCACCGGCGACACCCGCTGGCGGGACCGGATCGTCACCGGCATGCAGGACATCGCCACCTTCCCCGCCGGCCTGTTCACCGGCGCCGCCGGCGGCGCGGTCGGTTTCGACCCGGCCACCGCGCACGTCGTGAACTTCAACTCCGGCGATTTCGACGGCGGCTACAACCTGGCCATGCCGTTCCTCGGCGAGCAGATCCTGTGGGAGACACTCGATCTGGTGGACGTGCCCGCCTTCCGCCAGACCTACCTGGATTTCGCCCGCTACGTCCAGGCACCATCCGCGGAGAAGATCGCCCGCTACGGCCGCGACTTCAACCCGCAGGTCTTCCCCACGATCTATTCGCGGGTCACCGCCTGGGCCGGCGAACAGCTCAACGAGCCCGCCATCCGGCAGCGCGGCTGGCAGCAATTCCTCACCGACCCAGCGGGCAAGCCGTGGCCCGCGGCCGTGAAAGTCACCGGGAACGCGGTGCCCGAGCCGGTCGACGAGATCCCGGTGGCCTCCGTCGCCGACAAGGCGGTCGCCACCAACGACATGGCCCAACGCAATCTCGCGATCATCGCCCTGCTCGCCGTCGCACCGGAGGAGGGCCCGTGACCACCAGGGTGCGCGGCCCAGGTCGTCAAAACCTTACGGCGCAACCGAGTGGTCCGGCGGCGAATCGCTGAATCTC
This sequence comes from Pseudonocardiaceae bacterium, assembly GCA_035248365.1. Taxonomy (GTDB): domain Bacteria; phylum Actinomycetota; class Actinomycetes; order Mycobacteriales; family Pseudonocardiaceae; genus CAJCJE01. The sequence continues at coordinate 14,964 of DATFHN010000040.1, read as the reverse complement.
CGCTTGACCGCCTCCGCGCGTGCCGCGGCGAAGTAGGCGTTGGCGGCCGGCCGGTAGAGCAGCACGGTCGCGATCACCTCCAGTACGAGCAACACGATGCTCAACACCGTGCACGGCACCGTGCTCGAGTGCGTGGTGAAGGCCTGGATCAGATTGATGAGACCGAACGCGGTGAAGATGGTCAGCAGGATCCGCGACCAGTTCGCGCCTCGGCTCAGGAACACGATCAGCGTGATCTGAATGGCCAACGACGCAGGCAGTCCGGCAAACCGGAGCCAGACTTGCACAGCCGGGTCGGGCCAGAGCAACGACACGACGACACCGGCCATGCTGACGACCAGGCTTGTCCACCACAACCGCACCGCGCGCGTGACCTGCACCGGTTGCGGCAGGCTCGGCCGTACCGGAGCGGTCGTGCCCGGAGGACGACCGGCGAAGTAGGCGTTGGTACTGGGCAGATACAGCAGCACAACCGCCACCGGCAAGGCAGCGAGCGCGACGATGTTCAGGCTCACCGGGATAAGCGTGGCACGGCCGGGATGGCTGAGCTGGCCGAGGAAGATCAACCGGATCTGAACGACGATCGCGGTCGCGCCGACCCCGGCGAGCACGGACTGAAGGATCCGCGCCCAGTTCGCGCCACCGGCTACCAACACCACCAGTGCCGCCCAGAGCACAGCGAGCAGGCCGAAGAAGATGCCCGCGATGTAGACCGGGGCGACGGTGCTGACGTCCTGGATGTGCGTGACCAGCGCGCCGGTGTCGTCGATCGACACGGACGTGTTGGACGTGCTCAGATGCAGCGCGCTGGCGTTGTGCAACACCTGGCTGAGAATTCCGGCCAGCAGCCAGCACACGATGGCTACCGACCAGACGACGATCGAGTACCTCAACAGTCGCGGCGCGGCGCCGCGCCCCCCTTTGTCAATCACCACGCGAATGTACGCGTCTGGAGGAGATCGTCGCGGCTCATCCCTGACCGACGACCTCCAGGTGCCAGGTGGTGCGGAAGTCGTCGATCAGGAACCAGGCCAGCCGTGGGTCCTCCGGCACGAGGCTGCGCGCCCGGCTCAGCTGGTCGAACGTGCCTGGCCCCTCGCCGTCGGCGCATGCGGGGCTGGCCTTGCCGACGTCGAACTGGTCGGTGAAGAACTCTTTGAGCGTGGCGCAGTAATAGGCGAAGGTCGCCGCTTCCAGCCTGCGCCTGCTGGTGTCCGGTTCGGGGGTGCCCGCGGGACGGCGGACGAGTTGCTTGGCGGTCGCCAGCAGCTGTTTCGCGGATGCGTTGCGGTTGAGGTGTTTCAGGGTCTCGCCCGGAGTCCGGCCGGTCAGCCTGCTGGCCATGATGCGGAACTCCCGGCCGCGCCTGGCCAGATCCTCGCCGACCAGCGACTCGCACAGGTCGGCCAGCGTCGGTGCTGGTCGGTGGTGCCGATGATCGGCTACCCGCCGCAGCAGCCGGAGCAGCTCGCGCGGCAGACCGCCGGACAGGCAGTGGCACAGCCAGCCGAACGGTTCCGGTATGCCGATCACCCTGCTGTGCAACAGGGACAGCGACTCGGACAGGCTCAGGTAGTCGATGCGGACCAGTTCGTCGAACGCGGTGTCGAAGGCGTCGCGCACGCCGAGCGCGCTGTGCTCGAAGGTGACCAGCGCGTCGTCGGAGACCGAGACAATGTACAAACAGCCGGGTACGCCGAAAATGCCCTTGATCTCGTTGATGAAGGTCTGCGCGCGCTCGGCCGAGGTGATCTTGTCGAGTTCGTCGATCGCGATGACGACCGGCCCCAGTGTTTCCGTGCACCGTGCAATCAGGCCGCGTAATGATTCCACTGCTTCCGGAAAGGTCTGGGCCCGCTCGGCCAGTTGGACGGATTTCGACCGGCCCGCGCTCAGCGCCCACGGCGTGGTCAGCGTGCCCGACCATCCGCTTGTCGAGGTCTGCAGCAACTTGATGTGGCGAAGTTCGGCGATGGTTTGCTGTTTGAGCAGGCGCCGATCGCTCGCTCCGCGTCGCTGGGACAGTCGCAGCTGCGCGGATCCGGTGAAGCTGAGGATGGTCAACAGCACGTCGGTCAGCGTCAGGAACACCTGGCGGAGCAGGCGCAGCGTCGCGCCGAACAAGCCCATCGCGGCCACCCCGCCGATCAGGAACAGCACCTGCATCCAGGCCGCCGGTTGCCTGGCCGGGCGCAGCAGCTGCGGCAGGATCGGCAACGCGAAGTCCGGCCGGACGAGCAGGTAGACGGATCCGGCCAGGACGGCGAGGAAGATCAGCATCAAACCCACGGTCGACCGGAGTTCGAACCCGCGAAAGTATCCGGACCGGCGCCGCCGCTCCCCCGAGGACAGGTCGTCGACCCGCTCGATGATCGCGCGGCACAGCGTGGCGTGCAGGTGCAGCACGAAGTCCCGGGCTTCGTAGTGCACCGGGCAGGCGACCGTGATCCCGACCGGCTCGAACTCGTCGCCGGTATCGCGCAGTCCGGCGACGTACTGGTTGATCAACGCGGTCTTGCCGGACCCGCGCGGACCGGCCAGGCCGAGCGCGCCGCTGCCGTGGATGCGCGCCACCGCGGCGCGGAACCGCCCGGTCGACTCGGTGTCGACGGTGTAGGCGACGTCGTGCGAACGCTCAAGGCCCGGAATGGCGCCGATGCTCAGCGTCGTACTGAACCGCTCGTCCAGCTCGGTGTTGATCGCGCGCCGGAACACCGGCAGCACCGTGTCGCGCAACATGACCGTGCACCACTCGGACAGCGCTTCGTGCAGCGAGGTTGCCTGGCCGATGCGCCGGTGGCGCGCGGAGTCGTAGAAGATGCCCCACCGGATCGGCCACTCGTCGCGGTCCAGCTCGGCGTTGAACGCGACCTGGTCCAGACGCCCGTCCTTGGTGCGCGCGAACTTGTAGACGGCGGCGAACTCCGGGCCGCTGGTCAGCAGCAGATCGCGCGTGATCGCATCCCACAGCGTGTCCTCGTCGATCCCGGAATCCTCGATGGCGACCGCGATTTCCGGCATCTCCAACGCCTTGATGATCACGTACGGCAACACCCTGCCGTACAGCCCCGATTCCACCTGGTTTCGGACCGGGTCGTCGCCATCAACCATGCCCACCAGACTGCCCTACCCGCAGCGCGGCCAGGACCAGATCGAGCAGTCGCGCGGTCTGGTCCGGCTGTTCGCTGGCGTGCAGGGTGCCCATCAACATCACGGTGACGTCCTGCGCTTCGACGTCCGCGCGCAGCGTGCCCGCTTTCGCTCCCGCGGTGAGAATCGTGCCGAGCGCGGCGGTGATGCGTTCGCGGGTCGCCGGGGTGGCGATCCGGCCGGAGGCCCAGCCGGCGCGCAGCGTCTCGGCCATCCCGCGTTTGGTGGCGACGAACGCGGCGTAGCGCGCCATCCACGCGCGCAGCGCCTCCTCCGGCGGGAGCGTGTCCAGCAGAGCGGCGACGCTGCCGGTGACGTCGTCGAGTTCGGCCGCGTACACGGCTTCGACCAGGGCTTCCCTGGTCGGGAAGTGCCGGTACAGCGTGCCGATGCCAACCTCGGCTTCGCGGGCGATGGTTTCGAGCGGGACGGTGCCATCGGCCGACGCGAACACCGCCCGCGCGACCTGGACGAGCTTGTCGCGGTTGCGCTGCGCGTCGGTCCTGGGCGCCCTGGCTCGACGAGACTCTGGACTCAAACGGAGGTTCCTCCGGTATAGTGGTGACCAAGCGGAGGTTCCTCCGCTTGACTTCAGCTTACCTGGGAGGGCCATCCATGACCGCGAACACCGGAAAACTCGGCGACCACACCGTGTCCCGCGTCGGTTTCGGCGCCATGCAACTGGAGCGGTTGCGCGAGGATCGCCCGGCCGCGCTCGCCGTGCTGCGCCGCGCGCACGAACTCGGCGTCGATCACGTCGACACCGCCCAGTTCTACGGCAACGGCTTGGTCAACGGGCTGATCCGCGACGCGTTCGGGCCCGAGGACGGCGTGGTGATCGTCAGCAAGGTCGGCGCCGACCCGGACCCAGGTGGCCCCATTCCACTCCGTCCCGCGCAGCGGCCCGAGCAGTTGCGGGCCAGCGTCGAGAGCAACCTGACCGCTCTTGGCCTCGACCAGATTCCGGTGGTGAACCTGCGCCGTCTCGACGCCCGGCCGGGCATCACCGCGGAAGGCGACCAGATCGTCGACCTCGACGACCAGCTGGCCGTGATGACCGCGCTGCGCGACGAGGGCAAGATCGGCGGGATCGGTTTGAGCGCCATCACCTTGGACATCCTGCGCCGCGCGCTGCCCGCCGGGATCGTCTGCGTGCAGAACGCGTACAGCCTCGTCGCACGCACCGACGAGGACATGCTGCGGTTGTGTGTCGAGGAGCGGATCGCCTGGGTGCCTTTCTTCCCGCTCGGTGGCGCGTTCCCCGGGATGCCGAAAGTCGCCGACGATCCGGCCGTCACCGCGACCGCGGAGTCCCTCGGCCGCACCCCAGCGCAAATCGGGCTGGCCTGGCTCCTGCACCACGCACCGAACGTTCTACTCATTCCCGGCACCGCGAACGCCGATCATCTCGACGCCAACCTGGCGGCCGGTACGATCACATTGGACGACACCACGATGGCCACACTGGATGCCATCGAGTCGCACTCGACCGACATTTCCCTCCGCTGAGTTGATTCTTGTAGATTCCTTGGAGTACGGTCAATAAAACGTCACCGGTCGTGGCCAATTGATTTATTGAAAAGTGAATTTAACGCGACTAATCGACCCTTCCGTTTATTCCGGCGCGGCGTCACGCTCTTTCGCGTTCGATCATTTCCTCGATCAGTCCGGAAGGACCGTGACATGTTGTTATCCCTGCCCAACGGTCGCAGATGGCGCGTAGCTCTCCTGGCCGGCGCAGCAGCGCTGGCTGCCGCAACCCTGGTCGCCGGCCCAGCGTCGGCAACCGTGTCCACCCCGGCTCACACCCCTGCCCAGCACGCCAGTCACACCCGGCACGTCTTCTGGATGCCTGGCCACAACCGGCACGCGACACCCGGTGCCGCCGCCGACAACCTCGCCTACGGCGGCGGTCCCGTCGAGCACAATCCCCAGGTCTACCTGGTCTTCTGGGGTTCCCAGTGGGACAGCGACAGCAACGGCGTCCAGTCCTATCTGCAGAACTTCTTCGGTGGCGTCGGCGACGGTTCGGACAACTGGTCCACGATCATGACCCAGTACCCGGACAACCAGGGCGCGCCCTCCTTCGGTTCCTCGGTGCTCGCCGGGACCTGGGTCGACGACGGCTCGGCCGCGCCCTCCAACGCCAGCGCCAGTGACATCGCCAGCGAAGCGGACAACGGCGCCGCGCATTTCGGCGTGTCCGGGCCTGACGTCGACGTGTTCGTGGTGAGCCCGTCGGGTACCTCGCCGGACGGCTTCCCCAACTCCGGGTTCTGCGCCTGGCACGACTGGAGCGGCACGGTCGCCTACACGAACATGCCCTACGTGCTCGACGCCGGTTCCAGTTGTGGCGCCGACTCGGTGCAGAACCAACTTGACGGCTTCAGCATCGTCGGCGGACACGAGTACGCCGAGGCGGTGACCGACCCGGAGCCCTCCAGCGGCTGGGTCGCCTCCGACGGTGAGGAAATCGGCGACCTGTGCGCGTGGCAGAACCTGACGGCGCTGTCACTGTCCACCGGTTCGTTCGCCGTACAGCCGTTGTGGAGCAACAACGCGGGTGGCTGCGCGACCTCCGGCTGACCGGGGGTGTCCGGTGGGGCGATTCGCTGCCCCACCGGACGCAACCCGGAACGGGGTTTGTCACGTCCTACAGCCGAGCGAAGGGAACATCGGCTGTGAACACGTTACGCAGATGTCTTGGCACCGCCGCGCTGATCGTCGCGGGCACCGGGCTGATCGCCGGCTGCGCGGGCGCACCGGCCACCACACCCGCCGCGCCCACGACCATCCCGGTATCGCAGACGACTCCCGCGATGCAACCGGTCGCGATCGCCGAACCGGCCAACCACACCACGGTGCAGGTGCATGCCGGCCAGCTCGTCCAGCTGAGCCTGAAAAGTCTGTATTGGAGCGACCCGGCCAGCTCGTCGACCGGTGTCCTGGCCGCGGACGGCGCGGTCAACCGCGCACCCGATCACCGGTGCCCGATGGGCGGCGGCTGTGGCACGCTGACCGCTCGCTTCCGCGCCGGCAGTCCGGGTACCGCGCAGGTGACCGCGCACCGGTCGAGTTGCGGCGAAGCCATGGGCTGCGCGGCCGACCAACGCGACTTCACCGTCACCGTCGTGGTGACCTGACCTCTCAACAGCCGATTTCCTCGTCGGGCTTGATCTCGCGCAGCAGCGCGCCGGTCAGTTCGGTCGCCGCGACGATGTCCCCGCCCGGGAGGCATTCGCGCAACGCCTGGAAGTACGCGGCCCTGGCCGGTGCCAGGGCCGCGCGGCCGTCGTCGGTCAGTTCGGTGTAGACCTCGCGCCGGTTGCCGGGCAGCTGCAGCCGTTGCACCCAGCCGCGCCGCACCAGCCGGTCGACAAGCCGGGTGGCGCCGCCGGGTGTCATGCCCAGGGTCGCGGCCAGCTCCTGCATGCGGGGCCGCCGGTCGCGGTCGACCTCCAGCCAGCTCATCAGGTCGTGCTCGACCAGCGAGCAGCCGCCTGCCTCGTCGAGCCGCCTGCTCAGCGCGGCCCGGATCGCGGCATGCAGCTCGTAGACGTTGCGCCACAGCGCGAGCAGTTCCCGATCGGACGTCACCAGCTGAGCTTAACTCAGCAACACTTGACTAAGCAACTGTTGCTGTGGAAACTCTGCTGCGGGACATACCGAGACGGAGGACGCTGTGAACTCGAAAACGATCCTGGTCGTCGGGGCGACCGGCAATCAAGGTGGCGCGACCGTGGATGCGTTGCGCGCCACCGACTTCGCCGTGCGTGCACTGGTGCGCGGCGGCAACAGCCACAAGTCGGCCGAAGGGCTGCGCGCCCGCGGCGCGGAAATCGTGCCCGGCGACCTGGACGACGCCGACAGCCTGGCCGACGCCATGCGCGGCGCGTACGGCGTGTTCAGCGCGATCAACTTCGCCAACGGCGGAGTCGCGCTCGAAGAGGAACGCGGCAAACGCGTGGCCGACGTCGCCAGCGCGAGCGGCGTCGAACACTTCGTCTACTCCTCGGTAGGCGGCGCCGAGCGCGAGAGCGGCGTTCCGCACTTCGAGAGCAAATGGCGGATCGAGGAACATATCAGACGTATCGGCCTCCCGCACAGCATCATCCGGCCGACCACGTTCATGGCCAACCTCAATGAGATGCCGGGCCTGCTGCGGTTCGTCGCGCTGTCCATGTCGCGCAGCGCGATGAACGACGCGAACCCGTTGCAGCTCATCGCGATCGCCGACATCGGCCGCTGGGCCGCGCACATGTTCACGCACCCGGCCGAATACCTCGGCGCCGCCGTGGAAATCGCGGGCGACGCCGTGACCTTCGAGCAGATGATCGAGTCCTACCAACAGGTTTACGGCCGCACGCCCCGCAGCATGTCGCTGCCCGCGTCCTGGTTGCTGCGCGGCGACGCGGGGCGCATGTTCACCTGGATCAGCAAGGAGGGTTATCGCGCCGATCTGGCGCGCAACCGTGCCGCCATCCCGGACCTGCTGACCTTCCAGCGATTCCTCGCCCTGCGCCAGCCGTCCTGACGGTCAGGGTTTGCGCGCGACGCCGCCGAGTTGGGGCAGGTTGGCCCCGGTCAGTGCTTCATCGGCGTCGTCCGGCCGCCAGATCGCCACCGGTACCAGGCCAGGTTCGACCAGTTCGAGGTCGCCGAACAGGCGGTTGACGGCGTGGAGGTCGCGCAGGTGGAACGGCTCGACCGAGCGCGAGTACAGGTCGGTCGCCTGCTGCACGACCCGTTCCGGCGAGCGGGGCTGGCTGCGCTCGGCGTGGGTGCCGTGGGAGAGCACCAGGTAGCTGCCGGGGATGGCCTCGGCCATGAACCGCGCGACGATCTCCTCCGGCTGGTCGTCGTCCGACACGAAGTGCAGCACCGCGACCATCAGCATCGCGACCGGCTGGCTGAAGTCGATCGTCGCGCGCACGGCCGGGTCGGCCAGGACGGTCTCGGGCAGGCGAAGATCGCCGCGCACGGCCACCGCGTTCGGATTGCCGGCCAGCAGCCGGCGGCCGTGCGCGACGGCAACGCGATCGATGTCCACATACGCCACCCGGCACGCCGGGTCGATCGCCTGGGCCACCTCGTGCACGTTGCCCACGGTCGGGATGCCCGAACCCAGGTCGAGGAACTGGGTGATGCCCTGCTCGATCAGGAACCGCACCGATCGCCGCAGAAACGACCGATTCGCCCGCAGCAGCGCTGGCAGCTCCGGCATGACCCGGGCGACCTGGCGGGCGACCTCGCGGTCCACCTCGAAGTTGTGCGCTCCGCCCAGTTGGGCGTCGTACACCCGGGCCGGGCTCGGCTTGCGCCAGTCGACGTCGTCAGGTACCCAGTCCGGCGCCATCGCGCCAGGCGACCACGGCTCGCTCACCGCAGCACCTTAGCCTGCTTCGCCGACCGCCCGTAGGAAAGCGACCAGGTGCTCGTTGACCTGGCGGGGGCGTTCCTGCTGCGTCCAGTGGCCGCAGCCGGGCAGCAGCACGATCTCGCGCAGGCCGGGCGCCTTGGCCCGCATCGGATCCAGGCTGCCGAACCGGTAGGCCGAGTCCAGTTCACCCGCGATGTACAGAACCGGCTGCGTCACCTGGGCGACGCCCACTTCCGGCAGGTCGGACCAGTCGTGCTCGAAGGCCCGGTAGCGGCGGATGGCCCCGGTGAAGCCGGTCCGCTCGAACTCGCGGGTGTACTCGTCGAACTCGGCATCGGTCAGCCAGGGCGACCATCTCGACGGCGGGCCGGGATCGGGCAGCGGGTCCAGAAACCCGGAACCGTCCGGGGTGTCCAGCAACCAGGCCGGGACCAGATCCGGCGGGGCCTGGCCGGACAACGCGAACAGCGTCTTGCGCAGCGTCGCGGCCACGTCCGCGTCCAGTTCGGCCTCGGCGACGCCCGGCTGCTGGAAATAGCTGACCACGTTGAACTTGTCCGGATTCCGCTCGCGCAGCAGCTGCGGCAGCGGCCTGGGTGGCCGGGGCAGGTACGGCACGCCCAGCGCGACCAGCGCGGTGAACCGGTCCGGGCGCAGTTGGGCAGCGGCCCAGGCGATCACCGCGCCCTGGTCGTGGCCGACCACCGCCGCGGTCGGCGCGCCCAGCACGTCGAGCAGTCCGACCAGGTCGGCAAGGTTGTCGCGCAGGCTGTAGCCGCGGGTGTCGGGCGCGTCCGAGCGGCCGTAGCCCCGCAGGTCGGGGGCCACCGCCTCGAATCCGGCCTCGGCGAGGACCGGGAGCTGGTGGCGCCAGGAGTAGGACGACTCGGGAAACCCGTGCAACAGCAGGACGACCGGCCCGTCACCGGCCTCGGCGATGTGCAGATCGATGCCGTTGACCCGGACCGTCCGATGACGGATCACGTCCATACCCGGCAATGTCGTCACGGCATTGTTCATGCGATCCAGGGTGGATGATCATCCGTCACCTCGCGTCCGCCGACAGGCGACCTTCGCAGCTACGACCGCCGACGTACAACGGTGTTAGCTTTCCGGCATGAGCGTCCGGGTGACCGCGCACACCATCGAGCCGACGCCGACCGCGGTGGTGGCCGCGACGACGTCGTGGGCCGAGTTCCCCACGATCTGGCGGCCGATGCTCGACGAGGTGTGGGGCTTTCTCCGTGGCCAGGCCCCGGCCGGGCTCTATCAGGACGGGCACAACGTCATGCTCTACCAGGACGACGTCCCCAACATCGAAATCGGCGTCCAGGTGACCGGCCCATTCGAGCCCTTCGGCCGAGTCGTCACGTCGACGCTGCCGGGCGGGCTGGTCGCCACCGCGACCCACACCGGGCCGATCGCCGAGATCGGCGACACCCATCAGGCGGTGCGCACGTGGAGCGAGGCGAACGGGTACCGGCTGGGCGGCCCCCACTGGGAGATCTACGGCGATCCCGACCCGTCGAGCGGCGCGTTCGAGGTGACCGTGTTCTGGTCACTGCTCGCGTCGTAGTAGCCGGCCGCCCGGGAAGGCGGAGAGGTCGATGCGCACCTGGATGGCGACGATCAGCCCGCCCTCGACGGTCAGTTGGATGGCGGCGAACTGCTTGCCCTTGATGAACCCGAGCAACGCCAGCGAGTCCCCGCCGGGGTCGGTGACCAGCACAGCGCCCTGGGCGTAGTAGAAGGACATCAGGCCGTTGGCCACCCGGTCGGCGCCGTGGTTGGTCTGCGTCGGGAGCGGCGCGTCCGGCCCGAAGTCGGCCTGGCCCCAGACGTCCGGGTGCAGCACCGAGACCAGGCCGTCCAGGTCGCCGTTGGTGCAGGCGGTGATGAACTTCTCGGTGACCACCCGGTGTTCGGCGAACGGCACGGGCAGCGGCGCGTCCCCGGCCGAGTCGATGATCTTGCCGCGGGCGCGACGAGCGAGCTGGCGGCAGGTCGCGACCGGGCGGCCCAGGGTTTCGGCGATCGAGTCGAACGGGATGGCGAACACGTCGTGCAACACGAACACCACGCGTTCGTCCGGACCGAGCCGGGCCAGCACGACCGAGAGCGCCGAGCGGACCTGGTCGTCCAGGGTGATCCGGTCGGCGGGGTCGACCGGACGGGTCGTCGCGACCGGGGTCGCGCCCTCCAGGAGCGCGGTGTCCTGCGGGGATTCGTGCCGCACTCGGGCGGAGCGGATCTGGTCGAGGCAGAGCCTGCTGGTGACCACGGTCAGCCAGCCGCGTTCGTCCACGATGCTCTCCCCCGCGTCGGCCAGCCGGGTGAACGCCTCCTGCACCACGTCCTCGGCGGCGCCGACGTCGCCAAGCATCCGGTAGGCCAGATCGATCAGGTAACCGCGATGGGCCTGCCACGATGCGGTGAAGCGTGCTCCGGTCATGACCCGATCCTCTCCGCCGTGCTGTGCGCGTGCATCTCTACGACGGGATGGCGGCCGGAAAAGTTACGCCGCCGCGTTGTCACTTTTCCGGCCGGTCGCCTCGTCCTGTCCTGGTAATCGAATCCATGGACGTGGACGGAGAGCAGCAATGATCTTGGTTACCGGAGCTACCGGACTGATCGGCACCCGGCTGGTGCGGAGCCTCACCGCGGCGGGCACGAAGGTGCGCGCCGTGACGCGCGATCCGGCGCACGCCGCCTTCCCCGACGAGGTCGAGCTGGTGACAGGCGACCCGAGCAGGCCGGCGACGATCGCGGCCGCGCTGGACGGTGTGCAGGCGATCTTCCTGAACCCGCGCGCGGTGGGCACGGCCGCGCCGGAACTGCTCGGCCTGGCCCGCGAGCGCGGCGTGCGCAAGGCGGTCGCGCTGGCCGCGACGAACGTGGACGACGAGACCAGCCGCCAGCCCTCCCGCTATCGCGGCGACTACAACCGCGAGGTGGAGGCCGCCGTGATCGATTCCGGGCTGCACTGGGTGAGCCTGCGGCCTTCGATGTTCGCCACCAACACGATCGGGCTCTGGGCCGATGCCATCCGCGCCGGTGACGTGGTGCGCATGCCGTACCCGGACGCGGCCTGGGCCCCGTTGGCCGAGGCTGACCTGGCCGAAGTGGCCTCGGTCGCGTTGCGGACCGACGGGCTGGTGGGTCGCAAGGTCGAGTTGACCGGTCCCGCGTCCTTGACGCAGAGTGAGATGGTTGATGTCATCGGGGCCGCCATCGGCCGCGCTCTGCGAGTCGAGCGAGTGGCGCCGGAGCTGGCCTCGTCGAGGTTGCTCGGCCAGGGTTTTCCGGTTGGCTTCGTACGAGCGCTGCTGGATCTGCAAGCGGAGTATTCGACCCGCGCGGCACCGGTCAGCGGTGAGGTGGCGGAGATCCTGGGCAGGCCGGCGCGCACCTTCGCCGCCTGGGTAGCGGACAACGCGGCCGCGTTCGGTGAGGAGGCACGATGAACATCACGGTATTCGGTGCGACCGGCCGGATCGGCAACCAGGTGGTGCGGCAGGCGATCGACGCCGGTCACCGGGTCACCGCGGTCGTGCGCGACCCGGCCGGTCTGGCCGGGGCTGACCCGGACCGGGTGATCACCGCCTCGGTGACGACAGCGCCGCCAGAGGTCCTGGCCGATGCGGTTTCCCGAGCGGACGCGGTGCTGTCGGCGTTGGGGCCCCGGTCCCGGGCGGACGCGGGCATCACCGAACCGGCCACCAAGGCGATCGTGCGCGCGATGAAGGCGAGCGACGCGCGGCGGATCATCGTGGTCAGCGCCGCGCCGGTGAGCACGACCCCGTCACCGGGCCGGCCGCGACCGGCGCAACCCGATCCGGGCGAGGGCCTGTTCATGCGCACCGTGCTCACCCCGATGATCAAGCGCGTGCTGCGGGACAACTACGCCGACCTGGCGCGGATGGAGGACGTGCTGCGGGACAGCGGGCTGGACTGGACCTCGGTCCGGCCGCCACAGTTGACGAACGGACCGAGGTCGGGCCAGTACCGGACCGCGATCGAGCAGAATCTGCGCGGCGGGCGCCGGATCGCCCGTGCTGACGTCGCCGACCTGATGCTGGCCGCGATCGAGCGGACCGAAACCTTCGGTCACGCGATCGGGATCGCCTATTGAGAGTGGCGCCGAATTCCCGGTGCACGAATTCGTGACAATGGAATTCGTTCACCGGCGGAGCCACGGCGTTCACACGTTGGACAGATACCACGTATTGTCGGTGGCCGGTTCGCGGACCGGACGCGGAGTACCGGAACCGGCCACCCGATGACCTTGGCCAACTCGCTGCCGCCACACGGCGAGAAAGGCCAAAATCATCGCGATTGGCCAAATAATGGCCAATGTCAGGGCACCCCCGGCCAGGAAGACCACCGCGGTCGCCGCCGCCGCGACCAGTCCGCTCGCGGCCGAGAGGTAGCAGAGCCCCAGCGGCCCGAGGAACAGGGTCCAGAGCAGCGCGGCCGCCATCGACTTCCGCGCCGGACGGGCCATCGGGTACCGGCCCGGGCCGGGAACCTCCTGGTCAACCCCCTGGTACCAGCCGCCGGACACCAGCGGAGGATGCGGCGCCGAGGTTGCCGGCCTGACCGCGGTCGACCTGGGCGTGCGCCACGCGTTGCCGGCCGGGGATTCGATCAAATCCTCCAGCCACTCTCCGGATAACTGGCCGCCACGCATCACTTACCTCCTGGGTGCAGGCCTGGCACAATTGCCGATTGGTTCGAAATTCTGGTCAGGTTGGCTATTGACCATGCTGGCAACGCGGGGAAGCGAGCGATGCGTCAAAAGGAACACCGGGGCGAACTGGGCCCGGCAGAGCGGGAGGGGCCAGGTGACGGGTTCCTCGAACGCTGATCACGGCGAACGCCGGGCCTGGTACCGGCTGACCCAGGAGGAACGGGACGCGCTGACGGCCGCGGGCCACCTCAAGGTGTGGCAGCCCGGCGAGATCCTTGCCCTGCAAGGCGGTCCGCCTAGCAGCACCTTCGTCGTCAAGCGGGGCTGGGTGAAGATCAGCGCGACCAACTATCGCGGCGACGACGCCCCCCTCGCCGTCCGCGGCCCGGCCGAGATCGTCGGAGAGTCCGCCCCGATCAGCGGCCTGCCCAGAATGGCGACGATTTCGGCCATCGACGAGGTGCAGGCCCTGGTGCTGTCCAGGGAAAAATTTCTCGGCGTGCTGCGCACCCGCCCGCACATCGCCGAGGAACTCTTCCGCACCACGGCCATCCGCCTGCAGCAGTCCGACCACCTCCGCCTCGAGTCCGGCGGGCCGGACTTTCCCCAGCGGTTGGCCGCCGTGCTCGTGGAACTTGCCCTGCAACACGCCGTCGACTGGGCCGAAGGCAGGCAGATCCACCTCCCTTTCAACCAAGGCGAACTGGCCGGCCTGGCCCGCGTCTCCCGCAGCACGCTCATTCGCGGCCTTGATGAACTGCGCAGACTGGCCGTGGTCCGAACCACCCGCCAACGCATCACGATCGTGCATCCCCGAGCCCTGGCCGACCTGGCCGCGGGCCGCACACCCCTGGAACCGGAGGCCGGAGCGGTTTAACCAGGGCCGTAACCGGGAAATCTCGGCTATCATCTTGAATGATCTGAACCTCGTAACGGGTTTCGCGAGTGGAGGAGATCGGCACGATGAATTCGTTCTCGGCGGCGAGCATTGAACCATCCATCGAATCCGAGTTGATCGATCTCGATGCGGTCCCATTCGCGGCATTGCGCGATATGGATAGCGATGCCCTCCGCCATTCGGTGGACCACGTCGTCGAACGCGCGAGACACGTCCGTGCGCATTACCGTAGCTCTAACGCTTCAGGTGGCGAGCGAATCGACTGATGCCACCAGACGATCCGCCCCTGTTCCATCGCCTATCCTGGAGAGATTTCGACGCACTCGCGCGGCTGGACGGCGATGAGGACATGGCCCGCCGCCTGCGCCGAGCGGAACGAAGCAGGCGCAAGTTGTTGCTGCACGGACTGATGACCGAGGCAGCGAAAACGCCCGAACTGTTAGGTCCCCTGCCGCCGCTGGACTCGGCCTGGGAGCTGCTGGCGCGCGCAGAGGCCAGGTCACCACGAGCGATGAAAAGAATGCTCGACAACCCGTACACCGGAAGCTGGGCGGGCTACCTGACCCGGTTACTGCGAAACGGGATGGACGGCGTCGGTCCACTGTGGATGCACCTGGGGCACGTGCACGCCATCGCGGCGGCCGCGGCGATCCAGGCCGAACTCGATTTCGAGACCGAGATCCCGGTGTGGAACGGCAATGCCATGCTCCCCGCTCTCGGCCTGGCCACGTTGCCGGTCAGGAAGCCGTTCTCGCTGGCCGGCGTGCGTGGCGCAGGCGGCCGATACACCGTTTCGAACGACGTCGCCTCGGTGCGGCTACCGGTCGACGCGAGCATCGACGGACC
>DATFHN010000039.1:0-4442 GCA_035248365.1 Pseudonocardiaceae bacterium | reverse complement strand
CCAGTTCCAGTACAACGTGCCGCTCGAGCTGTTCTGCGTCATCGTGCCGCTGGTGATGGTCTGCGTGCTGTTCTTCTTCACGGCCACCACCGAGAACGACGTGCTGTCGAAGAAGCCGAACCCGGACGTGACCGTCAACGTCACCGCGTTCCAGTGGAACTGGGAGTTCGACTACCCGAACGAGCCCAAGGACGCGACCGGCCAGATGATCCGCACGATCGGCAACTCCAGCGAGATCCCGCTGCTGGTGCTGCCCATCGGCAAGAACATCCAGTACAACCTGCGGTCGACCGACGTCATCCACTCGTTCTGGGTGCCGGAGTTCCACTTCAAGCGTGACGTCTTCCCGTACCCCGAGAAGAACAACCAGGACTCGTCGTTCCAGAACACGATCGACACGACCGGGTCGTTCGTCGGGCGTTGCGCCGAGCTGTGCGGCACGTACCACTCGATGATGAACTTCGAGGTCCGTGCCCTGCCGGACAACCTGTACCAGCAGTACATTCAGTTGCGGACGCAGGTCAACCCGGCCACCGGCCAGCCGAACACGGCGGCCGAGGCGCTGGAGGCGATGAACTGCGGCCAGCTGTGCACCCCGCACGCGGTGACCACGCAGCCGTTCAACACCGACCGCGGCCAGCGGGCCGCCGGTTGAGGCGGGCGACAGGCGTTGGTGATTGACACAGAAGTGAGGACAGCTTCATGAAGGTCGAAGCCCGTATTTTCGATTTGGTCACGGGGTTCTGTTTCCTCATCGCGATCGTGTACGGCGTGACCACGCACTACTGGAGCGGGTTCGGCGTCGAGCCGGTCGGCCTCGTCGCGCTGATCCTGACCGGTGGCCTGGCGCTCATCGCGGGCAGCTACATGCGGTTCATCTCGCGCCGCATCGAGCCGCGCCCGGAGGACCGCGAGGACGCCGAGATCAGCGACGGCGCGGGCGAGATGGGCTTCTTCAGCCCGGGCAGCTACTGGCCGATCGCGATGGCGGGCGCGGCCGCGTTCGCGGGCCTGTCATTGGCGTTCTTCCACATCTGGATGATCGTCACCGCGGGCGTGCTGATCCTGATCACCGTCGGCGGGCTGGTCTTCGAGTACCACGTCGGCCCGAACCACGAATAGCCCGAACGACAAGAAGGGCGCCTCTCCCGTTTCGGGGGAGGCGCCCTTCGTCGTGTGTGCGGCTTTGGCCGGTCAGCGGAACGCCGCCCAGCGAGCCAGCAGATCCGCCGCGGCGCCCGAGTCGATCGCTTCCGCCGCCTTGACCAGCGCGGCGGCCAGATCGTCGCGCAGCGAGCCGGTCAGGCCGTGGTATGCGGCCAGCGCGCCGGCCGCGTTGATCAGCACCGCGTCCCGCACCGGTCCGGGCTTGCCCGCCACCAGTTCGCGCACGACTTCGGCGTTGTGCGCCGCGTCGCCGCCGCGCAGGTCGTCGGCCGTGGTCCGCGCGATGCCCAGCTCGGTCGGGTCGAGGTGCTCCTCGTGCGCCTCGCCGCCGGAGACCACCCAGAGCGTGCTGGTCGTGGTGGTGGTGATCTCGTCCAGCCCGTCGTCGCCGCGCACGACCAGCGCCGAAGCGCCGCGCCGGGCGAACACCCGGGCCAGCACCTCGACCTTGTCCGGGTACGCGCAGCCGATCATGCCCGCGCTGGGCTGGGCCGGGTTGGTGAGCGGCCCGAGCAGGTTGAACGTGGTCGGCACGCCCAGCTGGCTGCGGGTCGGGCCGGCGTGCCGGAAACCGGGGTGGAACACGGGCGCGAAGCAGAACCCGATGCCAACGCCGGTCACGCAGCGCTGCACCGCGTCCGGCGGGAGGTCGATCGCCACGCCGAGCGCCTCCAGCACGTCGGCCGCGCCGGACTTGGACGACGCCGCCCGGTTGCCGTGCTTGACGACCGGGGCCCCGGCCGCGGCCACCACGATCGCGGCCATCGTGGAGATGTTCACCGACCCGGACCGGTCGCCGCCGGTGCCGACGACGTCGACCGCGCGGCCCTCGACATGCACCCGGCGCGCGTGCGCCAGCATCGCCTCGGCGAGCCCGGCGATCTCGGCGGGAGTCTCGCCCTTGGCCCGCAACGCGACGGCGAACCCGGCGATCTGGGACGGGGTGGCCTCACCGGACATCACCTGGTCCATCGCCCAGGCGGTGTCCTCGGCGGACAGGTCCGCGCCGGCGATGAGCCGGGTGAGCAGCGCGGGCCAGGTCTGCTTGCTCATCGGAGGGGTCACGCGCGCACGGACGGGACCCGCTGGCCCCGCAACACGTCCGCGACGGTCTCCGCCGCGGTCAGCGGGTCGAGCGGGTGCACCAGGACGGCGTCGGCCTGCGACCAGGTGGCCAGCCATCGGTCGTCCTTGCGGCGCACCGCGACGACGATCGGCGGGCAGTCGTCAATCTCGTGCTTGAGCTGGCGGCACAGCCCGATACCGCCGGTGGGCTGGGCTTCGCCGTCGAGGATCGCCAGGTCGAGGCCGCCCTCGTCCATCTCGGTCAGCACGTCCGCGACCCCGTCGGCCTCGACGTAGTGGATCCGGCCGAGATCCGTCGCCGGGCGGCGGCCGATCGCGTTCATGATCGACTCGCGGACATCGGCCCGGTGGCTGAACACCAGGATCCTCATCGGCTGCTCGGTCACGTCAAGCCTCCGGCCTCATCGCTGCAACAGGTGTCTTGAATGCTAGCGGTCGCGCCGTTGATCACCCAGGGTCCACCTGCTGTAGCGCGTCCCAGCCCAGCGATTCCCCGCCGAGCCGCTGGGCGAGCCCCGCCATCCGGGACCGCTCCTGGGCGCAGTGCAGCGCGTCCAGCTCCTGCACCCGCAGGGCATGCAGCCGCGAAAGCCCGTCCGATTCGGCCACCGTGCGTAGTTCCCACCCGTCCTGAGCCAGCAGCCGCGCGGCCTCGCCGACGCGGTCCGAGGGCAGCGACAGGTGGTGGCGTAGCACGGCGGCTTTTCCTTGGTGCCAAAGATGTGATCTCGCCAGCACCGCCGAGTCCGCCTCGGCGATGTCGAATGCCTCGGCGACCACCGTCAGCCCCGGCGTGTCGGGCGTCGGATCCGGCTCTTTGGCGCTTCGCAGCAGGTCACGCACCCGATCGAGCAGGCTCATCAGTGTTCCTCACCCTCGGTGTTCGTCGATGTGACCAACTCACGTGGGCACCCGACGAGGCAGGCCAGTTCCGTGGAGGACATAATGCGACTCGTGACAACGGCAGCTCCCAACATCAGCCAGCGGGTGCACTCGCTGAACCGGCCGAACATGGTCAGTGTCGGCACGATCGTGTGGCTCTCCAGCGAGCTCATGTTCTTCGCCGGCCTGTTCGCGATGTTCTTCACGGTCAAGGCGCAGAACTCGAGCGGCGTGTGGCCGCCGATCAACGCGGCGACCGGCGAGCCGATCCACCTCGACATCCCGTACTCGCTGCCGTTCACCATCATCCTGGTGGCGTCATCGTTCACCTGCCAGCTCGGTGTGTTCGCCGCCGAGAAGGGCGACGTCTACGGCTTGCGCCGCTGGTACCTCGTCACGTTCGTGATGGGTGCGGTGTTCATCGGCGGGCAGGTCGGTGAGTACATCAGCCTCATCCACGAGGGCGTGACCATCCCGTCCGGGGCGTGGGGCTCCATCTTCTTCGTCGCGACAGGCTTCCACGGCCTGCACGTGATGGGCGGGCTCGTCGCGTTCGTTTTCCTGCTCATCCGCACCAGGCTCAGCAAGTTCACGCCCGCCCAGGCCACCTCGGCGATCGTCGTGTCCTACTACTGGCACTTCGTCGACATCGTCTGGATCGGCCTGTTCGCGGTCATCGAGATCCTTCCTTGATCGCACCAGCCGGTCCGAACCACCGAACAGCAAGGGTTGCCGCAAGATGACCACCAGCAAGAAACCCTCCGGGCGCCGGTTCGGCGCGCGCACCAAGCTGCGCAGGCGGATAGCCGGCCTGCTCGCGCTGGGCGTGGCGTTGATCGGTGCGGGCGCGATCTACGCCGTGTTCGTCCCGAAGGCGCAGACCGCGCAGGCGCAGGAAGACCCGGCGCAGCTGCGCATGGGCCAGCAGGTCTACAACAACACGTGCATCACCTGTCACGGCGCCAACCTGCAGGGTGTGCAGAACCGCGGGCCCAGCCTGGTCGGTGTCGGCGACGCGGCGGTCTACTTCCAGACCTCGACCGGCCGGATGCCGCTGGCCCAGCAGGGCGCGCAGGCCGACCGTAAGCCGCCGAAGCTCACCCCGGAGGAGATCGACGCGGTCGGGGCCTACATCCAGGCCAACGGCGGCGGGCCCGAGCGACCCGCCGAGACCGGCGCGGCCCTGCAGGGCTCCGACCCGGCGCGCGGTGGCGAGCTGTTCCGCCTCAACTGCGCGTCGTGCCACAACTTCACCGGTCGCGGTGGTGCGCTGTCCGCGGGCAAGTTCGCGCCGACACTGGACCCGG
>DATFHN010000038.1:0-11072 GCA_035248365.1 Pseudonocardiaceae bacterium | reverse complement strand
GATGAAGCCGCGCACGATCATGGCCATGGCCTCGTCCTCGGTGAGGCCGCGGGACATCAGGTAGAACAGCTGGTCCTCGCTGACCTTGGAGACCGTGGCCTCGTGGCCCATGGACACGTCGTCCTCGCGGATGTCCACGTACGGATAGGTATCCGAGCGGCTGATGGTGTCGACCAGCAGGGCGTCGCACTTGACCGTGGAGCGGGAGTGGTGGGCCCGCTTGTTCACCTGAACGAGACCTCGGTAGGAGGTACGGCCACCGCCGCGCGCCACCGACTTCGACACGATCGTGGAGGACGTGTGCGGCGCCATGTGCACCATCTTGGCGCCCGCGTCCTGGTGCTGGCCCTCACCGGCGCACGCGATCGAGAGCACCTCGCCGTGCGCGTGCTCGCCCATCAGGAACACCGACGGGTACTTCATGGTGACCTTGGAACCCAGATTGCCGTCGATCCACTCCATGGTCGCGCCCTCTTCGGCCTTGGCGCGCTTGGTGACCAGGTTGTAGACGTTGTTCGACCAGTTCTGGATGGTGGTGTAACGGCACCGCCCACCCTTCTTGACGATGATCTCGACGACGGCCGAGTGCAGCGAGTCCGACTTGTAGATCGGCGCGGTGCAGCCCTCGACGTAGTGCACGTAGGCGTCTTCGTCGACGATGATCAGGGTCCGCTCGAACTGGCCCATGTTCTCGGTGTTGATCCGGAAGTAGGCCTGTAGCGGGATGTCCACGTGCACGCCCTTCGGCACGTAGATGAACGACCCACCACTCCAGACCGCGGTGTTCAGCGCGGAGAACTTGTTGTCACCAGCGGGGATGACCGAGCCGAAGTACTCCTGGAACAGCTCAGGGTGCTCCCGCAGACCGGTGTCGGTGTCCAGGAAGATGACGCCCTGGCTCTCCAGGTCCTCGCGGATCTTGTGGTAGACGACTTCGCTCTCGTACTGGGCGGCGACGCCTGCGACCAGGCGCTGCTTCTCCGCCTCGGGGATGCCGAGCTTGTCGTAGGTGTTCTTGATGTCCGGCGGCAGATCTTCCCAGGAAGCGGCCTGCTTCTCGGTGGATCGCACGAAGTACTTGATGGTGTCGAAGTAGATCCCGGACAGGTCGGCGCCCCAGTTGGGCATTGGCTTGCGCTCGAAGAGCTTGAGCGCCTTGAGCCGCTGCTCCAGCATCCACTCGGGCTCGTTCTTCTTCGCCGAGATGTCCCGGACGACGTCTTCGTCGAGGCCTCGTCGGGCGCTCGCCCCGGCCGTATCCGCGTCAGCCCAGCCATAGGAGTAGTTGCCCAGCGTCGCCAGGGTCTCGTCCTGGCTCATCTGAGGCGCTACTGGCGTGGTGGGTGTGCGCTGCTCGGCAGCGGCAGTCATCCGGACTCCCCTCCATCATCATCACTTGCATTGGTATCCGGCTCGTCCGGGTTCGGGACCGAACTCGCCGGCACGTGGGTGGTGCAGGCCGCGTCGCCACGGGCGATCGTCGCCAGCCGCTGCACGTGGGTACCGAGCAGGTCGGCGAAAACCGCCGTCTCGGCCTCGCACAGTTGCGGGAACTCGGCGGCGACGTGCGCCACCGGGCAGTGGTGCTGACACAACTGCTCGCCGGAGCCGACCTGTCGGGTCGACGCAGCGTATCCCTCGCTGGTCAACGCTTCCGCGAGCGCCCTGGCCCGTGCGGCCGCGTCGTGGTGCGCGGTCACTTCGGAGCGGTGCTCGCCGACCAGGGCGTCCACCCTGGACTCGGCGAACGCGCGCAGCGCCTGCTCTCCACCCTGTTGGGCGAGGAAGCGCAGCGCGGACACGGCGAGGTCGTCGTAGGCATGACCGAAACGGGACCGGCCGGTCTCGGTCAGCAGGAACAGCTTGGCCGGTCGTCCCCGGCCGCGCTGGCCGCGCCGGGGCGCGTCCCGCGTGCCGACCTCGCCTGCTTCGATGAGCACGTCGAGGTGGCGGCGGACGGCGGCGGCGGTGAGGTTCAGCGCGTCGGCGATGTCGGCCGCGGTGATCGGACCGCGTTCGAGCATCAGCCGGGCCACGGCCTGCCTGGTACGACGGTCGGCGGGGTGCGCGGGGTGGTCCACCGAGACCGGGTTCGCGGTCTCGGCAGCTCCCGGAGCAGCGCCGACGTTTTTCACAACACAATTGTGACGTATTTAGGTCGATCAAGCAAAGTTCGATCGACTTCGGGTGACCCGGCTCACGCCCCTGCCCCGATCGATACGCTTTGTCACGTGGTGATGGGCGAAGTCGACAAGCAACCGGGCGGTCACGCTCCGCTCGATGACGACTTCGTGCCCACTTCCAGCGAAGCGGCTCCGCTCGACGACACCGACGAACGCCACCTCAAGGTGATCCGCCGCTTCGGCACCGTCGGCGCGTTGCTGCTGGCCGCCGGGTCGCTCGGCGCGAGCGCCTCACCGGTGTTCAACCCGCTGAACACGATGCCATTCCTCGGCCTGTTTGTGCGTATGCCCACAGTCGAGCTGGCCTGCGCGTTCATCGGCATGGCCATGATCGTGCTGAGCTGGCTGTGGCTGGGCCGGTTCGTGCGTCCCGGCCGCCCCCGGCTGATCTCGCCCCGCCAGCTGCACCGCACGCTGGTCACCTGGGCGGTGCCGCTGCTGTTCGTGCCGCCGATGTTCAGCCGCGATGTGTACAGCTACCTGGCCCAGTCCAAGATCGCCGCGCTCGGCTTCGACCCGTACAAGCTCGGCCCGGTACCCGCGCTCGGCGTGTCCGACCCGCTGACCAGGGGCGTCGACAGCATCTGGCGCGACACACCTGCGCCGTATGGCCCGCTGTTCCTCTACATCGGCCGAGGGCTCAACGCGATCAGCGGCAACCACGTGGTCACCGGCGTCTACCTGCAACGCGCGCTGGAACTGATCGGCATCGCGCTGATCGTGTGGGCGGTGCCCCGGCTGGCCAAGCGGTTCGGGGTGCAGCCGGTCAGCGCGCTGTGGCTGGGCGTGGCCAACCCGCTGATGATCTGGCACCTGCTGATCGGCGTGCACAACGAGGCGCTGATGATCGGCCTGATGCTGGCCGGTTTCGAGATCGCGCTGCTGGGCCTGCCCAAGGTTGGTGAACCGGTCACCCGACGGGAGATCCTCTGGCTACTGGCGGGCGTCTCGGTGATCACGCTCGGCGTGGCCGTGAAGCTCTCCGCGATCGCCACGCTCGGCTTCCTCGGTGTCCTGGTGGCAAGACGCTGGGGCGGCAAGTTCCGGCATCTGGTCTACGCGACGCTGCTGGTCACCGGGGTGTTCGCGGTGCTGACCGTGATCATCTCGCTCGGCACCGGGCTCGGCTTCGGCTGGGTGAACGCGGTGAACAGCAGCAACGGCATCGTGCTGAGCTGGGAGTCGCCGGTCACCGCGGTCGGGTTCCTGGCCGGTGGCATCGGCATCGTGTTCGGCCTCGGCGATCACACCATGACCACGGTCGGCGTGACCCGCTGGCTCGGCGAGATCGCCAGCGTGCTGACCGCGATCGTGCTGCTCTGGCGCTCGTATCGCGGCCGGATCCATCCGATGATCGGGCTCGGTCTCGCCCTCGGCGTGGTGGCGCTGCTGTCCGCGACCGTGCAGCCCTGGTACCTGCTGTGGGCGATCGTGCCGCTGGCCACCAGCGTGAACAACAGCAAGTTCCGCACCGCGACCGCGGTGGTCAGCGGCCTGTACGGGATCGCGACGCCGCTGCCGACCGGCGGCCCGATCGCCGCCGGGTATGTCGGCATCGACGCGTATGCGTCGGCCGCGATCGTGTTCGCCATCGCGCTGCTGATCGTGCGCCGCTGGATCCCGATCTTCGCCGATCGGCCGGACAGACCAGGTCAAAAGCAGGTGAGCCAGGCCACGGCCTAGGCTGTTGGGCTGTGGAACAACCCGCCGTCGAGGTCACCGGACTCGAGAAACGCTACGGCAGCAAAACCGCCGTGAACGGACTCGACCTGCTGCTCCCGGCCGGCGAGGTGCTCGCACTGCTCGGCCCGAACGGCGCGGGCAAGACCACGACGGTGGAGATCTGCGAAGGTTTCCGCGCCGCCAACAAGGGCACCGTCCGGGTGCTCGGGCTGGATCCGCGCACCGAAGGGGCGGCGCTGCGCGCCCGGGTCGGCGTGATGCCGCAGGGCGGCGGCGCGTATCCGGGGGTCCGGGTCGACGAGATGCTCGCGCTGGTCGCGTCCTGCGCGGCGAACCCACTGGACCCGGCCTGGCTGCTGAGCACGCTCGGCCTGGACTCGGCCAAGCGCACCCCGTTCAAGCGGCTCTCCGGTGGCCAGCAGCAGCGGCTCTCGCTGGCCTGCGCGCTGGTCGGCCGGCCCGAGCTGGTCTTCCTGGACGAGCCGACCGCGGGCATGGACCCGCAGGCCCGGCGCCTGGTGTGGGACCTGGTCGACGCGCTGCGCACCGACGGCGTGAGCGTGCTGCTCACCACCCACCTGATGGAGGAGGCCGAGGCCCTGGCCGACCAGGTGGTGATCATCGATCACGGCCGGGTGGTCGCGCAGGGTTCGCCCGGCGAGCTGACCACCGGCGCGGCCGACGAGCAGCGCCTGCGCTTCCAGGCCCGCCGCGGCCTGGACCTGCGCCTGCTCAAGGCCGCGCTGCCCGAAGACTGCACCACCGACGAGACCACCCCCGGCCACTACGTGGTCAACGGCGAGATCACCCCGCAGGTGGTGTCCACGGTGACCGCCTGGTGTGCGCAGCAGGGCGTGCTGGCCGAGGCGCTGCAGGTGAGCAAGCGCAGCCTTGAGGACGTGTTCCTCGACCTGACCGGCCGCGAGCTGCGGTCATGACCGAGAACTGTGTTTTTCTAGGATGGGCCTGATGACCACCTCGACCCGATTCGCGCCCGGCACGTTCACCCCGGCGCCGGGCCAGGGCAGCAAGGGCCGGATGCTCTACACCCAGGCGCGGATCGAGACGCTGCTGGCGTTCCGCAACGGCGAACAGGTGCTGCTCACCCTGCTCATCCCGCTGGTGCTGCTGATCGGGCTGACCCTGATCACGTTCATCCCGATGCCCGCGCCCCGGATCGACGCGGTCACGCCGAGGGTGTTCGCGCTGGCGATCATGTCCTCCGCGTTCACCGGCCAGGCCATCGCGCTGGGCTTCGACCGCCGCTACGGCGTGCTCAAGCGCCTGGCCGCCACCGCACTCCCCCGCTGGCTGCTGGTCGCCGGACGGCTGGCCGCCGCGGTCGCCGTCGTGGTCGTGCAGATCGTGGTGCTCGGGATCGTCGCGGCGATCCTGGGCTGGTCGCCGGACTGGGCCGGGATCGGCGGCGCCGTGCTGCTGATCGCGCTGGGCACCGTGGCCTTCGGCGCGCTGGGCGTGCTGCTCGGCGGGTCGCTGCGCGCGGAGATCGTGCTGGCGCTGGCCAACATCATCTGGTTCGTGCTGCTGCTGGTCGGCGGGGCCGGACTGGCCGGGTCGAAGCTGCCGGCCGGCGTGCACGACGCGCTGCTGGTCATCCCGTCGGGCGCGCTGGCCGAGGGCTTGTTCTCGGCGATCGGGCAGGGTGGCTCGCCGGTCTGGGTGTGCGCGCTGATCCTGCTCGGCTGGGCCGCGCTCGCGGGCGCGATCGCCACCCGCACCACCAAGCTCAGCTGAACTACCGGATTCACTTCAGCATCGCCCGCACGGCCGCGACGAAACCGGCGACGTCGTCGAGGCCGAACGCGACGCGTTGCAGCAGGAAACCGTGCAGCAGAGCCATGATCACCCGGGCGCCGCGCTCGGGGTCGATGGTGAGCGGGACGGTGCCCGCGTTCTGGCCGCGCCGGAGCACGTCGGCCAGTCGTAGCCGGACGTTCTCGAAACCGGCGAGCGCGCGCTCGCCCACGGCGTCGTTGATCAGCAGTTCGCTCCAGGCCTGCACGGCGCAGCGCAGCAGTTCGCCGGCCGGGGTCGTACTGATCGCGTCGGCGACGAGATCGGCGACGCCCGCTGGTTCGGCGGTCGCGACGATCGGGTCGAAGATCGCGGTGAACGCCTCGCCCGCCAGTTCGAGGATCAGTTCTTCCTTGCTGGCGAAGTACCGGTAGGGCGCGCCGACCGAGACGCCCGCCTCCCGCGCGATGTCCGGCATGGCGGTCTGGTGGAAGCCGTCGCGGGCGAAACAGCGGCGTGCGGCGGCCAGGATCTCGGCGCGCTTGGCCGCGCGGTTCGCTTCGGTGAGCCGGGGCATCGACACCTCCCACAGTGAATGGTCATTCGCTATGATACACAGTGAATGAGCATTCACGGAAGGCGGACAATCATGCTGCGCATCGGCGTCTACCAGTACGAACACACCGCGGCCCTGTTCGACGGATCGGTGTCCATCCCCGGGGCGGCCGCGACGATCGAGACCGAGCCGCTCGTCTCGGACATCTTCCGGCGGATGGTCCAGGGCGATTTCGACGTCGCCGAGCTGGGCCTGACGTACTTCCTGCGCACGTTCGAACTCGACGACCCGCCGTTCCTGGCGCTGCCGATCTTCCCGAACCGGAACTTCCGGCACTCGGCGATCTACGTGAACACCGCGAGCGGCATCGGCAAACCCGAGGATCTCGCCGGTCGGCGGATCGGCGAGTTCGCGCTGTTCGGGCACGACGCGGGCGTGTGGGCCAAGGGCATCCTCGCCGACGAGTTCGGTGTCACCCAGGACCAGTGCGACTGGGTCGACGGTGGCGTCAACCAACCGTTCCCCGCGTTCGACTGGATCCCCCAGCCGGTCCCGGACGGCATCGGCGTCCGGCATGCGGCGCCCGGGCAGGCCCTGGGCGCGATGCTCGACGCG
Source organism: Pseudonocardiaceae bacterium (assembly GCA_035248365.1). Taxonomy (GTDB): domain Bacteria; phylum Actinomycetota; class Actinomycetes; order Mycobacteriales; family Pseudonocardiaceae; genus CAJCJE01. The sequence continues at coordinate 4,280 of DATFHN010000038.1, read as the reverse complement.
GGCGAGATCGACGCGTTGATCTCGGTCGACGTGCCGCGGCAGCTGTTGGACGGATCGCCGCGGGTCCGGCGGTTGTTCCCGGACTATCGGACGGTCGAGCAGGACTACTACCGCCGCACCAGGATCTTCCCGATGATGCATGCGATCGCGGTCCGGAAAGAGCTGGCGACCCAACCGGACGTGGTGCGCGCCGTGTACCAGGCGTTCACGGCAGCCAAGGACATCACCGCGAACCGCTACCGCGATGGCGCGCTGAAACAGCACATGGCGGTCATGACGCCGTGGTTCAGCGACCTCTTCGCCGAGAACCGGCGGCTGCTCGGCGAGGACTGGTGGCCCTACGGGTTCGCGGCGAACCGCGACGCGGTCGACACGTTCCTGCGCTACCACCACGAACAGGGCCTGTCGAAGCGGCAGTGGCGCAGCGAGGACATCATGGCTCCCGCCCTGCTCGACACCTGACGATCAGCCGATCTCGGCGACGCCGCCAAGCTGCCGGGGGCCCGCGATGATCGTGGCCGGGTGGCCGAGCGAGTCGCCCATGTCCACCGTGATCCGCCTGCCCAGGTGTGCGGCCAGGCAGGCGGTGCTGTTGGCGTTGGCGATGTCCTCCGGCACGCCGATCGCCGGGGCGAACATGCGCGCCGCGAAGCGGTCCGCCGACCCCGAGTAGACGTAGCAGCCCAGGAGGCCGGCGCGATCACAGGCGGCGGCGAGCCGGGCGAAGTCCGGTTCGAGCGCGGCCAGCGCGGACCGGGAACCGACCGGGACCAGCAACCTCGGCCGCCCCGGCGAGGCCACCCGGATTCCTGGGTCCGGGTCGATGTCGAGGGTGGGCAGGACGAGGTCGCGTTGGGCGTCGGTCGGCTCGCGCAGGTCGATCGGGCCGGGGTCGAAAAACGCCGTGTCGTGATCCACCCAACCGGAGAAGGTTCGCTTCGCGGTGCGGAGGGTGACGCGGTAGTCGCTGCTGGCCGCGCGGTCGGCGAGGAAGGCGAGCGCGGCGATGGTGCCGTGGCCGCAGGCGGCCAGTTCGCCGGTCGACGTGAAGAACCGCAGGGAGACCAGGTCGTCGTGCTCCGCGACGAAGACCGCGTGTGAGGTGCCGAGCCGGACCGGAACCTGGCGGCGTTCGGCCTCGCTCATCGGTGCGTCGAGCAGGACCGCGGTAGGGCTGCCGCCGGTGCCCTCGCGCAGGCAGGCGCGGACGATCACCATCGGGGCGTGCCGGGTTCCGGGGCGAGGCGCGTGGCCCGGGCGGTGAAGCTGATCGCGTGGTACCAGCCGCACAGCATCAGCACGTCGAGCAGCTGTTCCGGGCCGAACTGCCCGGCCAGCCGCGCCCACAGCTCGTCGTCGATGTCGTTGCCCTCGTGCAGGGAGTCGGCCGCGTCCAGCAGCACCCGGTCCCGCTCGTCCGACCAGCACGGATCGGCGCTGGAGCCGCTGGTCAGCGAGACGATCTGGTCGGCGGTCAGCCCGGCCTTCCCGGCGAAGCGGGCAATGTGCACGCCCCATTCGTATTCGCAGCCGCAGCGGGCGCAGGTGCGGTCGATGAGGATCTCGCGCTCGCGTAAACCGATGCTGAGCCCGCGGCTGAGCTGGTAGGAGCCCCAGCCGTGGGCGGCCTCGGCCAGCGGCAGGTTGCGCGCGTAGGTGCGGAACAGGGCGATCGGCTCCTCGCCCGGCATCATCCGTCGCAGCAGGTCTCCGGCCTCGCCATACGGCGCCAAGACCGGCGGGATCCGGATGCCCATCGAGCCTCCCTTCGGGTGCTTCGAATTTCGAAGCACCCTCGCGAGAGTAGTGTTTCTGATTTCGAAGCACCAGCCCTGAGCAGAGGACCGAATGACCTCGACTCCCCGACCCGGCCGGCCGGTCCGCGGCTCCAGCACCGGCAGGCCGGTCATGGCCGCGCTCGACCTGTTCGGCAGGCGCTGGATCCTGCGGATCGTCTGGGAACTGCGCGACGAGCCACTCGGTTTCCGCGCGCTGCAACAACGCTGCGACGGCATGTCGTCCAGCGTGTTGCAGCAGCGCCTCAACGAGCTGCAGGAGGCCCTGCTCGCCGACCGGGACGAGCAGGGCGCCTACCGGCTGACCGCGCTGGGCCGCGACGCCGCCACCGAACTCCTCGGGCTGACGCGCTGGTCGCAACGCTGGGCAGCGGAGCTGGATCAGGCCAGCAACTCCGGGAAGTCCCCTTCTCGGTAATCCCCCGCGTCGGTCGGCAGATCCTGTTCGCGGCCGCGCAGTTCGACCCGGCGGATCTTGCCGGAGATCGTCTTGGGCAGCTCGGTGGTGAACTCCAGCCGGCGAACTCGCTTGTACGGGGCCAGGTTCTCCTTGGCGAAGGCGAAGATCGACAGCGCGGTCTCCCGGCTCGGCTCGTAGCCCGCGGCGAGTGTGACGTAGGCCTTCGGCACGGCCAGGCGCACCGGATCGGGCGCGGGCACGACCGCGGCCTCGGCGACCGCCTCGTGTTCGAGCAGCACGCTCTCCAGCTCGAACGGGGAGATCTTGTAGTCGCTGGCTTTGAAGACGTCGTCGGCGCGGCCGACGTAGGTGATGTAGCCATCCGCGTCGCGGGAGCCGACGTCGCCGGTGTGGTAGTAGCCATCGCGCATGACCTCGGCGGTGCGCTCGTCGTCGTCGCGGTAGCCGACCATCAGGCCGGTCGGGCGATGCGCGAGGTCGAGGCAGATCTCGCCCTCCTCGCCGATCACCCCGGTCACCGGATCGATCAGCGCGACGTGATACCCGGGCACCGGGCGTCCCATCGATCCCGGTTTGACCGGTTGACCAGGCGTGTTGGCGATCTGCACGGTGGTCTCGGTCTGGCCGAAGCCATCCCGGATGGTCCGGCTCCAGGCCCGGTTGACCTGCTCGATGACCTCCGGGTTGAGCGGCTCGCCCGCGCCGACGACCTCGCGCGGCGGGTTGGCCAACTGGGTCAGGTCGGCCTGGATCAGCATCCGCCACACGGTCGGCGGCGCACAGAAACTGGTGATGCCGCAGCGGTCGATCTGGCGCAGCAGCGCGCCCGCGTCGAACCGGTTGTAGTTGTAGATGAACACGCAGGCTTCCGCGTTCCACGGCGCGAAGACGTTGCTCCACGCGTGTTTGGCCCAGCCCGGCGAGGAGATGTTCAGGTGGACGTCGCCGGGGCGCAGCCCGATCCAGTACATTGTGGACAGATGGCCGACCGGATACGAAACCTGGGTGTGCTCAACGAGTTTCGGCTGGGCGGTGGTGCCCGAGGTGAAGTAGAGCAGCATGGTGTCGGTGGCCGCGCTGCGGCCCTCCGGGGTGAATTCGGCGGAAGCCTGGTACGCGTCGGCGTAGTTGTGCCAGCCGTCGACCGGATCGCCTACCGCTACACGCGTGTAGTCACCGCCCACCTTGGCGAACTTGGGCGCGTCCACGTCGCGCACCACCACGTGCCTGGCGTTGCCCCGGTCCACCCGGTCGGTGAGGTCGTTCGGGCCGAGCAGCGTGCTGGCCGGGATGACCACCGCGCCGAGCTTGATCGCGGCCAGGATGGTCTCCCAGAGTTCGGTCTGGTTGCCGAGCATCAGGATCAGCCGGTCGCCGCGCGCGACGCCGAGCGAGCGCAGCCAGTTGGCCACCTGGTTGGACCGGGCCGACATCTCGGCGAAGGTGTAGCGGAGTTCGGAGCCGTCCTCCTCGACGATCCACAGCGCGGGCCGCGACGCCGTCGGCTCGGTGGCCGCGACCGCGTCGAACCAGTCCAGCGCCCAGTTGAAGTCGGTGAATTCCGGCCAGCGGAAGTCCCGGTAGGCGAGGTCGTAGCTGTCCCGCCGCTCCAGCAGGAAATCCCTTGCCATCCGAAATGTCTCGGTCGCCGAAAAACCCACCTGAGCCACGCCGCACCCTCTCTCATCGTGTACAGACCGCGAGCACCCCCGCGCACAGCCTCTGCCAACCGGGCGCAGCGCACAAGCAGCAACCACCGCGAGCATCGCGCAGCGTCCGCCGGCGGCTCGCGGCATGCCTCGATGTGCTGAACTCACCCAGCTCAACGGCTGATTATGGCCATCCGCGCGCGATCAGTGACCGATCAGCGTGGCAAACCCGACATCGGTCACTGTGCGCCCATCCGAAACGACCAAAGTTGGTTCACATCACCCTTTCGGGCACTACCAATGGGGGTAGACCGCCCACTGGGCGTTACCGAAAACTCCCTCTGGACCGCTGGGAACCGTTCGACGTGGGCAAACGAACAACGAGGTGGAGGGGCCTCTTCGACGTGTCGCTGC
>DATFHN010000037.1:0-92354 GCA_035248365.1 Pseudonocardiaceae bacterium | reverse complement strand
CGATGGTGGTGGGCGAACCCGCCCGGCAGGTGTGCCGGGATCTCCTTTATCCGCAACAGATTCCGTTGCGCGCCACGGCCGGTCTGAACCGGTTGATCACGGTCGGCCTGCTGCCCGCGCGGATCAGGCGCGGCTATCGGTTGCGGTGGGATGCCGGGCGGCAGCGCCGGTTCGACTGGGCGATGGGCGCGATCGACGCGATCTATCCGCGGCTTCCCTTGCCGGTACGGGAATTCCCGCGCTGGTACTACCTCGGGGGCGGACACGCCGCCCCCGAGGCGCCGGTCACCTGATGTCGACCGCGAACAGGTGCAGGTCCGAATCGCTCGGCAGCGTGATCGCGGCCACGGTCTTGCCCGAGGTGAGCGGGATCGTGGTCGAGTAGATGCTGACCTGGTGGTTCGGGTCCAATGTGCTGCCCGGCGGGATGTTCCAGTGCGGCGTGGTGGCCACCAGCGTGTTGCCCGCTGTCGCCGCGTTCGAGTACCAGTCGGGCAGCGTGACCGTGCCGGTCGACGTGCTGCCGTCGGTGTAGGTCACGGTGACCTGGCCGGACTGGGCGCCGAACGTGCCGGTGCCGAGCACGCCCAGGGTGGTGCCCGTGCCGGACACCGCGATGGACTGGCCAGCGTTCTGCACGTTGTCCGGCGTGGCGACCGGAACGTTCGGCCAGGTGAAGCCGGTGCTGCCGATCGCGTTGCCCGGTGTGACACCGACCGTGGCCAGCGCCTGCGCCGAGTAGCTGTACCCGCCGCCGTCGAAGTTGGCGCCGGTCGGGGTGGCGTCGTCGCTGATCCCGGTGTTGTTCAGCGCGGCCGCGAAGGAGGCGTAGGGCACGCTTTCCGTTGCGGTGCCGGTGGTTGTGGCCGGGCCGTGGTCACCGAGATAGCTGGCGGTCGCGGTGAGGGTTGCCGTTCCCGCTGTTGCGTTCGGTGGGGCACTGACCTGCCAGGTCGCGCTGATTGACGTTCCGGGGCCGACGTTTCCGGTCGGCTGGCCGGGTACCGCCGTCACCGTCCAGCCGGTCGGCGCGGTCAGCTTCAGTGCGGCGTTGCGGACGGTTTCGGTGCTGCCGTTGGTGAACGTCGCGCTCACCGTTGCCGTGCTGCCGCCGTTCTGCAACGCGGGCGCGGTCACCTTGACGTAGCGCGGGCCGGTCGTCCTGGACACCGCGAAGCCACCGGCCAGCGGCAGGTTGTCCGAGGAGTCGCCGAGCATGACCTGATAGTGCCCGGCGGCAACGGTCCAGTCCTGCGCGTTGCTGTCCCAATAGGACACATCGCGACTGGACAGGGTGAACCGGACCTGCTTGGTCTGGCCCGGGTTGAGCTGGACCTTCTGGAAACCCTTGAGCTGCTTGGGCGGCTCGCCGGCCGAGGCCGGTTCGCTGAGGTACAGCTGCACCACGTCCGCGCCGGCCCGCTTGCCGGTGTTGGTGACGTTCGCGGTCACCGTCTCCTGGCCGTTCGGGCCGAGGTCGCCCGGACCGAGCGCGAGGTGCGAGAAGGCGAACGTGGTGTAGGACAGGCCGGAGCCGAAGGCGAACAGCGGCGCGATGTTCTTCGCGTCGTACCACCGGTAGCCGACGTCCATGCCCTCCGAGTACTGGACCTGCCCGTTCACGCCCGGCCACTGGGCGGCCGTCGTCGCGGGCACGTCGGCCAGCGACTTGGGGAAGGTGACCGGGAGCTTGCCCGATGGGTTGGTGTCGCCGAAGAGGACCGAGGCGATCGCGGTGCCGTCCTGCTGGCCCGGGTACCAGGCCTCCAGGACGCTCTTGACCGAGTCGAGCCACGGCATGGTGACGGCAGAGCCGGTGTTGAGCACGACGATCGTGTTCGGGTTCACCGCCGCTACCGCGCTGATCAGCTGGTTCTGCTGGGCGGACAGGTCGATGGTCGACAGGTCCGAGCCCTCGGACTCGAAGTTGCTGGCAAAGACCACCGCTTCCTGCGAGGACTTGGCCAACGCGACGGCCTGGTCCAGCGGGGTCGGCTGGCCGGGGATCTGCCAGCCCAGGTTGACCAGGTCGTCGCCGCCATCCTGGTAGTAGTCGATCTCGACCGGAACCGACTGGCCCGCGGTCAAGGTCACCGTGCCGGTCTCGGTGTTGGCGCCCTGGTCGCGCCAGTTGTCGATGAGCTTGGTGCCGTTGACGAACAGGCGGCTGCCGTCGTCGCTGGTCAGCGAGAACGTGTAGGAGCCGGTGACCGGCGCGGTGAGGTTCCCGGTCCACTTGACCGACCACTGCGTCGCGTTCACGCCGGGACCGGGGGAGACCGGCGAGTTCGGGCCCCAGTCGAAGTTCACGTTGGGGTCGGTGCGGGTCAGCACCGGAGTCCCGGACAGCGTCATGTTGTTGTAGTACTGCGCGGTCAGGCCGGCGCCGAAGTACGACGCGTCCACGACCGGCAGCTGGCCGCCCGCCGGGTAGGTGCCCTGCGCGTACTCGACGTCGGTGCCGGCTCCGGCCCGCGCCTTGATGCCCTGGTAGGGCGTGACGATCGAACTCGCGCCGACGCTGGCGCTGCCGCCGCCGGTGGTCAGCGCGTCCGGACCGGCGTCATCGCCGATCACCGCGATCGACTTGGTGCTCTTGGCATCGAGCGGGAGCGCCGAGCTGCTGTTCTTGAGCAGGACCGTGCCCTGCTCGGCCACGTTCTGGGCCACCGAGGCATGCGCCGCGTTGGTCACCACCGCGCTCGGTGAACCGGTCGCGGGCCGGTCGAACAGGCCGAAGCGGAACTCCTCGGTGAGGATGCGGGTGACCATATCGTTCAACCGCGACATCGGCACCTGGCCGTTCGCGACCGCGGTCGCCAGCGCGGCGCCGAAGAACTGGTCGTCCGGCATCTCCATGTCCAGGCCGTTGTTGGCGGAGTCCACAGTGGAATGCGTTGCGTCCCAGTCGGAGGTGACGAAACCGGGGAAGTTCCACTGGTCCTTGAGCTTCTGGTTCTGCAGGTAGTCGTTCTGGCAGGCCGGCGAGTTGTTGATGGTGCTGTAGGAGCACATCACCGACGCGACCTGGCCCTGCTGCACGGCGGCCTGGAACTGCGGCAGATAGATCTCGTTCAACGTGCGCGGGTCGACGATCGCGTTGTCGGCCGCGGTGTTGCGGTTGGTCTCCTGGTTGTACACGTCGAGGTGTTTGACCTGCGCCAGTACGCCCTGGCTCTGCACGCCCCTGATGTCGGCGACGCCGATCTGCCCGGCGAGGTAGGGATCCTCGCCGTAGGACTCGAACGCCCGCCCCCAGCGCGGATCGCGCACGATGTTCACGGTCGGCCCGAGGTCGACGTTGGCGCCCTTGCCCCACTGCTCGTTGCCGATCACCGCGCCGTACTGGGAGGTCAGCGAGGTGTCCCAGCTGGCGGCGGCCGCGACCGGAGCGGGCAGCTGGGTCACGCCCGCCATGCCGTCGCCGACGCCGCCGGGGCCGTCTTCCAGGTTCAGCGCGGGGACGCACAGGGCCGGAATGGCCGGGATCTGGCCGGCGTAGGGCGAGTTGTTGTCGCCGTGCACCATCTGGATCTTCTGGTCGGTGGTCAGCTTGGCCAGCACCTCGGCCGCGCGCTGGGCCGGCGAGGCGTGCTGACCGACCCAGGGACAGGCCGGGTTGACCGACTGTTCCGATTGGGCCGAGCTGGGTAACGCTACGACGCTGATCGCAGCGGCGACCGCGAAGGCCACCACCCCGATTCTGGCGGGCAGGCGCATGATCGCTCTCCTACATCGGTGTACCGAGCGAATAAGTTGCGGCGCGCAACATATCTCCGCGAAGGCCGCAGGCGGAAGGACTGCATCGATTCAGGACAACGCCATCGGACACAGATTCGACCATTGGGCGCAACGGGGCGCGGGTTCAGGCCACGCGCTGCAACAGAACCTGCTCAATCAACGCGACCAGCACATTCTTCACGGATTCTCGTTCCCGCGCGTCGCAGTGGATCACCGGGACCCCGTCCGGCACGTCCAGCGCGTCGCGCACCTCGCCCAGCTCGAAGTAGCGCGAATCCGGGAAGTGGTTGACCGCGACGATGAACGGGATGTCGTGGGTCTCGAAGTAGTCGAGCACCGGGTAGCAGTCCTCGATGCGCCGGGTGTCGGCCAGCACGACCGCGCCGAGCGCGCCGTCGGACAGGTCGTCCCAGAGGAAGTCGAAGCGTTCCTGGCCGGGCGTGCCGAACAGGTAGAGGATCAGGGTCGGATCCAGCGTGATCCGGCCGAAGTCGAGCGCGACCGTGGTCGTGGTCTTCGCCGGTAACAGGCTCGCGTCGTCGACCCCGACCGAGCGTTCGGTCATGGCCGCCTCGGTCACCAGCGGCTCGATCTCGGAGATCGCGCCGATGAAGGTGGTCTTGCCAACGCCGAAACCGCCGCTGACCACGATTTTCGCCGCCGTCGGCACGCGCGGCGCACTCCTAGAGGGCCCGGACAAGATCCCTGATCCTCTCGATCGTCTGCGTCGGTAGTTCGCTCGGTTCCCGCAACTCAACATAGTTCGCGGTGTAAAGGTCGGCGATCAGCACCCTGGCTACGCCGATCGGCAGGTCGAGCTGGGAGGCGAGTTCGGCGACCGAGGTCGGCTCCTGGGCCAGTTCGATCGCGCGCCGCTGCTCGAACTGCAACGGCGCGGACAGCGCGGCAGGCTGCGCGTAGACCATGGTTTCCAGCTTGAGCCCGTCGTGCAGCGGCCGGGTGCGGCCGCCGGTGACCATGAACGGCCTGATCAGCACGCCGTCCGCCTCGACGGCGGCCTCGGGCGCGTTGGGATGTCCTGGAGCGCCGGGGTCGGCCGGGTCGAACCAGGACTTCGGCTGGGTCGGCGGCAAGAACCTCGGGTCGGGTAGCCGCAACGGGTCGCGCTCGGTCATGGAGTCAGCGATTCTCGCAGTTCGGTGATGAGTGCCGGGCTGAGCAGCCGCCCGGCCCGCTCGGCCAGCACCGCGATCTCGTAGCCGATCAGGCCGATGTCGCAGCCCTGGCCGGCCAGCACCGCGATGCAGCTGCCGTCGGCGATGGTCGAGACCAGCAGGAAGCCGCGCTGCATCTCGATCAGCACCAGCTTCAGGCCGTCGAAGTCGTAGTAACGGGCGGCGCTGCGGGACAGGCTGGCCAGCCCGGAGGTGAGCGCGGCGAGCCGGTCGCCCGCGGTGCGGTCCAGGCCGGACGACTTGGCGATCAACAGGCCGTCCGAGGACACCACGACGGCGTCGCGGACCCCGTCGGTGTCGCGCACGAAGTTGTTGACCAGCCAGTGGAAGCTCTGCGGGTCCGTGTCCAGATCAGGTATCACTGGGCTCCTCCTCGCGGCCCGCGACGGCGTCTGCGCCGGTCATCGCGAGCTGGCCGCGCTGGTGTCCTTGTTGGAAGGCGGACAGCATGCTGCGCACCTGACTGGGGGTGCGTTCGCTGCTCTCGCCGTCGGTCGGGCGATCGGCCGTTCTCGGCGCTGGTGCGGCCGGGATCGGTTCGGTTGCCGGTTGGGTTCGCCTGCGGGACTGGCGTTTGACCAGGCCGTTCGGGGTGCGGGCCTGCGGTGCGGCTTCGGCTGGTGCGGCTGCTGGTGTCGCGGCCTGCGTCGGGACTGGCGCTGGTGTTGCCGGGGTTTCGGTGCGGGTGGCCGGGATCGCGGGGATCTCGGGGATCTCGGCCGGTTCGGGCCTGGCCGGTTGGGCCAGCAGCGGTTTCAACGTGGGCGGTGCCGGTGGCGGCATGGTCGACTCGTCGGCGAGCAGGTCCGGCGGGAGCAGGATGCGCGCGGTCAGGCCGGTCGTCGGCGACTCGGACAGGTCGACGCGCACGCCGAGCCGGTTGGCCAGGCGGCCGACCACGTAGTGGCCGAGGAAGCGGGTCGGCGCGACCAGGAAGTTCTCCTCGTCGCGGAGCCGGGCGCGGGCCGCGGCGAGTTCGGCCGGGGGCATGCCGATGCCGTGGTCGACCACGACCAGCAGGTACCGGTTGCCCATCCGCCTGCCGTAGACCTCGACCTCCAGTTCGGGCGATGAGAACTGCAGGCCGTTCTCGACCAGTTCGGCCAGCATGTGCGCGACGTCGGTGATCACCGACCCGGTGACGAAGGCCGGGTCGACCCGGCGCAGCACCACCCGCCGGTAATCCTCCACTTCGGACAGTGCGGCGCGGATGACGTCGGCGATCGGCAGCGGCTGCGACCACACCCGGGGGCTGGTCTGGCCGACCAGCACCAGCACGCTCTCCGCGTTGCGGCGCATGCGGGTGGCCAGGTGGTCCAGCTCGAACATGTTGGCCAGCGCCGACGGGTCCAGCTCCTCCCGCTCGAAGTCGCTGATCAGCGCCAGCTGGCGGCGCACCAGGTTCTGGTTGCGCCTGCCCAGGTTGGCCAGCGACGCGGTGGTGTTGCGGCGGATCAGGGCCTGCTCGGTGGCCAGCCGCAGCGAGGTGTCCTGCAACCGGTCCAGCGCCTTGGCCAGCACCCTGATCTCGGCCGCGGCCTTGCGCGGGACCAGGTTCAGCACCGGCCGGGCCAGCTCGCTGGGGTCCTCGCTCTGCAGCTTGGCCACGGCGGCGGGCAGCCTGCGCACCGACATGTCGTTGGCGTCGCGGGCGAGCAGCCGGACCGGGTCGATCACCGACCGCGCGGCCCCGATGACCAGCGCGATCATCACCGCGATGATGGCCAGCGCGAGCAGCGCCATCGCGCCGAGTTCCAGGCCGGCGCGGTTGCGCAGCTGGATCGCGCGAGCCATCACGTCGTGCCCGACGCTCTGCTGCGCCGAGCGCATCCCGTCGATGACCGTGGTGGCCGAGTTCCACCAGGTAGCCGGGTCGGTCCTGGCCGGAAGCACCCCGTTGGACGCGGCCACCGCGGCGTTCTCCAGCCGGGTCATCTCGGCGGCGTCGGGCGAGGCGAAGGCGGCGGCGAGCGCGGTGTTCTCCGAGGGCGTTGCGTACCGGGCGTAGTCGGACAGACCGTCCTGCTTGGCGTCCAGCGCCTTGGTGAACGCGGCGTAGGTCGGCTGCGGGAACTTGTTCGCGGCGAACACGCCGGCCAGCAGGCCCGCCTCCCGAGCGGTCGACTCCATCGCGCCCGCGACCGCGTAGAGGGTCTGCAAACCGTGCCGCAGGGCCGGGTCCTGGACCTGGTCCAGGCCGAGTTCGTCGTCGTTGAGCGCGCCGATCGCGGCGGTGTAGAACTGGAACACGTTCGAGGGCTGGGCCAGCCGGTCGTCGACGGTCGAGCGCACCCCGGCGATGTCGTCCAATTTGGACAGTGCGGCGCGGATCTGGTCGACCCCGGCGTCCGCGTTCTGCGGGTTGATCAGCGTCTGGTTCAGGGTGGCCAGCGCACGATCGGTCTTGGGTCGCTGGGTGGTCAGGGCCGGTGCGATCGCGTTGTCACCGCTGAGTAGGCCGTTGGTGAGACCGCGTTCCTGCTGCAGCTCGTATACCGCGGCCTGGACGCCCAGCGCCAGGTTGACGATGTGCGTCGTGGTCCGCGCGGTGCGGAACGTGCCGACCTGACCGGCGATGATGTACCCGAGCAGCAGCAGGACCAGCACCAGCGACACACAGAGGATGCGGATCAGCTTGCCGCGGATGGACCCGGGCCGCACGATCGCGTCGAACAGCCGGGACGGGCCGCTGTGGCGGCGTAGCGTCTCCAGCGCGATCGCGTCGGTGGAACCGGTGAGCGCCCGTGTCGATTGGCCGGGCGTGCTCGTCGACGGGGGAGCGGTTGAGGGCTCGTCGTAGCGCCGGTTCTCGGCCGCCGCGTGCCCCTGATCGTGCGCGACCACAATTCCTCCGTTGCTGACCAGCGCCGATTCGCGAATTCGGCAAATGTCCCCCGTATGGACGCGGGGCATCCTATCGGCTGACGCAACAGCTAGGCCAGTCTTCACAGTACTTCGCGAATAACGTCAAAACCGCGTGGAATTCTGCCAATGTTTGTCGTGGATTCGTCCGGGCTGCTAATGTGCGCGGCCGCATCTGCTGGGGGAGCACGTATCGGGGAGACGAATCGGATGGTGCCGGGCGCCGCGGGGGTGGCGACGCACTGCCCGCACTGCGCGTTGCAGTGCGGCCTCACCGTCGCGCCCGAACCCGTGCCGACGGTGCTGCCGCGACCGTTCCCGGCCAGCTGCGGCGACCTGTGTGACCAGGGCTGGACCGCGTTCGCGACCAATGGACAGTCCCGGCTGACCACCCCGCTGATCCGGGCGGGCGGCCGGTTGCGCCCTGCCAATTGGGACACCGCGCTGGACTTCGCCGCCGCCCGGCTACACGCGCTGCGGGCCGCGCACGGCGCCGACGCGATCGGGGTGCGCGGTGGTGCCGCGCTGAGCACCGAAACCGCTTACCTGCTGGCCAAGTTCGCGCGAAGGGCCTTGGGCACCGTCCGACTGGACCACCCCGGCCTGGCCGGCATCGCGACGGCGGGCGCGGTGGCCGAGCGCGCCTTCGGCATCGATCGCGGCCTGCCGTTTCCGGTGACCGACCTGCGCGCCGCCGACACCGTGTTGCTGGCCGGCACCAACCTCGCCGAGTCCATGCCGCCGTTGCTGCATCAGCTGCGCCGGGTGATCGAGGTGGGCGGCCTGATCGTCGTCGACCCGGAGCGCACCGCGACCGCCAGGCTCGCCGCCCTGCATCTGCGGCCACGACCAGGCACGGACCCGCTGCTGACCCTCGGTCTGCTGCACTGCGTGGTCGCCGACGGCCGACTGAACAAGTCCTATGTGGATGATCGAACCGCTGGCTTCGCGCAGGCCTGGCGGGTCGCCCAGGACTGGTGGCCGGAACGGGTCGAACAGGTCACCGGCGTGTCCGTCGCCGACCAGCGAACCTGCGCGCGGATGCTCGGCCGCGCGCAGGGCGCGTACGTGCTGACCGGGCGCGGCACGCACCGGCAACGTGATGCCGCCGCCGCGGTGACCGGATGGATCAACCTGAGCCTCGCCCTCGGCCTGCCCGGCACGCCGGGATCCGGGTTCGGCTGCCTGACCGGTCAGGGCAACGGCCGGGGTGTGCGGGAACAGGGCCGGTTGCCGGATTCGCGCACGTCGGAGGACCGGTTGCGTGGCATGGTGGTGTTCGGCGGCCGGCCGGTCGCCGCCGACCTGGATCTGCTGGTGGTCGCGGACACCGTGCTCTCCGAGGCGGCTGCTGCCGCCGATGTGGTGTTCCCGGTGACGCGCTGGGCGGAGACCACCGGCACGGTCACCAACCTGGAAGGCCGGTTGCTGTTGCGCCCCGGCGCCGTCGCACCGCCCGAAGGGGTTCGCTCCGAGCTGGCCGTGTTACACGAGATCGCCATTCGACTCGGCCGCTCCGCCGGAGAGTTCCCGGCCGATCCGGGCGCGGTTTTCACCGAACTGACCCGGGCGTCAATGGGTGGTCCCGCCGATTATTCCGGCGCGAGTTATGCGCGACTGGCTTCGGGTGAACCACTGCACTGGCCGATCTTGAGCCCGAATCATCCTGGCACACCACGATTATTCCAGCACGGGTTCGGGCATCGGGACGGCCGGGCGAGGTTCGGTGAAGTAATGCTGAATCCCGATTAACGCCGTCGAAAATCCACCGATTCGGGGTTTCATTGGCGGCCCGCGCTCACCAACATGGTGCTATGCGGCCGAATGGGCACGACGGCGACGCGACCGATCCGGCCGCGAGCACGCCCGCACCCGCCTGTGCCGACTGCGGCGCGCCATTACCGGCCGGCGACAAATCCGCAGGCGGCCGCCCCGCCCGCTACTGCTCCAATGCCTGCCGGCAGCGCGCGTTCCGGCGGCGGTCGGCGGCCAAGGAGAAGATCGCGCCCGCGCCCGTCCGGCCGCTGGTGGCGCCGCCGCCGGGCGTCACGCTGGCCGTCGCGCTGGACAGTTTCGTTGGCCGCAAACAGGAACTGAGCCAGCTGCGCTCGGTGTCCCGCTCCGCGCGGCTGCTCACCTTGATCGGCCCGGCCGGGGTCGGCAAGACGAGGCTTGCCTGCGAACTGCTCAGCACAGCCAAATCCGCTGACGTCCGCTTCGTTTCGCTTGCCGACGCGGCGCATGCCGACACCCTGTATCTCAGGATTGCTGCGGCAACAGGGATTCGCGGCCGCGCGGGCACGGCGGAACTCGCGCGGGCGATCGGCGCGAATCAACTGGTGCTGGTGCTGGACAGCGGCGAACGCGTGGCCCAGCCGTGCGCGGAACTCGTGGTGGCGCTGCTCGGGCGCTGCGGCGGGCTGCGCGTGGTGGCGACCGCGCGCGAGGAACTGCGGGTGCCGGGCGAGGTGCTGTTCCGGGTGCTGCCCCTCCCGCACGGGGAAAACAACACCAGAGGCGACCGCGGCGCGCCGGTGTATTCCGACGCGGTGCGCCTGTTCGTGGAACGGGCCAGGGACAGCGATCCCGCCTTCGAGTTGACCATGGCCAACGCCCACCTGGTCAACGACATCTGCCATCGCCTGGACGGCCTGCCGCTGGCCATCGAACTGGCCGCGCGCCGCGTGCGGACGTTGCCCCTGGCCTCGATCCTGGCCGGGCTCGACGATCCGCTGACGCTGCTCACCGATGGCAGCCGCACCGCGCCGGCTCGCCACCGTGACCTGCGCACCGCGCTGGACTGGAGCTACGACCTGCTGGAACCGGTCGAGCAGGTGGTGTTCCGGCGGATCTCGGTGCTCTCCGGCGACTTCGGCGTGCCGATCGTGCTGGCCGCCTGCGGCGCGGACGTGGCCAGCGACGGCGAGATGCTGCGCCTGCTCTGCGCGCTGGCCGACAAGTCCATGCTGGTGCACGCCAAACCCGGGGAGGACGGCGAAGCCCGGTTTCACCAACTGAGCTTGCTGCGCGCCTACGGCGTCGACAGGCTGACCCGCACCGGCGAACTGGCGCCGACTCGCGACCGGCTGATCAACTGGCTGGCCGCGCTGGCCGAGCCGATCACCGAGAGCCTGTTCTATCAGGGCGCCGACCTCAGCAAGCTGCACCACCAGCGCGAAGACCTGATCGCCGCCGTCGATGCCACCATCGAGCAGGCCGATCACCGGCACGTGCTGCTGGTGCTGGCGCTGGCCGCGGTGTGGCGGCACCAGGACCGGATCCAGGAGGGCCGGGTGGTGCTGGCCAAGGCGCTGGACCGGGTCGCCGACCCGACCGGCCGCGCCGAGTTGCTGATCTCCTCGGGCTGGCTGGCCGCGTTGCAGGCCGACGGCGACGAGGCGCTGCGGTTCGCCGAGGAGGCGGTGCGGGTCGAGCGCGGCGAGGACGATCCGTTCCGGCTGGCCAAGGCGCTCGGCGCGGTGGCGACCGTGCGGATGCTGCGGCACGAGGTCAGCGAGGCGATCACCGCCTACCGCGAATGCCTCACCTACGCCGACCCGTTCGGCCAGCCGCTCGATCTCGCCCTGTGCCGCCGCAACCTGGCCTGGGCGCTGTTCCAGCAGGGCGAGACCAAGGAAGCGGACGCGCTGATCGCGGACGCGCTGCCGATCTACCGCCGCTCCGCGCCCAAACGCCTGCGCGGCGCGGTCCTGCACACCGCTGGCATGCTGCGCCTGGTCGAGGGCGACGTGGCCGCGGCCGAGGTCGCGTTCGAGGAAGCGCTGCGCGGACTGCCCGGCAACGGCTACCAGGTGCCGAACCTGATCGAGGCGATCGGCCTGGTCGCCATGCAGCGCAACGACTTCCACCGCGCCCGCTGCCTGTTCAGCGGGGCGGTGCAGGTGCGGCGCAGGCTCGGCATCGGCCCGGAACCGGCCTGGCAGACCCGGATCAACGCGGCCATCGACGTAGCCGAGCGAGCGCTCGGTCGCACCGCGAGCGCGGAAGCCGCCTCGGTCGGCCGAAGGATGACCGCGGACAACCTGCTGGCGTTCGCCCTGCGGGACAACAAGAATTGCCAGGAAGGCGCCGAGCCACGACCGCGCTCCGCCCAGCGCGCCGGCACCGTGCCCGACTATCCGCTGACCGCGCGCGAGGCCCAGGTGGTCAGCCTGCTGGCCGTCGGCCTGACCAACCAGCAGATCGCCACCCGGTTACAGGTGTCGGTGAGCACGGTCAAAACTCACCTGCTGAGTATCCGCAACAAGCTCGGTCTGCGTTATCGCACCCAGATCGCGGTGTGGGCGGCGGCGACCGCACCCGGCTCGCGCACTGGGCGGCAGGTCTCGTAACGCGGCCGCGCTATTCCTTTTCCGGAATCAAGTCCGTGAGGACAAATAATTGACTCGAATCAGGGAAAAATGTCATCAGTGCGCTTACTATCTGGCTGGTAAGTCGTATCGTTCAGATGAGGTTAATGGGAACGATTGGTTCCGTTCCGACGCCGGGTAACGAAAGCGGGGTTTCGTCTCGGTCCGCTCAGTTGAGCCAACGTTGTCACCGAGCCGGTCAAACTTCGTGAAAAGCGTGAAACGACTTCCGCTCGGTCGAGACCTCCACCCAGCTCAGCATGGCCATCGCCCGGAGAACTGCCATGTCGCGGGCGGTCTGGACGCCGTGGTGGGCTTGATCGCCATCAATCGGGTTCCGATCGACCAGCATGGCGATGTTTCGTAACACCGCACGTGGTCATTCGACGGGGTGATGTACGGCGCCCCCATCGCCGAGACACTGACTATTGCAGTGCGCAACGACACCCGAGAAAATCGCCGCCATCGTTCGCCGGCTCATTAACGGATAGGTTGGCAATGGCCGAGACAATGCGAAGTAAATCGGCTCATTTGGCACCATCTGCCTTTTCAAAAGGTAACGCGACAATGACCGTCGCGCTGGCCGAGCCGGAAAGTGCGGTGCTAGGTAACAGACTCCGCATCCCGCCGCCCGGGCTACGTATCTCTACGCAGGCAGCACCCTCCTGGAACCACAAGGCCTGCTGGGGTGCCGCGGGCAGCGTTCATCACAAGCGGAGTAGCTCATGCGTGTCGGAGTGATCGACGAACAGGTGATGGAACTCGCCTTGAGGGAGGGCGAGTTCCACGCCTGGCCAGCCGTCCGGGAAGGCGCCGGCGGCCCGCTCCACCACGCGGGCCGCCGCGACGAGCAGACCCAGCTCGTCGTGCCCGGCGACGTCCGCGCCGCGCTGTCGGCCCACCCGGATCCGCACGACAGCGCGGCGCGGCCGACCATCGCGGAAGCGGCCCAGACTCTGAGGGCCGACGCATGACCGGCGTGATGACCAACCCGTGGTTCCCGCGCGTCGCCCATCGGCGCTGGCCGAGGGTGCGGCTGCTGTGCGTCGGGGGCGCGGGCACCGGACCGGCCGAGTTCGCCTGCTGGTCGACGGAACTACCCGGCTCGGTCGAACTCTGGCCCGCCCAGTTACCCGGCCGCGAACGCCGCATCCGGGAGGCGCCCGCCGCGTGCATCGCCGACCTCGCCGACGATCTCGCCGAACAGCTGTGGCAGTTCTCCGATCCGAGCCTGCCGTGGGCGTTGTTCGGGCACAGCTTCGGCTCGCTGGTCGTCTACGAGGTGGCCAAGCGGATTGTCGGCGTGCTGCCGGTATGCGGGCTGATCGTGTCCTCGATGTGCGTGCCGCACCAGCAGGTCACGCGGTTCCCGGTGCGGCGCAGCGACGACGACACCCTGCTGGACTGGATCAGGAAGGCGGGCGGCACCGAATCGGCGCTGCTGGACGATCCGCGCTTCGCCAGCTGGCTTGCCGAGGACCTGCGCGTCACATTGCGCATCCGACAGGACTACTCGCCAGAACGCCCCGCGCCGCTGTCCTGCCCGATCCTCGCGCTCGGCGGAGCGGGCGACCCGGAAGCCCTGCCCGAGGACCTCGCGCAATGGTGCGAGTACACCAGCAAAGCCTTTGCCTACCAGCAGATCGGCAGCGGCCACTTCTTCCTGCGCGACCACCGGCCCGACGTGGTCGCCACGATTGCCGCGCAGCTCGACGAATGGACCGCTTATCGCTGACCAGACCGGCTACACCTCGAGCGGCCGTTCGGCAGCACGGACCGCTGGGGGTTTCCCCTGGGGGACCGCCCGGTGGGAGCGCGACTCCTCAGCGCGCTCCCACCGGCGCCGGTCTTCACCGCAGCGGGCGGAAGAACGCACGGATGTCGGCGTCTCGACGTAGCCGGGATTGAACCGGCCTCGTCGCAGCTCAGCGTGGGTGTGAGGTCGTGAATCTGCTAGGATGGGCTCGATATCAGGAACCCTGAGAAGCGAGGCGGAGATGCACGAACCGTGGGGTGAGACCGTGCTCGTCGAGTTCGACGAGGGCATCGCCTGGGTCACGTTGAACCGGCCGGACAAGCGCAACGCGATGAACCCGGCGCTCAACGACGAGATGGTCCGCGTGCTGGACCACCTCGAAGGCGACGAACGCTGCCGCGTGCTCGTGCTCACCGGTGCAGGCCAGGCGTTCTCCGCCGGGATGGACCTCAAGGAGTACTTCCGCGAGGTGGACGCGACCGGCAGCGCGGCCATCCAGGCGAAGGTGCGCAGGGCGAGCGCGGAATGGCAGTGGAAACGCCTGTCCAACTGGCTCAAGCCGACCATCGCCATGGTCAACGGCTGGTGCTTCGGCGGCGCGTTCACCCCGCTGGTCGCCTGCGACCTCGCCTTCGCCAGCGAGGACGCCCAGTTCGGGTTGTCCGAGGTCAACTGGGGGATTCCGCCCGGGGGAGTGGTCTCCCGCGCGCTCGCCGCCACGGTCAGCCGCCGCGACGCGCTCTACCACATCATGACCGGCGAACCCTTCGACGGCCGCGCCGCCGCCGCGATGCGCCTGGTCAACGAGGCCGTCCCGGCCGGCCAGCTCCGCGAACGCACCCGCGCGGTCGCCGCGAAGCTCGCCGCGGGCAACCCGGCCGTGCTGCACGCGGCCAAGGTCGGCTACAAGATCGCCGCGGAAATGCCCTGGGAGCAGGCCGAGGACTACCTCTACGCCAAGCTCGAACAGTCCCAGTTCGTGGACAACGCGGACGCCCGCGCCAAGGGACTGACCCAATTCCTCGACGACAAGAGCTTCCGCCCTGGCCTCGCCGCCTTCGACCCGGAAGGCTAGGGCCATGAACCTCGACGAGCTGGTCGCGATCGACGTGCACGTGCACGTCGAAGTCTCCGATGACGGACACCTCGCCCTCCCGCCCCGGCTCGTCGAGGCCGCAAGCAAGCACTTCGGCGCCGACAACGTGAAACCCACCGTCGCCGAGATCGCCGCGTACTACCGCGAGCTGCACATGGCCTGCGTGATCTTCACCGTCGACGCCGAATCCGCGACCGGCCATCCGCCGATCTCGAACACCGAGATCGCCCGCGCCGCCGCGCACCACCCGGACGTGCTGATCCCCTTCGCCAGCCTGGACCCGGCCCGCGGCGCGACCGCCGTCCGCGAAGCAACCCGGCTGGTGAAGGAAGAAGGCGTTCGAGGGTTCAAATTCCATCCGAGCCTGCAAGGCTTCGCCCCATCGGACCAAGCCAACTACCCCCTCTACGAAGCCATCCAGGCAGCGGGCGTACCCGCCCTGTTCCACAGTGGACAAACCGGCATCGGCGCGGGCGTGCGCGGCGGGGGCGGCATCCGGCTCAAGTACGGCAACCCGATGGAACTCGACGACCTCGCCGTCGACTTCCCGGACCTGACCATCATCATCGCCCACCCGTCCTTCCCCTGGCAGGACGAAGCCCTCGCGGTGGCCGGGCACAAGCCGAACGTGTACATCGACCTGTCCGGCTGGTCGCCCAAGTACTTCCCGCCACAGCTCGTCCGCTACGCGAACTCGTTGCTCCAGGACAAGGTCCTGTTCGGCTCGGACCACCCGCTGCTCACCCCGCAGCGCTGGCTGCGCGACTTCGACACGCTGGACATCAAGCCGGCCGTCCGGCCGAAGATCCTCAAGGACAACGCCATCCGCGCACTGCGCCTGACCGACGGGAGCCAGGCGCATGCGTGACGAAGGACTGGGTTCCTGGCCGGCCCGCCGCGCCCGGATGACCCCGGACGCCATCGCCGTCCGCCACGCCGGCACCACCCTCACCTACGCCAACCTCCGCGACCGCGTCGCCGCCCTGGCTTCAGGCCTGCGCGCGGCAGGCATCAAGAAGGGCGACCGCGTCGCGTATCTCGGCCCGAACCACCCGGTCTACCTGGACCTGTTGTTCGCATGTGGACGGTTGGGTGCGATCTTCGTACCGGTCAACTTCCGCCTCACCGCACCGGAAATCGACTACGTCCTCAACGATTCCGGCGCCTCCCTGTTCATCCACACCCCCGAATACCCGCACACCACAACCATCCCTGCCATCCAGGCCGCCGACACGATCCCGCTCGCCGGCGACGACCCGGCCGACGAAGCCGTCGGGCTCGACGACCCGTGCCTGATCATGTACACCTCGGGCAGCACCGGACGGCCCAAAGGCGCGATCCTCACGCACGGCAACCTCACCTGGAACAGCGTGAACGTGCTGGTGGAAATGGACCTGGCCGGTGACGAGCGCACCCTGATCACCGCGCCCATGTTCCACATCGCGTCGCTGTCCATGACCTGCCTGCCCACGCTGCTCAAGGGCGGCACGGTCATCCTGCGCGAGAAGTTCGACCCGGCCGCCGTGCTCGCCACGGTCGAGCGCGAACGCGTCACGTTCATGTTCGGCGTGCCTACCATGTTCAACGCGCTGGCCGGGCACGAGAACTTCGCGGCCACCGACCTGACCAGCGTCCGCCGCTTCATCTCCGGCGGCGCCGCCGCGCCCGAGGACACCCTGCGCCGCTTCCTCGATCGCGGCATCACCATCACCCAGGGCTACGGCCTCACCGAAACCGCGCCCGGCGTGCTCACCCAGGACATCCCGCACGTGTTCAGCAAGCTCGGCTCGGTCGGCGTGCCGTCCTTCTTCACCGACGTGCGCCTCGTCGATCAGGACGAGCAAGGCCGGGGCGAGGTCGTGATCAGCGGCCCCAACGTCACCCCCGGCTACTGGCAGCGCCCGGACGCGACCGCCGACGCCATCCAGGACGGCTGGTTCCACTCCGGCGACATCGCCACCGTCGACGAGGACGGCTACTACTACCTGGTCGACCGAGTGAAAGACATGATCATCTCGGGCGGCGAGAACATCTACCCGACCGAGGTCGAGAACGAGATCTACGGCTACCCCGGCGTCGGCGACTGCGCGGTCATCGGCGTGCCGGACGAGCACTGGGGCGAGGTCGGCCGCGCCGTGATCCGCCCGCGCCCCGGCGCGAGCATCGATACCGGCGAACTCCTCGCGTTCCTGCGCACCCGGCTGGCCGCCTACAAGGTGCCGAAGTCGGTGGTGTTCACCGACGAGATGCCCACCACCGGCTCCGGCAAGATCCGCAAGAACGTGCTGCGGGAACGCTACGGGCTCGCAACCTGAGCTATTCGGTTCCGGCGACGGTAGCCCGGCGAGTCGCGGACAGCGTGCCCAGCGTGGTGATGCCGCGCTGCAGGCCGTCGCGGAACCCCGGACGGCACTCCTGCGGCAGCCCGGCCAGCAGTTCGTGCTCGATCTCCAGCACCAGCGGGTTGCAGCGGGCCAGCAGCTCACGGCCCGTGTCGGTCAGCCGGGCCAGCAGGATGCGCTTGTTGCCCTCCTGCGGCTCGCGGCTGATCACGCCCCGTTTCTCCAGGCTCAGCACCATCTCGTGCATGGTCTGCGGCCGCAGGAACGAGCGCCGCGCCAGCTGTGCCGAGGACAGCGGACCCCTGCTGTCCAGCACGGTCAGCGCGGTGTATTGCAGTGTCGTCACCCCGAGCGGCCGGAGGGCGTCGTCCATCAGCGCCCTGATCACCAGCTCCAAGCGCTTCACCAGGTACAGCGTCAGCGGCATTTCGGCGTCCGCAAGACCGCCCTCAGCACTCCAGACCCGCTCGGTTTCGATGTTCACGCAGGCCATGATTCCACTTGTCGTCAGCGCGTGTTCGGCCGCTCACTCTTTGCGTGCACGCTCGGGTCGGCTCACGACCGGAGGAAGGCCAGCAGTTCGGCGTTGAACTCGTCCGCGTGCGTCACATTCAGTCCGTGCGGCGCGTCCTTGAGCACCACGTACTTGCTGTTCGGGACCAGGGCGGCGGTCAGC
The DNA here is from genome assembly GCA_035248365.1 of Pseudonocardiaceae bacterium. GTDB lineage: Bacteria > Actinomycetota > Actinomycetes > Mycobacteriales > Pseudonocardiaceae > CAJCJE01. Next base: position 74,315 of record DATFHN010000037.1, on the reverse strand, counting down.
TTGCCCGCGCTGTCGATCGGCACGATCGCGTCGGCGTCACCGTGGATGACCAGCGTCGGGATGGTGAACCGGGCCAGGTCGCCGCGGAAGTCGGTCTTGGTGAACGCGGTCGTGCAGTCCAGCGTGCCCTTGGGCGAAGCGAACGCGGCGATCTGCTGGTTGTAGTCGTGCACCTGCTGGGTGACCAGGTCGGTCCGGCCGCGCACGCTGAAGAAGTTCGTCACGAACCCGTCCACGAAACTGACCCGGTCATTGCGGATCCCGTCGTGGAAGGCGGCCAGCAACGCCGCGTCGACCGCGCCCTCCGGGTGCTCCGCGCTCTTGTACAGGAACGGCGGCACCGCGGACGCGAACACCGCCTTGGTGACCCGCTCGTTGCTGCCGTAGGTGCCGATGTAGCGGGCTACCTCGCCGCCGCCCATGGAGAAGCCGACCAGGGTCGCGTCGACCAGGTCCAGGTGCTCCATCAAGTGGTGCAGGTCGGAAACGAAGGTGTCGTAGTCGTAGCCGCCCCACGGCTGCGACGACTCGCCGAACCCTCTGCGGTCGTAGGTGACGACGCGGTAGCCCTCGTCGACCAGCGCGGGAACCTGCGCCTCCCAGGACCGGCCGGACAACGGCCAGCCGTGCACCAGCACCACCGGCCGCCCGGATCCGTTGTCCTCGTAGTGGATCTCGATCGGCGAGCCGTTCTCCTCACCGACGGTGACACGTGCCATCTTCGCTCCCTATCAGGCTTGACCGGTTTCGAAGCGGGTGATCTTGTCGCCCGCGACGAAGAACTTCCACGCGGTGCGCATCGCACCCCAGGTGTCGTTGGTGACCTCCGCGATCAGCGAGAGGCCACCCGATGACGTGACGGACTCGATCTTGATCCGGCCGTTCGCGGAGAACATCTCCCGGTCCAGCCAGGCGTCAAGATTGCGGTCGCTGCCGTCGTCGGACATGCTCGCGCCCTCCGCGAACAGCGCGTACAACCCGTCCTTGTCGCCGGCGTTGATCGCGTCGACGAAGCGGGTGACCAACGGGTCGGCGGAATCGGGCATGGCCCCTCCAGAAGCTGAGCTCGGCTGGCGTCCGCATTGCACAATACGGATTTCGCTGGGGCGCGCCACTGGAGAAAACCCAGGTGAAGATGGGTTAAGCGGACTTCTCGGGAACCCGGGAAGCACCGCGCGTCCGGTTGGCGTATTCGCGTCGCGATGTCTTGACACCGTGTAAACGCCGGTAGTCTACTTAGCGAGCTGAGAGCGCTCTCAGAACCGAGTCGGCCTACCCGTACGGCCACTCGCATCTCCCGGTATTCGCCCCGTTCCTAGCAGCGCAGCCAGGAAGGCAACCGATGATCAGCACTCACTTACCCGGCGCGGCTCGCCGACTGCGCAGGGTCGCGCTCGCCGCGGCCACCGCCGCCCTACTCACCGCGTCGTTCACGGTGTCGTTCGCGACCACCGCGACCTCCGCCCCGCAAGCCGAAACCCAGCTGCCCGAAACCGGCTGGACCGCGAGCGCGAGCACCAACTCCGCCCCCGCCGACGCGCCGGCCAACGCCATCGACGGCAACACCGGCACCCGCTACAGCTCGGACGCCGTGCAGGCACCCGGCATGTGGTTCCAGATCAACCTCGGCTCCAGCCAGAACTTCAACCAGATCGTGTTGAACTCCGGCAACTGGCCCGGCGACTACGCGGTCGGCTACAACGTCGAGGTCTCCGCCAACGGCAGCAGTTTCACCAGCGTGGCAACCGGATCCGGCGCATCCTCGATCGAGACGATCAACTTTGCCGCGCAGACCGCGCAGTACATCCGAGTCGTGCTCACCGCGTCCAGCACCGGCCCATGGTGGTCGATCGCCCAATTCTCGGCCTACACCAACGGATCCGGCGGAGGCGGCGGCAACCCGCCCCCGACCGGCGGCAGCCTCGGCCCGAACGTCTACGTGTTCACCCCGAGCATGTCGCAGGCCAGCATCCAGAACACCATCAACACGATCGACAGCCAGCAGGCGTCCAACCAGTTCGGCACCCAGCGCGACGCGCTGCTGTTCGCGCCCGGCACCTACGGCTCCGCGGCCAGCCCGCTGACCATCCCGGTCGGCTACTACACCAGCATCGCGGGCCTGGGCCAGAACCCGAACCAGGTCACCATCAACGGCACCATCGACGCCTACAACCAGTGCGACGGCTCGCAGTCCAACTGCAACGCCACCACCAACTTCTGGCGCTCGATCAGCAACCTGACCCTCAACGTCACCGGCCTCACCGGCTGCTTCAACGGCACCGACGTCTGGGCCGTCTCGCAGGCCGCGCCGATGCGCCGCGTGCACGTCAACGGCAACTTCACGTTGATGGACTACTGCGACGGCAGCCCCGACTACGCCAGCGGCGGCTTCATCGCCGACTCGCAGTTCACCGGCGGCGCCATCACCAACGGCTCGCAACAGCAGTTCATGACCCGCAACACCGACATCGACAGCTGGAGCAACGCCGTCTGGAACCAGGTCTTCTGCGGCGATCCGGGCGCGCCCGCGCAGAGCTTCGCGGGCAACTCCGGCGACAGCGGCGGCCCCCAGTCCTACACCACCCTCGGCACCTGCCCCACCACCGAGGAAGAGCCCTACCTCTACACCGACTCGGCGGGCAACTACAACGTCTTCGTGCCCTCCGTGCACACCAACACCAACGGCCCAACCTGGACCAACGGCAACACCCCCGGCACGTCGCTCCCACTCAGCAGCTTCTACGTGGTCAACAGCTCCAGCACGGCGGCAACCATCAACGCGGCCCTGGCCGCAGGCGACAACCTCCTCATCACCCCAGGCGTCTACAACATCGACACCACCCTCAACGTCACCAAAGCGGACACCAAGATCGTCGGTCTTGGCTTCCCGACGCTGATCCCGACCAGCGGCAATGTCACCATGAACGTCGCGGACGTGAACGGCGTCAACGTTTCCGGCGTCATCTTCGACGCAGGCCCGACCAGGTCGACGGCATTGCTCCAGGTCGGCACCCCAGGCTCGACGGTCAGCCACGCGGCCGACCCGGCCAGCTTCGACGACGTCTTCTTCCGTGTAGGCGGAGCGGAAGCCGGTTCAGCGACGACAAGCTTCATCGACAACAGCAACAACTCCCTCATCGACGACGTCTGGGTCTGGCGCGCCGACCACGGTGCTGGAGCCGGTTCCTGGACCTCCGACCAAGGCGACACCGGCCTGACCGTCAACGGCAACAACGTCACCTCCTACGGTTTGGCCGTCGAGCACTTCCAGAAGAACGAAACAATCTGGAACGGCCAAGGTGGGACGGTGATCTTCTTCCAGAACGAAAACCCCTACGAAGTGCCCAACCAGGCATCGTGGATGGCCAGCGGCACCCAGAACGGCTATCCCGCCTTCTACATTCCGAACAGCGTCAACAGCTTCCAGGGCTACGGAATGGGCAGCTACTCCTACTTCGACCAGGGCGTGAATATCGAAAACGCCATGGCATTCCAGGCGCCGCACGCATCAGGCGTCCAATTCCACGACATTCTGACGGTCTTCCTCAACGGCTCCGGCGGCATCCAATCCGTGATCAACGGCACCGGCGCCCCGGTAAGCACCAGCTTCGCGGGCCAACCCGCAGACATAGTCACCTACCCCTGAACAAAAAAGGGGCGGCCGGAAAAGATCCGGCCGCCCCAACGTCTAACCCCCAACCCGAGCCAGCCACCTCTCAGTCCCCTCAGCCGACCGAGACATCTCCCACATCTCCTCCGGCCGATTGAAATTCTCCGTGAACGCGTTCGCGATCCTCGGGTCGTCACCCGCGCGGCTGAGCACGTCGAGCACCGCGTCCGACGGCGGCCCGAGAATCGCGTTCGACCACAACACCACCGGTTCCGCGACAGCCCACAACCGATCCTCGGTGCGACGGCAGAACTCCTCGTCGAACACGTCATTCGCCAAGATCTCGTCGGCCAGCGCGAACGCACACCGCGACCCCAGATTCGCACCCTGCCCGGAAACCGGGTCGTTCACGATCCAGGCGTCGCCGACCGCCATCGCGAAGCGGCCAGTGCTCAACCGCGTCCACCCCTTGCGCACGGTCGGCGTGATCGCCCCCTGCAACACGTCGATCGGCCGCACCAGCCGGAATTCCCGCTCATCGATCCGCTCCCGCAGTTGTGGCGCGAACTCGGTAACCAGCTCCAGCACGGTCCGCTCGAACCCACGCTGATCGGACCGATGATCAACCCGGGACAACGCCTCCAACGGCGTCCCCGGCAGCCCCTCCACCACCATCCCGTGCGCGGCGCCCCCGAGGGTCAGCACCTTCGTGCAGAAGATCTCGCCAGCCCCCGGCACCAGCTGAAACTGCACCCAAGACGGATCGCTCGGCGCGATCCCGTGATAGAACCCCGCCGTCAGCCGCCGCTGCGGCTCGGCGAACTCGGACCGTAGCGGATCACGCGGAAACAACCCGCTGAACCCGTTGCGCCCGGTCGCCACGACCACCAGATCGTGCCGCTCGGACAGTGCCTCCACGGTCGGCACGTCGATCGCCAAGACCTTCAGTTCGCCGCCGCGCTCGACATAGTCCTCGACCAGACGCGGCAGATAGACCCGGAAGTCCACGCCGCTGCCCGGCTGATCGAACTGGCCGTAGAACCCGAGCGGATGGTCACCCTCAGCCGCGAAATTGATCCCGATCACATCCGAATCCGGCCCCGCCCAATGCGAAACCCCCAGCTCACGCTCGCGTGCACGGGTCTGCTCGAACCGCACCACCATGTTCAGCGGAGGGCCGGCGGCAACGTCGGCCAGACTCCGCTCCGCGTACACCGTGGTCGCCGCGCCCGCCTGCTGCAGCCGTAACGCGAGCTGAATCCCCGAGATCCCCGTCCCGATGATGGCGACATCCGCCGTCATGCAAGCCCCCTCTTTCGTCCAGGCACGGACCCTGACCAGGCGCCCGTCAACCCAGCGTCACGGACCCGTCAAACCGGGCCAAGCCCCCGAACGGAGCCTCCGGACATCCTTCATCCGGACGGTAGCCAGAAAGTACTTCTTCCCGTCCATCCCGATCCCCGAGCCGTCGCCGAAGATCGACAGCGCGTCGACCACGTAAGTCAGCCCCACCAGCCAAGCGATGATCAACTGCCCCAGCCGGGGTCGCCCGCCGTCCTTGCGCACCACCCGCAACCCGAAGATCGCCTTCCCGACGGTCGTCGCGAACGCCCACTGAACCAGCACCCGGTTGATCAGCGAGCCTCCGATCCAGCCCAGGAGTGCCCACAACCCGATCAGATTGTCCAGCGCCGGGATGTGCTGGGTGCCGTAGAACGCGCCCACCCCGCACCCGAAGTGCAGCAGAAAGTCGACCGCAAAGGCCAAGGCCCGCCGCAACCGCCGAGGAGATGGATACCGAGGATCCCCCTCAGCCCCATGCGCGACCGCGTCAGTTCCCGCCCAAGCCGCAGCCCCCAGCACCCCCTCCCCCTGCCGCTCCTGCGCCTGCTGCCCCCGTGCCTGCCCACCCAGCGGCTGATGCTGGAACGGCGGGTGCCCGCCCGGCGGGTGCCCGCCCGGCGGCTGCTGAACCGGCGGCGGCGCACCCACCGGCTGTTGCTGGAACGGCGGCTGCCCACCCGGCGGTATCCCATCTGCCTGCCAATACGGCCCCGGCCCCGGCCCTGGCGCCGGCCCCGGCCCCCGCTGCCCCCGCTGCGGATACCGGCCAGGATCGGCCCCCGGATAATCGCCCGGCTGCCCATACGGCCCCGGCCGCCCGCCCTGCTGAGGATGCGTCATGCGCCGGATTATGACCGCCCGCTCGCCGGGCATGGTCCAATCCCAGCAACATGTGGCGCAGTAAACGAGTGCCCATCGTTCACGCACTCGTCACCGAGCAGACGGACCCCGGTCCCGGATGCCCTGCCGGGCGCGCGGAGGCTGGGGTGGGCTGCGCTAGCCTTTCGCCCTGCGTATGGAAAAAGGAGGAACAGCGGTGGGAGCCGTAATCTCTTTCGAGGTCGACGAAGAGGACGAGGCGTCCTTCGCCGATCTGCCCTGGCTGGTGACGTTCGAGCCGGACGACGACGAGGCAGGCCAGCAGTGGGACTCCTTCTCGTGTGGTCCGTACCTGCGTGACCACGCGCTCGCCATCGCCGAGGCCGTCGCGTTCGAGCAGGACGGGGTGATCGCGGTGGTCACGCCGATCCTGCCCGCGCTGACCCCGGACGACGTCACCGCCATCATCGAGGAGCGGCAGGCCGAAGCAACCGCTGCCGACTACGAAGATGACGAGGACGACGAGGAAGAAGAAGACGACGAGTTCGACGGCCCCGACCCCGATGTGGACGAGACCGAAGACGACGTCGAAGCACTGGACGACGAAGAAGACGAGGCCGAGTTCGACGAGGCCGAGTTCGAAGACGATGACGATGACGACCTCGAAGTCGTCGAGGTAGACGTGGAAGAGATCGAAGTGCCGCTGCCGGAGGAAGTCCGCGCAGGCATCGAGACCGTCATGCAGCGGCTGCTGGCGCACACCGCGCCCACCGCGACCGCCTGAGTTCGCCCCGAGGTGGCCGACCCGGACGTGGGGTCGGCCACCAGGAAAACGTCGGTGCCCTCACCTACTCTTGATGGTGATGGCAGCGCGAGATCTGGACGTGGGCTCGCCGGGCGGAGCGCCCGGCGAGGAATGGGCCGCGCGCCAATTCCTCGGCCACAACCTGCGCATCGGCCGCAACCGCACCGTGCACCGGGTCGCGTTCCTCCCGGACGAGCGCGGCGTCGAGCTGCCGATTCCGCACTGTCACACCGGCTACTTCGCCGCCGGTCGCCCCTGGTGGAAGGTCTATTCGCCCACTCAGGACCTGGTCAACTGCGGCCTGTGCCTGGACGGCAGGCGCGGCCGCCACCAGACCGACGACGACCGCCCGCACCAGCTGGAGTTCAACCTCCCGCACTGAACGCCTGCCGCAGATCCCTCAGCTCAACCGGGTCATCGCACAACTCGATGCACTGCACGGCCAACTCCCGCGCCGTCGCCGAAGGCCCCAGCCCCAGCACGGTGTCGAATTCCGCCCACGCAAGATCGAACTCCCCAGCCTGCGTATACAACGCGGCCAGCCACACCCGCAGCGGCGCAACTCCCGGATGAACCCGTACCGCTTCAACAGCAAGCTCAACCGACAAATCAAGCCCAAGCGGCTCGATAACAAACCCCGCGACCGCAGCGAAGTCGTCGAACTCCTCCGCATCAATCGCAACCCCAGCCACAACCGCATCCCAAGCCGCGCTCAACTTCCCCTGCCGAGCAAGCGACTTCTCCAATATCCCAAATGGAAAAGCCGCATCCGGCCGCAACTCAATCGTGCGCCGCGCATAACCCTCCGCCCCCGCCGGATCCCCATGCGCGAACAAAAACTGCGCATGAAAAACCAAAAATCAAGCATCCGCTGGATAACGCGTCCTCCGCCCGAACAAGACTCGCGACAGTCCCAGCACCATCGCCAAGCTCGTCCCGGCAATGCACGATCACCCGATGCAGTTCAGCCCGTTCAAACCCCTCATCAGCAGCCCCAACGCAATCGGTAGTGCCTTCGCATATTCCCGCGTATCCCGCAGCATCCGCGCCCGCACAAACCGAGCAAGCTGATTCCCAGAATCAACCGCAAGAACCTTCCCGGCCAGAACATCCGCAATCCGAAAATGCTCCCCCGTCCCTTTCCCCAGCAAACTGGCGTGATAACAACGCTCCGCGATCTCCGCCTGCTTGGCAAGAAGCCCAGGATCAGTGCCCGCCGCACCAGGAACAGTCAGATTCGGTACACCCCGGACTTGGCAAATACGCTCATATATATTGGCAAGCGAGGTAGCCGCCGCCCCGATCAGCTCCATGAACTCGGCCACGAACTCCAATGTGGACGGTTCCGGATTCGCAGCGAGCGTGGTCATGAACTCACGTCGGGCTTCTTCCGGCCGCCCCTGCCCAGCCCGGATCAAACCCGCCGCGCAGGTTCTTACTGAAGAGTTTGCGTAGCTCGGGATTCCGCATCGGCGCAAGGAACGCGATCTCAAGACGTTCCTTGACCTCGGCCATGCCACCCGCGTCCGCAAGCGTCACCATCGACCGCTCAACGGTGTGAGCGGCATCGTCGGCCACGGAAGCATCGGTGCCCTCAACAAACCGAGGCGGTGCGATCTCACGAACTTCCTCCTCGGCCGCCGCCCAGTTGAACTCCACACTGGACGATTCAGGCGCAGACCCAGATGTCGTCCCAGGCGTCGGCGCCGGTTCGGGCTTTAGCTCAGACGCAGGCTGCCCCAACGCTTCGCGCATGAGTAGCTGCGCTTCAGCGGAAGTCGGTTCGCGCTGGATAGCCGCGCCGATCTCGGCCATGGCCCTGTCCACAGCGGACGCATCCAGCAACTTGCGCGCCAGCAACAGCCGCAGCGGCACGTCATCGGGCGCGGCAGCGACCGCAGCTTGCAAACCGGCGATGACGGGATCCTCGGCCATGCGCCAAACGTACTATTTGCACTGAATTGCCCCGCCCCAAACCTCAACCCTTGTGTATCGATACACAGCGCCCGCAACCTAACTCCTGTGTATCGATAAACCTGGCTGTCGAGGTGCCGGCTGTGTATCGATACACAGCCGACCCGGTCCGGCGCGGGCGTCGGCGCTGGCTCTGGCTAGGCGGAGGCGAGCGCCGGCGATGCGTGGGCGATGCGTGGGCGATGCGTGGGCGAGGTGCAGGCAAGGTGCAGGCGGGCGGGTCTGCGGATTGCCTGCTTGGGTCGCGCGGCTGCTGGTGGTCGGGCCACGGCGCCGGGCTGCTGCGCAATGCGGCGGACGGGCGCGCTTTTTGGATGGCGCAACGAGGCGGCCGGTTGGCTTGTGTATCGATACACAAGCCAACGAGGTCAGGGCTGCGTGCCGCTGTGTATCGATACACAGCGGCACGCGGGGCGGGGATGGGCGCGTTGGTGGGTGCTCAGCACTTGGGAGGTGCCCACGAGAAGGGGACGATCAGCTGCTCGCCGGTGTGGATCTGCGTCGAGGTGCCGAGGTGGTTCTCTTGCTGGAGCTGGGAGACCGAGGTGCCGTAACAGGTCGCGATGTGGCTGAGGGTGTCGCCGTTGTGCACTGTCACCGTGCTGGTCAGGTCGGACGGAAGACTGGGCGGCGGGAGGATCAGGCGGAGTGGCGCGAGCGTGAACGGGATAGGTTGCTGGTGGTTGGTCGGTGGCACGACGCTGTACGGGACGAGCGGCGCGGGCGGCGACATGCTCGCGCGCTGGCCGAAGCCGAACAGCAGCACGACTGCGGCTACCGCGAGACTGATGACGCCGCTGACCAAAACATTGCGGCGGTCTCTGCGTTCCTGATCGACATCGGCTGGCCGCACGATCAGTCTGCGTGAGCGGGCGGGTTCGACGGTGATGTGTGCGCGTGGGTTGAAGCCGAGCGTGATGAGGTGGAAGCGGAGCCGGTCGACGTTGGCGGGGTGTTCGACTGCCGTGGACACGACTTCCGCCAGCTGCGCGGAATCCGTGCTGCGTACGCCGGACGCGCTGAGTTCGTCGATGATCAGTTCGCTTGGCCGCGCCCAGCGCAGCCGCCAGTGTCCGCAGCCTGCGGCGACCAGCGCGTGGGCGAGTACCCGGAACAGTGATTCGCGGAGCTGCTCGTTGTCTCCGTCGAGCGCGGTCGCCAGTTCTCGGCCGCGTCCGGCTTCGAGCAGGTCGAAAACGGTGGCGATGGTGGCTTCCTGATCTGCCAGGGCTCCGGCTGCGGCGAGCAAGTCCCGGGTGGGTGCTGCTGGTGCACGCACGCGCGCGACCAGGCGGAGCCAGCTGGGGACGACGATCGTGCGGACCTGGTCCAGGTCGTCGATGAACAGGCTGTTCAGGTCGGTCCACGGCCAGGTCGACGGTGGTGGCTCGGGCGGCTCGTCGTTGGGCGAGCCGGTGTCGGCGCAGCGTTCGAGGTTGCGCAATCGGTTGGCCAGGCCGGGATGTGAGTCGAAAGGGCGTTGCGGCGGGTCTGCGGGCTCGGCGTCTTCCAGTTCGCGCAGGGCGTCGCGGCAGTCGGGTTCCTTGAGGAGGGCGGCGAACGCGGCTACCGGATCGGCGGGCAGTCGGCCGAATTCCAGGGCCGGGCGCAGGTAGTTGTCTTCGAACTCCTGCCAGATCGGGCGCAACGCGTAGACGGTGCGGAGCGCGTCGCCGGCTGCTGCCCGTCCGGCCAGGCGCACCGCGGTTCGGTCGGCTTCGAGTTCTTGGCGGCGGCGTACCGCGTAGGACAGGCGAGCATACGCATTCGCGTAGGCGGCGAAGAGGCGGTGCGCCAGGGCGGACCAGCCGCGCGCCATTCCGTTGCCGGAGGTGTGCGTGCCGCGCAGGTTTTCGGTGATGCCGTCCATGGCGAGATAACCGCGATAGATCAGCGCGGTCAGCCGGGTGTGTTTGCCCGCGTAGTGCCCGAGTTCGTGTCCGAGCAACGCGCGCAGCTCGCGCGTGCTCAACCCGGCCAGCAGCGGAATGCCAAGGTAGAGACAGCGATGCCCGGGTAACAGGCCGAGCAGCCGGGTGTTCTCGGTGACCGCCGCGTTGACCTCGGTGGTCAGCATGATCTCGGCGGGTGCCGCGGTGCCGACTTGCTCGGCGAGTTCGTCGACCAGTTGCCAGAGGTTCGGCGCCTCGGCCGGACCGACCGGGATCGCGGCCGGGTGCGGGCGCGTCGCCCTGCGCACGGTGAACAGGCCGGTCAGGATCGCCATCAGCACCGGGACGCTGCCGAGTAGCAGCAGGATCGCCGACGCGGGACTGTCTCCGGTGCCGTTGGCGTAGGCGTACATGAGCCACGCACCTGCGGTGATCATGCCGCCGAGCAGCAGAACTGAGCCCAGGGCGATCAGGTAGACGCCGGTCAGCAGGGCGACCGCGAGCAGTCCGCGCAAGGTCGTCATCGGCGTTCCCGCTGGTGTGGTGGGGCAGCTGCCGCGGTGACTGCGTGGTTCTCGTTCACCGGCGGCGCCCTTCGACCCTGACCACCAGCGAACCTCCCAACCGGTGTGCCAGCACGATCGTCATCCACCAGGATGCCAAGAAATACACCAGCCGATGCGTGCTGACTACCACCACAAGGATGAGCGATCCGGATCTTCTCGTCAGCTGGGTGGAGCCGCCGAACGGGCGCCGTGTTGGGGGTGGTCCGCCAGAATTTTCGACCGATCCGCCGATTGTCTACTGAGGACGATCTGGTTCGTCGGCCTTGGTGGCTGCGGCGACCTTGCCTAGCAGGGCGCGGAATTGGCGAGCCTCGTCCGGGCCTAGGGGCGTGAGAAGTCTGCCCTCGATGCCGGCCAGCCGCTCGGCCGCTTCGGAGAGCGCGGTTTTGCCTTGTTCGGTGACGAGGACTTGGCGGGCGCGGCGGTCGGCCGGGTCGAGTCGGCGTTCGACCAGGCCCGCGCGTTCGAGGCCGTCGATCAGGTAGGTCATCGCGGTCTTGTCGATGCCGAGTTGACCGGCGAGGGCGAGCTGGGTGCGTGGGTGGCCGGTGGCCGCGGTGACCAGGACGAGATAGGCGCGCTGGCCGCCGGGCAGGTTCGCGACGGACGCACTGGCCCACTGCTGGAACGCGCGGCCGATGGTGGTGATGGCCCAGCCGAGATCGTGCTCGACACCGGCGGCCGCGCAGCCGGCGAGCGACTCGTCGGCCGCCGCCCCGAAATCCGCGGATGCCATGGTCAGAGCGTACGTGACGGTGGGGGAGGAGGGTTGGTCAGGCGATTGCGATGATCTGCGCAAGCGTTTGCGGGGGAGGGGTGTGCCGCGGGCTGCGTGGGCTGCGATGCGGGCTGCCGGGCCGAGGATGTTGCGCTGCGAGGCCGGTGCGGGTTGAGGGCGGGTGTAGGGATTTCTCCACCTGGATCTACGTCGGCGGATGCACGACATGGCGGCCGCGCGCTTCTAGTTTTGAGTTCGTCAAGCGGGGCAACGAAAAAGGAAAGGCATCCGTCATGAGTGGGCCCATTGAAATCGTGCTGATTCTCGCCGTCATCGGTTACGTGCTGGTGCGCCGGATGATCGGAGAGGCCGCCCAGGCGAAGCGGATGTTGATCCTGCCGGCGATCCTGGCCATTGTCGGTCTGACCCAGGCCGGGCCGGTGCTTCACTCGCCCGCGGCGCTGGTGTTCCTGCTCGTGTCGGGGGCGCTCTCGGTGGTCATCGGTGCGCTGCGCGGAGCGAGCGTGCGGATCAGCAACCGGAATGGCCTGGCGTTCGTGCAGTACACCTGGGTGACCGTCGCGCTGTGGGTCGCCAACATCGCGGTCAAGTTCGGCGGGAACTTCGTCTTCGGGCAGATCGACCCGCATGCGGCCGGGCTCGGCAACAGCCTGTTCCTGACTCTCGGGCTCGGCATGCTGATCGAGGGTCTGGTGGTCACCGCTCGTGCTCTGCGCGGCGACACTCAGGTGATCTGGGCCAAGGGTGAGAACGGCGCCCCGCACACCGGTTCGCCGCTGCTGGAGAACCTCCGCAACAACGTCAACGGCCGGGCCGCGGCCGATCGGTTCGGGTGGGATGCTCAGCGGGACCGTCGTTACTGACCTTGGTTGGGGAGTCGCCGCCGTGTCGTCGACCGAACCGGAAGCCGCCCGGACCCTCGAAGAGAGGGCCGGGCGGCTGGCGCTGTTGAGCAGCAACTACCGGGAAGTGCTGCTCCGGCCCGTGCTCACCGTGGTCACGGTGGGGTTCACCAGTTGGCAGCTGACGAACCGGCCGATGATCGTGCCGCCGCTGGCGATCACGTTGTTCGTGCTGGTCTCGCTGCTGGGTCTTGGCTCGTTGCTGCCGCTGACACGCTGGCTGACCGACCGACAACTGGTGGTTTACACCGCGGCCTACGGGGTGCTGGCCACGCTGCTGTTCCCGCTGATGCAGTCGACCTCGATCGCCGCGTTGTACGCGTTCCTGGCCAGCGCGATGGCCGGGGGCATGCTGGCCTCGCGGCAGGCCGCGGTGACCATCGCGCTGGTCAACTCGCTGCTCGCTTCGGCCGGGACCGCGCTGGTCACGGACCTGGTGCCGAGCGCGGTCGAGTGGCCGTGGTGGCTGGCGCTGACGGTGGGCCTTCCGGTGCTGGTCGGCATCTCGCGCCGGGACCGCGTTGAGGCGCTGCGCAACGCCCAGCAGGCCGCTGCGCAGGCAAAACGGGCAGCCGCGTCCGAGGCGCGTGAGGCGGCGCTGGTGGAGCGGGGCCGGATCGCGCGGGAGATCCACGACGTGCTGGGCCACTCGCTGTCGGGCATCGCGGTGCAGCTGGACATGGCCGACGCGCTCGCGGCGAACGGGCGCGAGGAAGAAGCGGTCGCGGCGATCCGCAAGGCGCGGTCGCTGGCCGTGGACAGCATCAGTGAGACCCGCCGGGCCGTGCACGCGCTGCGCGAGGACACCTTGCCGTTGCCGGAGACCTTGCTGTTGATGGCGGCGAACGACGGGGTCGGGTTTCAGTTGGCCGGGGAGCCGGTGCCGGTGTCGGCCGAGGTCACGCACACCGTGGTGCGGGCCGCGCAGGAGGCGCTGACCAACGCGGTCAAGTACGCGCCGGGCGCGGAACGCGCGATGACGCTGACCTTCGCCGATGCGGTGTTGCGGTTGAGTGTGGTCAACGGGCCGGCCAGGGAGGGCGCGCGGTCGGCCATGGCGGGCGGGACCGGCATGGGGTTGGTGGGGATGCGCGAGCGCGTCGCGTTGCTGGGTGGGACGCTGCGGGCTGGGCCGGATGATCGCGGTGGGTGGGGTGTGGAGCTGGAGGTGCCGGTGTGAGTGGGATGGGATTGGTCGTCGTGCGACATCAGGCGACGGTGCTGGAGGTGCCGGTGTGAGTGGGATGGGATTGGTCGTCGTGCAACGTCAGGCGACGGTGCTGGAGGTGCCGGTGTGAGCGGGATCGGGTTGGTCGTGGTCGATGATCAGGCGACGGTGCGGGAGGCGTTGGCGGTCATGCTTGACCTCGATGACGACGTGGACGTGATCGGTACCGCTACCAATGGGGCGGAGGCGCTCGCCGTTGTTGCCGAGAAGTTGCCGGATGTGGTGTTGATGGATCTGAACATGCCGGTCATGGGTGGGGTGGAAGCCACTGAGCGGATTCGGGGTGCTCATCCGGACGTGGTCGTCTTGGTCCTGACGACGTTTGATGACGATGAGTCGATCATGGCCGCGTTGCAGGCCGGGGCCAGTGGGTATCTGACCAAGGAGGCGGATCGGGCGACGATCCTGCAGGCGGTGCGGGCGGCCAGTCATGGTCAGACCGTGCTCGCTCCCGAGGTGCAGCGGCGGCTGCTGGCCATGGCCAGCCGGCCGGTGCGGGCGGCGGAGCCGGAGTTCTCGTTGACCGCGCGTGAGCGGGAGATCCTGGCGCTGATCGGCGAGGGACTGCGCAACCCGGAGATCGCGGCCAAGCTGGTGATCAGCGAGGCAACGGTGAAAACCCACATCAACAACCTGTTCGCCAAGGCCGGTTTCCATTCCCGGGCCGATGCGGTGCGTTATGTGCTGAGCCACGACCCGCGCGCCTGAGCATCGCCTAGGCTGTTACCGGCTTTTGTAGTGCTGTTGTTGGAAGGAAGCACAGTGACGACGTCGATGGAAACCCTCGAATTCCAGTCCGAGGCCCGCCAGCTGTTGCAGCTGATGATCCACTCGATCTATTCTAACAAGGACGTGTTCCTGCGCGAGCTGGTGTCCAACGCCTCCGACGCGCTGGACAAGCTGCGGCTGGAAGCGTTCAAGGACAAGGATCTCGGCGCGGACACCGACGACCTGCACATCCAGCTCGACCTCGACCCGGAGGCGCGGACGCTGACCGTGCGGGACAACGGCATCGGCATGACCCGCGACGAGGTCGTGAACCTGATCGGCACGATCGCGAAGTCGGGTACCGCCGAATTCCTGCGCAAGCTGAAGGAGTCGAAGGACGGGGCCGCGTCGAACGAGCTGATCGGCCAGTTCGGGGTCGGTTTCTACGCGAGTTTCATGGTCGCCGACAAGGTGACGCTGCGCACCCGCAAGGCGGGCTCGGACGAGGGTGTGCTGTGGGAGTCGACCGGTGAGGGCACCTACTCGATCGGGTCGCTGGCCGACGCGCCGCAGGGCACCTCGGTGACGCTGCACCTCAAGCCGACCGACGCGGACGAGATCGCCGACTACGCCTCGGCGACGAAGGTCCGCTCGATCGTCAAGCACTATTCGGACTTCATCACCTGGCCGATCCGGATGGCCAAGCCGGTCGCCAAGGAGTCGGAACAGCCGGGTGAAGAGCGCGAGTTCGAGACGGTGAACTCGATGAAGGCACTGTGGGCGCGGCCCCAGTCCGAGGTCACCGAGGAGGAGTACGCCGAGTTCTACAAGCACGTCAGCCACGACTGGAACGCGCCGCTGGAAACCATCCGGATGCAGGCCGAGGGCACCTTCGAATACCAGGCGCTGCTGTTCCTGCCGCGTCAGGCGCCGATGGACCTGTTCATGCGCGAGCGCAGGCGCGGGGTGCAGCTCTACGTCAAGCGCGTCTTCATCATGGACGACTGCGAAGAACTGATGCCGGAATATCTGCGGTTTGTCAAGGGTGTGGTTGACGCCGCGGATCTGTCGCTGAACGTGTCCCGGGAAATCCTTCAGCAGGATCGGCAGATCCAGTTGATGCGGCGCAGGCTGGTCAAGAAGATCTTGTCGACGATCAAGTCGATGATGGCCGACAACAAGGAGAACTACGACCTGTTCTGGCGCGAGTTCGGCCGTGCCGTCAAGGAGGGTCTGCTCGGCGATCCGGAGAACCGGGAAACGATTCTCGACATCGCGTCGTTTTTCTCGACGAACGACGCCGAGAAGCAGACGACGCTGCGCGAATACGTCGAGCGGATGAAGGAGGGCCAGCAGCACATCTACTACATGACCGGCGAGTCGCGGGCGACCATCGAGCACTCGCCGCACATGGAAGCGTTGCGGGCCAAGGGTTACGAGGTGCTGATCCTCACCGATCCGGTCGACGAGATGTGGGTCGACGCGGTGCCCGGGTTCGACGAGAAGCAGTTCCAGTCGATCGCCAAGGGGCAGGTCGACCTGGACACCGAGGACGAGAAGAAAGCGGCGGAAAAGCAGCAGGAGGACTTCGGCGCGCTGCTGACCTGGCTCAGCGCGGCGCTGGAGGCGCAGGTCAAGCAGGTGCGGTTGTCCGCGCGGCTGACCACCTCGGCGGCCTGCCTCGTCGGTGACGAGCAGGACCTCACGCCGACGCTGGAGAAGATGTACCGGGCGATGGGCCAGGAACTGCCGCAGATCAAGCGCATCCTGGAGCTGAACCCGGACCATCCGCTGGTGCGCGGCCTGCGGGACGCGTTCGGGCGCGACGGTGCGCAGCCCGCGCTGGCCGAGACCGCCGAACTGCTCTACGGCATGGCACTGCTGGCCGAGGGCGGTGAACTGGCCGATCCGTCGCGGTTCGTCACGCTGCTCGCGGATCGCCTGCAACAGGGGTTGTAGCGGGCGTCTCGGGTGGACCGGCCGATCGCGCTCGCGATCGGCCGGGCGAATCGGGTTACGCTAATGCGACAGCAAGTAATTCCGATGAGTGGATCGGTATGTCTCCGTGACATTTCCGTTCGCACAATTTCGCGATTAATCGGATTTAACCGGAGACTTCTCCATTTGTTTAATTGATCATGGTTGCGCTGGGCCAACAGGTCGTGGTGTTTGCCGCCGTCCGGGCCCTCAAGCCGACACACTCTCACCCGGTGAGCTGGGAATCCGATGGGCTAATCACCATCGGCGCGCTAAAGTTGGCGCAGGGGAAATATACTTGGCGCCGCGGTCGCAATGTCCGTTGCGGAACAGGCGCGAATGGGGAAGCTTGGGGGCAATGATCAGGTCATCGCGCGGTGTCGGGGTCGCAACGGGTGCGCCGCGGCCAGTGATACACGGAAAACGTTGAGGAGGGGCCATGTCGCCCACCCCGTCCGGCCCGGCGCCGGTTGAGCAGGCCAGCCGTCAGCGCGCGCTGGACAGCCGCGAGTTGAGCGCGCTGATCGCCGAGGCGACGCGGCTGGCGACTCCGGTCGCCGGCGCCGAACCCGATGGCGAACTCGTTGCCGCCGCAAGGAAACGGCTCAAACAATCGGTGTTGCGGCCGTGGTCCGGCGCGCTGACCCATCTGCCCGAGGAGGAATCCAACGGCGGCGGCGCCCCGGCCGACGAGCATTCCGGGGACGAATCCTTCGAGAGCAGGCTCTGGCAGCTGACGCTGCGGGCCACCGGCACGCTGGCCGACGCCTGCGAGGAGCACCTCGAAGCCGTCGCCGGGTTGCAGCTGCTGGCCTACCAGTTCGCCAAGGAGGACGGCGACGACGTCGTCGAGCAGCGGATCACCACGCTGCGTGAGCTGATGGCCGAGCTGCCCAGGGTGCTCAAGACCGAGCACAACGGCCCCTACCTGGCCAGCAACGTGACCAATCTGTGGGATCACCTCGGCTGCCGGATCACCGCGCTGCCGCAGATGGCGCTGTGCCGCTGCGGAGGCTCGGAGACCAAGCCGTTCTGCGACGGCACGCACGCCACCAACGGGTTCACCGACACCAAGTCCGACAAGCGGGTGCCCGACCACCGCGACACCTACGTCGGCCAGCAGGTCACCATCTTCGACAACCGCGGCCTGTGCCAGCACTCCGGGTTCTGCACCGACTCGCTCTCCGGCGTGTTCCGGGCGGGCAAGGAGCCGTTCGTGGCGCCCAGCGGCGGCCGGATGGACGACATCATCCACGCGGTGCGCAACTGCCCGTCCGGCGCGCTGAGCTTCGCCTTCGACAACAACGAGCTGCGCGAGGTGACCGATCACGGCGGCAGGCGGCCGCCGTCGATCGAGGTCAGCCTGGATGGCCCGTACCGGATCACCGGCGGCATTCCGCTGACCGACGGCGAGGACGTCCCGGTGCCGCGCGACCAGGGCGCTTCGGAGGAGCACTACGCGCTGTGCCGGTGCGGCCAGTCGCAGAACAAGCCGTTCTGCAGCGGCATGCACTGGTACGTCGGTTTCCGCGACCCGAAGCCGGACGAGGAGAAGGACCCGTCGCTGTTCGAGTGGGCAGGCGGCTACCCCGCGTTCCTGCGGATGACCAGCATCTTCTACGGCAAGTACGTGCCGAACGACCCGCTGGTGCGGCCACTGTTCGAGAACATGTCGGCCGACCACCCCGAGCGGGTGGCCTCCTGGCTCAGCGAGGTGTTCGGCGGACCGAAGGCCTACAGCGGCGCCTACGGCGGCTACCCGAGGATGCTCTCCCAGCACATCGGCAAGCAGATCCGCGAGGAGCAGCGGGTGCGCTGGGTCGAGCTGCTGATGAAATCGGCCGAGGACGCCGGGCTGCCCAACGACGCCGAGTTCCGCTCGGTGTTCGGCTCCTACATCGAGTGGGGCTCGCGGCTGGCGGTGGAGAACTCGCAGACCCAGTCCAAGCCGCCGCTGCACATGCCGATGCCGCACTGGGACTGGTACACGGCGGCCGGTTCACCCAGTTCGCGGATCAAGGCGCTGGGCCAGGGTGCCGATGAGCACAAGGACCCGGAGATCGTGCTACCCGCGCCGGACGTGGCGCTGAGCTTCGCCAAGCACATCAAGCAGCTGTTCCGCGACCGTGATCGCCGGTCCATGACCTTCGCGTTCGACCTGTGGAAGTTCGAGGACGTCAGCACGCACGCGGACGCGATCCTGGCCCGGCTCAAGAACGGCAGCATGCCGTGTGACGGCGCCTGGCCCAAGGAGCAGATCGACGTGTTCGAGCGCTGGATCGGGACCGGGAAACCGGCATGAGCCGCGGGCCGAGGGCGGCTGTGACACCACCGTGATCGGAGGATTGCGGTGCCCGGATCGCGCGGCGGCTTCGGCCGGCGCGCGGGGCCCGATCACCAACACGACAACTCAGGACCGGCGCCGGGGGATCGCCCCCGGCGCCGGTCCGCGTTCCGGAACGGGGAGGGGGTCGATGATCACAGTCGCGACCGGCGCTTGAGTTTGCGTGAAGGTTGGCACCGCGTCAAGCCGCCACGTGGGTCTAATTCTGTGCGGATGGCCTTGGCAGGCACCAATCAAATTCAAGATGGGTCAGATTATGTATACCGTGAAAACACCTTGTAACCCCTGGTCGGCCAGTGGTACCAAGTTTATTCGCGGAATAATCGCAAAAGCTGTATGTCCAAAGAGGACGGCATCTGAGCTGGGTACTGCTGCTGACTGATCGGTTTGTCAGTATGATCAGAATATTTTCAGATCGAGGTACTTCGACCCAATGTCACGTGACATTGCTCGTCGAAGAAGAATCAGGAGTTTCCCGTGGTCCATCTTGGTGAATCCACCGCAGGAGGTACCGCACTTCGTTAACTCTCGGTTGCTGTTCGTTGGTACGGCCGGGTAAAAAGGTTCCTGGGTGGGCACCGACAGAAGCACTACTGACTGCAGGGGCCCTGGGGCTGGGGGCATGATGATCAATGACACACACAAAATCGACGAGATCGCCGTCGAGCGGCTGAGCGACTATTGCGAGTTCGTACTGGGCTCGCTGAGCAGAGTCGACCAGCGCAGGCTTGGCGAGATCTACATCCGCGGATTGCTGACGGTCGAAGGCAGGCGCTCGATCAAGCAGATCGCGGCAGAGATCGGAGGTTCTTCAGACCAGTCGCTACAACAGTTCGTCAACCAGAGTCCGTGGGACCCGCAGCCGGTGCGACAGCGGGTGGCCGAGGTCATGGCCGACGTTCTGAAACCGGAAGCGTGGATCCTCGACGAGATCGCCTTCACCAAGCACGGTCAGCACTCCGCGGCGACCGAGCGGCAGTTCGTGCCCTCCAGGGGACGAGTGGCCAACTGTCAGCTGGGCGCGGTGGCACTTCTGGCCTGCCAGCACGCGAATGTGCCGGTGAACTGGCGACTGGCGATCCCGCCATCGTGGGACGTGGACGCGCATCGGCGCTCGCGCGCGCACATCCCGCCTGACCAGCGGCATCGTCCGTACTGGTACTACCAGGTGGAGATGCTCGACGACATGCTCGGCGAATGGGGCATCCCCCTGGCGCCGGTCATCGTCGACGCTACCTATCACAAGACAGCGGTCTATCCGCTGCTCACCGCCCTGGAGAACCGCGGCCTGGAATACCTGGTCGAGGTCAGTGGCGGCGTGCCTGCCTCGTGGCGGCCGACCAACGGCCGAGGCAACGGGTACGCGTACGCGGGAGGGCACCCCAGTGCCCACCTCAACGGCCACGCAAACGGCCACGTCAGTGGCCATGCCAACGGTCATGCCGGCAGCAACGGCGCGACCAACGGGCACGCCCAGCTGAATGGAGCAAGCGGTTACACGAACGGGTACTCGTCGGTCGCCGCGATCAACGGCACCCGGCCGCACATGCCACCAGGGCATCTGCAGTCGGCGACCCTTGCCGAACTGACCGCGTTGATCGGCCCGGCCGACCGCACCACGGTCGCCTGGACCGCGCCCAGCGGGCACACCATGCGCTCGCAGTTCGTGACGTTGCCCGTGTGGGCCCCACCGCCGACCGACCGCACCAAGCTCGGTGCCCGGCCGACGGAGGCACCACGGACCGTGCTGGTCGAATGGGCGCTCGGCGGACGATCGCCGAGGGCGTACTGGCTGACCAACATGAACGATCGCCCGGTGAGCGAACTGGCCGCGCTGGCCAAGTTGCGGCCGTGGGTTCGCTACGAGTTGGACAACCTGACCAGCTCGCTCGGGCTCGGCCATCACGAAGGCCGGTCCTTCGTCGGCTGGCACCACCACGTGACGCTGGTGTCCGTGGCGCATGCCTTCCAGGTACTGAACGCGCTGAGCGCGGAATCGGAGCCGATCGTGCCAACGCACCACCGGCATCCACCGCGCAGGCACTCCGTTGTCCGGTCCGCGCCACCCCGGCGCTGGCACAACCAGTACCGCTGACGCGCGGGAGGGAGCAGCAGATGCCCGAGACCACCGGTATTCCGCTCGAGTTCCTCGATGAACACGTGGGGCTGCTGATCGCTGGCAACACCGCGGACCTGGCCCAGCGCTACACCGAGGACGCGATCATCGTCCGGCTGGACCGCGTGGCCGCAGGCCGCGACGAAATCAAGAAGTTCTTCGACGACTATGTCGCGATGAACCCGGTGATCACCGAGATCGACGGCTTGCGGATGACCGATGACGTCATCCTGTACCAGGCCGCGGAGAACCTCAACGGTCAACTCAAGACCGCGGTGGGTTCGCTGATCTTCCGGGGTCACCTGGTCTGGCGGCAGACGGTCGGCTTCGTCGACCACCGGCCGTCGTAGGAGTCCACAGCGGGCAGCCCCGCCGGAAAGATCACCGGCGGGGCTGCCCGTGGCACAACCTCAGGCGCGTTTGGCGCGCTGAACCGCGGTGTCGAACGTGCGCTGGGCCAGAACCGCGGCCAGATGCGCGCGATAGTCGCCGCTGGCCGCCGGGGAGGACACGAAATCGTCGGCGATGGCCACCTCGACCGGAGCGCTCAGCGGCCGGCCGAGCAGTGACCGCTCCACCTCGGGCAGCCTGCGTGGCGCGGCCAGGCCGCCGGTGATCGCCACCGACACCTCGGCCACGGTGTCGTCCGGAGCGGGGGTGACCGCGACGGCGATGCCGCAGATCGCGGTGAGCGTGGCCCGGTCGGCGAAGCGGGTGTAGGCGCTGCCCGGCGACGCGGGCCCGATCTCCACCCAGACGATCAGTTCGCCCTGCCGCACCTTTTCCGTGCCAGCGAACAGGTCCGCAACCGACGCCACCCGCTGACCGGCCTTGCCCGCGATGCAGATCGTGGCATCCAACGCGAGCAGGGCGGCGGAGAAATCGCTGCCCGGATCGGCCGAGGCGACCGTGCCGCCGACCGTGGCACGGTTGCGACACTGCACGTCCCCGGTCACGTCGACCGCGTCGGTGAGCACGCCCGGCATGTGCGCGGTGCGCACCACCGGCTCGATGCACAGATCGGTCAGCGTGGTCAACGCCCCGGCCCGCATCCGCCCGGCCTCGACCACCCGCACCCCGCGCAGTTCGGCGATCCGGCCGATGTCGACCAGCCGCGATGTGTTCAGCTCGCCGCGCTTGAGCAGGGTCAGCAGACCGTTGCCGCCCGCGATGGGCAGGCTGTCGTCCTCTTCGGACAGATCGGCAAGGGCATCGGCCAGGGTGTCCGGCGCGGTGTACTGGAGCCGTCGCAGGATCATCATCGGCTCGGGTCCCCTTCCCGAAGGTGGCGCCAGATCTTCTCCGGCGTGATCGGCATGGTGATGTCGCACGCGCCGAGCGCGTTGCAGATGGCGTTGCTCACCGCGGCCGCTGCGGGTACGGTCGCCGTTTCGCCCGCGCCTTTGACGCCCAACGGGTTGTGCGGCGTCGGCGTCTCGGTGAATTCCAGTTCCAGGAACGGTGCGTCGGTGGCGCGTGGGATCGAGTAGGTGCGGAAGTCGTCGGTCAGCAGCCTGCCGTGCTCGTCGAACTCGGCGTGCTCGATCAGCGCCTGGCCGAACCCGTGCACGATGCTGCCCTCGATCTGGCCGCGCACCACCAGTGGGTTGCCGATCCGGCCGGAGTCGTTGACCGCGATGTAACGCAGCACCGCGACCTCGCCGGTCTCCTTGTCTATCTCCACGATCGCCACGTGCGAACCGTAGGGATAGTTGAAGTCCGGCGGGTTGAACACGTACGTCTCGTCCAGCGCGGGTTGCATACCCGGCGGCAGGCTCCAGCCGTACCAGAGCATCATCGCGATCTCCTGGAACGTCTTGCTCGCCTCCGGATTGCCGCGCACCGCGAACGTCCCGTCCGCATAATCCACTTCGGACTCGTCGACTTCCAGGCAGTACGCGGCGGCCTTGCGCATCTTGGCCAGGATCTGTTCGGCGGCCAAATGAATCGCCGGTCCGCCGACGCTGTAGGAGCGACTACCGTACGTGCCCTGGCCGTACGGGGCCTTCTCGGTGTCGGAGTGGTAGACCTTGATCGTGTCGATGTCGATGCCGAGCACCTCGGCGACGATCTGCGCGAACACGGTCTCGTGACTCTGCCCGGTCGACTTGGACCCGATGGTGATCGCGACCTCGCCGTTGGGATGCACCCGGACGTTGCCGCTCTCCCAGGTGCCGCCGAGCATGCCCTCCTGCGCCATCCGCCCGGACGGACCCACCCCGCACACCGCGACATAACTGGAGATCCCGATACCGAGCAGCTTGCCGCGCCGCGCCGCCTCGGCCTTGCGCGCCGGGAACTCGTCGTAGCCTGCGGTGTCCAGGGCCAGACGTAATGCGTGCGCGTAGTCGCCGGAGTCGTAGGTCCAACCCAGACCGTTGTCGTAGGGGAGCTGATCCGGTGGGATCATGTTACGCAGCCGCACCTCGGCCGGATCCAGGCCGACCGCCTCGGCGAACCGGTCGACCAGCCGCTCCAGCAGGAAGTTGGCCTCGGCGCGACCGGAACCGCGCTGCGCGCCCAGCGGCACCACGTTGGTGAACACCGTCTGCACCGCGCAGAACGCGTGCTCGATGGCGTAGGGCCCGGTGATGCTGCGGCCCATCAGCGAGGTGGCCGCGCCCGGGCCGATCGTGGAGGGATAGGCGCCGAGATTGGCGTAGCTGTTCACCTTGATCGCGGTGATCGTGCCGTCGCCGGTGCCCGCGATGGTCACATGCTGGGTCTGGTCGCGGCCATGCACGGTCGAGCGCATCATCCCGTTGCGGTCGTCCACCCACTTCACCGGTTTGCCCAGCCGCTTGGCCAGGAACAACACCAGCGGCATGTCCGCGTAGAGGTAGCCCTTGGAGCCGAAGCTTCCGCCGATGCAGGGCGCGACCACCCGCAGCTTGTTGAACGGGATGCCCAGCACCAGCGCGGACAGCAGGAACCGGTGGTTGTGCGGGGACTGGCTGCTGGCGTGCAGGATGTACTCGTCGCGGACCGGGTCGTACTCGCCGACCGCGGCACGCGGCTCGATCGCGCAGTTGATCGTGCGCTGGTTGCGGATGTCCAGCTCAATCACCACCTCCGCTTCCGCGATCGCCTCGTCGGTGGACTCCTCGTCACCGCAGGTCCAGCGTGAGTTGAGGTTGTTCGGAACCGCCTCGTGCAGCAGCGGAGCCCCATCGCGCACCGCCGCGCGCGGGTCGATCACCACCGGGAGTTCGTGGTAGGTCACGGTGATCGCCTCGATCGCGTCCCGCGCCTGGTACGGCGTCTCGGCGACCACCGCGGCCACCGGATCGCCCACGTAGCGCACCCGGTCGACGGCCAGCACCGTGCCCGCGCCCGGCATCCCGTACGGGTGCGGCGGGAAGTGGCTCTCGGTCTCGCCCGGAATCCACACGCACGGCAACGGCAGCATGGCCTCGGCGATGTCGCGGCCGGTCAGCACCGCGACCACCCCGGGCATCCGTTCCGCCTTCGCGGTGTCGATCTCGACGATCTCCGCGTGGCCGTGCTCGCTGCGCAGCAACTGCATGTGCAGCGTGTGCACCGGCGTGATGTCCGCGGTGAACTTGGCCTCACCCCGCAGGAATCCCGGATCCTCGCGCGGAACCAGACTGGCACCGAACACGTGCTGTTGCGCCGCAACGGTTTCGGTCGACTGGCTCATGACGTCACCCCCTCCTCGTTCACCAGGCTCAGAATGCCGCGCACCACGCCGGCGTAGCCGGTGCAGCGGCACAGGTTGCCGGTCAGCCAGGTGCGGATCTCACCCTCACTCGGCCGGGGGTTGACCGCCAGCAACTCCAGCAGCGACATCACCATGCCGGGCGTGCAGAACCCGCACTGCGTGCCGTGCGCGTCGTGCAGCGCCTGCTGGACCTGGTTCAGGCCGCCGTCCGGCGGATTGACACCTTCGATGGTGACCACGTCGGATCCGTTGGCCTGCACGGCGAGTACCGCGCAGCTCTTCACCGACCGGCCGTCCAGATGCACGACGCACGAGCCGCACTGCCCGGTGTCGCAGCCGACCTTCGTGCCGGTGAGGCCCAGGTTCTCCCGTAACAGGTCGGCGAGCAGGACCCTGGGCTCGACCTCGGCGCTGACCGGCTCGCCGTTGACCGTGAGTTCGGTAAGCATGGCGGCCTCAGGTCAGAGCCTTGAGAAACGTGTCGGCCAGCGGGCCGGACGAGTACGGGTTCTGGCCGGTGATCAGCTGCCGGTCGCGCACCACCTTGGCATCCCAGATCACCTCAGCCTTCTCGTAGTCCGCGCCGAGGCGCTGCAACTCCACCTGGAGCACGAACGGCAACTGGCCTGCCATGTCGGTGACCATCTCCTCCTCGTGCGAGAACGCGGTCATCCGGTAACCGGCGAAGGGCCACTGGCTGTGCGAGTCGCGCAGCGAGAGCAGCGCGGACTGACCGTGGCACACCACCGCGAGCAACTGGCCGGAGTCGTGAATCCATCGGACTACGTCGGTTACCGCTTGGGAGTTCGGCAAGTCGCCCATGGCTCCGTGCCCGCCGCTGATGTAGACGCCCGCGTATCCGGCCAGGTCGTCCTTGGTCAGGTCCTCGACGCGCAGCGGCGCCTTGAGCTGCGGCGCGTTGGCGATGACTTCCTGGTAATGGGCGACGTTCTCCTCGTCGTGGTCCGGCGAACCGGCCGGTCGCGTGTAGCTGACCACCACCGCGTTCACGCTGCCCTGGTCCACGTAGGGCGGCTCGCCGCCGACGGTGGCCACGTCCACCTCGTAACCCTGCGCGAGGAACCGCTCGTAGGGAACCACGAACTCCTCGGCCCAGAAGCCGGACGGGTGCTGGGTTCCGTCCAGCAGACCCAGCGTCTTCGCCTTGGTCATCAGAATCAGGATCTTGGCCATCGGTGCGGCCCTTTCGTCGGTTTGTCACTGGCGCGCGGGATCGGCGCGACCGGCGCACGTTGCCGTCGATCACGTTTGAGAGCTGCTAACACGATGCCTGTCCGGCTCGCGACGCCCAGGCACGCGATCTGGGGCGTTGTCTTCCATCTCACGCACCTGGACGCCGCTCGCTGATCGAACAACATCGTATTAGCAGCTCTTACCTGCTGTTGATTCGCCGAGGGACCCCTGTCGATGCTCGTTGCTGACTGCGTTTGCTGTCAAGCACGCAGCGTACGTAGTCATGCTGCCTACCACGCCAAGTGCGTGGTTGGCCTTATTTCCCAGTGCGTTTCAACTGGCACGGTGTGCACTCTCGGTGCGTGCCGGTGTAACGCCGCGGTACGCCGGCACGTCCGCGGCACTACCGACATACACGCGGAGGGCGTCAGATGTCGCCAGACAAATCCGAACGGCTGGCTTGGCGGGTCGCGCACACGCTGCGCATCGCCCACCTGCTGGTGGTGGCTTGGCCCGATGGGGCGCCGAGGATCACCACCGGTGTCATCCGGCCGTTGACCAACGTACTGGGCCGCCTGGACCCCGCGCCCGAGTACCCGGTGACCGAATCGTCCTGGCCAGAGATGTTGCGGTTCGCGACGAACTTGCTGACCGCACTGGGCGGGGGCGCCGGAGTACCGAGCGAGGTGCTGGAGGCGACCGCCACGTTGCAGGATCTCGATCTGCGCGTGGTCCGAACGAATGCCCAAACCAAATTGAAGAATAATCCGGAAGCCGGGAATAATCCGGAAGACGAAGCGGTGCGGAAACGCATCGCGGAATTGACCGCGTTGTTCGCGGCCGAACGGCCATATATCAGGGTAGCCAAGGACGGTCCTTATCTCGTCGTGGGGGCGAAGCTGCTCCAGACGCATTTGGGGGTACCGCTGCGGAATAGGCCCTTGGTGGCGTTGTGCCGTTGCGGCGCATCGGCCGACAAGCCCTTCTGCGACGGCAGCCACGCCCGGATCGGCTTCACTGGGGCGAAAGCGGAGGACCGGGTACCGGACCGCAGGGACACCTACGTCGGCACGTCCATCACCGTGCTGGACAACCGGGGCCTGTGCCAGCACTCCGGCTACTGCACCGACCGGCTGGCCACCGTGTTCCGCGCTGGTCAGGAGCCGTTCGTGTCGCCGAGCGGCGGCAGGCTCGACGACATCGTGCACGCGGTGCGGGCCTGCCCGTCCGGTGCGCTGAGCTTCGCCATCGACGGCTGGGAGGTACGGGCGCACGTCGACCCGGCCGGCCGGCCGGCCGCGGTCGAGGTCTCGAAGGACGGCCCGTACCGGGTCAGTGGCGGCCTGACCCTGTTGGACGATGGCCACGTCCGGCATGCCGCACCGCAGGGCTCCTCGGCCGAGCACTACGCCTTGTGCCGCTGCGGAGAGTCGAAGAACAAGCCGTTCTGCTCGGGTGAGCATCGGGAGACCGAGTTCGCCGACCCGCAACCGGCGCAGGAGCCGACGGTGTTCGAGTGGATGGGTGGCTACCACGCCCTCCTCAAGCTCACCAGGCTCTTCTACACCAAGTACGTGCCCGCTGATCCGCTGCTGGCACCACTGTTCGGCAGCATGTCGCCGGACCATCCGGAACGGCTCGCCAGCTGGCTCGCCGAGGTCTTCGGTGGACCGTCCTACTACGGCGACAGTTACGGCGGCTACGACACGATGCTGCGCGGGCACGTCGGCAAACGGCTGAGCGAGGAGCAACGGGCCCGGTGGGCCAGCCTGATGTACCAGGCGGCCGACGAGGCCATGTTGCCCGCCGACGCGGAGTTCCGCGCCGCGTTCTGCTCCTATGTCGAGTGGGGGACCCGGATCGCGGTGCGGGAGTCCCAATCGGAGTCGGAGCCTCCGGCAAACCTGCCGATGCCGCACTGGGATTGGGTGAACGGAGCTACTCCGTGGTCGGTCCGGCCAT
This sequence comes from Pseudonocardiaceae bacterium, assembly GCA_035248365.1. Taxonomy (GTDB): domain Bacteria; phylum Actinomycetota; class Actinomycetes; order Mycobacteriales; family Pseudonocardiaceae; genus CAJCJE01. The sequence goes on along the minus strand of DATFHN010000037.1, from coordinate 46,453 downwards.
GAAGGTTCGCGCTCTGCAACGGTGGATAACCGAGGGTATGTCAGCGAAAAAACGCTGATCAGCGAACTTGACGAAGAGTCGCCGAAAATTCTCGTGAGCTTGCCTCGGCCCCGCTGACGCGTGGACCGGGGCAGGCGCCAAGGACTTCAATCACATTGCGTCCCTGGTTGGCTCATCGATCTGCCTATGAAGATCTCATATCCATCAAATCTGGAGATGCCGTGAGCAAGAGGATATTAGTTCTGCTATCCGAGTATGGGTATTGGGGTGAAGAACTCGTCGGCCCGCTCACCCGGTTCGACGAGCGCGGTTACGCGGTCGATTTCGCCACCCCGACCGGTGCGCAGCCGCACGCGCTGCCGCCCAGCATGGACCCGGACTTCATCGACCCGCCGTTGGGCCGGTCGGTGACCACTCGCGAGGTCGCCGAGCTGACCCGCAAGGTGGACGAGTCGGATCGCCTGGCCAACCCGCGCAGCCTGAAGGACTGGCTGCCCGAGCGTCCCTACACCAGCGACGACGACTACCTGCGCAAGCTGGAGCGCTACAACAACGACCTGGACAAGATCAAGGCCGACATCGCGGGCTACGACACGCTGCTCATCGTCGGCGGTAGCGGTCCGATCGTGGACATGGCCAACAACGGCAGGGTGCACGACCTGATCCTGGCCTTCCTCAACTCCGGCAAGCCGGTCGCGGCCGAGTGTTACGGCGTCGGCTGCCTGGCGTTCGCCCGCAACTGGGAAGATCGCAAGTCGATCATCTGGGGCAAGCACGTCACCGGGCACTGCAAGGAGTACGACTACAAGGACGGCACCGGGTTCCTGCACACCGACTTCAACATGGGCCCGCCGCCGTACCCGCTGGAGTACATCCTGCGCGACGCGACCGGCCCGGATGGCCGCTACCACAGCAACTTCGGCCACGAGCGCTCTGTCATCGTGGACTTCCCGTTCATCACCGGACGGTCCACTCCGGACTCGTTTCTGACCGGCGAGAAGATCATCGAAGTGCTGGAGAACGGCTTGACCCGGTTCGGCTGGTAACGCCGAGAAACCGCGAGAATTAACGACTCGGAGGATCACGTGGGCAGCAGGCCGGGAAAGGTCGCGCTCTGCGAGCAGTTGCAGGCCGACGGCATGACGCACGTTTTCGGTAATCCTGGCACGGTCGAGCAGGGCCTGCTCGACGAGCTGGAGCTATTCGGCGGTTTCCAGTACTACCTGACACTGCAGGAGACCGTCGCCGCCGGCATCGCCGACGGTTACGCCCGCGCCACCCAGAAGCCCACGCTGCTGCAACTGCACAGCGGCGTCGGGCTCGGCAACGGCATCGGCATGCTGTACCAGGCCATGCGTGGTCACGCGCCGATCGTCTGCATCGCGGGCGAGTCGGGCGTGCGCTACGAGGCGATGGACGCGCAGATGGCGTCGGACCTCGTGGCCATGGCCCGGCCGGTCACCAAGTGGGCCGGCCGGGTCACCGAGCCGCAGTCGTTGCTCCGGACGTTGCGCCGGGCGGTGAAGATCGCGATGACGCCACCGCGCGGCCCGGTCTTCCTGTCCCTGCCGATGGACATTCTGGACGCACCGAATGAAGAGGTCGTCGTGCCGACGGTCGTCCCGGACACCCGGACCACCGCAGCAGGCGACCTGGTAGCGCGGGCGGCGTCCCTGCTCGTCGGGGCGCGCCGCCCGCTGCTGCTCATCGGTGACGGCGTTGCCCAGTCGCACGCCGAGCGCGAGGTGACCGAGGTCGCCGAGCGGCTCGGGGCCAAGGTGTGGCTGGTCGACTCGTCCGAACCGAACATGGCCGGGGACCACCCCCTCGTGCAGGGGCAGCTCGGGCACATGTTCGGTGAGGTCAGCACCGCGGCGGTGCGCGACGCGGACGCCGTGCTGATCGTGGGCACGTACGTGTTCCCGGAGGTGTTCCCGGAACTGGGCAACCCGTTCGCGCCGGACGCCAAGATCGTGCACGTCGATCTGAACGCGTACGAGATCGCCAAGAACCACCCGGTCACGGTCGGCATCGTGGCCGACCCGAAACTGACCCTCGCGGCCCTGGCCGGCGTCATCGGCCAGATCTCCACCGACGCGGACGTGACCGCGGCGCGCGAGCGTGTCGAAACGGCCCGGACCGAGCCGAAAGCGTTGCCGCACGGGCAGAACTCGGTGCTCGCCGCGTTCCTGCGTGAGCTGTCCGCGTTCGTGCCGCAGGACGTGATGGTCTTCGACGAGGGACTCACCGCGTCGCCGCTGATCGCCCAGTTCCTGCCGCCTCGCCTGCCAGGGCACAACTTCATCACCAGAGGCGGATCGCTGGGCGTCGGTTTCCCCGGCACGATCGGGCTCAAGGTCGCCAATCCGGATGCGACGGTGATCGGGTTCTCCGGTGACGGCGGATCCATGTACACCATCCAGTCGATGTGGACGGCGGCCCGCTACAAGATCGGCGCCAAGTTCGTGGTGTGCGACAACCACCGCTACGAACTGCTCAACGACAACATCGACGTGTACTGGCGGGAACGCGAGATCACCGGTCACCCGCATCCGCGTTCCTTCGACCTCGGTTACCCGGAGATCGACTTCGTCGGCCTCGCCGGTTCCCTCGGGGTGCCCGGCTACCGGCTGGAGAAGGCCGAGGACGCGGCCAACGCCGTCAGCCGGTTGCTCAACCACGACGGCCCGTTCCTGGTCGACGTGGTGACCGACGACCTTCTGTCCTAACGACACTTGAGGAGTTTCCCGCAATGGTCCAGGAACTGACCGCGTCCGCGATCTCCGACTACGCCACCGCCTGGTACCAGGCGCTCGACCGGCACGACGACATCGACGACGTGTTCCCGCTGCTGGTCGACAACGGCCTGGTGATGAACTTCCCGGAGGGTACGTCCAAGGGACACAGCGGTTTCCGCGAGTGGTACGACGCGGTGACGACGCGCTTCTTCGACGAGGTGCACACCGTCCGCGAGGTCAAGGTGCTCTCGCTTTCGCCCAAGGAGGCGGAGGTGTCGGTGATCGTGAACTGGCAGGCGAAGGTGCACGAAGGGCAGGCGGCCAAGAGCGCCTGGCTGGGCTTCGACGCCTACCAGACCTGGACGGTGGTGGCCGGCGACAAGGGCCCGCAGATCAAGGTTTACACGGTGGACAAGCTGGACCCGATGCCGGGTTCCGCCGCCCTATAACCAATCGAGCCGATTCGCGATGGGGGATTCCACCATGGTTCAGGAGCTGACCGAGTCCGCTCTCAACGACCTCGCCGCCGACTGGTACCGGGCGCTCGACCGGCACGACGACGCCGAGCAGGTGTTGGCGCTGCTCGTGCCGGACGGTCTGGTGCTGAACTTCCCGGAGGGCACCTTCACCGGGCAGGACGGTTTCCGCACCTGGTACGACGCGGTGACCGCCCGGTTCTTCGACGAGGCGCACACCGTCAAGGAGGTCGTGCCGACCACGCTCACGCCGCACAAGGCGGAGCTGTCGATCACGGTGAACTGGCAGTTCACGATGCACGACGGCCACGAGGCCAACAGCGTCTGGGGCGGATTCGACGCCTACCAGTGCTGGACGGTGGTCGCGGGTGAGAACGGCCCGCTGATCAAGGTCTACTCCGCGGATCGGCTCGACCCGATGCCGGGTTCGGCGTCCTTGTGATCATGAGGTGACCTGCGATGGGCAATGTCGATCTGATCTATCAGCTGGACAAGTATGTCCGGGCGCGCGACGCGGACCGGATCCGCGCCGAACTGCTGCACCCGGACGTCGTGTGGCGGGTACCGGGCCATCATCCGCTCGCCGGTGAACACCACGGCGCGGCCGAGGCCATCGGCTACCTGCTCGGCCTGGAAAGCACCGGGATCGAGTTCACCGACATGCACTGCGGCCAGCTCTGCGACGGATCCGTTGCCCAGAAGGCGATCGGCCATGCCGAGCTGGACGGTGAGCTGATCGAGCTGCCCGTCGCGGTCACCTACACCATCGCCAACAACAAGATCGCCGACGTTCGAGTACACCCCGGTGACCAGCACGCGCTGGACCGCTTCATCCGGTCGCGCACCCAGCGGTCACCGCTCGAGAAGGAAATGGCTGGTGTCCAATGACCACCCAAACACTGTCCACCGAGCAGATCGTCCGGAAATACTACGAGCTGGCCAACAAGAACGAGTGGGACACCTGGTCGGACCTGTTCGCCATCGACACCGTGATGGACGAGCAACTGGCAGGCCACATCGAGGGCAGGGAAACCCTGCGCGAGATGATGAAGGGCTTCCCCGACATGTACGCGTCCTTCCAGAACGTGCCGCAGCACTACGTGATCGGCGCTGACGGGCAGACCGCGGCCGTCGTCACGCACATCTCGGCGACCACGCACGAGGGCGCGAGCATCGAGGCCAGGGTGTGCAACTACTTCCGGGTCGAGGACGGCCTGATCACCTACATGGCCAACTTCCACGACACCGCCCCGTTCACGGCTGCGAAGAAATAGGGCGATCACCCATGGAACAATACGACTACGTCATCGTCGGCGCGGGCGCCGCGGGTTGCGTGCTGGCCAACCGGTTATCGGCTGACCCGGACACCTCCGTGCTGCTGCTCGAAGCCGGTGGCTCGTTCATTCCCTCCGATGTGGACAACGCGCCGACCTGGTTCAAGCTGCTCGGCACCCCGGTCGACTGGGGCTACAGCAGCGTGCCGCAGCCCGGTTTCGACGGCCGCTCCAGCTACGAGCCGCGCGGCAAGCTGGCCGGCGGTTCCAGCAACTTCTACATCATGATGCACATCCGGGGCCACTACTCGGACTTCGACAACTGGGCCTACCAGGGCGCGGCGGGCTGGTCCTATCAGGACATGCTGCCCTACCTGGCCAAGCTGGAGAACCAGGAAGACCAGACCGACCACCCGATCGGCACCTCCGGCCCGCAGATCGTCACCAACGCGGGCAAGCACGCGCCCAACCCGATGTCCCAGGTGTTCCTCAACGCCTGCGACGAACTGGGTTTCCCGCGCACCGAGGACTTCAACGGGCCCAACATGGTCGCCGCGGGCTGGCACCACATCGACGTCAAGGACGGCCGCCGCCAGGGCAGCCTGGTCTCCTACCTGGAGCCGGCGCTGAGCAGGCCGAACCTGACGCTGCGCACCAACGCGCAGGCAACCGAACTGTTGTGGAGCGGCAAGCAGTGCGTCGGCGTGGCCTACAAGCAGAGCAAGGCCACGCAGCCGCAGGGCGATGGCCGCTTCCTCGACGGCGTCGAGGAAGCGTCGCCCGGTTCCGGTCTGGTCCGGGCCAACAACGAGGTGATCGTGGCCGCGGGCGCGATCGAGTCGCCGCACCTGCTGCTGCTCTCCGGCATCGGTGGCGCCGACCAACTGCGCCAGTTCGACATCCCGGTGGTCTCCGACCTGCCCGGCGTCGGCGAGAACTTCCACAACCACGTGCTGGTCGGTCTGATCGCGGAGACCAAGGAGCCGGTCGAGCCGGGCACGCAGAACCTCTCCGAGGCCGCGCTGTTCCTCAAGTCCGAGCCCGGCATGCTCGCGCCCGACCTGCAGTTCGCGTTCGTGCACGTGCCCTTCGACATCATCGTCGGGCAGCAGCACCCCAACGCGGTCAGCATCCTGCCCGGCGTGGTGCGGCCGAACTCGCGGGGCTGGATCCGGCTCGGTTCCGGCGACCCGCTGGAGAAGCCGCTGGTCAACCCGAACTACTTCGGCGACCCCTCCGACCTGACCCGCCTCGTGCAGGCCGCGGAGATCTCCCGGGACATCTTCCAGACCTCCGCGTTCCGCTCGGTGCTCAACGGCGAGGTCATGCCGGGACCGTCGGTCAAGGACCGCAAGGACATGACCGAGTTCGTCAAGGCCAAGGCGGACAGCTACCACCACCAGGCCGGCTCCTGCAAGATGGGCATCGACTCGATGTCCGTCGTGGACCCGCAGCTGCGCGTGCACGGTGTCGAAGGCCTGCGCGTCGTGGACGCCAGCGTCATGCCCGCGGTGCCCTCCGGCAACTGCCACACCGCGATCGTCGCGATCGCCGAGCGTGCCGCCGACCTCATCCAAGGACGGATCTGATGGCTGACCTGATTCTGGGAACCGACGGAGTGCTCACCGGAGCCAAGATCGGCATCCTGATCGAGAGCGACTACTACGAGCCGGAGATCTACTACTACCAGCGCCGCTTCGCCGAGGAAGGCGCCCACGTGCACTTCCTCACCCGGCTCTGGGGCAACTCCGAGATCACCTTCCTCGGGCACGAGTGGCACAACCCGTTCGTCGCCAACGAGACCTTCGAGTCCATCGACGACGACGAGCTGCGCAGCTACGACGCGATCATCGTGCCCTCCGGGTTCGTCTCCGACCGGCTGCGCTTCACCGAGGACCCCGAGAAGGCCCCACCGGCCACCGAGTTCCTGCGGCGCGCGTTCGCCGAACCGAGCGTGCTCAAGGGCATCATCTGCCACGGCATGTGGATCGTGTCCCGCGCGCCCGAGCTGGTCGCGGGCCGCCAGGTCACCGTGCACAACAACCTCATCGGCGACGCGCTGGCCTACGGCGCCAAGTACGTCGACGCGGACGTGGTGCACGACGGTGACGACCTGATCACCGGCCGCACCGGCCAGCACGCCCACCTCTTCGCGCACGCGCTGATCAAGGCGCTGGCCGAACGCAGGAGCGGGGGCAAGGGATGACGCTGGCACCTGGCGTGGTCTTCTCGCACGTTGCGCTCAACTGCGGCGACCAGGCCAAGACCGAAGACTTCTACCGGCGCCACCTGGGCTTCGAGCGGGTGCGCACGGTCGAAGCCGGCGAACACCAGGTCCTGTTCCTGCGCAACGGATCGGTGCTGCTGGAACTGTTCGACGCGGAGGGTGCGCGGCTGTTCGACCCGATGAAGGACGGGCCGGCCAACCCCGGTGTCATCCGGCACCTCGCATTTCAGACCGACGACGTGGATGCCTTCATCGCTGGAATCGGCGACGAGGTGCCGGTCTCCCTCGGCCCCATCAGTTTTGACGACTTCATTCCCGGGTGGCGCACGGTCTGGGTGCTCGACCCGGACGGCGTGATCGTCGAAGTGAGCCAGGGATATCACGACCAGGACGACCGGAGGAACGGATAATGGCAGACAACCCGAACGCAAGCGGGCTCAACTTCACCTGGGCCGACACGATCTCCGGATACGTGACCAGCTACGACAAGGACGCGCACTCGTTCGAGCTGGAGACCTCGGACAAGCGCACGTTCCGGATCATCACCGACGACAGCACCGCGGGCGAGCTGCTGCGCAACCTCGGCGAGCCCTACGCGGACGCCAGCGGCCACTTCGCCGACACCCTGACGCCGGGCCGCTTCGTCAGCGTCTACGGCATCTACTACCCGGGTGACGAGCTGCGCTTCGTGGCCAAGCACATCGAGCTGATGGGCCGCGGCGCCACCGACTACAACTTCGAGGAACCGAACTGGTGGACCCGGCAGATCGACCAGCTCGCCTCCTTCTACCGCAGGGCCCAGTTCGGCCACGGCAAGATCGACTACAAGGACTACCGCACCCAGCTGCACCTGGGCGGTAGCAAGACCGGCAGCCACGTGCAGGAGACCGACACGATCTCCCGGATGGTCTACGGCATGGCCTCGGCCTACATGCTCACCGGCCGCGACGACTACCTCGAAGTCGCCGAGAAGGGCACCGAGTACCTGCGTGAGCACATGCGCTTCGTGGACCGCACCAACGACGTTGTCTACTGGTACCACGGCGTGCAGGTCGAAGACGGCCAGGTGGAGAAGAAGCTGTTCACCTCGGAGTTCTCCGACGACTACGACGCCATCCCGATGTACGAGCAGATCTACGCGCTCGCGGGCCCGCTGCAGACCTTCCGCGTCTCCGGCGACCCGAAGATCCTCTCCGACACCGACGCCACGCTGCGGCTGTTCGAGAAGTTCTTCCGCGACTACGACCAGGGCGGCTACTACTCCCACGTCGACCCGATCCTGCTCTCCCCGCACCACGAGTCGATCGGCGTCAACGCCTCCCGCAAGAACTGGAACTCCGTCGGCGACCACGCCCCCGCCTACCTGGTCAACCTGTACCTGGCCACCGGTGAGCAGCGGCACGCCGACATGCTGGAGCGCACCTTCGACACCATCGCCGAGCACTTCCCGGACTACGGGTTCAGCCCGTTCGTCAACGAGCGCTTCTACCGGGACTGGTCGCACGACCTGGAGCACACCTGGCAGCAGAACCGCGCGGTCGTCGGCCACAACCTCAAGATCGCCTGGAACCTGATGCGCATGCAGTCGCTGCGCCCCAAGGACTCCTACGTCGAGCTGGCCGAGAAGATCGCCGACATCATGCCGGCGGCAGGCAGCGACCAGCAGCGCGGTGGCTGGTACGACGTGGTCGAGCGGGTGCTCATCCCCGGTGAGGACAAGTTCCGCTTCGCCTGGCACGACCGCAAGGCGTGGTGGCAGCAGGAGCAGGCCATCCTGGCCTACCTGATCCTGGCCGGCAGCACCGGCAACGCCGAGTACCTGCGGCACGCCCGTGAGGCGGAGAGCTTCTACAACAGCTACTTCCTCGACCACGACGAGGGCGCCGTCTACTTCAACGTGCTCTCCACCGGTATGCCGTACCTGCTGGGCACCGAGCGGCTCAAGGGCAGCCACTCGATGTCGATGTACCACTCGGCCGAGCTGTGCTACCTGGCCGCGACGTACACCAACCTGTTGATCACCAAGCAGCCGCTGCCGTTGTGGTTCAAGCCGCGTCCGGACGCGAGCCGCACGCTGCGGGTGGCACCGGACCTGTTGCCGCAGGGCAGCATCCGGTTGCAGGAGGTCGAGATCGACGGCAAGCCGTACGAGATCTTCGACCCGATCAAGATGACCATCGAACTCCCGGAATCCTCGGAACGCCTGACCGTTCGCGCGGTCGTCGCACCGACGGGCTCCGGCAAGGGGGCGTAATGAATCTCCGCAGGAGAATGGTCGGCCCGGTCGCCGTGGTCAGCCTCGCGGGAGGCCTTGACAGCGAATCGGCTCCGGCCGTACAGGACAAACTGAGCAAGTTACTGGCGCAGCAGCCCTACCTGCTGATCGACTTCGCGGGCGTGCCCTGCGTGTCCAGCGCGGGCCTGCGGACCCTGTTGCTGCTCTACCGCCAGGGGCAGGGTCTCGGCCACCAGGTCGGCGTGGTCGGCATGTCGCCGGAGGTACGCAACGTGCTCGACGCGACCGGGTTCCTCGACTTCTTCACGGTCGCGGACACCGTCGCCGACGTCGTCGCGGCCCTCGACGTGGACGCAGAGGAGGCACTCCGTGAGCCAGTCACATCTGGTTCGTGACCGGATCGACTCGTTCCCCACGCACACCGTCGCGGGTTACGGCGTGCGTGCGGGACGGCCGCTGCCCTTCGGCGCCACCCTGGTGCCCGGCGGCGTGAACTTCTCGGTGTTCTCCGGTGAGGCCTCCGCCGTGTCGGTCGTGCTGTTCAAGCAGGGCGACAAGCAACCCATGGCGGAGATCGCGATCCCGGTCGAGTTCCGGGTCGGCCGGGTCTGGTCGATCACCGTGTTCGGCCTCGACTACGAGGACCTGGAGTACGGCTACCGGGTCACCGGCCCGGAGTACCCGGAGATCAACGACCGGTACGACCCGACCAAGGTGCTCTCCGACCCGTACGCGCAGATCATGTCGCTGCGCCCGGTGTGGGGACAACCGTCCGATCCGGACAACGCCTACCCCTACCGGTCCCGGCTGGCCTTCGACGACTTCGACTGGGAGGACGACGCGCCGCTGCGCATCCCCTCCCACGAGTTGGTCGTCTACGAAACCCACGTGCGTGGCTTCACCCGGCACCCCTCATCGGGCGTGACCAACCCGGGTACGTACGCGGGCCTGGTGGAGAAGATCCCGTACCTGCGAGAACTCGGGGTCAACTGCATCGAGCTGCTGCCGATCTTCGAATTCGACGAGTTCGGCGACTCGCGGCTCAACCAGGAGACCGGTGAGCTGCTGCTCAACTACTGGGGCTACAACACCGTCTCGTTCTTCGCGCCCAAGGCGGGCTACGCCGCCACCGGCCGGTTCGGCATGCAGGGTGACGAACTGAAGAACCTGGTGAAGAAGCTGCACAAGGCCGGCATCGAGATCATCCTGGACGTGGTGTTCAACCACACCGCCGAGGGCAACGAGATGGGGCCCTCGATCTCCTTCCGCGGCCTGGACAACAGCACCTACTACATGATGACGCCGGAGGGGTACTACTACAACTTCAGTGGTACCGGCAACACCTTCAACAGCAACAACCCGGTTGTCCGCGACTTCATCGTGTCCTGCCTGCGGTTCTGGGCCAGCCAGTACCACATCGACGGGTTCCGCTTCGACCTCGCCGCGATCATGGACCGCGACGAACGGGGCGTCCCGCTGGACAACCCGCCGTTGCTGGAGGCGCTGGCCCACGACCCGGTCCTGCGCGACTGCAAGCTGATCGCGGAAGCCTGGGACGCAGGCGGCCTCTACCAGGTCGGCAGCTTCCCCAACTACCGGCGCTGGTCGGAGTGGAACGGCAAGTACCGCGACACCGTGCGCCGCTTCCTCAAGGGCGACGAAGGCGTGCTCGGCGACTTCGCCACCCGCATGGTCGGCTCGCCCGACCTGTACAAGCACCGCGGCGCGCGGGCCTCGATCAACTTCCTCACCTGCCACGACGGTTTCACCCTGGCCGACACGGTCGCCTACAACGACAAGCACAACGAGGCGAACGGCGAGGACAACCGGGATGGCGCGAACGACAACAACAGCTGGAACAGCGGCTGGGAAGGACCGACGGACGATCCCGAGGTCAACCGGCTGCGGGCTCGCCAGATCCGCAACGGCCTGGCGCTGCTGCTGACCAGCCGCGGCATCCCGATGATCCTCTCGGGCGACGAGGTCGGCCGGACCCAGCACGGCAACAACAACGCCTACTGCCACGACACGGAACTGGCCTGGTTCGACTGGACCCAGACCGAGACCAACGCCGACCTGCTGCGCTTCACCAGCAACGTCGTCAGGTTCCGTGCCCAGCACCCGGTGCTGCACGGCGCGCACCACCCCAACAGCATCGACCCGACCGACTGCGGTCACCCGGAGATCAGCTGGCACGGGGTGCGCGCGTGGGAGCCCGACTGGTCGCCGGGCAGCCGCCTGCTCGGCATGATGTGGTGCGGGCACCACATCGAGAACGGATCACCGGACTACGTCTACGTCGTGGCCAACACACACTGGGAAGGCCACGACATCCAACTGCCTGCTTTGGACGAAGGCTGGTCGTGGCGCCGCTTCGCCGACACCAGCCTGGAAAGCCCGGCCGATGTCACCGAGCCGGGCTCGGAAGCCCCACTATCCAATCCGGACAGTTACCCGGTCGGCCCGAGGTCGGTGGTCGTCCTGGTCGGCCACCACGACGTGTAGGAGTGCACGATGGCTTTTGATGTTTCCCTTTCCAAGCGCGGCGACATGGCCGTCGTCACCCTCAGCGGTGACCTGGACGATGTCGGTGCCAGCCTGTTCCAGGACAAGGTCGCCGAGGCGGCCGGCGGCACCTTCGGCACCCTGGTGCTGGAGATGAGCAACCTGACCTCGCTGTCCTCGGCCGGCCTTCGCGGTCTCGCGTTCTGCCGCGAGAAGATGCCGGACGAAGTCGAGATCGTGGTCGTGTCCCCGTCGGCCGAGGTGCGAGCGGCCATCGAGGACGTCGAGTTCCAGCAGAGCGTCACCATCAGCGACAAACTGCCGCAGTAAGAAAACCAACGGGATCTATCTGATCATTTTCGTGGCAGGCACGGACCGGCGGGAACGCCCACGAGGCGACGGCGCCGGATCCGTGTCTGCCGCGCTCTTGGGGGTTCGCGTGACTGACATCGTGGGTATCGCGTTGGCCGGCGGGCTTGGCGTGCGCGCCCGGCCCCTTACTCTGACCACACCCGGAAGCATCCGCAGCAAGGCGACCGTGCCGTTTCTCGGCAAGCCGCTGATCGACTGGCAGGTCCGCGCGCTGCGCGCGCAGGGCATCGGCGAGTTCTGCGTGGTCGCCAAGGGCCGGGAGAACCGGTTCCAGGTCCGGGAAGTCCTGCACTACGGCGAATCACACAACGTCCGGGTCCGCTACTCGCGCCCCCGGCACGACCGGATCAACGCCGGCTCCGGCGAGTCGACGCTGCGCAACCTCGAATACTGGGACCTGGACGGTCTGGCCCTGGTCTTTCCGACCGACTCCATCTTCTCCTTCGACCTCAACGCCATGATCGACGCGCACCTGGGCAGCGGCGCCACCCTGACCGTCGGCTCGGTGCGGTGCCCGGCCCACGTGGCCGCGCGCAAGTACGGCGTGCTCACCCCGGACGAGGACGGCTGGGCCACCCGGTTCATGGAGAAGCCGTCCCTGGACAACATCAGGACGACGATCGGCACCAGCGAGGTCTGCGTCAACGCCGGCCTCTACCTGATCGACGTGGCCCGGTTCCGGGAGATCTTCGCCATGGGCGGGTTGGTCAGCATGCTGGCCAGCAGGCTCGACTGGGGCAGCGACCTGCTGCCCTGGCTGATCGCGCACGGCGCGCCGGTGCTCAACTGGCCGATCGAGCGGCTCGGTGACCTCGGCACGCCCCGGGACTACCTGCGCACCATGCGCGAGGTGCTCACCGGTGACTACCCCGACCTCACCAAGATGCTGCCCGACCACACCACGGACAACGTCTGGATCCACGAGTCCTCGATGGCCAGGCGCGATCCGATCAGCGGCAACACGCTGGCCGAGAACATCAGGACCGGCAACGTCCACATCGGACCAGGCGTGCGCATCGGCCGGGACGTCGAGGTCGGCCCTGGCACGCACATCGTCGCCTCGGACATCGCCGACGGCGTCGACATCCGCGAAGGATGCCGCCTTGACGGTGTGGCCTGCATGGACGGCAGCATGATCGGCCCGCACGCGCGGGTGTCCGACACCTACCTGGGCACCATGGCCAGTGTCGAGTCCACGCCGCTGGCTCCCGTGCACATCGACGGCTACACCGCGATCGGCGACGAAGCCATGGTCACCGCGGGCAGCAGGCTCTCCGGCGAGATCGTTCCCCCGCGCGGCGTCGCAGGCACCCGAAGCATGGCCACCGCCAGTTGACCGGGCGGACCGACCGGGTCATTCCCCAGAACCCGGCCGGTCCGCCCATCTTTGCTCAGCCGCCCGCGTTCATCAGATCAACGCCCGACTGCTGGCGCGCCGCGTCCGTCTGATCGAACGGACCGGCCCACAACAACCCGTACTGATCGGCCGAGTTCCGGTCATTGGCATAGGCCGAGTTCGCCTGGCGCTGCAAATAGGCCGTGTACGGGTGACTGGTGATCGCCGAATTCAGCGCGCCCAGATCGCGCACATAAACCCCCTTGAACGACGGTCCGTCAGCACCGCCCCCGCCCGGCGCCTCACCCGGGTCGTGCAGAATCCCATTGGCATTCAACGAGGTGCTGCTGGTCGACGCATTGGCCAGCCCCTCCGCTGTGCTCAGCACGCTGGCATCCCCGGTAGCCCGGTACAGCTCCACCAACGCCGCCAACGGCACCCCCTGGTTGTACGTGTACACCGGCGCCCCATTGTTCTTGCACGTACTTAGATCGATCCCGTCATTGATCAGCTCCGACCCGTTGATCATCCCCGACGCCGCGAACCAACTCCACCCGGCCCGAGCCCGCTGCACATAAATGGAATCCCCACCAATCCGATTGTGCAGCGCGGCATTCAACTCGACATACAACGAATTAGCGATAGCGTTCTTGTAAGTCTTCGCGGTACTCCACCAAATCCCACCCCCACACGTACCATCCCAATACGCGTTCATATGATTGGCGTCGTCCTCGGCCGTAGTCAGATAAGCACTGTTGCCGGTGAGGTCATAGGCATCCACCCACGCCAGCCCCCACCACCCCGTATCATCCAGATACCCGTTGGTGAAATCGCCACTCTGATCGTTGCGCGCCTGCTGGTACGTGTTCGCGATGATGTACTGATAACTGCCCATCCCGGTCACCCGCACGTTGTCGATGATCGCGGTGAGCGCGTTGGCCGAGTTCCACCACCCGGTGGTATTGAACAATCCCGTCGACGGGTTGTAGTCCTCCATCAGCGCCGTCGCCGCGGCTCTGCGCCGATCGCCCGCGTTCCACGTCGTACGGGCCCACGACGTACACCAGATCGAACTCGACCCGCTCGGTTCGCCACAGGCCCGTAAGAGGCCGACGCCGCCGGTGTTCCAGTTGTCGGAGTTGTACATCAGCGTCCGCCAGCCCGGATAACCCGAAGGCGTCACGGTATCGCCCAGTTTGCTGCCGGAGGACCAGGTCGCGCCGCCGTCGAACGACCGGTCCAGCCATAACTCGTCGCCGGGTTGGGTGCTGGTGATCGCGGCCCAGCCCAGGTCGTCGCTGTCGTCAAGGTGTAACTCGAACGTTCTGCCGCCGCCGGTCACCGAGACGCCGATCCGATCGCTCGCGGCGAGGGCGGGATCGCGGGCGTCGCAATACTTGTCGCAGATGACCGTATTGCTGGCCGGTGTAACAACACTCGGCGATTGTGTAACAACCGGTGTCTCGATTGGTGTCGGAGCCGGGGCCGTCGCGGCGAGCAACAGGCCGGCGAGCAGGGATGCGCCGATCATGCGGACCTCCGAGCGGATTCAGTTGTCAACAAACGAGATTCGATTTTCACACGACGAAGGCCCCGTTCCGTTCACAACTGACACAAGCGCACAATTGTCCTATGGACACGAGCAAGCCCAGCCCCGCGCGGATCTACGACTACTGGCTCGGCGGCAGCAACAACTTCGCCGTCGACCGCGAGGTCGCGGAGCGCGCCGCCGCCGAGATGCCCACGTTGCGGGCGGCGATCTGGGCCAATCGGGCGTTCCTGCGGCGGGCCGTGCGCTACCTCGCCGAAGAGGAGGGCATCGACCAGTTCCTCGACCTCGGCTCCGGCGTGCCCACCGTCGGCAACGTGCACGAGATCGCCCAGGCGGTCAACCCCGAGTCCACCGTGGTCTACGTGGACGTCGACCCGGTCGCCGTCGCCCACGGCCGCAGGCTGCTGGCCGGCAACGACCGCGCCACGGTCCTGCAGGCCGACCTGCGCGCCCCGGCCGACCTGCTGGCCCGCGACGACCTCACGAGCCTGCTCGACTTCTCCCGCCCGGTGGCCGTCCTGCTGATCGCCGTGCTGCACTTCATGCCGGACAGCGACGGTCCGGATGAGATCGTCCGCGCCTACCGCGAGCGGATCGCGCCCGGCGGCTTCCTGGCCATCTCGCACGCGGCCGACGACACCGACCTGCCTGCCGAGCAGGCCACCATGATCCAGAACTACTCCGGTGCGACCAAGGTCCCGTTCATCCATCGGGACGCCAACCGGTTGGCGAGCTGGTTCACCGGTCTGGACATCGTGCCGCCCGGCATCACCCAGACCAACCAGTGGCGCCCGGACACCGAGCCCGAGCCGATCCTGTCCACCTACTGCGCGGTCGGCGCTCGGCGCGTTCAATAGCAGGGCCCGCGATCGATTCCATATCGAAATAGCCGGACAGTAACGCGAGCGTCGAATTCAGCGAATAAACAACCCGCGATTTCAATAGGTGAGCGGGCCGGATACGCCCGGACACGCACGGTATCCGACCGTCCGATCAGGCCAGGAAACCGGTCCACACGGCCACTTTGCGACAGCACAGGGTCCGTTCTCGGTAGTATCGTTTCGTAGTGGTTCGGGGGCTGGAAAAATACAAATAAGGGGGAACAATGAAACCCGCGAATAAGCGGTTCGTTGCGCCGTGCCGCACCATCCACGTCAGACGGGCGGTGTGAACAACACTATGACGACACCCATCAACACCGGCGCCTACCTGCAGATCGTCGCGCACATGGACGACGACCTGCTGTTCATGAATCCGGATCTGCAGGAGACGATCAACGCGGGACTGCCGATCACCTCCCTGTACCTGACCGCGGGCGAGGCCGGAACCGTGCCCGATCCGCAACACCCCGGTGGCCCCGGCACCGTGCTGCCCACCCAGATCGGTTGCCGTCCGCAGCCGGTCGGTAGCGATGCGCCGTCGACCTTCGCCATCGCCCGCGCCGACTACGCGGGTTGCCGCCAGGAAGGGTCGCGCGCCGCGTGGGCCCAGATGTGCGGCGTGCCCAACAACTGGATCCGCAAAGCCATCACGATCACCAACGGCAGCTGGTCGCGCGAGGTCGAGGTCAACACGCTGTCCGGCACCACGGCCCCGGTCACGTTGATCTTCGTCAACCTGCCCGACTGGGCCGACAACAACGCCGACATCAAGCCGCACTGCACCACCAACGCCAGCGGCGTGATGACCTGCTCCAACCCGGCCGACTACAACACCGGCTCGTCGCTGCAGTACATCCTGCAGAACTCCAGCGTCCGCAACACGATCCTGGTCACCGACGGCATGGTCGCGCAGCCGCAGAGTTACGCCCTCTCCGACCTGATCGAGCTGATCACCCAGGTCGTCGGCATGTACGACATCACCGTGCTGCGAGTCCAGGACCCCGAGCCGGACAGCCGTTACGAACAGCAGAACAACGACAAGGGCTGGGAGGGCGACCACCTCGACCACATCATGGGCGCTCGGATCGTCGCCCAGGCCATCGCGGGCATGAGCCGGTTGCAGGTGGTGAACTACCGCAACTACAACGTCCAGGACAGCCCGGTCAACCTGGACACCACCCAGCAGAACCAGAAGACCGCCACGTTCGACCTCTACGCCAGCTGGGACGCCTACGTCGGCGCGGACGACCAGTACGACCACTGGCCGCTGCGCGAGTACCACCGGTTCTGGACCGGCGACAACTGGGTCGGCCGCAACGCCAACGGCTCCCTGCTCGTCTTCGACGTGCAGGACGGCCAACTGCTCATGTGGACCCAGACCGGCCTCGGCACGTTCACCGGCCCGGTCTCGATGGGCAGCCCCGGACCGCTCGCACCCGGCCTGGCCGTCGGCAACAACCAGGACGGCCGCGTCGAAGTGTTCGCGCTGCGCCTGGACAACTGGCACACCGTCACCATCTACCAGACCGCGGTCAACGGCGCCCCGACCCAGTGGGCCTGGGCCGACCTCGGCAACCCGAACAGCAGCGTCGGCGACCCGACCCAGGTCGGCCTGCCGTGCCTGGCGATGAACCAGGACGGCCGGATGCAGATCTTCGCCAAGAACGGCGGCGGAGGCATCAGCACCACCTACCAGACCGCGGCCAACTCGGGCTGGACTCCGCAATGGACCGACCTCGGCCAGGGCCCCGGCATCCAGGACGGCCTGGCCGCCAAGCTCAACCCGGCCGGTCTGATCGAGCTGTTCGCCCTGAACATCGTCAACGGCGTCGCGTCGATCCTGAACATGTACCAGCCGCAGCCCAACGGCGGCTTCAACACGGCCCCGTCGTTCGCCACGCTCGCGCCGGCCAGCCCGCCGACGATCGCGATGAACGCCGACGGCCGGTTCGACATCTTCTACCGGCTCGCCGACGGCGCCGACGGCCCGAGCGGCGGCAACGTCGGCCACACCTGGCAAACGGCCGTCGCGGGCGGTTACACCACCACCCCGCAGGACATCGGCGGCAACGGCGGCGTCGGCCCGGTCTCGGTGGTCAGCGCCCCCACCAACATCTCCGACGCGCGCATCATCCTGCTGCAACGCGACCGGACCGGCCAGGTCAGCATGAACGCGCAGGTCGGACCGAACGAGGGCTACGGCGGCAGCTGGACCAGCTTCGGCGGCTTCACCGCCAACGAGCCCACCCTGGCCGCCGACGCCACCGGCGTCATGTACGCGTTCGCCTTCGACGGCCAGGGCAAGCTGCTGGTCGCGCAGCAAACCTCGGCAGCGGGCGGCGCACCCTTCGGCGCCTGGACCCGCCAAGGCACCTGATCCATTCCAACTACCGAAACAACAGTCTATTCTGCTGAACATGAACGAGGACGGCGTCGATCGACTGGTCGGCGCCGACCGCGTCCTGGCCGTGCTTCGCGAGCTGGCCGGTTACCCGGCCGGCGTCGGCCTGGACGAACTGGCCAAGGCGGTCGACAGCCCCAAACCGACCGTCCACCGCGCCCTGGTCGCGTTGCGCCGCGCCGGTTTCGCCAGCCAGGACGGCCGCGGCCACTACGTCCTCGGCGACGGGTTCCTGCGGCTCGCCTTCGCCCACCACGAACTGCGCCCCGACCACGTCCGCGTGCATCCGCTGCTGGTCCGCCTGGCCAACCGCTTCGGCGAGACCGCGCACTACGCCGTGCTCGACGACCGGTCGATCGTCTACCGCTCCAAGGTCGACCCGCCCACCGGCGCGGCCCGCCTCACCTCAACCATCGGCGGCCGCAACCCCGCCCACTGCACCGCGGTCGGCAAACTCCTCCTCGCCACCACCCTCCCCGACGACAACAGCGTCCTGGCCTGGGCAAGCGAAGGCGACCTGGAACCCCGAACCACCCACACCATCACCACCCCCACCGACCTGGCCGCGCACCTCACCGTGATCCGCGAGCAGGGCTACGCCACCGACGACCAAGAGAACGAGGTGGGCGTGAACTGCCTGGCGGTCCCGATCTTCCTCACCTCGCCCCGCACGCCCAGCGGCGCGATCAGCATCAGCGCCCTCACCTACCGAACGCCGCTGCCGCAACTCGTCGCCGCCCTCCCCGAAATAAAGTCCATAATGGACGAAACACCATGAAGGCTCTCACCCTCACCGCCCCGCGCACCGCCATCGTGGCCGATGTGCCCGATCTGGCAGCGGCCCCCGGCCAGGTGATCGTCGAAGTCGAACGAGTTGGCATCTGCGGCACCGACGTCGAGCTGTTCACCGGCGACATGACCTACTTCGACGACCACAACGCCGCGTACCCGATGCGCATCGGCCACGAATGGTGCGGCCGGGTCAGCGCGATCGGCGATGGCGTCGACCGCCGCTGGCTGGGCAGGCGCGTCACCGGCGACACCATGCTCGGCTGCGGCCACTGCCACCGTTGCACCAGCGGCCGCCAGCACCTGTGCGCCCAGCGCTACGAGATCGGCATCCGCCGAGGCTGGCCCGGCGCCCTCGCCGAAGCCCTGCCCGTGCCCGAATCGGCGCTGCACGAACTCCCGGACAGCATCGACAGCACCGCGGGCGCCCTGGTCGAACCCGGCGGCAACGCGCTGCGCGCCGCCCGAGCCGCAGGCGCCGCCCCCGGCAAACGCGTCCTCGTCTACGGCCCCGGCACCATCGGCCTGCTGGCCGCCCTGTTCGTCCTGGCCGAAGGCGCCGAAGTCCACGTAGTAGGCCCCACCAAACAATCCCTGACCCTCGCGGCAACCCTCGGCATCCCCGGCACCTGGACCGCCGCAACCCTCCCAGACCACCCCTACGACGCAGCCATAGACGCCACCAACGCCCCCGACATCCCCGCCACCGCCCTGGCCCACGTCGAACCCGGCGGCCGAGTCGTCTACATAGGACTAGCCAACCGCCCCACCCACATCGACACCCGCGACCTGGTCCTCAAAGACATCACCGCGGTCGGCATCCTCAGCGCGTCCCCAGGCCTGTCCGCCACCATCGAACGCTACGCCACCGGCGCAGTCGACCCCCGCCCCCTGGTAGCCGCCACCATCGGCCTGCACCAGGTAGCCGACGCCCTGCGCGGTACAAGACCACCCCACGCCGGACCAGGCCCGAAGATCCACGTCGACCCCAAGCAGGAGGAGCACCAATGACACTCCGAAGTGGACAATGGTACGGCGGCATGGACCGGGACGGCTACATCCACCGAGCGTGGATGCGCCGCGGCGTACCGGACCACGCGTTCGACGGACGCCCGCAGATCGCCATCGCCAACACGGCCTCCGACCTGACCCCGTGCAACAAGCACCTGGACGAGGTCGCCAACAGCGTGCGCGACGGCGTGTGGGAAGCCGGGGGAGTGCCGCTCAACCTGCCGGTCTTCTCCCTCGGCGAAACCAACATGCGCCCGACCGCGATGCTCTACCGCAACCTGGCCGCCATGGCCATCGAGGAACAGTTGCGGGCCAACCCGATCGACGGCGTAGTGCTGCTCGGCGGATGCGACAAAACCATCCCCGCCCTCCTGATGGCCGCCGCCTCCGTCGACATTCCCGCGGTAGTGGTCCCCGGCGGCCCGATGCTCAGCGGCCACTTCCGCGGCGTCGCGCTCGGCTGCGGGACCGACGTGTGGCGCCTGAGCGAAGAGGTCCGCGCGGGCACGCTCAGCAAAGCAGATTTCCTGAACTCAGAGTCCGCGATGATCCGCAGCAAGGGTCACTGCAACACGATGGGTACCGCGTCCACCATGGGTTGCCTGGCCGAAGCCCTGGGCATGACCCTCCCCGGCACGGCAGGCACTCCCGCCCCCGACAGCAGGTTGCTGGCAGCCGCGCACGAAACCGGCCGCCTGGCCATCGACCTCGTCAAGACCGACCGCCGCCCCTCCCAGGTCCTGACCAAAGCGTCCTTCCACAACGCGATAGTCGCCCTGGCCGCCCTGGGCGGCTCAACCAACGCCGTAGTGCACCTCCTGGCCATAGCCGGCCGCCTGGGCATAGACCTGGAACTGGACGACATCGACCGCATCGGCGCAGGCATCCCGCTCCTGGTAGATCTGCAACCAGCAGGCAAACACCTGATGGACGACCTACACCGAGCAGGCGGCCTACGAGCCGTCCTCAACCAGGTAAAGGATCTCCTCGACCCAACGGCAATCACCGTAACCGGCAACCCGCTGGTAGACGAACTAGCCGACACCCCCATCGTCGACGAAGACGTGATCCGCCCCCGCGGCAACCCACTCCTCCCCGACGCGGGAATCGCCGTGCTACGCGGCAACCTCGCCCCCAACGGCGCGGTGATCAAACCCGCGGCAGCCTCCGCCGAACTCCTGCAACACCGCGGCAAAGCAGTGGTTTTCGACAGCGTCGAAGACCTCCACGCCCGCCTCGACGACCCCGACCTGGACGTAGACGAAACCTCAGTCTTGGTCCTGCGCGGCTGCGGCCCCAAGGGCTACCCCGGGATGCCCGAAGTAGGAAACCTCCCGCTACCAGCCAAGTTGCTCGCCAAGGGCGTCCGCGACATGGTCCGCGTCAGCGACGCCCGAATGAGCGGCACCGCTTACGGCACGGTCGTCCTGCACGTCGCCCCCGAAGCCGCCGCAGGCGGCCCGCTGGCGCTGGTCCGCAACGGCGACCCGATAGTCCTCGACGTAGCGGCCCGCCGCATCGACATCGATCTCCCCGAGTCCGAACTGGCCGCCCGCCGCCCCTCAGCGGAAGCCCAGGCGGCGTATGCCGCGCCGGTCGGAGGCTGGTCGCAGCTCTACATCGACCACGTCCTCCAGGCCGACCGCGGCGCCGACCTGGACTTCCTGGTCGGTCGCCGCGGCCACGCCGTAGACCGCGAATCCCACTAACCAACCGCGAAATGATCGAAATCGACCTCACCGGTGACATGCGCGCTGTGTGAGGTCATCGCGACCCCAACATCCTGACTGGCGGCAGCACTCGGCACGGTAGTAGCCCCAACCTCAACCCAGTTGACATCATCAGTCGAGTAGTACCCGGTGTAAGTAGAGCCCGACCGAACCAACTTCAACCAACTCGGATAGCTGGTAGCCGTCCCAGCACCGGACTGCGTATCCAGCTGCCCATCCCCATTCACATCAGAATCAAGAATATAAGCATTCCCAGGAGTAGCAGCCAGCAGCACATAACCCCCAGAAGTACCAGCACCAGCAACATCATTCCGCACAATAATCCCAGCCTTGGCCCAAGGCGCCGTATCCTCCTGCGAGGTCACCTCCACAGTAGCCACGGTCCCATCGCGCTCAGCTCCCGGCAGATAAACAGCGCTGTACTCATTAACGCTACCCCAAATATCCGCCCCCTGCCCCGCGATCCCCAACCGACTCCCCGACTGCGCAAACAGTCCCTCAGTAGAAGAATAAGACTGATAGCCAGATCCCAGCGGTGAATAAGTAGTCAACGGATAGCCAAACAAATAACTCTTGCCGCCAATCCCCTCAGTCGCCGTAAACGACGAATGAGCAAACAACCCAGTAGCAGGCGTCGTGACCGTAAACGCAACCGAAGCAGACTTCCCGCCCGCCACCACCGGGAACCAGGTCCGCGACCCAGCCTTGACCGAGTACCCCGCAGGCGGTGTCAACCCCAACTCAACGTCCCCAACCGGCGTAGCCCCATAGTTCGTGAACGTCTCGGTAGCAGTAAACGAATGCCCGGCAGGCGCCCCGGCGTCAAACCCACTCAGCCCGAACGACGTGGCAGGAGGTGCGGCCACCGGCCCCCGCACCGGAGTAACCCGGTACAACACCACCCCATGCGGCGGCACCGTAGCCCCAACGCCCCCAACCGAGCTGAAACTCCGATGCGACCAAAGATCATCAAGTCGATAGTTCCGGCTCTTGCCCAAGCCAAGCGCCGCAGCCGAAGTAGAAACCGCCTCGGCAGCATCCCCAGTATTGAACAACCCAACAACAGCGTCCCCGTCAGCCTCAACCTTCCCGAAAATCTGCGCGGTAGAAGTGTTCACCACCCTCTTGGCATCAACCGCATCCTGATCAACCCCCAGCACATCGGTATTCCGCAACAACCCAAGATCGGTAGCATCCAAGTGCGTGAGATCCGTCCCCAAGATCAACGGAGACGAAGCAAGCGCCCACAAACTGAACTGAGTCTTGCGCTCATCCAAACTCAACCCGTCATTGGCCCCATTGCCAACCTCAAGCGAGTCATAGTCATTGAACCCGCCAGGCCCGCCATAAGGCTGCCAGTCCGCAACCTGATCAAACCGCGTAGCCACGCTGCCATAATTCGTCAACGGATAACTGGCGCCATTCAACCCGCAGTAGCACTCCACATCACCCCCAGTCCGCCACCCATTGGAGTACTGCTGCCAAGTCTTGGCATGATTGATGTCCAGATTATTGGACAGCTCCAGGTGAATCGGCCGCCCAGTAGACCGCAGCGCATTCGACCACGCCGCAACGTCCGGAATATCGGTCGACCCCACCCCGTCGATCTTCAGATAGTCGACGCCCCACGAAGCGAACTGCTTGGCCCACGAGTCGATGAACGCCTGCGCGCCCGGCTTGGCGTAGTCGATCCCGACCATGCCGCCGCAGTTGTAGTTGGCCTCGCTGGTCTTCGGCTCGGCGATGTCGTCCGCGTGATACGGCGTGCCCTCGATCGCGGTGTTCTGCGCTACTGCCTGCGCCGAGATCCCCGGAGTCACGTAGATCCCGAACTTCAGCCCATCGCCATGCACATGGTCCGCGACGGCCTGAATCCCGCTCTCCGACCCAGATGCCGGGAACTTGGCGGGATCGATCACCCACCGCCCATACTGATCAACCTCGGGCCCTTGGCTACCCGGACACTGGTACCAGAAGTCATCGAGGTTGACATAGGAGAACCCCTCCGCCTTCAGCCCACTCGACACCATCGCGTCGGCCTGGGCGTCGATCGTGGCCGCGGTCGGATCCTTCCGAACAAAGCTCCAACTACTCCACCCCAGCGCTGGCGTGGCCCCCACCCCGTTGTCGTCGGCGCTCGCCGGGACTGTAGTCGCGACAACAATCAGGCCAAGTGCAGGTAAGACCGCAGCCGCGCCCACGAGCGCACGCAATGTCCTGTTCACACGTCCTCCTCGACGGCTACTCGCACAGCACCGCTCAGCATTTCGACATGCTTCAACAGAACACAACACACCTGAACCACTTACGTCAAGTCCTGAACGAAGCCCAGGACCGTCGAATTCAGTCGGCCCTGATCGATAGCCTGTCGCCATGCCATGGACCCCGGAGGACGCGATCGCGTACGTCGATCACCACGTCGAAGTGTGGAACCGTCACGATGTGGACGAGATCCTCGCGCTCTACACGGAGGACATCGAGCTGACCTCGCCCCTCGCCCGCGACGTAGTCGGCTCGGCGACTGTCCGCGGCCAAGAAGCCCTGCGCCACTACTTCAGCACCGCCCTGAAAGCAAACCCCAACCTCAAGTTCGAAGTCCACGACGTGCTCCGCGGCGAAGACACCATCACCTTCTACATGCGCAGCGTCGGCGGCCGAATGGTCGCCGAGGTCCTGTTCATCAACCCCGACGGCCGCATAGGCAAGGTCCTCGCCCACTACAGCTGCGAGCCCCGATAAGCCAACCGCTCACCAAGCCCTGCCCACAAACCGGATGCCGAACCCGGCCCCAACCCCCGGCGCCCACGAACTCCGTTCGCCCCACGAACCCCGCCACCGCATCCCGCCGCACGAGCCCCGCCGCACGAGCCCCGCCGCACGAACCCGGCCGCTGAACCCCACCGCACGAACCCGGCCGCACGACCCCGGCCGCACGAACCCGGCCGCTGAACCCGGCCGCTGAACCCCACCGCACGAACCCCGCCGCACGACCCCGCCACCACATCCCGCTGCACGAACCCCGCCGCTGAACCCCGTCGCCGCGGCCCGAAATACCCGCGCCAGACCTCCGCACCCCGTTCCCCCCGAACGCCGTTGGTCGGTCCCACCCCCAGGCCTCGCTCGCTCGGCAGGGACTCAGCCGCTGAGCTAGCCTGATCCGCGATCCCGCCCGATATCGCAGGAGTCGACCGATGTCCCGAACCGCCGCGGCGCTGGCCGCCTTCGTCGCCGCGCTGGCCATCGCCGGTTGCACCACCGGCACCACCACCAGCACCGGCGGAACGTCCGCACCCGCGACGCCAAGCAGTTCGGTTTCCGATGGAAGCGCCCAGAAACTCCCACAGTTTCCGACCGCGCCCGCCAAGCCTTCGCTGCCGCAAGCCACCGGGCTCAGTCAGGTTCAGCAGTTCATCGGTGCGGTGTTCACCGACGCGCAGAACGAGTGGAGCAAGGTCTTCGCCTCGGCGGGCGTCCAATACCAGCCGGCTCGACTGGTGCTGTTCAGCTCGGCGGTGAACACCGCCTGCGGTGCGGAATCCGCCAAGGTCGGCCCGTTCTACTGCCCGGCCGATCGCACCGTGTACCTGGACACGTCGTTCTTCGACGAGATGCAGCAGCGTTTCGGCGTCGGCGGCGATTTCGCGCAGGCGTACGTGGTCGCACACGAACTCGGCCACCACGTCCAGAACCTCACCGGCGTGGCCGCGCAGGTCAGCGCACTGCGCCAACGCTTTCCCGCCGAGTCGAACAACCTCTCGGTCCTCACCGAGTTGCAGGCCGACTGCTACGCGGGCGTGTGGGCCTATTCCACGTATCGGCGCGGCCTGCTCGAACCCGGCGATCTCCAGGAGGCCCTCAACGCGGCCGCCGCCGTCGGCGACGACTTCCTGCAGAAATCCGCGACGGGTTCGGTGCAACCCGAGCAATGGACACACGGCTCGTCCGCGCAACGGCAGCAGTGGCTCGCAGTCGGCTACGACTCCGGCAAGCCCGCGTCGTGCAACACCTTCGCCTCATAAGATTTCGTCGCGAGTCGACCTGGCCGAGGTCACGCGAGACCTGCTGGAGCCGTTGCGAGCGGAGGTGCGGGAGCGATCGGTCGAGGTCGCACTGGTGACCGAGCCGGTCGTCGTCGACGGCGATCCCGCGCTGCTGGGCCAGTTGCTGACCAACCTCGTGCAGAACGCCATTCGATACATGAGGTGCGAGTCGCGCGGAGCAGCGTCACCGTGACGAACACCGGGCTGGCTCGGCCTCCGGCGCCGGGCTCGGGTTGTCCATCGTCCGCTCGATCGCGACAGCACACGGCGGCACCGTCACCGCGCGGCCCAACGCGAACGGCGGCGGGTTGACTGTCCGGGTCGGACTTCCGGCACGAGTGTCCGAACGCGTCACCGAACGGGTAATCACTTAACAGATTCCCATTAGCAGTGAACAAAATGTGAAAAAGAACCTGCCGACGTCAGGTGACGAACCATCCGATGGCGGGTAGCCACCACGTGCTTGCCTGGAGAGGCTTGCGTATGTCCACGCCTGCCTCGCCGCCCCTGCGTAACAAGCGGAAGGCAGGAGAAAACCCCCACCACGTGGAGGAACTGTGTCCCTGCCAAGGACAGTGCTCACCCGTTGGCCGGCAAGAGGAGCGATCGCCGTGATCGCCGCGGCCACGTTCGTCGTGCCTGCCATCGCGACCGCGGCACCCGCGCACAACGCCGCGTCCGCTTCGCCAAGCTCGGCGGCATTTGCCAATCAGATTCGTCAGGAAGTCCGTAGTGGCACACTCCTGCACACGCACGGCCTGCACCGCGCCTGCGCGGCGTGCGACGCCGAGGTGGTGACCACGGCCAAGGGTTCGGCCAAACCGTTGAGCACGGCCCAGCCCGCCGGTTACGGTCCCAGCGACCTCGACTCGGCGTACAACCTTTCCGGCTCGTCCTCGTCGACCGGCACCATCGCGATCATCGACGCGGGGGTCGACGGCAACCTCGAATCCGACCTGGCCACCTACCGGTCCAACTACGGTCTTCCGGCCTGCGGCAGCTCGGATGGTTGCCTGAAGCTGGAAAACTTCGACGGTGGCGCCCAGCCCGCTCCGCAGACCAGCGGCGCCGGCGCGAACGCGGAAGAGCAGATCGGCGTCGAGACGTCCCTGGACATGGACATGGCATCGGCCGCCTGCCCGTCGTGCCACCTGTTGGAGATCTCGGTGCCGTGGCAGGACGGCGAGACCGACGGCGACACCTCGACCGGTGACTTCGCCAAGGCCGTCAACACCGCTGTTTCCGCTGGTGCCGCCGCGGTGAGCATCAGCTACGGCTACACCGCCGACTCCGGCAACACCAGCGGCGACCAGCTCAACGCGTTCAACCACCAGGGCGTTGCCATTGAAGCGTCCACTGGGGACAGCGGCTTCAACGGTGGCACGCACACCTCGTGGCCCTCAGACCTGCCCTACGTGATCGGCGTCGGCGGTACCACGCTCAACGGCCCGGGCAACGAGTCGGCGTGGAGCGGCGGTGGCAGCGGCTGCGAGACTTTCTTCGACGCGGCCAACGGTCAGCCCTCCTCGGTGACCGCCAACTGCGCCAACCACCTCGCGGTCGCGGACGTGTCGGCCGATGCGGACCCGAACACCGGTGTCGCGGTCTACGACACCTACGCCCCGTCCACCAACCAGCCCGCGAACTGGGGCGTCGTCGGTGGCACCAGCGCGTCCTCTCCGTTCATCGCCGGCCTGTTCGCCAACGCAGGCGTGCCGAGCAGCCTGCTCGGGCCGAACACGCTCTACCAGGCGTCGTCGTCGGACTTCAACGACATCACCTCCGGCAACAACGAGCAGAGCGACCAGTGCGCCAACTACCCCGGCCTCAACGCCAACGTCTGCAACGCGGGCTCCGGCTGGGACGGCCCGACGGGCCTCGGCTCGCCGAACGGTCTCGGCGCATTCTGAGTTGTGTGTATCGATACACACGGTCACGCACCTGACCGCTGTGTATCGATACACACGAACCGGCACCCGGGTCAGGTTGTGGCGACACACCTGACCCGGGTGTCGTCCGTTGTGTCGCGCTACCCGCGACCTCGGCCCAGCCGCTACGCGACCTCGGGCCAGCCGCTGTCTCGCGCTGCCCGCGGCCTCGGGCAGCCTCCTGTGTATCGATACACAGGCGGGCCGTGACTAGTTCTGTGTATCGATACACAGCCGTGGCGGCGGGGTCGAGGGCAAGGATGGCCGGGGCTGGTCTCGTCGGGGCCGGAGCTGCTGTGTATCGATACACTGGGCGAGGTGGGCGGGCCGTGTTTATCGATACACAAGCGGTGAGGCGCTAGCAGAGGTTCGTGGGTGGGGACAGACTTGGCCGCATGTCGGACTCTGAGCTTCCTGTCGAGGGAGTGACCATCAGCATTCGGGTTCGTCGCGATCTGGTGGTCGTCGATCCGGAGCGTTTCCTGGCTGCCGCGCAGGCGGCCTGTCGCGAGCTGAATCCGGACGTGACCGAAGCCGGCGCGCGGGACGCTGTGGCGAATGCGTACGACGCTGTGTACGCGTTGATTGATCGGGATTGGCCTGTGGCTGGTTCGATTTGGCCTGAACTGGGTCGGGTCGAGGTGGGGCGGGGCGCGCCGTTGCCGGGGGTCCGGGTTGCTGATCGGCCGGATGGACTTTCGCCTGCGGGCATCCTGGTCGAACTGAAGCTGAACGAGCCGCGACGATTGCAGGACTACGGCTGTAGCTTGCCCGAATGACCGATTGGACCTGGGATCCGACGCTCTACGCGGGCAGCGCGAGTTACTACCCTAAGGGACGCGTTGCTTATCCTGACGAGTTGGCGCAAACGCTTGCGGCGCAACTGAACCTGGATGGGACCGGGCGGTTGCTCGATGTGGGGTGTGGGCCGGGTTCGTTGACGCTGCTGCTCGCGGATTGGTTCGCCGAGGCTGTTGGGATTGATGCCGATCAGGGGATGTTGGACGAAGCCGCGCGGGCTGCTGCCGCCAGGGCAGGGGTAGGGGACGGCCGGGCTCGGGACGGCCGAGCTGCGAATGGTGGGGCTCGGGCTGGTGGGGCTGGGGCTGGTGGGGCTGAGGCTGGCCGGGCTCGGGATGACGGAGCTGGGGTTGGTGGAGCTGGGGATCGCGGGGTTCGGGTTGGTCGGGCTCGGGTTGGTGGGACTGGAGTTGGCCGGGCTGGAGTTGGTTGGGGGAAGGGGTGGTGATGTGCGGTGGGTTCGGATGCGGGCTGAGGAGTTGCCGGGGCATCTTGGATCGTTTCGGGTGATCACGTTTGCCCAGTCGTTTCACTGGTTCGATCGGCCTCGGGTCGCGAAAGCCGTACGGGGCATGCTCGATGCTGGGGGCGCTTGCGTGCATGTGGGCGCTACTACGCATCGCGGCGTCGACAGTGACGCGGGGCTTGATTGGCCGCGGCCGCCTTATTCGGCGATTGCTGAGCTGGTGCAGCGGTATCTGGGGGCGGCGCCGCGGGCGGGGAAGAGTCGGCCGCCGGTGATTGTGGACGGGGAGGAATCTGAGATCTATCGGGCCGCCGGGTTTCGCGGACCGGAGCGGTGTGAGATACCGGGGCGGGTTGTGATTCGGACCGTCGACGACATTGTGGCGGCTACGTTTTCGTTGTCGGGGTCTACGCCGCATTTGTTTGGGGCGGATCGGGATTTGTTCGAGGGGGAGTTGCGGGGTTTGCTGGAGCGGGCCGCTTCGGGTGGGGTGTTCAGTGAACGGATGCGGGAGATCGCTATCGACATCTGGCGTTAGCGGCGGGTCGCCACGACGGCGAGGGCTGGGCCGTGCGGGTGGTTGGGTTCGTCGTAGCCGACCGACTTGACCACCCAGCCGAAGCGGTCGAGCGCGGCGAACAGGTCGTCGCGGGACAGCCAGTTGCTGTAGATCGCGCTACCGCCGCAGAACGCCTTGTTGTTCAGCGCGGAAGCGTATTCGAATCGGTGCAGGGTGTGCTGGAATCCTTGGTATTGCTGGGTTTCTTTGCCCGGGAAGCGCGGGGAGAGCAGTTCGCTTGAGCGGATGATCTTTTCGTCGTAGATGTGGGTCCAGAGGAAGAGCTTGTCGGCGACTTCGCCGATCAGCGCGATGGTTTCGACTGGGTTGCGCATGTGGTAGAGGACGCCTGAGGCGAAGCAGATGTCGAAGTGGTCTGGCTTGTCTTGCAGGTAGGCCATGAAATCGCCGAGCAGGAATTTTGCGCCGGTCAGGCCGAGCAGTTCCTTGGCGATGAGGCATTTCAGGTAGGCGCGGGTCTGGGCCTCGATCGCGGTCACGGACGCGCCCGCGTTGAGCAGCATGTGGGTGTGGCCGCCTTCCAGGGGGCCCAGTTCGAGCACCGTGCGGCCGGATGCGCCGCCCAGTTGGTCGAGCGCCCATTCGACGCGGTCGTCGTTGAAGAGGGGAACGCCGCCTGAGGTTACCTCCGCCAGCGGGAGGGCGGATGACCATTCGCCTGCGAAGATGTCGACGGCGTTCTGGGCGGACGGGGCCTTTGTGACATACGAATCGAGGATGGATTCCTCGGGTCTTTCCACGGTCGCCGTCAGGCTGGTTCTGCGCCACCACGTCATGGTTGGTCAGAATATGCGCTGACTGGGCGTGAGCAACGGTGAGGCGCCGAGCTTGCGCGCCTTGTCGTCGAGGGCGTTGGGTCGGGCGATCCTCTCGTTGACCTGGTCGGATCGTGGGGGCGGGGGATGCCTTTCAGCGGGGGCCGGAACTGTTGCCTGGTTGAGCGGAGTGGTTCTTCCGCTGGGGGCGTGCGTTGGGGTGGGGTGGTCAGGGGTTGTTGGCGCCGGTCTGCCTGGTGATTGTTTCTATGGACAGGAATGCGGCGATCAGCAGCAGGGGGACGAGCGGGGGTAGTTCTGCGCCGAATAGGCCGAGGATGGCCAGCACGGCGAGGTTGGGCAGGAGCCACGGCAGCACTCGTGTGAGCGGGTATTTGATGGCGGTGAGTCTCCTACTGCCGCGTTGTTCACGAGGTAGATCGCCAGGGCGATCGCGCAGAGGGTCAGGGAGGGGGCATCGGGCTGGTTGCGGGTGCTGGCGGTGATCATGCCGCCGAGGCCTGCCGCCAGGGCGACCAGCGAGACGACCAGAGGGAAGTGGCCGATCATGAAGATGGATCGGGTTAGGCGGAATGCCTCGGCGGGCCTTGCGGCCAGGGTTTTCTCGGCTACTGCTGAGCCGAAGTCGAAGTAGAGCCACCACAGCATCGCTACCAGGACGAACGCGGCCAGTCCGGTGATCACCGCTGCCAGGCCGGCGCCCGCTCCGGCGATCGCGGCGACGATCTGGGCGATGGCTTCGCCCAGCACGATGATCATGAACGAGCCGAAGCGTTCGATCAGGTGCGTCGGCTGGATCTGGCCGGAGATCAGGCGTTGTTGGACCTGGGAGTTGGTCGCGTGGTTCCGCAGCCAGGGCACTATTTCTATGCTCAGGGCGATCGCCCAGGGGAGGTAGGTGAGGGGCGGGGGTAGGAAGGCGGAGGCGATCCAGAGCGCGGCCGACGCCAGCAGAGGCCAGTTGGCACCGCCGGTTGGCCACTTGCCTCTGACCAGAAGACGGAAGCCGATGACGTTCAGGCGGGACGCCGCGTAGGCGCAGGCGAACAGGGCTGGGTGGCCGTTGACGGCCTGGATTGCCGACGCCGCCAGCACGATGAGGATCGCCATCTGGACCAGGACGTCGATGCGCCGTTCCGCGGTGATCTCGCCGGTCAGGTTGGTGTAGATGGTCGACCCGACCCACACCCACCAGGCGGGCAGGAACAGCACCAGCAGCGTCACGCCGCAGGACCAGCTGGGGTGCGAGGTCAGCGGGTGCGCGAGTTCGGCGATGAACACGACGAACAGCAGGTCGTAGAACAGTTCGGCCCAGCCGGCATGCCGCTCGTCGCTGCTCGTGGTCTCGGTCGCCTCCGTCATTGACGGAGTATGAGGGCCTGGCCGCGCAGGGAGCGGCCAGGCCCTCGTGGGATCAGGACGTTGCGTCGGTGACGTCGTCGATGGCGGCTTCCGCGCCGCCGCCGAAGCCGAAGTCCTGGTTGTCGATCGTGATGGTGTAGGAATCGCCGCTGGTCAGGGCCGACGTGAGCTGCTGGTAGCCGGATGGGCCCTGGCCGCAGAACTGGTTGAGCAGGTTCTGCGACTGGTTGGTGGTGTTGTCGGCCACCGTGATCGTGCTGAAGCCGAACGCGGACTGACCGCACACTTGGACGTACCAGAGCGAGAGCGACGTCTGGTGCGCGGTGAAGGTCTGGCTCAGCGTGCCGTTGCCCGCCCCGGCCTTGGCGGCGTGGCTGCCGCCGTGGACCGGGGAGGTGATCACCGACGTGGTGCCGGTCGACGTCCAGCCGGTGAGGGTGCCGGTTTCGAAATCGCCGTTGACGAGGTCGTTCCCGCCTTGCGGGCCGCCGGTCACGGTCAGCGCGAACGTCGCCGAGTGGGTGGCGTCGGTGTTGCTGCCGGTGATGCTGACCTGGTACGTGCCGGAGGGGGTGGTGCTGGTGGTGGCGATGGTGAGGGTGCTCTTACCCGCACCGTTGAGGGTCGTTGGGTTGAAGGTCGCGGTTGCGCCGGAGGGGAGGCCGGTTGCGGTCAGGGTGATGTTTTCGGCCGAGCCCGCGGTCACCGTGGTTGTCACCCTGGTGGTTGTTGATTGTCCTGATTGGACTGTAGCTGAGGTTGGCGAGGCCGCGATGCTGAAGTCGTTGGTGGGTGGGGTGGTTCCGGTGGTGAGGTCGGTTGTCAGCGCGTCGCCGATGGGGGTGCCCCAGCCGGTGGCCAGGTCGTAGCCGGTGCCCGCGTTGTAGGTGTCGTTGTTGCCTTGGGTCGTGTCGTGGAAGTCCTTGCCGTAGTTGGCCGAGCCGCCGATCTGGTAGATGGTGGGGTTGATGTTGCCCAGGGACTTGCCGGCCTTCTTGTCAACGTTCGCCAGGTAGCCTGCCCAGAGGGGGGCGGCTTCGCTGGTGCCGCCTACGCTTTCCCAGCCGCCGTTGAGGTTGATGGCCAGGCCGCCCGCGTTCGGGTCGGCGGCGTCGGAGACGTCCGGGACGGCGCGGTATTTGTTGCTGTTCACCGAGGTCTGCCAGCTCGGGGTGGTGTAGATCGAGGAGTAGCCGCCGCCGGAGCGGGTGCTGCCGCTCGATCCGCTGTTCCAGACCCTCTCGGACTGGTAGCTGCCGCCCGAACCGGTGGTCAGACTGGTGCCGCCGACGCCGGTCACGTTCGGGTCGCTGGCGGGATAGTCAACGGTGACCGTCGAGTTGTCGCCGTTGTAGTCGCAGCCGTGCCCGCCCCAGTCGCCGGACGCGGACAGGATCGTGATGCCCTCGCTGACCATCTGGTTGGTGCTGTCGTGGGTCGGCGAGATCGGCTGCGACTCGCAGGATTCGCCGAGCAGCCACGAGTTCGACACCACGTTGACCTTGTCGTCGCTGGCCATCTTGGCCCACTCGTCCACCCAGGCGGTGTCGGTGTTCGGCGCTTCGTAGACGACCTGGCTGGCCTTGGGCGCGTACACGTCGACCGCGTCGATGTCCAGCGTCACCTCGATCTGGCCGCTGCCCAGGCTGGACACGCCGCCGTCGACCGCGGCGACGGTCGGGGTGAGCGCGGGCAGGTTGTAGTTCTGGGTGAAGGTGCTGATGTCGGACTGTTTGAAGCCGTCGTACTCGGCCAGGCCGACGGTTTCGCCGCTGCCGTCGTTGGTGCCCATGGTGTACGCGGTTTGCAGGTCGGCGGGGCTTTCTCCGCCGCTGGGGCCGTCGCCGGCCGGGCGTGCGGCGGGTACGGCCACCGGGCGGTTGGTCAGGCCCGCGACGTAGCTGACCAGGCCGGAGATGGCGGTGGGGAGGGTCGCGGTGCCGTCGGCCGCGTAGTAGGCGGGGGCGCCGGGCTGCGTGTAGTGGCGCAGGGTGATGTTGAAGGTTTTGTCGATGGCGCCGGCTGGGCCGGTCGCGTCGATGATTTGGTTGTTGGGGGTGCGGTTGGTTATGCGGATTCCGTTGGCGCGTAATGCTTTTTCTACCGCGCCGACTTGGGTTTGGGTGGGGGCGAAGAGTTGGTTGTATTGGTGGGGGGTGAGGAAGTGGCGGTAGAGGGGGGAGTGGAGGTCGCTTACCGCGTTGTCGAAGCGGATCAGGGCGGCTTCGTTGCGGGGGTGTAGTGAGATCGCTATCGGGATTTGCTGGGTGGCGGGGAGGGTGGTGGTGGCGTGTGCGGCTGCGGGGTGGCCGGTGTCCGCTGCGACGGCCGATGTCGGGGTGGCGGCATCGGCCGTCGCGGCGTTCAACCCTCCCAGTACGAGCGCTGCTGCGGCGAATAATGGCAGGGATTTCATGGATAAAGTCTTTGTGTTCGCCGAGGAGTAAGTCAATGACGGGAACTACTGTGAAATTTCCTTCACGGGGCGGTAGAAATCGGCTACCGCGGTGAAGGCTGCTTTGGGTTCCCAGGGGAGGTCCGGGTAGGTGGTGCCCTTGCCGTCTTCCAGTACTTTGACTATGCCCAGGCTGGCCAGGTCCAGATCGTGGCGGGGTTCGCCGTTGGGGCGGTGGGGGAAGCTGTAGAGGGCGAAGAGGAAGACGAAGGCCGCGTCTACGCCTTCGGTGTCGAAGATTTCCAGTAATTCGCGCAGATAGTTGGCTTGGCCTTGTTCGTCTCGGGTGTAGTCGCCGTTGAGGCGCAGGGGTTCGCCTGCTTCGTCGTATTCGAGGATCTCCAGGCTGCGCGGTGCCACATCGGCCGCGCCGTGCCAGGTTGCCGTGCCGAAACCGGTGATCGCTACCGGCTTTCCTTGCGCTACCAGGGTTCGTACGCCTTCGCGGAATTGGTCGGCTACTTCGGCGGAGCGGATGAGTTCGATCGTGACGAAGTCGAACATCGTCCAGTCGACGCGTTCGAAGGGGATGGCGGCGTAGGTGAGTTTGCCGTGGAAGTGTTGGCGGATGGTGGTTACCGCTTCGGTGAGGAACGTGGTGAGGAGTTCGTTTACTTGGGCTATGTGTTCTGCGCGGTGGGCCGGGTCGGCTAGGAGGGTGTCCACGCGGGACAGGGGGTCGTTGCCGGGGATGAATCCATGGTTCATCAGGGTGAGTTCGACGCCTGCGACGAAGACGACGTTGGCGCCGGTTTGCCGGAGGCGCTCGGCTCGGGCGGCGCAGTCGGCGAAGAGGGTCAGGATTTCGGTGGTTGTCAGTTCGAGTGGGTAGGGGGAGAACCAGACTTCGAGGCCGAGGTCGGTGGCGTACTGGGCCGCCAGTTCGAGTCGGTCGGGATCGCCGCCGATGATGTGCACGGCGGTGCAGTGCAGGTCGTCGCGGATGATGGCCAGTTCGCGCTGGACGACGGTGGGATCAAAGGTTTTCCGGGAGATCGTGCCGTTGCGGACGAAGCCGGTGTCGTAGGTCATGCCGTTGGCTCGCATGAGCCTGAGCGTAAGCAGTAAAAGTGCGTGCGCGCAAGTTTGCGTGTACGCAGGTTTGGTGGCATGATGTGCTCGTGGGGCTACGTGAGCGGAAGAAGCAGGCCACTCGGGAGGCGTTGCGGGAGGCCGCGCTGCGGCTTGCCTTGGAGCGTGGGGTGGACAACGTGCGCGTCGATGAGATTGCTGACGCTGCGGGGGTGTCGCCGCGTACGTACAACAACTACTTCGCCAGTCGGGAGCAGGCGATCGTAGCCGCGGTCACCGCGGAGCGGGAGGCTCGGGTTGCCGCCGCGGTCGCGGCTCGGCCTGCTGGGGTGGGGCTGGCTGATGCGGTGGTGGATGCGGTGGTTGAGCAGTACACGGATCCGGGGGAAGGGGCTGGTGATGCGCTCCTGTTGATTACCGGGAATTCCGCCTTGCGGGCCGCGTTTGTGGAGACTGCTGGAGGGATGGAGAGTTCGCTGGCGGGGGCTATCGCTGGGCGCGTTCCGGGGATGGGGGAGCGGGCGGCGCGGGTGCTTGCGGCGAGTGTTGCCGCCGCGGTGCGGGTTGGGTTGGGGGAGTGGTTGCCTGGTGGGGGTGGGGGTTTTGTGGTGGTGTCGGGGTCGTTGCCTGAGTTGTTGCGGGGTGCGCTTGAGCCGTTGCGGCCTGCGCTGGACGCTGCGGGTTAGTCCCAGTCCCAGCGGATGCCGTGCACGCCGACTTGTCCATTGAGGACTATCGAATGCGCGGTGAGGCTCGCGCCGATGGACAGCTCGTCGGTGCTGGACTCGGCGGGCTCCTGGTTGGGACGGTGGTAGCGGTAGCAGGCGACGGGCACGGCGGCCGGGTCGAACTGGACGCGGATGACCAGCTGCGGACACGGTAGCCGCAGGCCGTATTCGAAACAGTTGGTGCGCATGGGCTCACCGACGCAGTCGATCTCGTAGTCGAACGCGTAGGGCTCGCCGAGCCGCAACCGGCGGTCGAACCGCAACTCGGCGGCGAGCAGGCCGCGGCTGGGCTCGGTGCGGATCCGGCCGACCCGGCACGATGCGGTGCGGCCGAGCACGCCGCGGCACTCGGATCCGGCCCTGGTCTCGTACAGACAGACGAACCGGTCCGCGCCTTCCACTTTGCTGCTCACCAGGCATCGCGCCCGTAGCGAGCGTTCGGCACGGTCCGCGTCGACGAACAGGTCGAAATGCGCGGAGAGCAGCGTGACCCGCAGGTTCGCGTCCGGATCGATCCCGTGCAGCGCGGCCATCCGATCCGGGGTGAGGCCGAGCGCGGCGTCGAGCCCGATCGCGTCGACCGCGCGGCGCATCTCGTCGCTGGCGCTGGCCAGCACCAGCAGCGAGTTGGCGGGCAGGTCGAGGATGCCTTCGAGCAGTTGCAGGGCCCTGGCCGAACGTTTGCCTTCCGGGTGCCTGCGGCCGCGCCGCCAATAGCTCAACGTGGACAGGCCGACGTGCACGCCGCCTTCGGCGAGCCTGCGCTGCAACGTTTCCAGGCTGAGCCTGCGGCTGCGCACCGCACGGTCGAGGGCGAGGTGAAACGGTCCGTCGCGCAGGGCAGTGGCCAGTTCGGCCGAGGTCGCGTCGGCGACGCCGAGCGATTGCGCCATCCTGCCTGCCACCTCCGCCGAGCCACGCTGTCCGGGAATCCCAGCATCCACCGCGCATCGCCCGCACTCAAGCCGCGCTGTTCACGGTGAAAATTTCACAGTGAACGATCGTGCTGCCTGGCGGCCGACGGTGCCGTGTTACATCAACTGTCAACGCATTGCCGCGTTCGGGGGCTGATTTGTCCATGCGACAACGAAGACGGTCGACACATGAGAACGAGAGTCCTGGCTGGGGTGGCCGCGCTGGCGGTGGTGGCAGCGGTGCTGCCCGGGAGCGGCGCGGCGGCCGCACCGGATCGGCGGCACGCGCAGACCGTTGTCGACGGGCATGCGCGGTTCGAAGTGCTCACGCCGACGTTGATTCGTCTTGAGTACGCGGGGGACGACCAGTTCCAGGACTTGTCGACGTTCAACGTGCCGTCGCGGAACTTTCCCGCGACGCCGTACACGACCGATGTGGCCGGTGGCTACCGGGAGATCCACACGGCCAGCCTGACCTTGCGTTATCGCGAGGGGAGCGGGCCGTTCACCTCGGCCAATACGACCGTCGCGGTCGGTTCGGTCACCGCTGCGCCGGAGTTTGCGTCCTATTGCGCGTTTGGCACGGTGTGTCAGGCCGAGGACGGGTTGATGACGGGCTCGGCTTCGCCCGCGTACGACCACTCGAACTACACCGGGTCGGGGTTCCAGGCCGGGTTCACGTCGACCGGGGCCGGGCTGAGCCAGGACGTGTCGGGGATTCCGTCGAGCGGGACCTACCAGCTGACCGTGCGCTACGCGAACGCGCAGGGCGGGGACGGTCAGTCGACGACGCGGACGTTGGCCACCAGTGTCGATGGTGCTCCTGGGCCTACTTTGAGCTTGCCGGTGACCGGGTCGTGGGACACCTGGTCGACCGCTTCGGTACCGGTCGCGCTCGGCGCGGGAACGCACACGATCGCGATCACGCAGACCGCGAACGTCTCGGGCAACGTCAACCTGGACAGCATCGCGGTGACGCCGACCGGCGCGGCCTATCCGGCCGCCAATGATCCGCTGCTGACCACCGGTTACGGCGCGGGACCGCAGAATGTGCTCGGCGGGTGGGACCGGTCGCTGGACAACCCGGATGTGCTGCCGATGCCCGAGCATCCCGGGATTCTTGATCGCGATGGGTGGTATCTGCTGGATGACAGCCGGGATCCGGTTCTGAATTCCGATCATTCGGTCACCGATCGGCCGGGGCATCATGGACAGGCGTATCAGGACGGATATTTCTTCGGGTATGGGCAGAATTACAAGCAGGGGTTGTCGGATCTGAACCTGTTGACTGGTGGGACCGATCTGCTGCCGCAGTCGGCTTACGGGGTGTGGTATTCGCGGTATTACCCTTATGCCACTTCGGATTACGAGAACACGCTGCTGCCAACGTTCCGGTCGACGTTCACGCCGATCGACTGGCTGGTGGTGGACACCGACTGGAAGTCGCCGTCGCAGTGGAACGGGTGGAACTGGAATTCTTCGCTGTTCCCGGATCCGCAGAGCTTCCTGAACTGGACGAAGCAGCAGGGTTTGTCGGTTTCGATGAACATTCATACGTCCATCGCCGGCAATGATCCGCAGTTCGCGACGGCCAATGCGCAGGCTGGTGGGCTGGCTTCGGAGGGTGGGGACGGGAACTACGACTTCGACTGGTCGAATCCGGCGCAGTTGAAGGCTTATTTCAACCTGCACCAGCCTTTTGAGCAGCAGGGTGTGCGGGAGTGGTGGCTGGATTATTGCTCTGGGTGCGGTGCTTCGGGCGCTTCTGATGATCATGTGACTTCGGACAACTTCATCAATCAGGCTTATGCCGACGATGATGCCGCGCGCGGGTTGCGTGGGTTCTCGTTTGCCCGGCTGGGTGGAGACGAGCAGGGCGGGATTCACTCGAACTTCGCGCTCGGGCCGTGGTCGGAGCGGCGCAACACCATGCAGTTCACCGGCGACACCCCGGCCTCCTGGGACATGCTCGCGTTCGAGGCGCGGTTCACGCCGGACGAGGCCGCGGCCGGGATCAGCAATGTCAGCGACGACATCGGCAGCTTCCACGGCAACCACGATCCCGACGACCTGTACGCGCGGTGGGTGCAGCTCGGGGCGTTCCAGCCGGTGCTGCGACTGCACTCCGACCACGGCGACCGGCTGCCGTGGAACTACACCGGCGCCGCACAGGCGAGTGCCGAACAGTTCCTGCGGCTGCGCGAGGCGCTGGTGCCCTACACGTACACGCTGGCCCAGCAGGCGAACGCGACCGGTGTGCCGATCACGCGGCCCCTTTACCTGGACTATCCGGGCCAGGACGCTGCCTACACCAACCCGCAGGAGTACCTGTACGGCGACAACGTGCTGGTCGCGCCGATCACGACCGCGGACGACGCGAACGGCAACGGCTCGGTGAGCGCGTGGATCCCGCCCGGTACCTGGACCGACTACTTCAGCGGCACCAGCTACACCGGACCGGCCACGGTGACGATCACCGATCCGCTGACCGCGATGCCGGTGCTGATCAAGTCCGGCGGGATCATGCCGACCAGGACGAACTACGTCGACAACGATCAGCAGCCGCTCAACCAGGTCACGCTGAACGTGGCGGCGGGCGCGGACGGCGACTTCACCCTGTACCAGGACGCGGGCGAGGGGCCGGTCGGTGCGGCCACGAATACACCGTTCTCCTGGCAGGATGCGAGCCGGACGTTCACCATTGGCGCCACGACTGGCTCGTATCCGGGTGCGGTGAGCGCGCGGTCGTACACCGTACGATTGTCGAATTCGGTGGCGCCGACCGCGGTGTTCGTGGATGGCACGCAGGTGCCGGAGACCGCCTGGTCGTACAACCAGAACTCGCGCACGGTCACCGTGACGACCGGGAGCCTGCCGGTGAGCGGGCCGCACACGGTGCGGCTGGCCGGTTCGGCGAGCGGGAATCCGAGTGCCGGCGAGGTGCTTGGCGCGGGTGGGCAGTGCCTGACCGCGAATCCCGGTGTTTCGCTGGCCGCTTGCGATCATTCCGCTGATCAGCTGGTCACGCCGCCGAGCGGTGGGACGGTGCGGATTTCCGGTCAGTGCCTTGATCAGGCGGCGCTGGCCGCGTGCGATGGGGCGGCTACGCAGCAGTGGACGCTGCGGTCCAACGGCGAGCTGGTCAATGTGGGGACAGGGAGTTGTCTTTCCGCGAATGGGATGGCGGCGTGTAGCGGGGCCGCCGATCAGGTGTGGCGGTTTCCGCCGAATCAGGTGAGTGGGCCGGGTGGGTTGTGCGTTGACGTCGCCGGTGCCAGTCCGGCTTCGGGGAGTGGGGTGCAGTTGTACGGCTGCAACGGGTCTGACGCGCAGCGGTGGTCGGCGCCGGGTGATCAGACCCTGCATGCGCTGAGCAAATGCCTCGACGTCACCAATGGCGGGACGGCCAACGGCACGCCGGTGCAGCTGTGGGACTGCAACGGGACCGGTTCGCAGGTGTGGGTGAGCCAGGCCAACGGATCGCTGCTCAACCCGGCCTCCGGCCGTTGCCTCGACGACCCGAACGACGCGCGGACCGCCGGTGATCGGCTGCAGATCTATGATTGCAACGGTACTGCGGCGCAAGTCTTCCGATTGGGTAGCTGATGACGGAACGGCCGAACGCGGCCCGGATGTACGACTACATGTTGGGTGGGAGCACGAATTTCGCGGTCGACCGGGAGGCCGCCGACCAGATGCTGGCGGTCGGTGGCGCCACGACCGCGCCCGCCCGGCTGAACCGCGCCTTTCTCGGGCGTGCGGTACGGTTCATGACCGAGCAGGGGATCGATCAGTTTCTCGATCTTGGTTCCGGTATTCCCTCGGTTGGCAATGTGCACGAGATCGCGCAGACTGCCAATCCGGAGGCGCGGGTGGTGTATGTCGACAACGAGCCGGTCGCGGTGCATCATGCCCGGGAACTGTTGGCAGGCAACGATCGCGCTGTCATGATCAACGCCGATCTGCGTGATGTTCCTGGGGTTGTCGGGAATGCGGAGACTCGGCGGTTGCTTGACTTCGGGCGGCCGGTGGGATTGTTGATGGTGGCGATCTTTCATTTCATTCCGGACGACGATCGTCCGGCCGAGATCGTGTCGGGATATCTGCGGGCGTTGATTGGTGGTGGGTATCTGGCGATTTCGCATTTCAGTGACAACGGGCTCGTCCAGGCGCGCGAGGCCGCGACGCTCTACCGGCGCACGACGACACCGGTGGTGGCGCGGACGCGGGCGGAGATCGGGGCGTTGCTGGCCGGGACCGAACTGGTCGAGCCAGGGCTGGTGTGGACGCCGGAGTGGCGTCCGGATGGTGGTGAGCCGACGCTGGAATCTCCTTCGGACGCGCGGATTTATGCCGCGGTCGGCGAGATTCCGGTCGGTAGACGGTGACGGTTGCGTTGGGTTTTGGTGGCGGTTAGTTGAGGATGAATTCGGCGTCGTCGACGGTGGCCAGGTCGGGGCCGAAGGCGGCGGCGGGCGTGTAGGCGCCGGGTTTGCCTTCGCCTCGGGCCAGCCGGGCGGCGACTTCGGCGACCACGGCGGCGGTGTAGTCCATGCCTTCGCCCGCGCGCAGCCAGCCTTCGCGGCGGGTGCCGTCCGGCCAGTCGACGATCGCGTGGCCCCACGAGTGGCTGCGCGGCTGAGGTGCCGCCTTGCCCGGGGTACGGGCCAGGCGAGCGATCGCGGCGCGGCGTAGTGCCGGGATGGTCAGCGGGAGGCGCATTGCGCGCATGGCCGGGGTGATCGAGCCGAAGCTGGACGTCGCGGTGACGAACGGGGCGCCGCTGGCCGCGTGGGCGGCGAGCAGTTCGCCGGAGGGCATCGGGGTGGACGTGACGGATTCGCCGTCCGGCAACGTGATCCGCCGCGTGCCTGCGCCGAGCCTGGTTTTGACCAAGCGATCGTTCGCGTAGCGGCGGCCGCCGGTGATCAGGACGTCGATCATGCTGGCGGCGAGGGCGGTGCCCAGGATGCCGTCGGTCATGGCGACCGAGGCCAGCGCGTCGACGCGGACTTCGCGCGGGGTGGGACGGCCTTCGCACAGTGCGGCGACGACCGCTTCGGTGGCGAGCACGCCGAATCCGGCGCCGGTGATCAGCGTGCTGCCCGCGGCTACGGCGTCCTCGTGCAGGGCGAGCAGCCGGGGGATCGCGATCAGGTCGGCGGCCAGGTCGACGTAGTGGCCGCCGGGGAAGCCGGCGCGGGCGATGGCCTGGGCGGTCGCGCCGTAGTCGCCGATGGTGTTGATCACGACGGCCGGTCGGTGCCGGGTGATCTCGGCGGCGATCGCGGTCGCGCCGCGCAGGCCGCGGTCCACGGCGGCCGGGGTGAGCCCTTGGGCGGTGAGCTTGGCGGCGATGGCGCGGCCGGTGCGGCCGGTCGCGCCGAGGATCCAGATGTCCATGGGTGGCTCCTTGGAAGTGATGACACTGTGTGTCGTGAGACCAGGCTAGCACTGATGACACAGTGAGACGTCACTTTGTTACGATCGATTCATGGCGAGATGGGATCCGGGAGCTGAGGATCGCCTCAGGAAGGCGGCGCTGGAGCTGTTCGGCGAGCACGGGTACGACAACGTCACCGTCACGCAGATCGCCGAGCGGGCTGGGCTGACCCGGCGCTCGTTCTTCCGCTACTTCCCGGACAAACGTGAGGTGCTGTTCGCGGGCTCGGAACAGTTGCCGATCGCCGTAGCCGATGCCGTGCGCGGTGCGCCTGAGAGCGCTGCGCCGCTGGCGGCGGTTCTTGCTGGGCTGGGCGAGGTCGTCGCGCTGCTCGTCGAGCGGGTCGATGGGATCGCGCAGCGGCGGGCGGTGATCGAGGCGAGCGCCGAACTACAGGAACGGGAGCGGACCAAGGCGGCCGCGGTCACCGATGCGATCCGGGCCGCGCTGGTCGATCGCGGGGTTGCCGGGGATGAGGCGAAACTGCTGGCTGAGGTCGCGTCGGTCGCGTTTCAGAATGCCTTCGCGCGGTGGGTTGCCGGGGGCGGGGTTGAGGCTTTTGAGGGTTGTCTGGACCAGGTGGCCGGGAGCCTGCGGGAGAGTTTCCTTGGCCTGTCCAGATAGGACTGAATGGCGGCTGTGAATCAGTCAACATCATCTGCGTACTGCGAACTTCACACCGCGACGCTACGGTTACGCTGTGCATCCACGGAATGGGATTCTTGCGGCGGGCGCTCTGGCTGGCGCGTTGCTTCTGGCCGCTGTCGGCGCCGCACCTGGTCAGGCGCAGACCGTGCGGCAGCTTGTCGCTGAAGACGACTTCAATGGCAGCGTTCTGAACGACGCGAACTGGGTGCCCTATGACGAAGCGTCGTCCAATGGCGTGTCGCATTGGAACCCGAAGGAACTCAGTGTCGGCGATGGTGAGTTGAGAATTCACAGCCATGGCAAGGATCCGAGCGGTGCCGCCAACTATTCCGGTGCGCTGGCTTGGTCGCTTGGCGCCGGAAACCAGACTTACGGGCAGTGGGTGGTTCGCGCGAAGTTCGATCCGGGCGCGGGCTACGGCCCGGCCATCCTGCTCTGGCCGCAGTCCAACAACTGGCCGCACGACGGCGAAATCGACCTGGTGGAAAGCGTGCAACCGACGCGCGACACCGCGCTCGCGTCCCTCCACTGGGGCGACACCGCGCCCGGCAACCGGGACAGCGGCAAGCTGCTCGGCGACTTCACCCGGTGGCATACGTACACAGTGGACTGGGAACCGGCCTATGTGTCCATCATGGTCGACTCGACCGTGGTCTACGACACCAGGAAGAGCACGCAGCATCCGACGATTCCGAGCACGCCGATGCATCTGGTGATCCAGCAGGAGCCGGGGCCGTTCGGCGGTTCGACCTGGATCGTGGCACCCAACTCCGGCACGCCGGACGACGTGATGGTGCATGTCGACTGGGTCAAGATCTACCACTAGGTCCTGTTTTTGCTGCCAAGATGGGCGGTATGACTGGATCTGATGGGTATGTGCTGGGGCGGGCCGCGAGCGAGATCGAGCGGTTGCGGTTGCAGGCCGAGATCTACGCTTCGCACAGCGAGCATCTGCTGGTGCTGGCCGGGATCCGCCCTGGCCTGCGCGTGCTCGACATCGGGTGCGGTGCGGGCGATCTGACCATGATCGCGGCGCGGCTGGTCGGGCCGGGCGGTGCGGTGATCGGTGTGGACATGGACGCGGACGTGCTGGAGTTGGCGCGCGTCCGGGCGCGTGAGGCCGGGCTGGCCAACGTGTCGTTCCAGCAGGCGACGGTGCCGGACCTGATCCCGGCCGAGCCGGTGGACGCGCTGATCGGGCGGTTGATCCTGGTGCACCTCGCCGATTCCGCCGGCACCGTGCGCGCGCTGAGCAGGCTGGTGCGGCCCGGTGGGGTAGTGACTTTTCAGGACCTGAGCCCGAAGCATTCCGGGTCCGAGCCGGAGACGCCGCTGGTCGCGCAGGCGTACCGCTGGGTCGTCGACTCGCTACGGTCGCGCGGCGGCGATCCGGCGACAGGGCAGCGGCTTTACCG
Organism: Pseudonocardiaceae bacterium; assembly: GCA_035248365.1. Taxonomy (GTDB): domain Bacteria; phylum Actinomycetota; class Actinomycetes; order Mycobacteriales; family Pseudonocardiaceae; genus CAJCJE01. The sequence continues at coordinate 2,337 of DATFHN010000037.1, read as the reverse complement.
GGTTCTGCGCGCCGCGGGTTTTGCCGACATTGGTGTGGCCGCCGAGATTCCGGCCGGTACCGCGGACTCCGCGGTTCCGCGTTTTGTCGCCGGGACGGTGCGCAGTCTGTTGCCGCTGATCGAAGCGACCGGGGTGGCGACGCGGGAAGAGGTCGGGATCGACACGCTGGCTGAGCGGATCAGTGCGGAACTTGCCCAGGTCGACGCGGTGTTGTGGCCGCCGGAGTTGATTGGGGGGTGGGCTCGGGTGCGCTAGGTGTTCACTCAGTTCTCGCTCAGTAACTCCTCTGAGTGGTTACTAATTTCCTTGGCTAAATACGCACCTGTCTGACAGGTTATGCGCATGAGACGACTACCCATCCTGATCGCCGCCGCGATCCCGTTCGCGGCGCTGGTGCCGTTCGCGGGCTTCGCCGCGGCGGCTGCCACTGACGCGCCGGTGTGCGCTTCGTTGTCGGTTGCCGCGCCCCCGGGCGCGCAAGTCCAGTCGGTGCGGGCCGTGCCGGAAGCAGGCGGCACGGTGTCGTTCCCGCAGACGCCGGTCGACCCGCCGGTCACCTATCCCGACGTGCCCGCGTACTGCCAGGTCACGGTCACGCTGACCCACCCGGGCGCCGGTGATCACGTGACCACCCAGATCGACCTGCCGGAGACCGGGTGGACCGGTCGGCTGGAGGCGATCGGGGGCAGTGCCTACACGGCGGGCGACTTCGGCTCGCCGATGGTCGGCGCGGTGCACGACGGCTACGTCGCGGTCACCACCGACGCGGGCGTTCCACTGACCTATGTGGACACCAGCTGGGGGCTGACCGCACCGGGCAAGGTGAACAAGCCGCTGCTCACCGACTTCGCCACCCGGTCCGTGCACGAGGCCGCGGTGCTCGGCAAGGAAGTGACGCAGGCGTTCTACCACCGGATGGCCGCCTACTCGTACTGGAACGGCTGCTCGACCGGCGGTCGCCAGGGTTATGCCGAGGCACAGGACTATCCGGGCGACTTCAACGGGATCCTGGCCAACTCACCCGCGATCGAGTGGACCCAGTTCGAGGTGGCCACGCTGTGGCCGCAGACGGTGATGTACCAGCAGCACGACTTCCCGAGCAACTGTGAGTTCGCCGCGTTCCGGCAGGCCGCGATCGACGCCTGCGATGCCAACGACGGTGCGGTCAACGGGGTCATCGACAACCCGGACGCGTGCCGGTTCGACCCGAGGTCGTTGATCGGCAGGACGATTCCCTGCGACGGCAAGAACCTCACGATCAGCGCGGCGGACGCCGAGGTGGTGCGCGAGATCTGGAACGGGCCGACCGATTCTGCCGGGCACAGGTTGTGGCCGGGGTTGCCGAAGGGCGCCGATTTCAGCTTGCTGGCGAGTACTACCGCTGATGCCGCGCCCGGGTTCGCGGTTCCGGTCGGCTGGGTGCAGACGTTCCTGGAGAAGCAGCCCGGCTTCGACACGTCCACGATCACCTATGGCCAGTTCGCCGACCTGTTCCGCCAGTCGGTGCGCGAGTACGACGGCATCATCGGCACGTCGAACCCGAACCTGACCGGGTTCCGCGACGACGGCGGCAAGCTGCTCACCGTGATCGGCAACGAGGACCAGGCGATCCCGCCGGATGGCTCGCTGGGCTACCGGCACGAGGTGGACGCGCTGATGGGCGGCCCCAACCGGGTGAACAACTTCTACCGGTTGTTCCTCGACCCCGGTGTCGGCCACTGCGGGTCGAACGCGACCGGCCCGGTCCCGACGGATCCGCTCGGCGCGTTGACCACCTGGGTCGAGCACGGGAAGGCCCCGGCGACGTTGCCCGCCGCCTTGGGCACGTCGACCCGTGACCTGTGCGCCTACCCGAAGGTCTCCCGCTACACCGGCGGCGACCCGACTACGGCGTCGAGCTATCACTGCACCAGGAACTGACCGGTTGAGTCCCGGCGGCGCTGGGTTAGTTGGTGTCGCTGGGGCGGCCGGGGAGGCGCAGGGTCATCAGCGCGCCGCCTTCGGGGGCGTGGGCGGCGTAGGCCATGCCGCCGTGGCGTTGGGCGGCTTGCCAGACGATGGACAGGCCCAGGCCGGAGCCGGGGAGTTGGCGGGCGTCGGCGGAGCGGTAGAACCGTTCGAACACGTGCGGCAAATCCGCCTCGGTGATGCCGGGGCCGGTGTCGGCGACTTCGATGACGGCGGTGCCATCGCCCAGGGGGCGGAGGGTGACGCGGACGTGGCCGCCGGGTGGGCTGAATTTGACCGCGTTGTCCAGCAGGTTGAGGATGGCGCGTTCCAGGGCGGGGGCGTCGCCGAGCAGGGTCCATCCGGTGGTGGTGACGTCGAAGGTGATG